>NZ_AFWE01000094.1 GCF_000222585.1 Vibrio scophthalmi LMG 19158 | reverse complement strand
TGAAAAATAAAGAAATAGTGCGCCGACTTAGCTCAGTAGGTAGAGCAACTGACTTGTAATCAGTAGGTCACCAGTTCGACTCCGGTAGTCGGCACCATTCTTTACTTTGAAAAGATAATTCCCCCTTAGTTCAGTCGGTAGAACGGCGGACTGTTAATCCGTATGTCGCAAGTTCAAGTCTTGCAGGGGGAGCCACTTTCAATTGACAAGCAAAGCTTGTTGATGAAAAACGTGCCGACTTAGCTCAGTAGGTAGAGCAACTGACTTGTAATCAGTAGGTCACCAGTTCGACTCCGGTAGTCGGCACCATCTTTTCCCCCTTAGTTCAGTCGGTAGAACGGCGGACTGTTAATCCGTATGTCGCAAGTTCAAGTCTTGCAGGGGGAGCCACATTCGAGAAAGCCTCATCATCTGATGAGGCTTTTTTTTGCCTGTCATTTACCCTTCCCTGCTTATCGCTCGTCATGCATAGATGACTCACTACAGTAAACTGGCCAATTGTTTAATGGTCGTGAGTGTTGGCATGCTCGGCATATCGTAGTTTGCCCCCGTCGCGACAATCACCGCTTGTTTTCCTGGTAGCATCATAATGTACTGCTCACCGATACCTACCGCCGATACTGCCCCATTTACAGTTGGAACCTGCCAAAAATGCAAACCATAACCCATGTTATAACCATGAAACTGACTATGCTTTAGTTGCTCAAACCAATGCTTAGCGACAATTTGTTGCCCTGCAAAATGCCCTTGATTAAGCCACATCAAGCCAAACTTTCCCATATCCTCCGGCGTAAGCATTAAACCCCAGTCTGCGCCAGGCTCATTGCTGCCATGCTGATTCGACCAACGATAATTTTCTATCGCTAACGGGGAAAATAGCTTCTCTTTCATGACCACAGCAAAGGGTTGACCATATACCCGCTCAATCACCTTGGACAAACCGACCGTTGAAAGACCACTATAAGCAAAACGAGTCCCTGGCTTAAAAGCGAGATCGGTGGAGAGGAACTGAGCTAACAAATCTTTAGCCATATAATGACGCGTAAATGCATTGCCTGAACTATACGAAGCGGCAAGTTCATCCAAGGCATAACCTGTCGACATATTTAACATATCCCGCACGCTAATTTGCATCTTCTCCGCTCTATCGTTCGCTTGATACTCGGGAAATAAACTGAACACCGGCACATCCAAACTGGCGAGCTTGCCTTCATCAACCGCGATGAAGATTAATGTGGCAACAAAGGACTTCGTCACCGAATGGAGATTATGCAGTTCAGAGGGCCCTACAGGCACACTAGGCCGACTTTGTGAGCCAATGCGGCCACTGCCCTGCCTATGCAGCTCAAACACCTTATCTCCGTGCTGCCACGCAATCAAAGAGTGGATATTATTTCCTTTACCGCTTTCCACTCGCTTTTCGATAGGCGCAAAACGCTCTGCACTGATCACAACCTTAACGTTGGGCTTGGAACAACCAAATAGGAATAAGCCCATCGCTAAGAAAAATAACTTTTGCTTCATCTTGTTACTCTCCATTGACTTCAGGCCAATAAAACAAAAAAAGAGAACGATTTCAGCGTGCTGCTATAGATATAAAAAAAGCGTGCGACTAAGCGCACGCTTTCTCAACTCATTTTGTCACTATCATCAAGCAAAGGTTATTTGCTTTGATTTAGAACCTTTACTTCTTCATTCAGCTCGGCCAGCTTTTGTTCCATTTGCTCACGGCATACATTCGCCACTTCACGCACTTGCTCTTTCTTACAGC
Source organism: Vibrio scophthalmi LMG 19158 (assembly GCF_000222585.1). Lineage (GTDB taxonomy): Bacteria > Pseudomonadota > Gammaproteobacteria > Enterobacterales > Vibrionaceae > Vibrio > Vibrio scophthalmi. The sequence continues at coordinate 1,919 of NZ_AFWE01000094.1, read as the reverse complement.
CTTGTGTGCTCACTGGAGGTAGCATTTCAACGATAACATGACCATTGTTCCAACGGTTTAGCTTTACTCCTTCTGTTGAGCTACATACGATAGGCACCACATCAACCCCAGCACCAATAGCCGTATGGAAAGCACCGGTTTTAAATGGCAATAAACCACGGCCACGTGAGCGTGTGCCTTCTGGGAACATCCAAATAGACACATCACTGTTTTTCATTTTATCAATCACCTGATCAATGGTACCCATCGCTTTACTACGATTCCCACGATCAATCAAAATATTGCCTGTCAGCCAGTACAACTGACCAAACAACGGTAAGAACGCTAAACTCTTTTTACCAACAGTAACAACTTTAGGCGTTACCGCTGCGGCCACAGTAAAGAGATCCCAGTTATTCTGATGGTTAGCAATATAAACATGCTGACCACGTGTGTACGCATCTTCAGGCATTCTTAGCTCTAACTTAATGCCAAATACGCGAGCCATCTTGCCGAACAGGCGACCAAAGGTGAACACGTGTTTTGGGTTACGTGGGCTCAGCAAACAGTAGCCGCAACCAAAGACAAACATGACAATCGCAAATATCGCGACAGCAAAAACACGGAACAGTGCAATCATTAATGTTCTCCAAGAACAAGAGGGAAAAATTATGGCCATAATCTAACGTATCTTTTGGCCATAAAAAAGCCGAAACATGGGTTTCGGCTTACATTTGTTCGCTAAACTGTATTGTTACACAGTAAGCTTAATTAATTAGCGTCACGAAAACGTTCGATGTTTGCGCCCAACGCAGACAATTTATCTTCAATCTTATCGTAGCCACGATCGATGTGATAAATACGGTCAACAATGGTTTCGCCTTGTGCGATACAACCCGCGATAACAAGACTTGCAGAAGCGCGTAGGTCAGTTGCCATCACTTGAGCACCGCTCAGAGACTCAACATCACCACAGATCACTGTGTTGCCTTCGATTTCTGCTTTAGCGCCCATACGCATCAGTTCTGGCACGTGCATGAAACGGTTTTCAAAAATCGTTTCAGTGATCACGCCGCCGCCCTTAGCCATAAGGTTAAGTAGCGTAAACTGAGCTTGCATATCGGTTGGGAAGCCAGGGTGTGGTGCTGTACGGATAGTCACCGCTTTAAGCTCACGGCCAGTCATATCTAGCGAGATCCAGTCTTCGCCAGTTTCAACTTGTGCGCCCGCTTCTTCAAGCTTAGCTAGCACCGCTTCTAGTAGATGTGCACGAGTATTACGACATACCACTTTACCGCCAGAAACCGCAGCAGCAACTAAAAATGTACCTGTTTCAATACGGTCTGCAACAACAGCGTGTTTACCACCACCAAGACGTTCAACGCCTTCGATAGTAATGGTATCAGTACCTGCACCGGTAATTTTAGCTCCCAAAGCGTTTAAGAACTCAGCCGTATCAACGATCTCAGGTTCACGCGCAGCGTTATCTAATACTGTTTTGCCTTCCGCAAGCGTTGCAGCACACATGATAGTGATCGTGGCACCAACACTGACTTTATCCATTACGATATGGGCACCTTTAAGGCGGCCATCAACAGACGCTTTTACGTAACCATCTTCCAACACAATCGTCGCGCCTAATTGCTCTAGACCATGAATGTGTAGATCGACTGGACGCGCACCGATAGCGCAACCACCAGGTAATGACACTTGGCCTTGGCCAAAACGCGCCACTAGTGGACCCAGCGCCCAGATAGAGGCACGCATAGTCTTTACTAGATCATAAGGCGCACAATATTCATCGATGCAGCTTGGATCAACGTGCACAGAACCATTGCGTTCTACCTTAGCACCAAGGCGCTTTAGCAGTTCCATCGTGGTATCAATGTCACGTAAGTGAGGGACGTTAGTCACTTCAACCGGCTCTTCCGCCAAAATTG
>NZ_AFWE01000095.1 GCF_000222585.1 Vibrio scophthalmi LMG 19158 | reverse complement strand
CGCAAATGGTCATATCGGTGCAGGTATGAGCGCTGAGCAAATGCTTAAAGCGACTCAAACCGTTAAGTAATTCGCAGCGCTCATGGACGAGCTCGCTTTCACGCTAGAAGTGTCCCAATTAAATTCCGCGCTGTTAATTTCCTGATTAGCCCCTGCGTTTTTACTCCAATACCTCCATCTATTATCTCATCCAACACTAAACCGTCATGCGCTTTCACGACTCTTCAACCTAACTGACTCACTTCCACAAACCATTGTATTGTTGTTTATAATGCAACGCCCATGATGGTATGAGAGGTTTGATATGCGTTACATCACCACCATCCCATCTAGAACAAGTGAATCTGTACACCGAACCTTTGGTTGCGTTGCAGATACTGTATAAATATCCCAAATCGTCGAGCACAAGATCCTTCTTTCTAATTGCGGTTTGTTATCATTCGATCGGCTTCGATAGATAGCCAGTTAAGCAGCGCGATAAGCAACTGAACACATCGTCCAATCCAAAGAGTCGTCATTTACGTAGATAACCGGTGTCAATGAACTCGATTTGTTGCTCTCTCACCTGTTCGAAAAATACAGCAACTCTGACTTATTCAAATTAGCCAGTTTTATTTTCTTCGCTATAACAGCTAAGAAACAAAGATCAATTACTTTCCCTTCCCCGCCAAAAAGGGCCTACAACCCGACCCAACCATTCACAGCATGCATAAGCACGATCCAAGTCACATAAGTTTCCAGAATGGAAAGCCTGCCTTTCCTCTACATGTGACCTACATCTCGGTAATATCATTCCTGTCGAGAGGGGAAACCCGCTAAAACAATCAAACAACAAGGTAAACCAA
>NZ_AFWE01000096.1 GCF_000222585.1 Vibrio scophthalmi LMG 19158 | reverse complement strand
GCTTTTAACAACACCAAAGAACCACTGCGCCGTATTGAGATGAAAGCGTGGCTTGAGGAAATGGTGGAGCCGTTACTCGATAGGCTACCACCACGCCCTCACGCGTTTGGGGAAGACTTTGCGCGCAGCGGCCACTTATCGGTCTTTGCACCGATGACCATTAACCAAGATTCAACCAGGCATGTGCCTTTCTTGGTCGAGCTGCACAACGTGCCGCACAAGCAGCAAGAGCAAGCCATCAAGTTTATTTGTGATCGCCTGCCGATGCTGTGCGCCTTAAAGCTCGATGGCGGCGGTAACGGTAACTATGTGGCTGAGCAGGCTCAAGAAGAGTACGGCAGTCTGGCGGAAATCATCATGCTCTCTGAGAGCTACTACCGCGAGCACATGCCTAAATTCAAAGCTGCGTTTGAAGATCAACAACTCACCATCCCCGCGGATGAGGATGTGATATGCGATATCACGGCGATTAAGACCATCAACGGCACACCAAAGATTGACCGTGAGCGCAAGGTCAAAGGCGAGAAGAAAAAGCGCCATGGCGACTCGGCCATTGCGATTTGGTTTGCCTACCTTGCCAGCCTTGAGAACAACAAAGCGGTCTATGGCTCGCACTCGATTAAACAACAAAGCAACGCTGAGCCTCGCCGCTCGGTGAAATGCACGCTCGGTCTGCGTAACCGAGGAGGATTACTGTGAACAAGATTATTGACCCAAGAACAGGTGAGCCGTTTGCGCCAGAGAAAACGTTGCTCACCACACGTCAAACCGAAGCGTCAGTCTATTCGGTGCGAACGCCAACGCCTGGTTACTCCATCGCAAGCAACATCACGCCAGAGCGCTGCGCTCGCGCCTTGCGTGAAGCAGAGAGCTTTTACATTGAGCCGTTCATGGTCTTAGCCGAAGAGATTGAAGAGCGCGACACGCACTATTCATCCGTGCTGCGTACTCGCAAACTCAAAGCGGCTAACCTACCTATGACGGTGACGCCTGGCGGCGAAGATGAAAAGAGCCTCATGCTGGCCGAAGAAGTGCGCAAACTCATGAACCGTCCTTTTATCAAAATGATGAAGATGGATTTACTGGATGGTTTGGGGAAAGGCTTTGCCGTGTGCGAACTCATGTATCGCACCAGTAAATCGCATTGGGATATTGTATCCGCCCCTTGGGTTGACCCGCGCTTTTTTGAGTTCGACCAAGAGACGCGCCAAGAGT
>NZ_AFWE01000097.1 GCF_000222585.1 Vibrio scophthalmi LMG 19158 | reverse complement strand
GGTATAATATATAGCAGCTGTGGAGAGATTCGAACTCCCAACACGCGCTATTTTGTATCAGGGGAATCCGCTGCTCTGCCAATTGACAAAAATTAACAAAGTACAGATGTAAAAAAGCCTCTGCATTTCTTCTGAGGCTTAATATATGGCAGGGGTGGAGAGATTCGAACCCTCAACACGCGCAGTTTTGTAATTAGCGGGATCCGCGGCTCAGCCAAGTAGCGACAAACTCCAAAATCCAGATGTAAAAAAGCCCCAGCATTTCTGCTGAGGCTTAGTATATGGCAGGGGTGGAGAGATTCGAACTCCCAACACGCGGATTTGGAATCCGCTGCTCTGCCAATTGGAGCTACACCCCTAAATTTTGATTCCAGCAAATGCTAGATTCAAAAAAAACCTCGCATGTAGCGAGGTTCTCGAA
>NZ_AFWE01000098.1 GCF_000222585.1 Vibrio scophthalmi LMG 19158 | reverse complement strand
TAAGGTTATACGCCTTCATTAAAGCCTTGCTGATCAAGTCTGTTGTCATTCTTTTATCTAAGTGCCATCCAATGATACGTCGTGAATACAGGTCCATTACAATGGCAAGATACATCCAACCTTCATCTGTCTTTAAATAGGTCACATCGCCAGCCCATATCTGGTTTGGTGCGACAGGGTTAAAATTCTGATTAAGTAGGTTATCCGCCACAGCATCGCTATGTTTACGTTTGGTTGTCACCTTATAGGCTTGACGCTGCTTCGCTTTTAATCCCAAAGACGACATCACAGAACGAACGCGATATCTTCCAATTCGAAAGCCTTCCTTGCGTAATTGTTTTACCATTGCTCGATTGCCAAGACTACCGCGGCTCTCCTTGAAAAGAGCCTTTATGCGACGGTATAACCTCAAAGTCTCCTCAGAGATGAGCTTAGCTGGTCGCTGTAACCAATCGTAGTAAGCAGAGCGACTAACCTTCATCACTCTGCATAGCACTGATACAGGGTAGAAGCTGGCTTCAGACTTAATGAAGTTGAACTTTACTTCATTTCTCTCGCAAAGAAGGCTGACGCCTTTTTTAGTATCTCCTTCTCCATGCGGAGCTGCTTTACTTCTCTACGTAATTGCTTCAATTCTTCATATTCCTCGTCTGAAAGCTCCTCAGCATCAAGCTGAGCTTCAAGCTTTGCTTTCCACTTACCGAGTAGTGCAGCAGACACTCCAACAGACTCAGCCGCTTGAGCGAGGGTATATCCTTGCTCCCGAATTAAAGCAACCGCTTCTTCTTTAAACTCTTTTGGGTAACGCTTGTATGCACGTTTTTGGGTCATAAAACACCTCACTGATTAATGTTATTTTCTCTCAGTAAAGTGTCCGGTTCCATTAGACCAGTTCATGCTTGCATGTAGAGCCTGTGTGAAGCCGACAAGCGTTAGCGCGTCAGTCTCATTCACCCACGGCTTACTTGATCGATCCCATAAAAAAAAGTCGCTTCGCTCCAAAGTACCTTCAGGCGGCAATAGACCAATTTTTTGCTGTAGCTCTTCCAGAAGTTGCAGGCTCTTTGGCATTTCGAATTAATGATAATTTTCAGATTATCAAGACTGCGTCTTTAAGTTGATTCGGTATAGATCGATACCAACACTTTAATAGATATGCTTGTTACTCCTGTTCTCAATGAATGACTACACCATTAGTTTAGTACAACGACGCTAAAAAGGAGGTGCGTCCATCACATCAAAGCCCTTTCATATTCCGGTTATTTATGTTACATCACGATGGTAAATTACGTGCTCTCGGTAAATAACATAGCTGATGTTTTATGTTAATTTGCTTTTAACATGTATCTAACAAAATACTTTATTTTAATTGAAGAGTGTTCTCTTGGCTTTTAATATGAAAAAAGAAAAATCATTTAAGCGTAGCGCCTTATCTTTAGCTATGTTGGTTTCGGTATCATCGTTACCTAGTGCTGTACTTGCTTCTGTCGAAATTAATTATCTGGCAGAGAATATATATAATTCAGATGCGAATAATTATGGATGCCAAATTTCTTTAGATGCTGCTGTTAAATCTGGGTATAAATTATTAGATGGGTCAATTGTTAACGTAGAAATATTACGTTTCAACAAGGACACCGAAAACCCCTATATCGCGCATGAGGTATTCTTCGGTGTACTAAAAGAGCAAAATGGACGTCTAAGTTTGACACGTGAAGCGATGATCCATGGTGATCAGGACCCAAGCGCGACATGTATTGTGACCAATGTGGGCTTCTCTGGATTGGTTCGAAGTGAGCTTAAGAACAAATCTAGCGATTTTCAGTCAGGTATCGCTATATATGAAGAGCAACCTGTAAAGGCAGGACCGATATCAAGCTTAACAACGCTTACTGACATTCTGAGCGTTCCTTTCATAATGAGTTTGAAGGAAGATGCTAGTTCAGAGTTGGTAGATATGTTGCCATTAACAGTAGGTGATGGTGATGAACGACTCAGGAACACAAGTAATGTTGAAAACTATGCTGTTTTCTTTAAAGAAGTAATGTCTGGAAAGACGGGCGTTAAAGGTGCATTCAAAAATGGATTGTCTCGTAATTTTCTTGAAGAAAAAACAAACGATAGAATTGAAGAATTTCTAGTCAGAAGCCTAATTGAGCCAGCAGAAGTACACCGATTGATATCTTCAGAAGTTGATAAGACCTTACTTGCCACACTGCTGAGGAAGACGATTCTCGCTGAGTTAGAACAAGACTCTTATTTTGAATACGGTAGTGAGCAGAATATTCAGGCAACGCTTGCTTTTCAATATTCCTCGGCCATCTCATCAAGCATGCAACTGATTGAGGATGACGCGCAGCTTTCTAGCGCACTTATCGCTGAATGGAATAAGATTGAAAAAAGCTATGACGAAATGTCAGAAGCAGCTTTGGATATTGGGTTCCCATTAATTTATGCAAAGAAAGATCTAGAAGGGAAAAAAGTATCTATCAGAACGCTAGAAGAATATGGAATGTATGTCTCTCATGCGCTTGATGCAACAATGGGAGATGAATTCAACGTAAACCCTTATGAGCCCATTTCTGCTTCGATTCCTGCTGGTTGGTCAATTGCTATTTCTGATTACTACTCCCTAGTAGGGCAAGGAAAAAAAATAATAGAAGGCCCGTTCAGCGGTAATTTACCAATGTTCTGGGAAAGTAACTTTTCCTTGAAGCCACTATCACTCGTGGCGCTACCTCCTCCAGATTTTGTCCCTCAAAACGAAAGTTTGGATAGTCCAATTAATATACATCCTTCAGATGCTTACATGCATATGCAATTGGCGATGAACTATCCAGATTTAGACGGCATTGATTTAGCGCGAGAAGTCTTTTCTAGTAATAACTCAGATGTAAGCATCGACGTTGAGGCTGGCACGATAAACTATTTGAAGTCAGAAGGAGGCTTTCTTGGCAAAAATTTCGTTCAAATCGCCAGCACAGTTTATCAAAAGGAAGTCGATGACTTAGAAGATTGGGAAATATTGAGTGTTAAAGCTTCGCTTGATGCGGTGGGAATCGATACGACCTTTGCTTACGGTTCCCCAAACAATATCAAGTCTAGTTTGTTACATCGACTCTCTTTACAACTGACAGAAAATGCGTTGGAAGCCTTTATAGGTAGTGGGTTAGAACCTGCCTTATTTGATGAATTGGAGTCTCAAGGTTTAACACAGTTGGATGCAAAAAAGGCATTTATTGACCTTGTTTACAACACTTTCACCAACTCAAATCTTAGGATGAGATTCTCGTCATCAATGAGTGAGGATATGAAAAAACAAGCGGTCTATGATTCGTTAATATCTTGGCATAGTGCCAATGAGGATCTTAAATCTGCGCTAGTTGCAGTAGATTACGATTCAGAAGCGGGTCAACATATTTTTAATTACCCGCTTACTGATGAGCTTTACGCGAAAGGACGTTTGTACACTTATGGTGCTACGCCTGAAGAGGTAGAAGAGCTTTGGAAGCCTTACCTAAAACATGGACGACTCGACCTTTTGCATCTCCATGGGTATAAAGTACAATCTTGGCTGATAAATAAGGATAAAAACGAACTTGGCGCACTAACCAACACGGTGCAGTGGGAATGGCATCGTAATCACGAAGTCTTGTCTCAGAAGCTTGGGCGATTCTTAGGTGCAATGATCGACGCTAAAGCTAAATTGACGGGAAAAAAAACATACACAACACAGATAGCATCTCGAGGCGATGCTAGGTTGCATCATGGCGTGAAACTCTATAAGGTCAGGCAGGACTCTAGTTCAATGGGCCAAAGCACATTAGTAAGTAAGCCGGATATAAACCAATATGTGTTAACAAGCACTAGTCTTGGTTACACTGTACTTTTACCGAATTCGATTCCTGGATTGTTTGATACGGATAAGATCTCGTTTAGATATGCCAATTTGGATTACCACGATATAAAGGACGAGTCTCCTTTATTTGTGGAGATGGAACCAAATGTTGCAAAACAGTGTGCATGGGAAGACTTCGAGTCAATGTATTATGCATACAACTACTGTAAGTCAATATATACGCAGACAGGTTCCAATAACGTCGGAGACGCAGATCTCATGGCAAGTTTGATTACGAAGCATCTTATTGATAATCGCGATCAGCTAAAAACAGTAACAACAGATTCGGATTATATAAAGGGAGTATTGCAGGCAATTGTACCTGTATGGGCTACCGTAGAAGACTTTGAAAAGGGTAATTACGGTATGGCCTCGTTGGGGCTATTGTCAGATGTAGCTTTCTTCCTCCCTATTGGGGAAGCTGTATTTAATTCTGCGAAATTAACGGGCAAGGTTGTCTCGAATGCGATTCCACGCAAGTTTAAAGTTTCGAGTCGTTTTAATAAGGTAACTATTGGAAGCAACAAACGTGTTGCAGGTCAGGCGTTTGATATTGATGTTAAAGCAGCAAAAATTGAGGCTCGAAAAGCATGGTTGAATATTCCAAAGACCATATTTGACGAAATGAATCTTATTCCTGTTGGCGACATTGTAAAAGGGGCGAAATCAGCATCTTTGAAAATTAAGCAACGTGTAAAAGGTGTAAAAATTGACAACACGGACCCTTATGCTCCAAAGGTCTACCAATCTAGAGATTTTAGAATTTCATCTAGTGACCGACCTGACTTTGATCCTGATGCGATAGTTGGTATCCCAACTAAAGACCGTGAGGCTTTTGCAAGTGTCGCTGATGCTGAGAACGCTGTTATCGGTGTGCGTTTTGTCGATCCTAATAACCGCAGCTTATTAGAGTCAGGACTGTATAGCAGCAAGAGCTTACTTATTAAATCGAAAAGTTCTGATTGGGGACCTCACGCTGGCTTTATTCCGGTAAATCAGAAATATGCGAAAGCTTCTGCTCAACGCGACGTCGTTAAGTATAACCACTACTCTGACAATGCCATCCAAAGTAAAGCGGCGCTACCAGTGCCTCTATCAATTGATGACAAGCGCCTTAAAGAGTTGCAGAGTGGTGATAACCCGCTTATACCTGAGCTTATCGAAGATCTAGATAGTGGGATGTTAAAAGGGACGTCAAATGGTGTCGACTTTTATTACCAAGAGCATGACGGCCTTTGGATGATTCACGTTAAGGATGGATCTAGCATTCCAGCACCGCTAATGGTGATGGGGGACTACACTAGTCATAAACCAATGACAGCCGACTACGATTTGTTCAGTGTTATGGCTCATATTTCAGATTATGGTGTGTCTGATTTGGTCAAAGTTCCTTTGCCTCACGCGAAATGGAAAGCCACCATCGAAAACCCTGATAAATTAAGTCCCAATTTGAAAGAGCTTTATGATAATGAAGACTTATACAATAAGGTTCACAACATGCACTTGGGGGCGATATCAGAGCGTGTTAACAGTTTAAAAGACAAAGTTAACAATCGTCTTGGTCGTGGAAAAGGGATGGAACTTATCCACCATGGAGCTGATGAGTCCAACCCATTCCCTGACATAGAAGCTAATTTCCCCGCGACTTATTTTGTGCCTAAGCGATATTTAAATCATGATGCGTTTGGTCCAGGACAAGGTTCGCTAAGGGATTACTTCCAAGTTGATGAGGTAGGCACTGTCATCCTCAAAGATGTAGATGATTTTGCCAACTTTCATCAGTTGATGACAAATGTACAGTTTACAGGCCCACTGAATTCACTGTGGTCTAAAGAGTATGGACAACTTGCGCGTAAAAACCGGCTATCACACGCCTACTTGAATGCTCGTGAACAGGTAGAAGCCTTGCTAACTCAAGGGATTGATGTAGCAAAACTTAAAGTATATATACCGGGTGTATTTGATGAAATGCTACCACCGGGAAGAATACCGGCCAAGCCGATCGAATCATTCCGAGTCTATAAGGAAATTATTGATATTGTTGAACATTCTAGCGGCGTGCATAGAGCTACATTGAGGAATTATTTGGGTGGCTTTGGTTGGGTTGGCCGTCCCGCGCGTGTGGTTAGAGTTGGATACTATTACTACTACGTAACCAAAATCGATAATGAATATTTCCTGACAGATGAAAATAGACTAAAAACGTTGCGGATTGTGAAGGACGAAGAGGGATATTGGGTAGCTGACGAGGCTCTACCTGATGGAGGTAATGGGGACAATGAAGGGGGGATTGAGCCGCCACCAGATCTAGGTCCGGGTGAAGGAGGCCAAATTCAGCCACCGCCAGACCTAGGGCCAGGGCCAGGGCCACTGATGTCCAATTACTAACTGACTTAATTGTTCGAAAACGCCCAACGACTTGGGCGTTTTTTTGCGTTTAAGACATATCTAAGTGGCATAGGGTCATGCTTTTTTAGTTGGCTCTGTCGCAAAGTTTTTGTTAGATGTAGGCGTCTTTATCTCCAGACGCAATGGCTTTGTTGCAAAAAATTCAGCCAGGGCTCAGAATAGTTTCTTTCCTCATTTCATCCAGCGACTCAATGACCAACCCCGAATTCAAATGGAAAAACTTTGCTCCTGAAATCATCCTTTGGTGCCTGCGCTGGTATGGTTCGACCCCAATGAGCTACGCCAACCTTAGCGACATGCTGGCAGAGCGAGGGATTTCGGTTAATCGTTCGACCATTTATCGTTGGTTTATTGAGTATGCCCCAACATTACGCAAGAAGTTACGTCGCCATCAATTCATAAGGAGTGACTCTTCGTGGCAGCTCGATGGGCTTTGTTGCAATGATTAAATCCTCATCTTGTGTTTGATTTTTTAATGCTGTCAGCGCAATCGTGGGTCGTAGTTTGCCTATTATGTTAAGTTGACAAAATTAGGGTGACTTTTGCATATTTCGACACCTTGCTTGCTGTTAAACCGCAAAAGTCGCCCTTTCCTTCACCAAAAACGCCTAAATCCTCTCTGAAAGTTAATTACAGTTTTTTGCTAAATGTTAAGCGCTTGTGATGCGTTTTCATTTCAGCTCGATCTTGCACCGTAACCTCCAAAATGATCGGTTTTCCAACCATATGTCACAAATCTTCGATTGGTGTGATATATGGTTAGTTATTTACATTTACACTTTACGTAAAGTGTTTTACAATTTTTGTAATCTGTAAATTCAATCAAGGCGTAAACATGACCACTACATCAGATATCAAAAAACAAGTCGTTAAGGCTTGTGAAACCTTGTACCAAACTGGCGGTGTTGAGTTGAAGAAGATCACTGGTCGTCTTGTGGCCAAAGATACCGATTTTTCACATACCGCTGTGACTCCTTATGTAAAAGAGTGGCGCGAGGAACAATATAAAATCGAATCTGACGAGCTTAAAAAAACGTCTATGAGTGATGTACTGGTTAAAGCATTGCATCAGGAGATCAACACTCGAATGCTTTCGCTTAATGCTTTACGTGATGATGAAATGGAAGTGAATCGGATTGAACTTGAAGAAGCTCAAGAGAGTGCAGCGGAGCTTTTACAAGTTAATGACATACTTGATGTGAAGTTGGCCGAAGCGACTACTAAAAATGTTCAGTTGGAGCGTGAGCTGGCTACTAAGACTCAAGAAGTGACTAACCTTGAAGCTACAGTGTCACGAGTTCAAGCTGAAAAAGAGGATGATTTAAAAGCGGCTGATCGTTCTTATGCTGAACTCGAGGGGAAATTAGCCGAACTGGTCGCCAGTCACCAAGCTATCATCGAAGAGCTGAAAGACCAGCATCAGCAAGCGTTAATAGAGTTGAAATCTGAACATACTCAACGTATCGCGGAACTAAGCAATGTGCATAATGGCAATGTAGAAGAACTGAAACTCTCTCATACGTCAATCCAAGAGCAGTTACGCGCTGATATCGACAAATTATCGAACAGCCTAAATGAAATGACTGCCCAATCTTCCTCTAAATCTGAAACCATCGGCCAGTTGCGAGCTGAGCTTGAGGATAAAGAGTCGCTTAAAGCAGCGATGGAATCACTGACTATCGCTAATCGAGAGCTTGAGATCCAACTTAATGCTGCACAGCAAAGTGCTCAATCTGCCAATGTGTCAGTATCGAAACTTGAGGCTGAGCTAGTTGATCATAAAGAGCAAAGAAATAAAGCGCAGAGCGAGCTTGTTAAGGTTAGTGATAGCTATAGCGTACTTAACGATAAATATATGGGATTACTCTCGAAGAGTAATGATGTTTAACGGTGTAAATTTTTGCCTTAATCGTATGGGTACGATTAAGGCGTGAATTTTTCTATGGGGTGTTACTTTGGAATTTGACGATTGGGTTTGTCTTGAGGCTGGCGAGGATGATTATGTTATCGACCGCTTTGAGGTTAGGGTGAAAGGAAAAAAGCCACTTGTGCTAAATAAGCCGAGCTATTCCAAACTCTTATTTGTGACTCAGCAATACTTGAATATCAAATTAGAACCCGCTAAGCAATTTATACGCGAATCGGTATTAGATACACCAGATCCTTTGAGCTTTGATGAATACTGGCGTATGCGTGAAGCTCTTGAACAACATTTAGCTAAACGGCTAGGGGCATGATGAAAAAAATCACAGTAGTAAGCTCAGGTGAAGGGTTTTATGATGATGGTTCATCATCGGAAGCGTTAGAAAGGGACTTTCAAAGCACGGTATATTCATCATTCAAGGACTTTATGGATGATATGTATTGGATGGGTAAAAATGAAAATTTCCGTATGGAATTGGCTCATATAACTGAAAGTAATAAACCACGACGAACGCCGGAAGAAAGGCAACACATATTAATCAATAAAATTAATGCAAAGCGCCGGCTTGATGAACATTGCGCAAAGGGTGGCACTTCGTTTGAGTGGGGTATTCATCCAGAATTGAATAAAAAAAAGGCTAGTCATTAGACTAGCTTTTTTTTACTCGTTATAATGGCTACACAACGCATCAGACGTTGTAAATCTTGGCGTGTGCTACCGATCATAATCAATTGGTCAGCAGCCAAGATTATGATTGATAGCTTCGCTTGTTGTCAATCCATCAATTCAAAGGTGATCTCTATGATTACTGCATCAATTGTTCCGGTTGAGGAACGCTTTAACTTTTTCCCATTGATAACCAAACAGTACATCTATTTTGAACGGGCAATTTATCATTTTGCTGACAAGTTTGTTCAAGATAAGCGTAGTGCTTATTGGGAGTTTGCAACTATCAGCAATGGTGGAAAATTTTGCTATCCAAAATCAAGCTCAGCTCTAACATTAGTTAATGTTATGAATTACCAAACGGTGACGCTATCGGCAGAAGCCGCAGGGATTTGTATCATGTTAGTTGTGTTCAGCCATTATTCCATGATTGCTTATGAGCATGAAGATGGTGATGAGATGGAAAGGTTTGCTCAATTACATTCTCAGTTGGAGGCATACGCTATGCTTCATCCTGAGTGGTCAAAAATCGGGCGATTTATCGACTAATTTTTAACGCTTTGGCGTTTCATACCAATGGGAGAATTCCCATTGGGGATTCTCTTTTTTTTGTTTTATTAAGGGGATCTTTATGTCAGATCAAGCAGTCATTAACGTACAAAAAATACTAGAAAATTCACCATCTAGGATCACTACGCATTACCACATACCACTGAAAGCGTATCTATCAGTAGATGATACTAATACGTACATGTGGTGTGATGTTAATCAAGCATGGATCGCGAGCAAACGTGATCTACAAAATGATGTGCTTGTGTTGGAATTTGAATTATTAAACTCAGCAGGGTTTAGTAAGTTAGGTTTACATCCTTGCCCTCATTGCAAATCTAGCCAGCAATGTTATGCGTCTATCGGGATAAGTAACGAGTTGTCATTAGATTGTGATAGATGCGGATTTTCGTTAGAGGTGGATTCTGAGTGTTTTTCACAAATACAAAAACAATTAATTCAATAGGTTAGCTTTTATTAGTTCAACCTCACTAAATTGCCCCAATATCGTGATGATGTTGGGGTTTTTCTTTTTAAATCAGTTATTATGAGCTGTGTTGCATTCGTGAGTGTAAAGGGATTGTATGAACACCAGAAGACAAGTGCTGTTAGAAATGCTGATTCAGAATGGTTCGAGTAAAGAGTATCGTAGGCTTCGATGCCATGAAAATAACGTATCATTGGTAAAGCGGAAAATGATGAGGTTTGGAGTAATACTTGGTTGCAGTGTTACAGTGATTGACGACCAAGAAGTGAGAAGCCAATGACCGATAAGATTAATGCAGATTTAACGATAGATGTTGAGTGTCCTGTTTGTGAAAGAACGTTGCCTAGACGCGGCGTAAAAGGCCAAATCGTGGGTGTTCATTCATTTACATGTACTTGGTGCTCAGAAGATTTTGTGGTCACGATTGAACCACAAGAACAGGATGATTGATAAGCGATTGTTTGGGTGGTATTGTTACCCAAACTCTTCTTATTGAAGTAGTGAGTCTTTAGACTCTTTCACCAATCTTTTCATAGCGGATACCCGCTTGTCCTTGCCAGTTCTCTGGCAAAGGCCAGCAGAATTAGCATATTTACCAACGCTAATCAAAGGGGCTGTCTATGACACACCAATTTTCTCTATCAGTAAATAACCAACGTTGTGAGCTTGCTTCAATTGAGACAGATACTCTTGTTTCTATCTTTTTCTATGATGGTCGTTTAAAAAATTACGCTCATTGGGATCAGGGTAAAGCTGAACTCATAGTACAAAAGCTATGGTCACGGGTTTGCAACGTTGAAGACAATTTTCCTGAACTAAAAAATGAGTACTCGCTTCAAAGTGGTGCGATTCGTCGCCTAGAATCAGTTTGCTCAGATGTTTATGAATATTTGGAAGTCGTAAGGGATAGTATGCAAAGGTGGGAACGTCAACGAGAAGTGATGCAATTTTACCGTTGTCACCCATATAAAGCTGCTTTTTATTACGCAATGGTTAATTGGTTGAAAATCCCAATTATCCGTTAACTGATACACCAATTCTATTTGTAGCGGATCTACTCCGCAGCTTATGCCAGTTCTACTGGCATCGGCCAGTGAATTAGCAAATTTTCAATAATTTCTAATTTAGGAGTAATCCGATGACTACATGCACACAAATTAATATCAGCAATACAGTTTTAGTTAAAGCAGTGACAGTTTCAGCAAAAACACGACATAAGCAAGATCGCCGTGATGTGACTATTTTGATCCCACAGACTAATGTGGATTTATGTCATTACTGGACTGGTCATCATAGAGATTTTGTTCAGCGTGAATTGTTTAAGCTAGGCTTAAATAGCTGTTCTCACTTCATTTCTTTAACTTGTGTTGATGAAACGGTTTTAAATAAAGATGAATTGCAGTCGCTCTTTATGGCGTACCATAGCAGCAAGTCTTTAACTAATTTTATATTGTAGCGGTTCTACTCCGCAGCCTATGCCAGTTCTACTGGCGTAGGCCAGTGAATTAGCAAATTTGAAAAATTTCTAATTTCAGGAGTAGCATTATGACTACAAACATCAATACAAAAACTGACTTTCACCAGTTAATCACTAATCAAATCATTGAAGCACTAGAAGCAGGAGTGAAACCTTGGGTTTGTCCTTGGGATAGAACTTGCGCATCAGGTCTACCTATCAATGGCTCAACCATGAAAACATATCAAGGTATGAATATCATGTTGCTGTGGATGAGCGCGGCGGAACGTTGCTTTACTTCTCAATATTGGATGACCTTTAAACAGGTTGTTGATATGGGCGGTAAGGTGCGTAGAGGCGAAAAAGGGACGGCTATCTTTTTCTACAAAATGGTGGAGAAAAAGGATGCAGCCAACAGTGGTGAAGATGAAACCTATCCTATGTTAAAAACTTATTTCGTTTTTAATTTAGATCAGGTTGAAGGATTGGATTTTGAAGAGAATAAAGAGCCTCTTAACGAAATCAATTTGGTCGATGAAATGGAAACATTCATCAACCGAACGGGCGCTAATCTTACCTACGGGGGAGCAAAAGCGTTCTATCGTCCATCAACTGATCAGGTTGTTATTCCAACGAGAGAACTGTTTCACTCGACGGAAGGGATGTATGCCACTATCTTGCATGAACTCACGCATTGGACAGGGCATAAGTCGCGTCTTGATCGAGATATGAAGGGGGCATTTGGCTCAAAAGACTACGCTTTCGAAGAGTTAGTCGCTGAGTTGGGGAGTGCGTTCTTGTTGGCTGACTTTGGTTTTGATGGTGATCTGTTTCAACACAAAAGTTATATAGCGAACTGGTTACAAGCTTTAAAAAATGACAAACGCTATATTTTTAAAGCTGCAACACAGGCCAGTAAAGCTCATCAATACTTGAATGAACTGACGCTTACGTCAGATTTATGTATCAATTCATAAGCCATTAAATTGCCCGATAACGTTTTCACGTTATCGGGTTTTTCTATTTATAGCTCACCGCGATCTCTATCTGGTTTGCCGTTCTGATCAAAAAATCGAACAGTACATGTTGGAAAACCACTACAGCTCCACCAAAAAGTATCGGGTTTCTTGCCTGGTCTACGCACTAGGCCATTACCACATTGCTTACAGAACTCTTCTGTACTGACGGCAAAGCTTTGAGTCGCTTTTGGCTTTGGGTTGAAGTTCGGCTTACCGTTATCATCAGGAAAAGTCGTTTTGCAATCTGGATAGCGATTACACGCCCAAAAAGCCCCGTTCTTTCCGCTTCGCTTGGTTATTGCACCAAGTTGACAAGTTGGGCAGATATGACCGGCTTTTTGCGTGAAAGGAACGCCGTGAGTTTTTACGTGTGTGACTTGCTCGCTAATGTATTGGCTAACTTCACTTAAAAATGCCTCGATCGTTTTTTCTCCTTTGGCAATTTTATTGAGGCTGCCTTCCCAAATTGCTGAAATATCAGGCATGACGATTTCATCTGGCAGCATGGCGCAATACTCTTGCCCTGCTTGTGTCGTTTTGTAGACAGGATTTTTATAGCCCTTTTCTTCCGAATAGGTCACAAAGTGCGTCAGGCTCACGAGTTTTTCAATGTGGCCGCTTCGCGTTGCTTCTGTGCCTATTGAACCGTTTTCGCTGGATGTATTCTTGTCTTTGTCTTCAAGCTGTTTTCGCAACACAGGATCTTTGATGAATTTGGCTGCATTGGTCATTGCTTTTAGCAAGCTAGCATCATCAAACAGTTTCGGTGGTTTTGTTTCTCTTTCTTCAACATCGAGGTGGTCACACAGCCCTTCGGTTTGTTCTTTAAAGCTAGCGAGATCAAGAGCATTTTCATTTTTTTCATCTAAATACTCCCCTTTAAAGATCACTTCCCAACCTTGAGATAGCAAAGTCGTTTGTGTTGCTCGATAAGTTCGTCCTGTACATTCAATATCGAGAGCAACTTTGTTTCGTCGTGACGCAGGGTAAAATAGGGCGATAAATCGTTTACTCACCAATTCATAGAGGTTTCGTTCTCGATCTGTGAGGGTAATGCCATTGACGGCTTTATCCGTTGGAACAATGGCGTGGTGCGCTTCTATTTTACTTGCGTTAAACGCCTTGTGTATCGACGTAGGAGCAGCCTGAGCGACAAATTCACCCAATGACGCAGCATTGGTCGATATAGCACTGAAAATGCTCTGAGCGTTCTCTAGGTGCGCATCAGATAGGTATTGATTATCGCTTCGCGGATAGGTGACTAATTTATGTTTTTCATACAGGCTTTGCATCGCATCTAAAACATCTTTTGGTTTATATCCCCAGCGTTTGGCCGCTTCGATTTGTAGCTTCGATAAATTAAAAGGCATGGGTGCATTAATGGAGTCTTCTTTACTCTCAATTTTGGCAATCGTTGCTTTTGCGCCGGTATCCACTTCTTTTGTTGCGGCGACTTCCAACGAACAAATCATGCGGCCTTTTTCATCTAAATCAAACGCATCCGTTGGGATGAGCTTTCCTTTGATGGTGTGGTTATCGATGATGAATGAACCAAACAGTTCATAGTAGTAACTCTTGGTGTGGTTTTGGTTCGCCAGCGTTCGTTCGTTAACCATGCCAATCAACGTAGTGATCACGCGGCCAATATTAAGAACCTTATCAAAGCCCTTTTCACGTGCTTTAAGGGTGTAGGCGCGTGTGAAGTTGTAGCCATGAGCTTGATCCGCTATTGAGCGAGCTAAGGCTTTTGCGGTTAAGAATCTGAAATTTTCATTGGGTTGTAAATTGGCTAAGGCTTCTTTAACGGGCTTTTCGTTTAAGTCGGCAATGAGTACACGTTGCACAGGTTTTTTGTTGTTGGCAAAGGTAAGAACTTCATCAACTAATAAGCAGCCTTCTGGATCGGGATCACCGGCATGAACAATTGAGGTCGCTTTTTCAATCAGACTGAGCACCACCTTTAACTGTTTTTTTGCTCCGGAGCTGTTAATAGGTTTGTTCTTAGGCGGGTAGTGAATGCTCATAGGTAGCTGGTCAAGCAGCCATTTTTTGTGTTCGATATTGTAATCTTCTGGATCGTAAAGAGCTAACAAATGGCCTAGACAGTAAGTGACTATATCATTGCCGTGTTGGTAGTAACCATCGTGTTTCTCTGTGTTCACATTACCGCCAAGGCCATTAAAAATAGCAGCGGCTAGAG
>NZ_AFWE01000099.1 GCF_000222585.1 Vibrio scophthalmi LMG 19158 | reverse complement strand
GGGTTCTGTCGCAAAGTTTGAGTTCGATGCTGGCGTGCCGTTCTCCAGACACAATTATGCAGCGAGCGCGTAAAAGCGCTCCCAAACGGGTAAACTTAAATCGCCTACTTGCCCCCGCTTAATTTGGGTCCAAACTTCCTGTCCAGACATGGTGGCTATCGCTCCATCTACCGATTTCCAACCTAGTGCTTGAATCATCTTTTGCTTTATTGGCCGATGGCTTTGCTCGACGATATTATTGAGGTATTTTACATCGACAACTTCGATTAAGCTCAGCATAAAAACAACACTTAGCCACAAACTTACGTTCATATTGTGTAAAGCTAGAGCGTTGGCTCCGCTCTTATCTATCACCACTTTATCTGGCAAACTATTGGTGCAAATAGCCTTACGAAGAAAGGCTTGCGCTGCTTTTTCATCACGCTCTTTGCTTAGGTAAAAGTCAACAACGTCACCAAATTTATCGACGGCCCGGTAGTAATACCACCACTCACCTTTAATTTTGATGTAGGTTTCGTCCATACGCCAAGATGATGAGACTTGTCGTTTAATTTGACGCGCTTTGGACTCAATCATTGGGGCGAAATTGATAACCCAACGGTTAATAGTGGAGTGGTCAACATAGCTACCTCGCTCAGCAAAAATCTCTTCGATATCGCGATAGCTAAGCTTATATGACACATAGTAACGAACCGCTAGAAGAATGATGTCAGAGGGATGTTGGTAGCCAGAGAAGTCGATTAGATGCTTAATGTTAATGTTAATGTTAATGTTAAAAACACCAATTTGAGTATTTAATGGGGAATTTAGTTCCCCATCATGCGACAGAATC
>NZ_AFWE01000100.1 GCF_000222585.1 Vibrio scophthalmi LMG 19158 | reverse complement strand
TACTTCATTGATTCTTCGGCGAATCTGTTTGAGTAAGTTTGGAAGTGCTTCTCCGTCGCTTACATTCGATAAACTTAATTCAGCGGCAAGGATTTCATGCGTGTTTGTATCGACCGCTAAATGTAACTTGCGCCAGACTCTGCGCTTCCCGTCAGTGCCATGCTTTTTAACTTTCCACTCGCCTTCACCATAGACCTTCAGCCCTGTAGCATCAATGGCTAAATGCTGGATAGCTCCTTTAGTTTTGGGCTTGAACGTGACGTTGACCGTTTTGGCTCGCTTGCTAATGCACGAATAATGAGGGCATGACAACGGCAGCTGAGCTAGCTTGAAAACAGAGTTGATGAATCCTTGCAGCCCCCTCAGCGGCATTGAAAATACTCGCTTGACCATAAGAGCCGTCGTAATGGCTAAGTCACTAAACAACCGAGGCCTTCCACGGTTGCCTTGCTTGATCTGTTTCCAGTGTTGGATTGCATCTTCATCAATCTAAAATGTCAGCGAACCACGATTGATTAAAGCTTGGTTATACAGCTTCCAGTTAGTTGTTTTGTAGCGAGGCTTGGCCATTGTTCTAAGTATCTGAATAAACTTAGCTGATCAGATCGTAGGTTAATGATTTAGTTCCCTGATTTAGGAAACA
>NZ_AFWE01000101.1 GCF_000222585.1 Vibrio scophthalmi LMG 19158 | reverse complement strand
GGTATTAGGAA
Source organism: Vibrio scophthalmi LMG 19158 (assembly GCF_000222585.1). Taxonomy (GTDB): domain Bacteria; phylum Pseudomonadota; class Gammaproteobacteria; order Enterobacterales; family Vibrionaceae; genus Vibrio; species Vibrio scophthalmi. The sequence goes on along the minus strand of NZ_AFWE01000101.1, from coordinate 277 downwards.
GAGGGGGTGAGGTGTTTTTTTGAGAGGTCATTTCAGTCCTCCATTTGGACAGTAAACCAGGGGAAATACCTAATGATTTCGCCACTGATATTACGGTATCTGGAGAATCTAAAGATTGCTGTACGGCCTGTTTCTTGAAATCGTCTGAATGTTTTCGGACTGTTTTTACTTTCATAGCACTCTAATTCCAATATTGAGTGTCTACTTTATTGGGGTCATTCCAATATTGTAGCCGCCAAGCTCTCCAATAAAAGGGATAACTCGCTGAATGAACGTT
>NZ_AFWE01000102.1 GCF_000222585.1 Vibrio scophthalmi LMG 19158 | reverse complement strand
ATCTATTCCTGATTGCTTTAAACTTAAAGTCGAAAACAATTAGGAATGGTGGCTACTACGGGATTTGAACCTGTGACCCCATCATTATGAGTGATGTGCTCTAACCAGCTGAGCTAAGTAGCCATTACCATGTTTTCCGCTCCTTTCGATTCGTTGCTGTCTCGTTGGGAACGGGGCGCATTATGCGTATCTGAGCGAGAACCGTCAACAGTTTTTTCGAAGAAATTTGGATAAATGAATCGTTCGGTTCCTTTTTAAACAAAGAGGCGCGTTAATGATCTAAAACTGGTAAAAAATTGACGGCAGCTATTGAAATTAATAGGCGGCTTTGATCGGGATATAAAAAAAGCCAGCAATCGTGCTGGCTTTTAAAGTCAATAACTTGGGCAAAAAATGCGCAAATGATTAAACGTTAAAACGGAAGTGAACCACATCGCCATCTTTTACGATGTATTCTTTACCTTCAAGACGCCATTTACCTGCGTCTTTCGCGCCGCTTTCACCGTTGAATTGAATAAAGTCGTCGTAACCAACGACTTCAGCACGGATAAAGCCTTTTTCGAAGTCAGTGTGGATCTTACCCGCTGCTTTTGGTGCTGTTGCGCCAACAGGGATAGTCCATGCACGAACTTCTTTTACGCCAGCTGTGAAGTAAGTGTGTAGTTCAAGCAGTTCGTAACCTGCGCGGATAACGCGGTTTAGACCTGGTTCTTCAATACCCATATCAGCAAGGAACTCTTCACGCTCCTCGTCTTCTAGTTCAGCCATTTCTGACTCAATCGCCGCACAAACAGCAACAACAACGTTGTTCTCTTTAGCTGCGTATTCGCATACAGCGTCTAGGTAAGGGTTGTTTTCGAAACCATCTTCATTCACGTTAGCAATGTACATGGTTGGCTTTAGCGTTAGGAAGTTTAGGTAATCAACCGCCAACAACTCTTCTTTAGAAAGCTCAACCGTACGTGCCATACCACCTTCAGTTAATACTGGTAGCAGTTTTTCTAGTACAGTGATTTCGAACTTAGCGTCTTTGTCGCCGCCTTTTGCTTTCTTCGCGTTACGCTGAATCGCGCGCTCACAAGAATCAAGGTCAGCTAGAGCAAGCTCAAGGTTGATCACTTCGATATCTTCGATCGGAGAGACTTTACCTGCAACGTGGATAATGTTTTCGTTTTCAAAACAACGAACAACGTGGCCAATCGCATCCGTTTCACGGATGTTTGCTAGGAATTTGTTTCCTAGGCCTTCACCTTTTGATGCACCCGCAACTAGGCCTGCGATGTCTACGAATTCCATTGTCGTCGGCAGTACGCGCTGTGGGTTCACAATTTTAGATAACGCATCAAGACGTAGATCTGGTACTGGTACCACACCTGTGTTTGGCTCGATTGTACAGAACGGGAAGTTTGCTGCTTCGATACCCGCTTTCGTTAGTGCATTGAACAGAGTTGATTTACCAACGTTTGGTAGACCAACGATGCCGCATTTAAAACCCATGATTGTAACCTTATTCAGCTTTGAACGTGTGTAAGCGATTTTGTGCTTTGCTTAGGCCATCTTTTAATAAGATGTCGAGGCAACGAACAGACTCGTCTGCCGCTGCATCAAGGAGCTCTTGCTCTTTAGCGGGAGCTTTACCTAACACATAACCTGCCACTTTATCTTTGTGTCCAGGATGGCCAATGCCGATCCGTAGACGATAAAAATCTTTATTGTTGGCTAATTTGCTGATGGTATCACGCAGGCCATTATGACCACCGTGACCACCGCCTTTTTTAAATTTAGCCACACCAGGAGGTAAGTCTAGCTCGTCATGAGCGACCATGATCTCTTCTGGTTTAATTTGGTAGAACTTCGCTAGTGGCGCAATGGCTTTACCAGACAAGTTCATAAAAGTGGTGGGGATCAAAAGACGAAGATCTTCACCATTTACCATGATGCGTCCAGTTAGACCAAAGAACTTTGGCTCATTCTTTAACGTGACGTTATGAACGCGAGCTAACTCTTCCACTACCCAAGCGCCCGCATTATGGCGAGTCTTAGCGTATTCAGGGCCAGGGTTAGCCAGTCCGACAAGAAGTTTGATCTGTTGAGTCAAGGTTGGGATCTCTCTGGAATATCAAAAAGCGCAGTATGATAGCACACAAATCCCAACTGGGGCGAGGTGTCAATACGTTGCGCAAAAAGTGGCTGATTATCCCAACAGGTGAATCAACGTTATTTGTTTTGGGAATAGCCATAAAAAAACACCCCTTAAAGGGGTGTTTTCAAATTCGTATTAATCTTAAAAAAGATTAGTTAAACATTGCAGAGATTGACTCTTCGTTGCTAATACGACGAATCGCTTCAGCAAGCATGCGAGATAGGCTTAGAGTGGTTACTTTGCCTGTTGCTTCCATCTCTTTAGACAGTGTGATTGAGTCAGTGACGATCACTTGGTCTAGAACAGAGTTCTTGATGTTTTCAGCGGCGTTGCCAGAGAAAACAGCGTGAGTTGCGTAAGCGAATACACGCTTAGCACCGCGCTCTTTCAAAGCTTCTGCTGCTTTACATAGCGTACCACCAGTGTCGATCATGTCATCAACGATCACACAGTCGCGACCTTCAACATCACCGATTAGGTTCATTACTTCTGATACGTTTGCACGTGGACGACGCTTATCAACGATAGCAATATCGATATCGCCAAGTGCTTTAGCCGTTGCGCGAGCACGTACCACACCGCCTAGGTCTGGAGAAACCACAACTGGGTTATCTAGACCACGAGTTTGCATATCTTCAAGCAATACCGGTGTACCGAAGATGTTATCTACAGGTACATCGAAGAAGCCTTGGATTTGCTCAGCGTGTAGGTCGATCGTAAGAACGCGGTCAACACCAACGTTAGAAAGGAAGTCAGCCACAACTTTTGCAGTGATAGGCACACGTGAAGAACGTACACGACGGTCTTGGCGAGCGTAACCAAAGTAAGGGATAACTGCTGTAATACGGCCAGCAGAAGCGCGGCGCATCGCATCAATCATAACGACAAGTTCCATTAAGTTGTCGTTGGTTGGTGCACAGGTAGATTGGATGATGAATACATCACTACCACGTACGTTTTCGTTGATTTGAACAGCGACTTCGCCATCAGAAAAACGAGAAACAGTAGCGTCACCAAGAGAGATGTATAGACGATCAGCAATGCGTTGGGCTAGTACAGGTGTAGCGTTACCAGCAAATAGCTTCATATCAGGCACGGTGGAAACCTCGGGGTTGCGTCCAGTATTTAAATAAATAGATTGTGGGCTAAACGGTAGTTAGCCAGTGTCTGGTAGAGTGGCGAAACGTTATTCCCTTTCGCTACAAAGGCCGAGACAGTGTCAGGGAGCTGCTCGAGTACCTGTTGTGCATCGTTTTTACGAATAAATTCAGCAAAAACACACGATCCCGTACCGGTCAATCTTGACGGCGCGTATTGTAGCAGCCATGAAAGTTGCTTATCAACCTCTGGGTACAGCATTCTCACAATTTTTTCGCAATCGTTTTCGTAATTGTTCTCTAGCAGCTCAGATAATGGCCGTTTTTCGGTGTCTCGCGTCAGATCGGGGTGGGTAAAAATATCCACGGTGGCGATACTCACATCGGGTCTAACCACTAAGTAGTATTTCTCTTCGGGTTCGACAGCAATAATTTCTTCACCGACACCTTCAGCAAAGGCCGCGTGCCCGCGAACAAACACCGGCACATCAGCACCAAGTTTTAGGCCGATCTCTGCCAGTTGGTCGTCAGTACAGCCGGTTTGCCACAGGTGATTAAGCGCAACCAATACGGTAGCCGCGTTGGATGAACCGCCGCCAATGCCGCCCCCCATCGGTAGGATTTTTTGTAACTGAATGTCAGCACCATATTGGCAGCTGGTAAATTGCTGCAAAGCGGTTGCTGCACGCCAAATTAAATTGTCGTGCAGTGCGACACCTGGAATATCGGGTGACAGAGTGATTTCGCCACTTTTATTGGCGGTAATCGTGAGCTCATCACCGTGGTCGAGAAACTGAAACAAGGTTTGCAGTTCATGGTAACCGTTGGCACGACGACCTGTGATGTAGAGAAACAGATTTAATTTTGCTGGTGAAGGCCAGTGCGTGGTGTCACTAATCATTACTTCAATGTCCACTTAGAAATCACTAAATTAATCGTGATGTCGTTTTGCTTGAGTTTAAGTTTATGCGGAACAGGCAGCGTTGAGCCCAAAAATGAAACATCTTGATAGCTGACATATTCGAGCTGCCATGTTTGCCCTTGGATCGTTTTGGTTAATGACGCCAGTGTTTGCGTGTCATTAACCGTGTAATGATCGGCATTGGTGGGCTTACCTAATAGCCAATCATTGAGTTGTTCGACAGGAATGGTCAATCCGGTCAGACGGGTGATCAAACGATCGGCGCTGACATCGGTTAAATTTTGGTCGTCATAGGTTTCGACAGTGGCATAGCCTGGACGACTTTGCATATTCAATACCGTTTGACCAAGGAAAGTGCTCAAACGTAATTGATTGCTCTTGGCGTCGTGTTGCCATTGAAAATTTAACGACTCTCTTTGTTCTGGTGAAATATAACCAAGCTTACCCACCGCTTGGTAATCACTGACTAATTCAAGTCTTTGTTGATGAGCCTGCCACTCGACACTGGTGTGGCTATCTTGAATGGAACTACAGCCAGCAAGAGTCGCTAGCAGCGCGATGATAGCAAGTAATCGCGAAGATAATCGGTGAAACATCAGTACATTTATCCTAAATGAGCGATATAAGGATGATTACTATAGCATTGTTCTTATGATGAACTCTTGCTTCCTTTGCGTTCGCGCAAAATGAAAAAAGACAATGCAGCAGTGATCAATAAATTGGCTGTTTTAAACAGGCTGTAATCCGGTTTTTTTGGGCTCAAAGAGAGGTTTTAGGTAGCAAGCTGGAAAAACAAATTCGCGATCCCCTTTTATTCAAGGGGGGCATCAAGTAAAATTCCGTCCTTGTTCGATCATAACTTGATTCAGAGAACCCACAGTACATGTCTTTGCTTGCTATCGGTATAAATCATAATACGGCTTCTGTAGAACTGCGCGAAAAAGTCGCTTTCGGGCCGGAAAAGTTACCGCAAGCACTACAGCAACTGACTGAAAATCAGCTTGTTAACGGTAGCGTTATTGTATCAACTTGTAACCGTACTGAGGTTTACTGTGATGTAAAACCTTCGGCGAGAAACAAGGTGATTGACTGGATTTCACAGTTCCACCAAGTGATTCCTGAAGAGCTAAAACCCAGCCTTTATATTCATGAAGAGCAGGCCGCGATTCGTCATTTGATGCGTGTTGCGTGCGGATTAGACTCTCTCGTGCTGGGGGAACCGCAGATTTTAGGTCAAGTCAAACAAGCCTTTTCTGACTCGCGTGAACATAAAGCGGTTAATGCGGCGATGGAAAAATGGTTCCAAAAAACCTTTTCAGTTGCAAAACGCGTGCGTACCGAGACAGATATTGGCGGCAGCGCGGTTTCAGTTGCGTATGCGGCGTGTACGCTTGCTAAGCATATTTTTGAATCGTTACAGCAATCGACCGTTCTTTTGGTCGGCGCTGGTGAAACGATTGAGTTAGTAGCGAAGCATCTAGCTGGCAACGGTTGCACCAAAATTATTGTTGCGAACCGTACCCGTGAACGCGCATTGACCTTAGCGGAAGAGTTTGGCGCGGAAGTGATCAGTTTACCTGAGATTCCAGAGCATCTTGCGCGCGCAGATATTGTTATTAGTTCGACCGCAAGCCCATTGCCGATTATTGGTAAGGGGATGGTGGAAAGCGCCTTGAAAGCGCGCCGTAATCAACCGATGTTGTTTGTTGATATTGCGGTGCCGCGTGATATCGAGTCCCAAGTGGGCGAACTCGATGATGCCTATTTATATACTGTTGATGACTTGCAATCGATTGTCGATAGCAACATGGAACAACGTAAAGTTGAAGCCATTCAAGCGGAAGCGATCGTCAGTGAAGAGAGTGCCGCGTTTATGACTTGGCTACGTTCTTTGCAAGGCGTTGACAGCATTCGAGATTATCGCACTAGTGCTAATGACATTCGTCAAGAGTTATTGGCGCGTAGTATTCATGCCCTGCAGGCCGGTGGCGATCCGGAAAGCGTGTTGATTGAGCTTAGTAATAAGCTAACCAATCGCTTGATTCATACACCGACTCGCGCACTACAAAACGCTGCAGAGCAAGGTGAGCCAGCACGGCTTGCCATTATTAGACAAAGTTTGGGTCTTGATGACCCGCTATAACTAGAACCCCCGAGTTAATAAAATATGAAAGCCTCAATTCTGACTAAGCTAGAAACGCTAGTAGAACGTTACGAAGAAGTACAACACCTGCTAGGCGATCCTGGTGTGATCGGTGATCAGAACAAATTCCGTGCATTGTCTAAAGAGTATTCGCAACTTGAAGAAGTGACGAAGTGCTTCCAAGCTTATCAGCAAGCTCAAGAAGATCTTGAAGCGGCAGAAGAGATGGCGAAAGAAGATGACGCAGAAATGCGTGAAATGGCTCAGGAAGAAATCAAAGACGCAAAAGAAAGCATTGAGCGTTTAAATGATGAGCTGCAAATTTTGCTGCTACCAAAAGATCCAAACGACGATCGTAACTGTTTCCTAGAAATTCGTGCGGGCGCAGGTGGTGATGAAGCGGGTATCTTTGCTGGTAACCTTTTCCGTATGTACTCGAAATTCGCCGAGAAAAAAGGCTGGCGCGTTGAAGTGATGAGTAGCAACGAATCAGAGCAGGGCGGTTACAAAGAGATGATCGCAAAAGTAACCGGTGATGGTGCTTATGGCGTACTGAAATTTGAATCAGGCGGTCACCGTGTACAACGTGTTCCTGAAACTGAATCTCAAGGTCGTGTGCATACGTCAGCGTGTACGGTTGCAGTAATGGCGGAAATCCCAGAAGCGGATTTACCAGAAATCAAAGCGGCTGACCTGAAAATTGATACTTTCCGTGCCTCAGGCGCAGGTGGTCAGCACGTCAACACCACGGATTCAGCAATCCGTATTACCCACTTACCAACAGGTACTGTGGTTGAGTGTCAGGACGAGCGTTCACAGCACAAGAACAAAGCGAAAGCGATGCAGGTTCTTGCTGCTCGTATCGTACAAGCTGAACAAGCACGTCGCGCGGCAGAAGTGTCAGATACACGTCGTAACCTACTAGGTTCTGGTGACCGTAGTGACCGTATTCGTACTTACAACTACCCACAAGGTCGTGTTTCTGATCACCGTATCAACTTGACCATCTACCGTCTAAACGAAGTGATGGAAGGCGATCTCGCAAGCTTGATCGACCCTGTAATCCAAGAGCACCAAGCGGATCAGCTTGCCGCTCTTGCTGAGAACCACTAATTCAATGACGGCACCAAACAGTGTTGAAAACACACTAAAAAGCGCCGTACAGCAACTTCAAGAGAGCGGCAGCGAATCGCCGTCTCTTGATGCCGCGGTATTGCTCTGCCATGCGCTGGAGAAACCGCGCTCATTCTTGATGACTTGGCCTGAAAAAGAGTTGAGTCAGCAAGAGCTTGCCCCATTTGAAGCCTTGTTGGCACGCCGTTTAACTGGCGAACCCGTCGCTTACATTGTCGGTGAGCGTGAGTTTTGGTCGCTACCATTGCAAGTCTCGCCAACCACTTTAATCCCTCGTCCTGATACAGAACGTCTTGTTGAGCTTGCTCTAGATAAAGCGATGGAAACCGACGGTGATATCTTAGATTTGGGCACAGGCACTGGTGCAATTGCTTTAGCTCTGGCCTCAGAGTTGCCTAAACGTAACGTGGTTGGTATTGATCTTATGGTCGAAGCCCAACAATTGGCTACCCGCAATGGTCAGCGCTTGGCGATCAACAATGCGACCTTTTTGGCTGGCAGCTGGTTTGAGCCGCTTGAAGTTGGTACGCAGTTTGCTGTAATTGTGTCTAATCCACCTTACATAGAAGAAAACGACCCGCATTTAACTCAAGGTGACGTGCGTTTTGAACCGCTTAGTGCGCTGGTGGCGAGTGATAATGGTTTGGCTGATATTCGCCATATTATTCAAGCTGCGCGTGGCTATTTATGTGATCAAGGATGGTTATTGTTTGAACATGGATTCGAACAAGGTAAAGCAGTAAGAGCAATTTTTGCAGAGTACGGCTATCAACAAGTCGAAACTCATCAAGATTATGGTCATAACGATAGGGTAACACTGGGTCGTTTTGTAAAATAAGGATAGAGAGCATCTCATGTACGAAGGTTTGAAGCATTTTCATCTATTAACAATTGCCCTAAGTGCCACACTGTTGTCGGTACGTTTTGCACTATTAATGGCAAACTCCCCACTGCGTGAGAAGAAATTTCTTAAAATCTTTCCTCACATCGTCGACTCAGCTCTGCTGATTTCTGGGGTTGCGCTGATTGTTGGGTTTATTCCATGGTCAGCTGCGCCATGGTTGCCATCTAAACTGACTTGCGTATTAGCCTATATCGCACTGGGTTTCTTTGCTCTGAAGTTGGCGAAAAACAACTGGCTACGTGTATTTGCATTCTTTGGCGCACTTGGTTGGTTATTGATGGCGGGCAAAGTGGCGATCACCAAAACGCCATTGTTGTTCTAAATGAGTACCGACATGCAACCTTTGTTTGATGAAGACTTTGATGCTCTTGAGCTGATTGAAGGTGCTTTAGTACTGAATCACGCGATCAATCCAGACACACAAGTTGATTGGGTCAATGTAGAACTGCAACGTTTAGTCGCTGAGGCGGAGCTTGCCTTAGTGCATGAAAGCAATGAGCAGCAACGATTTGAAGCGTTCTTGCGTCTATTTTACTTTGATTGGGGCTTTCAAGGCGATGTTGAAGCCTACTTCGATTCGGCTAACGCGTTTGTCGATAAAGTATTAGAACGTCGCAAAGGCATACCAGTCAGCTTGGGCGCCGTGATGTTGTATATCGGTAAAAGACTTGGTTTTCCTATCGATGGCATTACCTTCCCAACTCAATTTTTGCTGACTCTACAGTGGCCGGGACAAAAGCCGCTCTACGTTAATCCTTTTAATGGTGAGTATGTCTCGGAGCATACGTTGCGAGCATGGTTAGTTGGCCACCGCGGGCCATTTGCTCAATTAGAGTCTAAACACCTTGAGATTGCCGATCATCCCACGGTCATTGGTCGCTGGTTAGCGTTAATCAAAAGTGCATTACTGCGTGAAGAGCAATACTCGTTAGCGCTGCACTGTACTGACTTGGCGCTGAGCTTTGTGCCAGACGATCCTTATGAAATTCGCGATCGCGGCTTTATCTATCAGCAGCTAGACTGTCATAAAATGGCCTTGACGGATTATCAATACTTTATTGATCAGTGCCCTGATGATCCCGCGGCGGATTTGTTGAAAAATCAAGTTCGCGCGATGAGTCAAACTCAAGTTACCTTACACTAAGTCCAGCAATTAATGCTGGCGTAAAACGTTGAAATAGAGAGATAAAAATGGAACAGAAAATCGTTCGCGTTGGTGATATTCCTGTTGCTAACGACAAACCGTTTACTTTGTTTGCTGGTATGAATGTTCTAGAGTCTCGCGATCTTGCGATGCAGATTTGTGAACACTACGTAAAAGTGACCGAGAAGTTAGGTATTCCTTACGTATTTAAAGCGTCTTTTGATAAAGCAAACCGTAGCTCTGTTCATTCATACCGTGGCCCTGGCCTAGAAGAAGGTATGAAGATCTTCCAAGAGCTTAAAGATACTTTCGGCGTGAAAATCATCACTGACGTTCACACAGAAGCACAGGCACAACCTGTAGCTGACGTCGTTGACGTGATTCAGTTACCAGCATTCCTTGCACGTCAAACTGACTTGGTTGAAGCCATGGCGAAAACGGGGGCGGTAATCAACGTTAAGAAACCTCAATTTATGAGCCCAAATCAAGTGGGTAACATCGTTGATAAATTTGCAGAATGCGGTAACAACAATGTGATTCTTTGTGAGCGTGGTTCGTGCATGGGTTACGACAACCTAGTGGTTGATATGCTTGGTTTTGGTGTAATGAAAAAAGCATCTAACGGTAGCCCAATCATCTTTGACGTAACGCACTCGCTACAGATGCGTGATCCATCTGGTGCTGCTTCTGGTGGTCGTCGTGAGCAAACGGTTGAACTAGCGAAAGCTGGCTTGGCAACGGGTATTGCGGGTCTGTTTATTGAAGCGCATCCAAACCCAGATCAAGCGCGTTGTGATGGCCCATCTGCGTTGCCACTCGACAAACTTGAACCGTTCCTAAAACAGATGAAAGATCTGGATGATTTGATTAAGAGCTTTGCTCATATCGATATCAAGTAACGCGATTCGTTTTCGATATTAAGGCTGCCATTGGCAGCCTTTTTTATGCCTTTCTGAGATGGAAATATTGTCTTTGAACAGTCTAATGTAGGGTAATCATGTTGGTACTATGAAGCGGCGCATGGTTTGTATTTTCTAACATTGGCGATTAGTTAATCGTTTGCTTGTGATCTTTTATTCAATCACGTGTAAGCCTGTTTACCTGTTGCACTTTTTATACGAAATAATAGTGATCGCTATGGCATAAATATGAAATCAAGATGTTCACTTTGAATGGTTAATTTAAACTAAGTCAAGTTTTGCTACTGATAATCCTAAAGCATGCAGTGATAAACACTAAGCATCACATCTTAGGTAGCAAATTGGCAGTGGGTTCTAATAAGTTCAAAGGTATGACAATGAAGCAACGCCTGATTGTAAAAACAGCACTAAGTGCAGCGATCCTTGCAACGCTAGCTGGCTGTGCAACAGCTCCTCAACAAGAGTGGGAAGCGGACAAAACGTATAAATTAACCGTTCTTCACACTAACGATAACCATGGTCGTTTCTGGGAAAACAAATATGGCGAGTACGGTATGGCTGCTCGTAAAACGTTAATTGATCAGCTACGTGCGGAAGTTCAAGCTGACGGCGGTAGCGTTTTGCTACTTTCTGGCGGCGACATCAACACAGGTGTTCCAGAGTCTGATCTGCAAGATGCAGAACCTGACTTTAAGGGTATGAACAAAATTGGTTACGATGCGATGGCATTAGGTAACCACGAGTTTGATAACCCACTAGAAGTACTTTTCAAACAGGAAGAGTGGGCGAATTTCCCAATGCTTTCTGCCAACATCTACGACAAAAAGACTGGCGAACGTATGTTCCAGGCTTACCAGATGTTCAATAAGCAAGGTATCAAAATTGCGGTTATCGGTTTAACCACTGAAGATACGCAAAAAATTGGTAACCCAGAATACATTGGTGGTCTTGAGTTCCGTGACCCGAAAGCAGAAGCGAAAAAACTGATTGCTGAACTTGAGCAAACGGAAAAACCGGATCTTATCTTTGCTGTGACACACATGGGCCACTACGAAGATGGCAACCGTGGTATCAATGCGCCGGGTGATGTGGCGTTGGCTCGCTACCTAGACGAAGGCTCGCTAGATATGATTGTGGGTGGTCACTCACAAGAGCCTGTGTGTATGGAAGCGCCAAATGTAATGAAGAAAAACTTCCAGCCATCAGATGAGTGTAAGCCTGATGTGCAAAATGGTACTTACATTGTTCAAGCTCACGAATGGGGCAAATACGTTGGCCGTGCGGACTATGAGTTCCGTAATGGTGAATTGAACATGGTGAGCTACGATTTGATCCCAGTAAACTTGAAGAAAAAAATCAAGGTTGATGGTGAAAGCAAGCGTGTCTTCATTGAAGATGAAATTGCAAAAGATGAAGCGCTATTAGAATTCTTACGTCCTTTCCAAGAAGAAGGTCAAGATAAGCTAAACGTTAAAATTGCTGAAACCAACGGTAAGCTAGAAGGCGACCGTAATGTGGTACGTTTTGAGCAAACTAACCTAGGCCGTTTGATTGCCGCTTCTCACATGGAACGCGCACAAGCAGACTTCGCGGTAATGAACTCTGGTGGTGTACGTGACTCTATTGCTGCTGGTAACGTAACGTACAAAGATGTACTGACTGTTCAGCCATTTGGCAACATCGTGACTTACATCGATATGTCAGGCAAAGAAGTACTAGATTACTTGAACGTAGTTGGTACTAAGCCAGTGGATTCAGGCGCATACGTACAATTCTACGGTGTATCAATGACTGTGGCTGATGGCAAAGTATCAGACGTGAAGCTAGGTGGCGAAGCGGTAGATCTTGAAAAAACGTACCGTTTTACAGTGCCAAGCTACAACGCAGCTGGTGGCGACGGTTACCCTAAAGTGTCTGATCACCCAGGTTACGTAAACACAGGCTTTGTAGATGCTGAAGTTCTAAAAGAATTCCTAGAAGCAAACAGCCCTGTTGATGTAAACAAATTCGCACCTAAAGGCGAGATCGTTTACAAGTAATCGCTTTGCGGTGAAAGGCTATTGACTGTCTAGCACAGATCGATTTAACTAAAACGGCGCTCATTGAGCGTCGTTTTTTATTGTCAACTCAAGGCAAAAACGATGGTTAACATAAAACGTAACGTCTACCATCAACTTATAATTAAACGCCACTTATCACTATAAGTTATTGCCAAGCATACTTTATGCGTTTAGCAGTGGTTTATCCTGATCAGTGTTAGGAACCATTATGACACCTGCAATCAATGCGGCGAAAAAAAAGAAAGTGCCACACACCATCCATCAATACGAGCATGATCCGCGCGCCGAAAGTTTTGGCTTAGAAGCCGTTGAAGCGTTGGGAAATGATCCAAAAGAAGTGTTTAAAACCTTACTCTTTTGTCTCAATGGTGAAGCAAAAAATTTGGCTGTGGCCGTGATCCCGGTAGATCAGAAACTCAATCTAAAATTGGCAGCGAAAGCGGCCAAAGGGAAAAAGGCCGAAATGGCCAACCCAGATATCGCCCAAAAGACCACCGGTTATGTGGTTGGTGGTATTAGTCCGCTGGGGCAAAAGAAAGCCTTGCCGACATTTATTCATCACAGCGCATTGGATCTCGATACCCTGTTTGTCAGTGCCGGTCGCCGTGGGCTAGAAATCGAATTAGCTCCCAAGGATCTCGCTATGCTGACTCGTGGAGAATTTGTCGAGTTGTGTCTGTAAGCGGTGAGAATCGAGAGTCGAGAAGTAAGAATCGAGAAGCGAGAATTAAGAGCTGAGATTTGAGAATCAAGAAATTCTTACGCAATAAAAAGGGGTGACGATTATCGTCACCCCTTTTTCTATTTTGAGCGAAGCGTTTTCGCATCTATATTTTCGATTTCTCGATTTCTCGATTTCTCGATTTCTCGATTTCTCGATTCTAGCGCCTCTTACTTTTCGATCTGTGCGTTATCAACTACGTGGTTTTCACCCAGATCTTTAGGCAATACTAGGTTTAGTACGATTGCGACGATACCACATAGGCTGATGCCTTGTAGGCTGAAGTCGCCAATGCCGAATGCCATGCCACCGATACCGAAAACGAGAGTGATTGCAACGATCACTAGATTGCGTGACTTGTGTAGGTCAACGTTGTTCTTGATCAGCGTGTTTAGGCCTACGGTTGCGATTGAACCGAACAGCAGAATCATGATACCGCCCATGACTGGCATTGGGATGGTTTGTAATACCGCACCCAACTTACCGACAAGCGATAACGTTATCGCGGTGATAGCCGTCCAAGTCATAATCACAGGGTTGAATGACTTAGTTAGCATTACCGCACCAGTGACTTCTGAGTAAGTGGTGTTTGGCGGCGCGCCAACCATTGATGCGGCGATTGTTGCTAGGCCGTCACCCGCGATGGTGCGATGTAGTCCCGGTTTTTTCAGGTAATCTTTACCGGTTACATTGGAGATAGCCAGCATGTCACCTACGTGTTCAACGGCTGGTGCTATCGCCACAGGGATCATAAAGAGAATCGCGTTGATGTTGAATTCAGGCATTACAAATGCCGGAAGTGCGAACCATGCTGCTTGATGCACTGGTGTAAAGTCGACAATACCGTAGAACAAACTCAGCGCATAACCGACAACGATACCGCCAAGAATAGGCATAAGTTTTAGGAAGCCACGGCTAAACACGCTAATACCAATAGTGGTGATCAAAGAGGCGGCTGAAATGATCAGGGCGACATCAGCATCAATAATTTGCGCGCCATCGCCACCACGACCTAATGCCATATTGACGGCGTTTGGTGCCAGACCAAGACCAATCACCATGATTACAGGGCCCACCACGACAGGAGGAAGCAATTTATGCACAATGCCCACACCACGAATTTTAATCAGTGCACCCAATGCGACATACACTAGGCCTGCCACCATTAAGCCACCCATAGTTGCAGGAATACCCCAAGCTTGGACACCGTATAAAATTGGAGCGATAAAAGCGAAAGATGAAGCGAGGAAGATAGGAACAGAACGACGGGTAACAACTTGGAAAATTAGGGTACCAATACCAGCACCGAAGAGAGCAACACTAGGATCTAATCCCGTCAACAACGGAACCAGAACGAGGGCACCAAATGCAACAAATAGCATTTGAGCGCCTTGAATAGCATTTTTCATTTTTTATTCCTTTAGGTGGCGATGAATCCAAATTTCATCCTATTTCGGCAGCAAAATAAGCGAATTGAGGACGCAAAATAAAATTCGCAGGATTCTATCACCATGGCAAACGATTTCAATCTGAACTAGATCAAATGTTTATACATTAACCATTAAATTAAGTAGTTAATTTATCAATAGTATGTATTGACCCTCAAAATGAAGTTACATAGTTCTCTTTACTGTGATTGGAATGTGAGTGGGTCTTGGCAGTAAATAGACCGCAATTTGACAGTATGTTAGTTGCTCCGGTTTAGGAAGTTGCTTATCATCGACGTTTGAGCTGCTGTAACTGATTCTAGGAAAATTATGCGTCGTTTAGTTTTATTCGCATTGGGATTGATTGGCTTTCCCGCAATGGCATTAACCAATGTCGATTTATATCATACTGAAGTCGTGCTGGATCAGAGTGTTGAAAAACCAGACTCACAAGCCCGTATTGAAGGTATGAAAGAGATTGTGGTACGTGCTTCGGGTGACCAAGCGGCAATCAACAATCCGATTGTGCAAAAAGCACTACGACAAAATTCGCAGTACTTGGCACAAATCAGCCAAGGCCAAGAGGGTGGCCAACCAACAATGAAGATGTTGTTTAGCGCTCCTCATATTAATGCGCTTCTTAGCCAAGCTCAGTTGCCGATTTGGCCAGCACAACGTGCCAACGTTTTAGTGTGGTTAGTAGAAGAAACTCAATCTGAACGTAGTATTGCATGGGAACACTCCGATTCGACATTGCTGGCACAAATGAAGCAAGAAGCGCAAAGTCGCGGTTTGCCACTGACCGTACCCGTCGGTGATTTTGATGATGTTACCGGTATTACTATTTCAGATTTATGGGGTGGCTTTGCTCAACCGGTTGGTAAATCAAGCCAACGTTATCCTGCAGATGCGGTACTGGTGGTTCGCGCGCAGGGAGATAACCTACGCTGGACATTGTATGATCAAGCCCCACAAAGCATCGGTGTTACTCGTCAAGCGCCACTGAGTGGCAGCAACAACGGTGCTGATGCTGCAGATAGTATGATTAACCAGATTAGTGACTACTACGCTAAGCAAAGCGGTGTCGTGGTGGCAAGCGAATCATCTGAGTCGGTGAAAGTGCGTTTTACCTCATTAGATAATGCGATCGATTTCTTTGTACTTGAGCGAAAATTGCAACAGCTAAGCTCTGTCGCATCGTTAGATATTCTTAAAATTCAGGGTAAAGAAGTGACCTTCTTGGCGCACTTACTGACATCACCACAAGAATTTGAGCAAGAAGTATCACGTATGCGTGAAGCGATTCCTTTACCGGCTATCGTTGAACCAGCAATTGTTGAACCAGAAATTGTTGAAACAACGACCGTCGCGCCTGATGTGGCAGTTGTGCCAGACACTGGTGCACAAAGTGATCTTTCAGTTGCACTACCTTCAGCAGAGCAAGTGTTACCCGCCGTGATTGAGCAAATGCCAGCAGCACAAGAGCCGATCTTGATGTTTGAGTGGCAAGGTGGTCAATACGTTGCTCCGGTGTCGATTGAAGAGAGCACTCCTCAAGCGGAAACACCGTTAGAAACCGATGTAGATAACGTTTAATAAAAAAGGCTTCGCATTGCGAAGCCTTTTTTATGCTGAGCTATTCAAATTTCGATCTTTCTTGCTTTTCGACTTCCGATAAACGTTTTAGCTTTAACCCTAACTCTTTACCACGGCTACGCGCATAAAGGATGTTGCCGATAAACGCTGCACTGGTCAGAATCAGTTCAACCAGCGCTAGCCAGCGCTCACCACCATCAAGGTACAATAACGTCAGCGCGTGAAGAAAGTAGAGCATCAAAACAAAATTGGCCCACGCATGGGTATAAGGCCTACCAGCTAAAATTCCCGGCAGAGGTAGTAGTAACGGGATGCACCAAGCAATCGCCAGTGTGGTGCTATTGATGTGTGGATGCGGGGAAAGAAATATCTGCCAGATTGCCACCCACGCCAATAACCCGAGATTGGCAGATAAAGCCAATAGGCGAAAAGCTTTAGTGCTAGGTTGCATGTCCTTTAGTAAATTATCGGTTTGTGCTTCAGTTTGAGCATCAGACATCATCACTCCTTGATTAATTTTAATGCGGTGTGTGCTAACCGTTTTCCAAGTTGCTGTGCTAATTCCACTTCTTCTTTAGTTAGCCTGGAATCATGGCCGACATGGCTGGCTCCATAAGGCGTGCCGCCACTCTGAGTAGTATGCAATTGCGGCTCAGAGTAGGGAATCCCCATCACTAACATGCCATGATGAAACAGCGGTAATTTCATACTTTGTAGTGTGGTTTCTTGGCCTCCGTGCAAACTGGAAGAGGAGGTGAAAACACAAGCGGGCTTATCAATCAGATCACCGCTAATCCATAGCGATGTGCTTTGATCCCAAAAATGCTTCAATGGCGCAGCCATATTTCCAAACCAAACGGGGCTACCCATGGCTAAGCCATCACAGTGCTTGAGCTCATCGAGCGTAATCGCTGGATCGCTGCCAGTACGTTCTTGTGAGGAGATTTCTTCTACAGTTCGCATGATGGCTTCGCAATGAGGAACCGATTCGATTCCTCTTGCGATCTGTCGTGCTAATGCTTGTGTTGCACCATGGCGACTGTAATAAAGCACGATCAGGCGACAACTCATAAGATGGCTAATACCTGCTCTGGTGGACGACCATGCTTGGCTTTACCATTGGCAACGACAATTGGACGTTCGATCAGTTTAGGATTTTCCGCCATTGCGGTAAACAGTTGCTCATCACTGGCATCTGCAAGGCTAAGTTGTTTGTAGAGTTCTTCTTTGGTGCGCATCATCGCACGTACTTCGCTGAGCTCTAATTGTGCATAAAGGGTTTTCAGCGCTTCAATACTGAGTGGCGTCTCTAAGTATTTAATCACTTCCGGTTGAACGCCGTTTTGCTCTAACAACTCCAAGGTTTGACGACTCTTTGAGCAACGAGGGTTGTGATAAATGACGACTGACATAAATTTCTCCGATTTATTGTAATGCCATGAAACGGTCACGCTGAATCATTAACTGATCGATGCGGGCGTCGTATCTGGCTTGTTTTAAGCTGCCAAGTTCAGCCAGTTGACTGGCTTGAGTGTAATATTGAATCGCTTTATTCCAGTTGGCTTTGAGGGCCAAAATTTCAGCACGAGCTGCAAGTTCTTCGTCGCTTTGCCCTAGTTTGGTATAAGCATCAGAGAGTAGATGCCAACCATTGATATCGTTCGGATTATCATGGCTATAACGTTGCAATACTCGCACCGCTTGCTCTGTTTTCTCTTGTGCTAATAGGGTATTGGCGTAGTTGATCATTAGTACCGGATTGCTTGGTGCTGCTTCTAGTGCTTTGCTCAACATATCAACAGCTTTTTGAGGTTGATCGAGTCCAATATATAGATCCGCTAAAGCATCAAGATAGAAATGGTTATTTTTGTCTTGTTTATGCAGCGCTTCAAGGATCGGCTGTGCTTGATCAAATTTACGCTCATCTAGCAATACTAACGCACGACCATATTGAAAAGTGGCTTTGATCGCCGGTGATGATTTTTTCTCGGTACGGTTAAACCAATCGAGGGCTGACTCAGGTTTAATATTGGCGTAACGCGCGACAATCCGCGCTTTGGCTAGGTGGTAATCAAAGGATTCTGGCACACGGACATGAGGGTAGTTCTGCGCACGTAAACGAGTATCGGTGACACGATCTTGTGGCAGCGGGTGCGTGAGTAGCATTGGTGGTGGTGTGCTTGCGTAACGATATTCATCGGCAAGGCGACCAAAAAATGTCGGCATCGCACTGACATCAAAGCCCGCTTTAGAGAGCGTGGCAATACCAAATCGGTCGGCTTCTTTTTCATTGCTACGTGTATAGTTAATTTGCCCTTGCATGTTACCAGCAGTCGCGGCAGTCAGTGCGGCAATCCCAGCTTCTGGTGCTGCAATGGCCAATAGTAGTGAACCAGCCAATGCCGCAATGGTTGCCGGTGTACGACGGGCTTGATCTTCCATACTGCGAGCAAGGTGACGTTGGGTCACGTGCGCAATTTCGTGCGCCATAACAGAGGCGAGTTCACTTTCGTTTTGCGCGTGTAAAAACAAGCCGGAGTGGATTGCGACATAACCGCCAAAGAAAGCAAAAGCATTAATATTGCGATCGCGAATCATAAAGAAGGTGAACGGCGTTTTGACATCATCAGCATTGGCGACGAGTCGATGTCCAAGCGAGTCGATATATTCATTGAGAACAGGATCATTAATGATGGGAGCTCGATTACGCAGCATGCGCATGTAAGCATCACCATATTGATTTTCCTGATCGATGGTCAAAGTGCCGCTCGCTGCGGTACCGATATCGGGCAGATTAAGGCTGTTAGCCATCACAGGCATTGATGGTAGAGAAAGTGTGACAGCCATACTCAAAGCGAGCAATGAACGCGTACGTTTAAACATATTAGACAGGTAATATTCCCTTTAAATGATAGGCACTTCACGGCAAGTAAGCGCCCAAAAATCACATCGACTATGCTATAGACACTTTATTGTTGTGAGGGTTTCAAAGCAAATAAAGTTATCTGATATTTCCGTTTTATCACGCGCAGCGACAAGATTTTGTCAGCTAAGGGCGTCTCGGCGAGCAATTTCATACGGTTAAGTATACAATGACAGCAATATTAGTGATTATTTTTACGGGGAATGACGTTGACGAATTTAGATTTACGCGCTCAACGCTGCCCTTTAGCCCTATTACTTGCCAAGCGTCATGTTGTGGCAATGGCCTCTGGTGAAGAGTGTGCGATTCTCGTACAAGATCCCAGTTCAAAGTCAGATATTCTCCGCTTTCTTAGCCAGCACGGCTTTCAAGTTGAATGTGTTGAGCTTAATGATTATTTCTCTTTAAACGTGATGAAAGGAACCGAGTAAGATGTTAGAGATGGTGAGTCGTTGGTATAAACGACGCTTTTCCGATCCGCACGCCGTTAGCCTAGTTGCAATCCTGTTCTTTGGTTTTATTACCATTTATTTCTTTGGCAACTTAATTGCACCATTACTGGTGGCGATAGTATTGGCTTACTTACTTGAGTGGCCTGTTGCTCATTTATCTCGTTTCGGTATTCCACGAACGCTGGCGGTTGTGTTAGTGATCGTGTCGTTTTTTGCTTTGGCGATTATTGCTATCTTTGGTTTGGTTCCAACCATTTGGCAGCAAGTGGGCAATCTTATTAACGACATTCCCAATATGTATGCGGGTTTGCAAAAAGTGATCGCTGAGCTGCCAGTGAAATACCCAGAGCTGGCCAACTTTCAGATCGTTGAGTCACTAGTGACCAATGCCAAAAACCAAGTGATTAGCGTGGGCGAAACGGTGGTGAAAGGTTCATTGGCTTCGCTCGTCAGCATTGCGACTTTGGCGGTTTACCTTATTTTAGTACCGCTATTGGTGTTCTTTTTATTAAAAGACAAAGAAGAGATGATTGCGATGGCGAGTGGCATGTTGCCGCGCAATCGTAAATTGGCGACCAAAGTGTGGGATGAGATGAATGAACAAATCTCAAACTACATTCGTGGCAAGGTAATGGAAATCCTGATTGTCGGTAGCGTCAGTTATGTCACCTTTGCTATTTTAGATTTACGTTATTCGGTTTTATTGGCCGTTGCGGTGGGTTTCTCTGTACTGATCCCTTATATCGGTGCGGCGGCAGTGACAGTCCCTGTGGCGATTGTTGGCCTGTTCCAATGGGGGCTTGCTCCAGAGTTTTACTATCTGCTTATTGCTTATGGAATTATCCAAGCATTGGATGGCAATGTGTTAGTGCCGGTGCTGTTTTCTGAAGCCGTGAATCTTCATCCTGTCGCAATCATTGTTGCGGTATTGGTCTTTGGTGGTTTATGGGGATTCTGGGGGGTATTTTTTGCGATTCCGTTGGGCACCTTGGTGAAAGCGGTATGGAATGCCTTACCTGGACCTGAAGATCACGAAGCGGTGTAGGAAAACACTGACAAAATAACAACGCGATGATATGTAGAGCCAACCTGAGTTAAGGTTGGCTTTTTGCTATGTAATCAGTATCTTATGTCGCATCGCATTGTTGGTTGTAAGAAAATGTAAAAATAGCATTAAACTCTTTCTTGCTGCTGTCGATATAGCTAGCAATCACGCATTTGTTTTAATAAGAGGTAAGTTATGCGGTTTAGCCAAAAAATAGTGGCGGCATCTTCAGCATTGTTACTGGTTACGGTTGTGTTGTTGTCTGTGCAACAATCAGTGTTAGTCAAAAATGAAGTCGAAACCTTAGTTGATACTAGCTTAACTGAGTTAGAACAAGGAGTGAGTACAGCCGTTAGTGCAGAGATGAACGACAAACGTGCTCTGGCTAAGTCGGTATCAGAAATGATCCAGCTTGACCCAAATAACCGTGACTATGTGTCGGACGTTCTAGAAACATCGGTAGTCAAGCAAAGTTTTATTGCGGTCGGCTTTGGTTATGAAGCGGACGGTTCTTTGGTTGAAAATGACGATGCTTGGGAAGTTGAATCGAGCTATGAACCGCGCACGCGTCCTTGGTATATCGAGGCGAAAAGCCGCGGTGAAGTTGTCGTTACTAGCCCGTATGTCGACCCAACCACTAAGAAAGTGATCATTTCGATTGGCGCGCCAGTTAAGAGCGCAGGCCAGTTCATTGGTAGTCTATTTTACGATGTTGAGTTAAACGCACTGGCAGATTTGGTGAACCAAACCAACTTATTTAATGCAGGTTACCTATTCATCGTGACAGAAGATGGCACCACCATCGCACATCCAGATGCACAAAGAAATGGGGATAAGCTCAGCAGTTACTTACCTCAAGTCAGTATTCACGAAGGCGTACAAAAATTTGAACGTGACGGCAAGCCTTACTTAGTTCGCTTGACTGAAGTGGGCTCAGAAGGTTGGTATGTCGGTGCGTTGGTTGATGAATCCGTCGCTTTCTCTGCGATTGATGATATGCGCAATAGCTCGATGATTTACACCGTCATTGCTTTGGTTCTAAGCGTATTAGTGCTATCACTGCTGATCAAAGTCTTAATGCGTCCATTAGTGGTGCTCAACAAAGCGATTCAAGATGTGGCCTCTGGTGAGGGGGATTTAACCCAAAGACTGGATACCAATACAGATGAAGAATTTGCTGAACTGGCGAAAGGGTTTAATACTTTCACGGAGAACTTACAGCAGCAAATTATTCAATCTAAAGCGATCAGCGCTGAAATTCTAATGGGTTCAGAACAATCGGTAGTCGGTGCGCAGCAAGCATCGGTAGCGGTTGCTAGCCAATTGGAAGAGCTTGAGCAATTAGCAACTGCCATGCACGAAATGTCGGTAACGGCAATGGAAGTTGCAAACAATGCCCAAGGCGCATCAGAAGCCGTGAAAGAAGCCGAGCAGGCAAGTAGCACAGGCTCACAAGTGGTGAGTGATACCACCAATGCGATCAGTCAATTGTCTTTACGTGTTGATCAAGCCGTTGAAGAGGTTGCGGGCCTAGAATCGGCTACATCGAACATTGAAACCATTTTGAAAGTGATCAACGACATTGCTGATCAAACCAACTTACTGGCACTCAATGCGGCAATTGAAGCGGCGCGAGCTGGGGATTCTGGTCGCGGTTTTGCCGTGGTTGCAGATGAAGTGCGTACCTTAGCACAGCGAACTCAACAATCTACGACGGAAATTCGCAGTATGATTGAGCAATTGCAAGCGGGGGCAAGTTCGGTCTCTAATGCGATGAATGAAAGTAAAACGACAGCAGATATTGCGGTAACGCACGCGCAGCAAGCGGATCAGTCTCTGCAAGAAATCCGTAATATCATTCAAAGCATTACCGATATGAACATGCAAATCGCGTCTGCGGCGGAAGAGCAAAGTTTGGTAGCAGAAGAGATCAACAGTAACACGGTTCGCATTAAAGATTTGTCGACGCAGGTTTCTGATGCGGCGATTCAATCAAATCAAGCGATGAGTGAGCAAATCGGTCATGTTCGTCAGCAAGATGAGTTATTGAATAAGTTTGTGGTTTAAAGCATCGATATAATCACAAACCACAGCAAATAAAAAACGCCAGCGAATTGCTGGCGTTTTTATTGGAGGTTAACCAACAATTAGTCAACTTGGTTCAAGTAAGCTAATACCACTTCGTGGTGATCTTTGGTCTTAAACTTATTGAATACGTGTTCAATCACGCCTTGCTCGTTGATTAGGAAACTAATACGGTGCAAGCCATCATACACTTTACCCATAAATTTCTTCTCGCCCCAAACGCCAAACTGTTCTGCCACGGCATGATCTTCGTCTGACAATAGGCTGAAATTAAGGTTATCGCGCTCGATGAACTTACCTAAACGTTTGACCGGATCGATGCTGACACCTAATACAACCACATTGTGGGCATCTAACTCGGCTTTGGTATCTCGTAGGCCTTGAGCTTGGACTGTACATCCGGGTGTCATTGCTTTCGGGTAAAAATAAAACAGCACTTTTTTACCAGCAAAGTCGCCTAAAGAGACGGTATTGCCATCTTGATCAAGCAAAGAAAAAGCGGGTGCTTCCGTTCCTGCGGTGAGCGTATTCATGAGCGTTCCTTTTTATTGACTGTTTTTAATGAAGTTCAATGAACCGATGACGCCAAGTTGCTGACACAATTCAGAAAAATCCTCTTGGATTTGCATTAGGTTGCATTCAGAGTCGACTGATGCGGTTAATGCTAAATGATACTGATCGTGTGCTGCTTGCACCTTATCTTTATCAATCGTTTGTGCGCTTAATGAAGAGAGGCCAATATTCTTTTCGGCAAAAAACTGAGTGAATTTTTCGGTGAGCCCCACTTTGTCGTCAGATTCAATAAAGACTTCTAGCGTATAGCTATTATCTTGGTGGGCATGCTTGGCGGTACGCTTCATCATAGTGATGAGGTCATGCTCTTGCCCGAGCAAAGGCAAGGTCGTTTCGACGCGGGTAATCGCAGCGTTGTTGCCTGAGAGCAACATAATGAGCGTAAATTCACTACCAAATAGGGCAATGCGGCTATCAATAATATTGCAGCCAGCACGAGTAACAAGACCAACGACTTGGTTGCATACCCCTGGACGGTCACTGCCTACCGCTGTAATTACCAGATGCTGAGTCATACTATCACTTCAATGTTGTATTGATGATTAATCGGATAGCTTAGCATAATTAATGGCCAGAAAAATGGCGTGCTTGATCAAATTCTCAGCAATCAAAACCTTTTGGCGATAAATTGGCTAACCACTCGTAAATTCATGGCTTATCACGAAATCAAGGCTAAGAGTTGGCGGAGTGTTTATGACTGAACAATATGACGCAGATCTGAATTCTGCCGCTTTGCGGTTATTAGAAAGAAATATTCCGGTAAATAGATGATTTAAGCGCCCTTAAGCGCTTGTCTTTTTTCATCGCCTTACAGTACCATGCAGAAAGTATCAAATTTAGGGAGAAGGACATGTTTTCAGGAAGTATCGTTGCGTTAATTACACCTTTTAATCTTGATGGCGAAGTAGACTACGTAAGCCTGAAGAAATTGGTTGATTACCATGTAGCAGCGGGTACTGATGGCATCGTTGCTGTTGGCACCACCGGAGAGTCTTCAACGTTAACTATCGAAGAGCATGTTAAGGTCGTATCGAAGACGGTTGAGTTTGCTGAAGGTCGTATCCCTGTTATCGCTGGCACTGGCGCAAATGCAACGCATGAGTCTGTAACATTCAGTCGCTTACTGAATAACTCGGGTGTTGCGGGTTGTCTGAGTGTGACGCCATACTACAATAAGCCAACTCAGGAAGGTTTATACCTTCACTACAAGGCCATTGCTGAAGAAAGCGATGTTCCACAAATTCTTTATAATGTTCCGGGTCGTACCGCGGTTGATCTTCTTCCAGAAACCGTTGCGCGTTTAGCTGAGATTGAAAATATTGTCGCATTGAAAGATGCAACGGGCGATTTAAGCAGAATTGCAAAACACCGTGAACTTTGTGGCGAAGATTTTATCTTACTAAGTGGTGATGATGCGACGGGACTCGATTTTGTTCGTCTCGGCGGTCAAGGTGTGATTTCAGTGACGAATAACGTTGCCGCAGCCGATATGGCAACCATGTTCCGCCTAGCGCGAGAAGGTCGCTTTGAAGAAGCCGAAATCATCAACCAACGATTGATGCCATTGCATAAGAAACTGTTTACTGAATCAAGCCCAATCCCTGTTAAGTGGGCAGCACATAAGCTAGGTTTGATTGAATACAGTGGCTTGCGCTTACCGCTGACTGAGTTGTCAGAAGCCTCGAAACCAATCGTTGCTCAAGCGATGTCAGAAGCTTGCATTTACTAAATTTAAGGACTGCTGAAGCGTAAAGCTTCAGCATTTATTTATCAGGAGTTTCAATGAAGTTGTCATCCCAGCTAGTCGTTAGTTCACTAGCTGTTTTTGTTTTAAGTGCATGTTCAGGCAGTGCCAGTCAACGCCGTCAAGCTCAAGATGACTTTGAGTACCTCAACACGCCGCCGATGAAAGAGTGGCAATCACTTCCAGGTGCAGAGCCAAAATTCTACACTAACTACGTGATCCCGCAGGGTGATTTCGCTGGTGGTATTGGTAATCAAGTCGATATTCGACCACCACAGCAAATTCTGGAATTGATCCCAGGGGCTCGGGTTGATCGTAGTAACGGCGATGTGACGTTGTGGCTACTGGATCGTGATGAAGCGAACAAAGTATGGCAAACGGCAGAAACTTTGCTGGATGAGCGCAATATTAGCGTGCGTGAACAGAATGACTCACGTATTGAAACTGAGTGGGTTACTTGGGTTTCAGAAGATGAAGATGCGCCACTATCTGCTCGTTACGAACTGTCTCGTTTCGAGGCTAATGGCCGTCAAGCGCTGAAATTGTCGCTGATTGATTGGCGTCAAGGCTCCGAGCAGTTGCCGGTAAGCTTAACCAATAAAGAGCGTTACAGTGCGTTAATGAGTAACCTGGTTGCGGCTCGCTACGATCTGGATATTCGTTTAGAAGCCGAGCGTAAAGCCAGTGAGTTGGTGAAACACATTCCAATTTCAATGGGCACTGACCGCTCTGGTTTACCGGTGATTATTGCCCGTGCTCCTTATGATGTGCTGTGGGCGCGCTTACCTAAACTGTTGCCTGAAATGGGCTTTAAGATTGAAGAGCGTAACCAGTCACAAGGTACAGTTAAAGCGAAATACGTAGAGCCAAATGATGAATTCTGGGCTGAAGTGGGCGTTAAACCGATTGAGTTGAAATCGATTACGTACACCTTCCTATTTGGTGATCTTGGTAACCGTACTTCAATCAACGTGACTGACCCTGAAGGTAAGCCGGTTGAAGAGCAATTGCTGAAAGACATGGTGCCAGTATTGGCTGCGATGGCAAGCAAACATCAGTGATGAACGTTTGGCTCGCCGCCCGTAGATGCACAACATAAATTGTGAAGAATAAAAAAGCTGACCAAGGTCAGCTTTTTTTGTCGGTGTTTTTCGTGTAGTGCAATAAAACTTATGCGTTAAAGCACCATCGCCGCGATCCAACCGAAAATGATCAGTGGGATGTTGTAGTGGATAAACGTCGGTACCACCGTTTCCCAGATGTGCTCATGCTGTCCATCAGCATTTAGACCCGATGTTGGACCTAGCGTAGAGTCAGAGGCCGGAGAACCTGCATCACCCAGCGCTGCCGCCGTACCAACCAGTGCGATGGTTGCCATCGGTGAGAAGCCAAATGCAGCTGCCAGTGGAACGTAGATAGTGGCAATGATTGGAATGGTTGAGAATGATGAGCCGATCCCCATGGTGACTAATAAGCCAACCACTAACATCAGCAGTGCTGCCAATGGCTTGTTATCACCAATACTGGTAGACAGTGAAGAAACCAGTGTTTCAACGCCACCTGTCATTTTCATTACGGCGGCAAAGCCGGCCGCTGAAATCATGATGAAACCAATCATAGCCATCATGTGAACACCTTTCGTGAACACATCGTGAGTCTCTTTCCAGGCGATAACACCACCAAAGGTGAACACCATGAAACCGGCTAGGGCGCCAATAATCATTGAGCCAGTCGCAAGTTGAACAGCCAGTGCAGCGATAATGCCTAACACTGCAATAACGATGTTTTTCTTGTTGATGGCTTGAGTTTCTTGATTCGGCTTGGTGTGGCTGGTTTCTGCATACTCACGAGGTTTACGGTAGGTAAAGAAAATCGCAGTCAGTAGGCCGAAAATCATACCCGCAGCAGGCAGTAACATCGCGGTTGGGATCTGACTTGCTACAACGTTATCAAGGCCGTTTTCACGTAGGTTTTTCAGCAAAATATTGTTGAGGAAGATACCGCCAAAACCGATTGGAAGTACCATGTATGGCGTAATCAGACCAAAAGTCAGGACGCAAGCAATCATGCGGCGATCCAGTTTAAGTTTGGCAAAGACGCTCAACAAAGGTGGAATCAAAATCGGGATAAAAGCGATATGCACAGGGATAACGTTTTGCGATGACATGGTGACTAATACCAGCGCCACGAGCACTGCATATTTTAGACCAGTGGTTGCTGCGCCGTTCTCTTTGCCATTTAGACGACGAATCACGCTGTTTGCCAGCAGATCGGTAATGCCAGAGCGAGAAATTGCTACCGCAAAGGTGCCTAACATCGCGTAGCTTAACGCAATGGTTGCACCGCCGCCAAGACCACTCTCAAAAGCAGAAACGGCTTCATTTAAGCTCATGCCAGATACAAGGCCACCAACGATTGCACTGAATGTCAGGGCTACCACGACATTCACGCGCATCAGCGCCAGTACCAGCATGACACAGACAGATATTACTACAGGATTCATAGTTAACTCTTTAGTTGTGTTGTACTCGTCCTAATTGAAGCTGCCGCGTTTCTTTCGCGCGCTTAGTGGCACCTTCAAGTTGTTTGAGTCTATATGTTATTATTTTTTATCTTCAGCATCTGAATCGATCAGCGGCCAACCACCAAGTGCTTTCCACTTATTAACGATACCGCAGAATAGATCGGCGGTTTTTTGCGTATCGTACAGTGCTGAATGGGCTTCTTTGTTGTCAAACTCCATCCCCGCCGTTTTGCAGGCTTTAGCCAGAACGGTCTGACCATAAGCAAGGCCGCTAAGTGCAGCAGTATCAAAAGTAGCAAAAGGATGAAACGGGACTCGTTTTAACTTGCTGCGTTCGCTTGCCGCCATGACAAAATTAAGATCAAACGTGGCGTTGTGCGCGACGATAATGGCACGACTGCAGTCAGCTTCTTTCTGTTCTTTACGGACTTGGCGATAAATTTCTTTTAACGCTTCAGATTCCGCAATGGCACCGCGCAATGGACTAAAAGGATCACGGACGCCAATAAACTCGAGCGCCTCTTTTTCTAAATTCGCCCCTTCAAAGGGCTCAACATGAAAATGAAGAGTTGACGCTGGATGGAGATCGCCGTTTTCGTCCATCTTTAAGGTAATGGCACAAATTTCTAATAGTGCATCCGTTTGGGCGTTAAAACCGGCAGTTTCGACATCGATAACCACTGGGAAATAGCCGCGAAAGCGTTTTTTGAGCGTCAATGCTTCGTTTTCTACAGTCATGTTGTAATAAATTAGTGTGACAAGGTTTGCATTATTGCAGATTCTAACTTCAATACCAATCAACATTAATTTGCATTTTCGGCCTGTAAGACGTGTGGTTTTTAACCATGTGATGAAAAGCACGTAATTTACTTAGCCATATTGCTTAACTTATCAGCTAACAAGGTTTAAATAACCTTGAAACAAGAAAAGTTGGCGGGAATTTTGCTTGATCAAAGAAATGGATACGGTCACTCTTGATAAGAGGCAACGCCGTGCCGCTAATGAATACAATAAAGAGAACCATAACGTCATGAAAATGCGCATTGTCACCAGTCTTGCATTATCCATCGCTACCTTTAGCTCAAGCAGTTGGGCAATGGATAAAGCCTATGGCGCAACACCAGGACAATCTAAGTGGCAGATGGTGGCGAATACACCACTTGAGTGCCAACTTGTTCATCCGATCCCTAATTATGGCGATGCGGTGTTCTCTTCTCATGCCAGTAAAAAAATAAACCTCGATTTTGAATTGAAAATGAAGCGCCCGATGGGGGAGACGCGTGATGTCTCTTTGGTCTCGATGCCGCCAGCATGGCGTCCTGGTGATAGCGCTGATCGCATGACCAATATTCGCTTCTTTAAACAATTTGATGGTTACGTCGGGGGGCAAACGGCGTGGAGCATTCTGAGCGAATTAGAAAAAGGTCGTTCCCCAACGTTTAGCTACCAGGAGTGGCAAAGCCGTGATCAGCGTGTGGAAGTGGCGTTGTCGTCAGTGCTATTCCAGAAATCTTACAATGTCTTTAGTGACTGTATTGCCAATTTATTGCCTTATAGTTTTGAAGATATCGCCTTTACTATTTTGCATTATGATCGTTCAAGTGTGCAGTTGAACAAAGCCTCGCAAAAGCGCTTAGCGCAAATTGCGGAATATATTCGCTACAACCAAGATATCGATTTGGTGCTGGTCTCAACCTATACTGACTCGGAAGACAGCAAGAGTGAGAGCCAAGCATTGTCCGAGCAACGTGCCGATGTGCTACGCACTTATTTTGAATCTATCGGTTTACCGGAAGATCGTATTCAAGTTCAAGGCTATGGTAAACGTCGCCCTGTCGCCGATAATTCGTCACCGATTGGTAAAGATAAAAACCGTCGCGTCGTTATCTCGTTGGGACGAACACAGGTATAACCGGATTAGAGATCACGATAGAGGAAAAACCAGCCAATTAGGCTGGTTTTTTGTTGGTGCTGTATAGTGAAGTTACAACACTTATTGGGGGAGTCTTGTTTCGAGCAGATTAATGCAAGCGGAATTTTGCAATCAGGTTGCAATTGGTTGCGCTATCAATATTTTGCACCAAACGGGCAATATTGGGGTTAGGGTGGCGCTTCATAAATGCGACGAGCGCTTTTTTGCAGCAACCCATCGAATCGACAAAGGCATCGCAGTCGCTATTCGGGCATTGAGGTACTAAGGTCAGTACTTTTTCTGAGGCAAGCTTAAGGTATTTTAATTCGTATTTGACATCACCCATCACGCGCCAAAAGTTGGCTAGGTTATGGCATGAAACCACAGAAATGAGTAAGCGGTCTTCAACATCAATATGCTCAGCAAGGCAGATATCTTCACTGGCAGTCAGTGCTTGTTGATAATGCAAAATAGAGCGCAGATGATCGTGTTCTTGCAGCGCCATATCAGCAAGTAAAGTGTGTTTCTCCCAGTCTGAAATCTCCATCTTTCAACCTTTATTCTGTTCAGCATACCTCAAGATAAATTAATGGTAAGTGATAATTATTATCATGTAAAGCAAATAAAAAGAGCAGCCTGAGCTGCCCTTTATCTTTCTCTATCACGACATCGTTTCGTCGTCGATTAGCCTTCTAGACCCGCAGATGCTTGAGAGTTTTGAATTAACTCAATCATGTAGCCATCAGGATCTTTTACGAAAGCGATATGAGTGCTTCCGCCTTTTACAGGGCCAGCTTCACGAGTAATATTGCCGCCTGCCGCTTTGATGGTATCGCAGGTAGCATAGATATCATCGACACCAATAGCGATGTGACCAAACGCGTTACCTAAATCGTATTCACTGGTGCCCCAGTTGTAAGTCAGTTCAATCACCGCGCCCTGAGACTCATCACCGTAGCCGAGGAAGGCAAGGGTGTATTGGTACTCAGTGTTGTCATTTTTGCGTAATAGCTGCATGCCCATTACGTTAGTGTAGAACTCGATAGATTTATCTAAATCGCCGACACGCAGCATGGTGTGTAGAATGCGTCCGTTTGACATAATTTGCTCCTAATATAATTCTGCTTAAATATTACCACGAAGTTTTCTTTATTTGGCAATGATTTAGCGCTCAAGGTTTTTGTTTTTAGTGCAAAAAAGCAGCCCTGTGGCTGCCTTCTTATACGTCTGTTTTTTCTTTGTATTCGCATAAATCTTCGATGATGCAACTGCCACAGCGTGGTTTACGTGCCACGCAGGTGTAACGGCCATGCAAGATAAGCCAATGGTGCACATCAAGCTTGAATTCTTTGGGTACCACTTTTAGCAGCTTTTCTTCAACCTGATCCACATTTTTGCCCATGGCAAACTTGGTACGATTAGAGACGCGATAAATATGAGTGTCTACGGCAATGGTTGGCCAACCGAAAGCAGTATTGAGCACCACGTTAGCGGTTTTACGTCCAACACCAGGTAGCGCTTCTAATGCCTCGCGATTTTCGGGCACTTCACCACCATGTTGTTCTAATAAAATGCGACAGGTTTTAATCACATTTTCCGCTTTTGAGTTGAATAAACCGATGGTTTTAATGTAGTGCTTAACCCCATCAACGCCTAAGTCGAGAATCGATTTTGGTGTGTTGGCGACGGGATACAGTTTGTCGGTGGCTTTATTGACACTGACGTCGGTTGCTTGTGCAGAAAGTAAGACGGCAATTAACAGCTCAAAAGGTGAACTCCAATTGAGCTCAGTTTGCGGATTTGGGTTGTTGTCCCTAAGACGTTTAAGAATCTCAACGCGTTTAGTGTTGTTCATGTTTATGCTACTTCCCGTGTATCGATCGCTGTGTTTCCGTTGTAGGGAGCGGTTAATGGGCTGCACCTACAACGGATGAGCAATCAGGCTAACATCTCTATTTTTATAATGGTTGAGATGGCCGCTATTAGAGGGTGGTTAGTTGGTTACTCGTGCTCGTTCAATGTTTGGTTTATCTTGTTTTGGTTGGCGTTCTGCGAGCTTTTTATCAATCACGTTCTTTAACGCGATTAACAGACCGACGCCAATAAACGCACCTGGTGGAAGTAGTGCTAATAAGAAGCTGCTATCGAAATGGAACACTTCGATACGCAATGCTTTAGCCCATTCACCAAGCAGCAAATCAGCCCCATCAAATAGGGTACCGTTACCAATGATTTCGCGCATTGCGCCAAGAACAACCAGTACACTTGTCATGCCAAGGCCCATCCACAAACCGTCTAAAGCCGCTGGGATTGGATCATTTTTTGAAGCGAATGCTTCCGCTCGGCCAATGATAATACAGTTCGTTACGATCAATGGGATGAAGATACCCAAAGAAAGGTAGAGACCATAAGCGTAAGCGTTCATCAGTAATTGCACACACGTTACCAGTGCTGCAATGATCATGACAAACACCGGAATACGTACTTCTTTTGGCACATAATCACGCACTAGTGAAACCGTGACATTTGAACCAACCAGTACCAGTAAGGTGGCAATCCCAAGGCCAAGCGCATTGGTGATAGTTGATGAAACCGCCAAGAGAGGACACAGACCGAGTAGTTGTACTAGTGCCGGGTTGTTGTCCCACATGCCATCTTTAAACAGCTTTTTGTTATCAGCCATTATTTTCTCCTCCACAATTACGTGGTTGAGCCAGTAACTGTTGACGATTTTGGTTGATGTAATCAACGGTACGTTTTACTGATTTGACGACCGCACGAGGTGTGATGGTTGCGCCAGTAAATTGATCAAATTGGCCGCCATCTTTGCGTACATGCCAACTTGATTGGTTGTCTGCGGTAACCGTTTTACCGGTAAAACCCAAAATCCAATCGCTGACCCGTAGATCAATTTTATCACCTAACCCTGGGGTTTCTTGATGGGATAAAACGCGTGTGCCGAGTATGGTGCCATCTTGTTGTACCGCAACAATCACTTTGATCGCGCCGTTATACCCATCAGGCGCAATAGCCTCAAGCGCAATCGCACTTGGCTCACCGTTTAAAGTGGCAATATAAGCTGGCATTGCTTGAGTGGTACCAAGAGCGGGGTCTTCAACTAAGGTGCACGCTTGATACAAGCTATTGTCATGTAATTGCTCAGGAATGACTTGATTTAATACAGAGAGCAGTTGTTTTTGTTCCTGCAATTGAATCTGGTCTTTGGTCAAATACTGAGTTAGTGCGACTAATCCGGTCGATGCACAAGCAAAGATGGCCAGTGTTACCCCGTTTTTACGAATTGCGTTTAACATTTGGGATCCTTAATGGCCATAAGTGCGAGGTTTGGTGTAGTAATCGATCAGTGGCACACACATATTGGCAAGTAATACTGCAAATGCGACGCCATCAGGGAAACCACCCCAAGTGCGGATAATGAATACCATTGCGCCAATAAACGCACCAAAAATAAGTCGCCCTTTCACTGTGGTTGAAGCTGAAACCGGATCGGTTGCAATGAAGAATGCGCCCAACATCGTTGCACCAGAGAATAAGTGAACCAGTGGAGACGCGGTTTGATCCGGCGTAAGCAGCATGAATAGGCTACTGATGACCAATAAACTGGCTAAAAAGCTTACAGGTATCTGCCAGTTGATTACACGCAGCTTGATCATAGCGATACCGCCAATTAAGTAGGCAAGGTTGACCCATTGCCAGCCAATACCTGCGAACGCGCTAAATTGCGGTTGAGCCATCGCTTCACTTGCGGTGCTTCCTGCCATCAGTGCGGTTTTAAAGCTGTCTAACGGGGTCGCCATCGTCATGCCATCAATACCGGTACGGATCTGTTGCAGTGATAAACCTTCAACGTCGTAACCGGTAAAGATCAGAGAGAACGCATCTGCTGAACTGATCGATGTGCTTTGCAGTTCAATTGGTGAAATCCAACTGGTCATTTGTAATGGAAACGAGATTAACAGAACCACATAGGCAATCATGGCCGGATTAAATGGGTTTTGCCCAATGCCACCATAAAGTTGCTTGGCAATCACAACAGCAAAAACAAGACCAATCGCGATGATCCACCATGGTGAAAGCGGCGGAATTGCCACCGCAAGTAACCATGCGGTGACCAGTGCGCTATTGTCACGCAGTGCTGACATTGGTGAGCGCTTACGTAACAGCATAACCACCGCTTCAAGGCTCAAGGCGATGACAATAGCGAGTACTAACTGAATCAGTGTTCCCCAGCCAAAAAAGTAGGTTTGAGCAATAAGACCCGGCAGGGCACAAAGAGCCACCCACTTCATTAAGTCAGGAGTGCTTCTGCGGCTGTGCGCATGGGGTGAGCTGGCAATAAAGAAGGCCACTACTCTTTCTCCTCAGATTGTTTTTGTTGTTCTTGTTGTGCTTTACGT
>NZ_AFWE01000103.1 GCF_000222585.1 Vibrio scophthalmi LMG 19158 | reverse complement strand
AAAATACGATTAATGCTATGACACCAATGGTTTACATTGATAATTTTACACTGCGTACGAATTGGGTTGACTGATAGGAAACGGAAAAATAGAAATGAACAGAAGAATGAACGGGGTCAGGTCTTTCCTTTTGCTTTCTTGTTTAGAGGGTTAGGCTTTTTTGATGTATGCGAAATTAGATGCCTGAACGAAACATAATTTAAGGACAAATAATGCCAAAAGCAGCACGTATCAGAAAATGAACGGGGTCAGGTCTTTCCTTTTGCTTTCTAGTTTAGAGGGTTAGGCTTCTTTGATGTATACGAAATTAGATGCCTGAACGAAACATATTTTAAGGACAAATCATGCCAAAAGCAGCACGTATCGGCGATATCGCCTCAGCACATGGATGTTTCCCACTCACACCGATTATCGCCGGTAGTGGCGATGTCTTTATTAACGGTATCCCTGCCGCGCGTCTTGGTGATGCGATTGGTTGTGGCGGTACGGTCGCGACAGGATCACCGGATGTCACTATTGGGTAGTTCGAGCGGATGATATTGGAGGCCATTTCCATTGATAATCGTGAATTTTAGCGCCTCACAATTCAAGGTGAGCTCCATATTGGCAAGAAGAAAGACCTGACCCCATTGCTACCATAAGAGTCGCTTGCACCAACTGACTAAAGACATGAAAGTTATGGAGAAAATTTCCTACTCTGGTCATACGGGTATATTGGAAATCAAAGAATATCGCGTTTACCAGTCCGAAGAGGGTGAGGTTCGTTATCAAGATCTTAAAAAACAGGGATATCGGTTAACAGATTGGATGAGTATCAAATGATAAAAACATTAACACGACTAGTGCTCATTAGTGCTTTATTAACAAGCAGTGACGCATTTTCTGCTACCTTGGAGCAAGGGCAGTTGCTGTTTAACCAAAAAGAATACAAGCAGGCTAAACTGGTATTCTCACAGCTAGCAAATAAAGGTGATGTTCACGCACTCTACTGGCTGGGGGTAACTCAGTATGAAAGTGGTCAGCATATGGAAGCGGGAGATACTTTTTTAAAAGCAGCTGAAATGGGCAGCCCATGGGCGATGGGAATACTTGCTGGTGATAATTTTAACAGCAATAGCCCTTGTGGTTATTTGAGCTGGCCTTGCGACAGTAAGTGGGAAGAGAAGGCGATTGATGGCTGGGAAAAATTAGCAGCACAAGGCGATGGTAAAGCGGTATATGCGATTAAAGCAAACCGCACAGATTGGTGGGAATATATTCCGTTCTACAAATATAAAAAATATAGAGAGATGTACGAAGCGACAATTCCACATGGTTCTTACGGATTATTAAGTTGTAGTATTGGCACTTGTTGGGAAAATATTGAAGAACGTAGGCGTTATCAGAGAATCGCGGCTAGCAATGGCTATGCTCCTGCTATGATCGACCTTTATTATGCTCTCAATGAAACAGATATAAAACAAGCTGAGGAATGGGCTAATAAAGCTATCAATCTAGGTTATGCCAAAGCAGCAAGAACATTGTATTTGGTCTATTCACAAGGCCATGGAGGGATTAAGCAAAATTCTAAGAAAGCTTACTATTACAATCGGCTTTCTGGCATATTGGGAGGTGAAGAAAAAGAAAGTCACAAAATAACTCACCAATTAATGTTTGATGATCAAGGACAATTGGTTAAGGACGCAGATGGTCAAATTCTATTTGATGTCCTTATAACAGAAGAAGAACAATCTGAACTAGATAAGCAAGTTGAAGAGTTTGCCAAAGATATCAAGCCGAATATGTTCCTCGATGAAACCTCAATCGAATTGTTTTAAGTAAGGAAAAATAATGCCAAAAGCAGCACGTATCGGCGATATCGCCTCAGCACATGGATGTTTTCCACCCACACCGATTATCGCCGGTAGTGACAATGTCTTTATTAACGGTATCCCTGCCGCGCGTCTGGGCGATGCGGCAGCGCCGCATGGTTGCCCATGCCCGAAAACACCGCATGGATTTCATGGCCGTGCCATTTCAGCGGGCTCCGGCAGTGTTTTCATCAATGGTTTACCCGCAGCTCGAGTTGGTGATGCGATTGGTTGCGGCGGTACGGTCGCGACAGGATCACCGGATGTGACAATTGGGTAGTTCGAGCCTTTAAAATATTGAATATTTTGACTTGGCATTCAAGGCAATTAAATTCTGAGAGTTAACTGGGGTCTTGATGCAATTACATTTTAAGCGGTTAGTGAAATTACTCTCAAGTATCGTTCTCCTATTAAGTATTACAGCGTGCGGCCCCAACCCGCAAGATGACATTCCATTATTTAAAAGTTATATAGAAGAGAATATCAATAAAAAGTCTGATGACCCATATATATCCAGTTCAGTTAAACCCGGTGATGATCTTTATGAGTTTTTGATGAAATTACAGCATGGTACGGGATATGGAGATCTGCTTGAGCCATTAATCGAGCAAGGGAATACCGATGCCATGGTATGGCGTGCGCGTATTAGTGCCAATAATCTTGAATTACGTCCTAAAATATTGGGGCTATTATACCGAGCGATGCAAGCGGGCAACCCCTTTGCTGCACTAGCTCTATCTAATGGTGGTGAAGAGTGCTGGCTTTTTGGCAAAGGATCTTTAAGTTCACGAGTGGGTCAATCGATAGGCGAAGAGATCCCCACGGAAATCGAAACTTGCTCCGAGGCTAACTGGGAAATCGCAATGAAGGGTTTTAAGGATCTTGCCCAAAAAGGCGATTTACGTTCACAGTATTTTTTATTGAGTATGGAAAGAATTCAACAACCCGATGACTCAGTTGAGGCTCACGAACATTATCTTAAAGAGGTTATTCGTTTTGCTGAAGGGTACTACTATCAACCGTTGATGGATTATATTAAAACGCTTGTTGTCAAGGAAAAGGATTGGCTAAATCACATCGCGATAGACAGAACATTACAACCAATGGTTTTAGATTTACTCACTATTGCGGCTAACCATAATTATACTCCAGCCATTAATATGCTTATTAATATGAAATACAAAACAATCATGCCAGACGATGATTTGTTCAAAAAAGGCATATTATTGGGGTCTCCAAGTACTATATATGCTCTGAGTTGGCTTGATTACAAAAAAAAATACCCACTATCTCCGGAAGATGAGTATTACGTATCTCATATATATAAACATTTGACTGAAGATAGAGGTGTTTTTGATGATGTTGAACTGGGCGAGGATGCAAAAATTAAAGTCGATATTAAAATTG
>NZ_AFWE01000104.1 GCF_000222585.1 Vibrio scophthalmi LMG 19158 | reverse complement strand
TTTGAGTATCTGCCTACCACGATTCGTGAGCCTTGGTTCTTACTGGACACTTCAAAGCCGTTACGCGCTCTGATTTTCCAGCCGCGCCGTCCGTTTAAGTTCACGCAGCTTAACGATCCAAATCAGGCGTTCGTGTTCCTAAATAATGAATACGCCATGGGGGTGGATGGTCGTTCTAACGCAGGTTATGGCATGTGGCAGTTCGCTTTTGCCTCTCAGCTTGAGCTTAACGAAGAGAACTTCACCAAAGCACGCTCGCAGATGCGCAAAATCACCAAGGCCAATGGCACACCGCTTGGCGTTCGTCCAACCACGATTGTGGTAGGCCCTGATAACGAATCAGCGGCAACGACGCTCTTTGATGCCATCACTGGCCCAAATGGCTCAAGCAACACCTTGTACAAGAAGGTGGAAATCATCGTCAGTGAGTACATCACCAAGCCTGGAGAGTGACCATGAGCACGAAAGAAAAAGCGGCTGACAAGGCGAAGAAAGACGACAAAGCCAATAACACCGACACCACTCAAGGCAATGGGACTGTCATCATCACCGACGATGGTGCAGGCACGAGTGGTGGCGATGAGCAAGGTGGCGCGCCAGAGCCCTCTGGTGACGCTGATGACTCAGCGAAAACCAAGCCAGCCACGAAGCCGTCGCACGCCAAAGCGCGCCCTGGTTACTTCGGTAAGATTTTGGTGCGCTCAGTGAGCAAAAGCGGCTTTTATCGCTGTGGCCGTCACTTTAAGCACGATAGCGATACCGAGCTTAGCGTGGTGCGACACCCAGTCACACGAGCGCAAATCTCAGTGGAAATCGCCAACAAGCTTGATGCTGAGCCAATGCTGATTGTTAAGAAGGGGTAAGTGATGGCGGTAGCGTATGTCACAAAAGAAGACTTGCTAAGGCGTGATGAAGATTACCTACGCACCTGTACTTATCTTGCGATGAGTGACACATGGGATGACGCGGGTATCGAGCAAGCCATTCTCGATGCAAGTGATGAGGTCAACACCTATCTTTCTGTGCGTTATACGCTGCCGCTTGAAACGGTGCCGAACATCATTACCAGCTTAACCATTCCCGTGGTGTTTTATTGGCTTGGTGACAGTAATAGCCAAGTGACCGAGCTCATTGAGACTCGATACAAAAGCGCCATTGCAAGGCTAAAAGATATCGCCAGCGGCAAGGCTAACCTTGGACTCCCAGAAGCGGAAAAGCTGGCGGAGAACAAAGGCGGCGATGCGATGTTTTTTAGTGAGCCACGACGACTGACTCGCGGCAGTCTTGGGAGTGTGTTATGAGCGGCGCGCTACACGTTGAGGGTTTAGACGACACGCTAAACCGCCTGAATAGAATGATGGATAACGTGGCCGCTATCGATACCGAGCAGATGATGCTCAAAGTATCAGGATTGATGGAAAGCCAAACCCGCAACCGAATCGCGAACGAAAAGACCTCGCCTGATGGTGTGCCGTGGCCTGTCTGGTCGCAAGGTTACGCCAAAGGGCGTGAGGGTGGTCATGCGCTACTTGAAGCGAGCGGTCTACTGCTTGACTCATTATCCAACTACGCCACCAAGACCGAGGCGGTCACGGGCTCAAATCGTGACTATGCCAGCGTGCATCAAGATGGCTTTGATGGCGTGGTTAAGGTGGATGCGCACACCAGGATGATGAAAGAAGCCTTCGGTAAAGTTCTTGATACCCCTGTGGCGGTCAAGGTGGCCGCGCACAATCGCAAGATGGCAATGCCACAACGCCAATACCTTGGGATTAG
>NZ_AFWE01000105.1 GCF_000222585.1 Vibrio scophthalmi LMG 19158 | reverse complement strand
TGACGAGCGGCGGACGGGTGAGTAATGCCTGGGAATATGCCTTGATGTGGGGGATAACCATTGGAAACGATGGCTAATACCGCATAATGCCTACGGGCCAAAGAGGGGGATCTTCGGACCTCTCGCGTCAAGATTAGCCCAGGTGGGATTAGCTAGTTGGTGAGGTAATGGCTCACCAAGGCGACGATCCCTAGCTGGTCTGAGAGGATGATCAGCCACACTGGAACTGAGACACGGTCCAGACTCCTACGGGAGGCAGCAGTGGGGAATATTGCACAATGGGCGCAAGCCTGATGCAGCCATGCCGCGTGTGTGAAGAAGGCCTTCGGGTTGTAAAGCACTTTCAGTCGTGAGGAAGGTAGTTGCGTTAATAGCGTAATTATTTGACGTTAGCGACAGAAGAAGCACCGGCTAACTCCGTGCCAGCAGCCGCGGTAATACGGAGGGTGCGAGCGTTAATCGGAATTACTGGGCGTAAAGCGCATGCAGGTGGTTTGTTAAGTCAGATGTGAAAGCCCGGGGCTCAACCTCGGAATTGCATTTGAAACTGGCAGACTAGAGTACTGTAGAGGGGGGTAGAATTTCAGGTGTAGCGGTGAAATGCGTAGAGATCTGAAGGAATACCGGTGGCGAAGGCGGCCCCCTGGACAGATACTGACACTCAGATGCGAAAGCGTGGGGAGCAAACAGGATTAGATACCCTGGTAGTCCACGCCGTAAACGATGTCTACTTGGAGGTTGTGGCCTTGAGCCGTGGCTTTCGGAGCTAACGCGTTAAGTAGACCGCCTGGGGAGTACGGTCGCAAGATTAAAACTCAAATGAATTGACGGGGGCCCGCACAAGCGGTGGAGCATGTGGTTTAATTCGATGCAACGCGAAGAACCTTACCTACTCTTGACATCCAGAGAAGCCAGCGGAGACGCAGGTGTGCCTTCGGGAGCTCTGAGACAGGTGCTGCATGGCTGTCGTCAGCTCGTGTTGTGAAATGTTGGGTTAAGTCCCGCAACGAGCGCAACCCTTATCCTTGTTTGCCAGCGAGTAATGTCGGGAACTCCAGGGAGACTGCCGGTGATAAACCGGAGGAAGGTGGGGACGACGTCAAGTCATCATGGCCCTTACGAGTAGGGCTACACACGTGCTACAATGGCGCATACAGAGGGCTGCCAACCAGCGATGGTGAGCGAATCCCAAAAAGTGCGTCGTAGTCCGGATTGGAGTCTGCAACTCGACTCCATGAAGTCGGAATCGCTAGTAATCGTGGATCAGAATGCCACGGTGAATACGTTCCCGGGCCTTGTACACACCGCCCGTCACACCATGGGAGTGGGCTGCAAAAGAAGTGGGTAGTTTAACCTTTCGAGGAGGACGCTCACCACTTTGTGGTTCATGACTGGGGTGAAGTCGTAACAAGGTAGCGCTAGGGGAACCTGGCGCTGGATCACCTCCTTATACGATGATTACTCACGATGAGTGTCCACACAGATTGATGGTTT
>NZ_AFWE01000106.1 GCF_000222585.1 Vibrio scophthalmi LMG 19158 | reverse complement strand
TCTGACGATGGTGCTTACGACACAATGTTGTGCTACGAAGCTATTCACGCTAAAAATGCTGTTCCGCTTATTTCTCCGAGGGAAGGCGCAGCCTTCTGGGAGCGTGGTCATACCCGTAATCTAGCGGTCGGTTGCCAGAAACTATCTGGTTCAAATAAGCATTGGAAAAAGAAGTACGGCTACCATAAACGTTCGATCTCGGAGACGGCGATGTTCCGTGTAAAAAAACTGCTCGGCGGTACATTAAGCTTAAGAAATTACAATGCTCAGGTTGGCGAGACTTACGCCATGATAAAAGCGTTAAACAAGCTCACAGGGCTAGGTATGCCTAAAACGGTAGCAATAGCCTAACAAGTAATCATGTTAGGCGCGTTTTTAACTAAAATCGAATTAGTAAACAAAGCCGTATTACACGACCGAAAAGTATTGGCAAGTTGGCTTTCTAAAGACATAAAAAATCCGATATTAGTTTCCTAATATCGGATTTTGAAGCCTTTTGAGGATCGGTCAAATGATCTCACAAATTTCTTAACTGAGCGGCATTACTCAATGAATGAGAGGCTTTTCCCGCTTATTGGCTGTTAATCTATTTGTCTCCATTTTGGCCAAAATGTACTACCCCACATATGATATTCTGTGAAGTTAGCTTTTCCTTGTGCTACGGAGTCTGGTGTAATTCTAGCTGCAATACCTGGAGTTCCATAAAAGCCATCATTCACTGTAGTAGTTAGAAATACATTTCTAGCGCCTTTTGGAATTGTGAATGTTAAGGGAACCCAAGCAAAAACAGAGTTACGTGAAAATTGAGCTTGATTTCCATCCTTATCCTTCCACGTTACTTTCATTTGGTAAGTGTAAGCCCCTTTACTGAGAACTTTTAACACAAAAGCCTCATCAAAAGTCTGCGTCTGGATTGCTGAACGTGATTGGGGCAGGCTATCCTCATTCACTGAATAGTAATAATCATCTAGCACATACCCATGGCGGTCTACTATCGCTTCTTCAGCGACAGAATCCTCCATTTTGATTAAATCGTTCGATTCGTTTACTATGAGCGAAAAGGAGATTGTTATGCAAACATTGACTGCGAATAATGCGAAAACAAAATTTGGTGATTTGTTAATGAAGGTTCAGCGTGAACCGGTTCAAATCTGCAAGAATGGTTCCCCTGTGGCAGTTATTATGTCATGTGATGAATATGAACAATTTGAAGCACTAAAACTAATGATGGTAAAAGCTCGATTCGAACAAGCAGAAAGAGACATTATTAATGGGCATCTGGTTGATGGTGACGCTTTTATGGAACAATTAGATCAAGGTAAGTTTGATTAATGGGAGAGTATAAACTTTCTTCTTCGGCTCAGTCCGATCTGATTAATATTCGTCGTTACACTCTCGATCATTGGGGGGAAACTCAATGGGCCAGTTATTTTAATGAGTTAAAGCAATCCATGTCTCTATTGGCGAGAAATGAGCTGATTGGGGTGGATATTCCCAACTTTGGCCATAATTATCGTCGGTTTCCGCTTAAAAATCATGTTATCTATTATATAAGAAAGCCAGATCATATTGTTGTTGCCGCTATACTGGGCCGAAATATGTCACCGGCGAAGCATTTCAAACGATTGTCTTAATTTATCTATGGTGCAGGGGAAAATGAGCCTTGTTCAAGACTCGCGGTCTGTTCAATAAGTCACACGTGACCATTAATCTATTCCGGTTAACAGGCATAGCTGATGAAAAGTTTTTGCACAAAACTAACAATCATATACTTAATTCCGATATAGTGCAGATGCTTGATTTAGAGCGACTTTTTCGGAGTTAGGGACAGGAATCTTACTACATCTGTGAAGGTCGCTCACTCTTGTCATTGAGCATGAGTGGGCAGCCTAATTTACGCGCTATTTAGAAGATCACAATCTACCATGTCTCTTTGACGTTCGAAGCCTGTTTTAAGAAACTGCTTTGTTCTGCGCCGTTTGGTCGTCAGCGCAATCTCTAGTCTTTGCTCATGCGTTCTTCGTCGCATCGTTTCTTGCGAGACGGTTATTTTCTTATGCTCTTTTAGCCACAGCTCTAAACGAAACTCCATACTATCAACAACCTCATGTGGATACACTAGGAACTAACTCCGTGATCGTGCCAATGCTAGGCAAAACCTGCAATGACAGGATAATGCTGCCATAAATGCACTTAGCTCCAATACTTATGATTGTTCATTCAAGCGCTATTACTGATAGACAACGGATTAAGAAATTAATTCGACACGAATTAGAGCCAACATGGTCTGATATGACGGCGTAT
>NZ_AFWE01000107.1 GCF_000222585.1 Vibrio scophthalmi LMG 19158 | reverse complement strand
ACATCGTGATCACCATTACGGGGGTCAACGACAGCGCAGTGATTTCGGGTGATGATGTGGGCGCGGTCACGGAAGATGATACCGATCCAGTACTGACCGATTCAGGCGTGTTAACCCTGACTGATGCTGATAGCGGTGAAGCCAAGTTCGATCCTGCTAGCGTCGTCACGCCAGCTGGCGCGCTCGGCGAGCTGACCATCGATGCCGATGGCAACTGGGTTTAC
>NZ_AFWE01000108.1 GCF_000222585.1 Vibrio scophthalmi LMG 19158 | reverse complement strand
AAACTTTAAATTAATTGAGATACTTATTATGAAAACAATGAACAGCCCAAAATACACGCTAAATACAACAAACCCGTCAATGAAAAACAAACAACGTGGTGCGCTCTCCGCAGAAGCGGCAATGGTTATCGCTGTCGTTTTAATTGCGCTGATGTTCATGGTGTCGCAAGCACCAATCTTTCGAGCCAAATTCAATGAGGGTAAATTTCTATCACAAGCGAATGACATTGCGCAAGAAACATACGCATGGAAAAAAAACCGCCCTAATTTTGAAGGCGTGACGATAACTAAAGTGTGTGAAGAAGGTAGCCTAAGCAAATCAATTTGCGGCTCATCAAATGACGGTCGTGCAACAAACCCATTTGGTGGTGACTGGTCAATTTCAGCTAATACCGGCAGTAAAGGGCTATTTGATGTAACGGCCACATTACCAGAAGACGCACACCGCATTCCTAGCCTTGCTAACTCAATTGCTTCATCTACTCGCGCTAACTGTAATGAAGCTGACGGCTGCGACACTTTAGCTACAACCGCAACGTCTATCAAAATGACGTACTAATGCGTCAGCGCGGCTTTCTTAGCGCGGAATTAAGTCAG
Source organism: Vibrio scophthalmi LMG 19158 (assembly GCF_000222585.1). Classification (GTDB taxonomy): domain Bacteria; phylum Pseudomonadota; class Gammaproteobacteria; order Enterobacterales; family Vibrionaceae; genus Vibrio; species Vibrio scophthalmi. The sequence goes on along the minus strand of NZ_AFWE01000108.1, from coordinate 9,847 downwards.
TACCTTGTCATTACAACCCTACTATTTACGCTTCTTGTTCCGCCTACATTCCTGTGGGCAAGGCTCTATCAAAATGCGGCCAGCATTAACCAAACGATCGAGACCATCACGCAGGAAGCGCAATTTCACTATGCCAAAGCCGTGTTAACAACGCGCTGCTTACCTCAAGCGGCACTAACACTGGCGGATTTAAACCTTGCCTTGCCTGACGGCGATGTTCGCTATGAAGTGCGCTACTTACAAAGTGGCGTACCCAAGGCAAGGCCAAGCGGCATTCAAGTGGGCGTGACGATAATTGAGCCGAAGTTGCAGAACGTGGCAACTCGGCTTATCCCTGACGAAATCCAAGGCGCAACTTTACTATTTAACGCTCCGTTAAATTATCAACTACCTGACTGGCAAGAACTCAACACCAATACGGGTTGTATCCGATAGGAGGCCAATTGAAAGGTTTAAAAAAACAACAAGGTTTTGCAATGCTGGCTTCAATGTCCATCGTCCTTGGCGTGGTCATTGTTGGCTCAATGTGGGTGGCAGAAGAAAGCGCAAAACGCCGAATTTTGACTAACTCAGAATCATTCTATAACCGAATTATCTACTTACGAACCCAAGTACACGCCTTTGTGAATGACCGTTATTTGGAAGGGCATCGAATCAATGGGGCGGCGATTTTTCCGAACCGACTAGGGGCACTTGAGCCGAAATACATTCCAACATGTACCAATGAAGATAATCAGAACGGCTTTTGTATGAAAGTCAATCAAACCCCTTGGGGCGAGATTGGTGAAACAGATTATCGAGTTGTGGCCGTACCGAAAGATGACGGTTCCGGTGTGAGCCATTACCGCGCTGAATTTGATGTAAAGCTACCGGATAAAGACTCAGTAGCCCTCAAATTTGAACGACAAACCACACTCGCCATGCTTGCGCAAGTTCCCAATATTTTCTACGACGATGCAAACAACATCTTAACCGTTCGTATCGATAGGCCAGATAAAGCCTTTGCGTATGAATCTTTGGTTAAGCGCAGCGGCGACGATTCGACGTTATTAGGCGATTGGGACGTGGGTGGCAACTTTGCGATAACGAACGCTAAAGATGTAACCATAAAAAACAGCAACGGCACACAGCAATCCGTTGTTCAGGGCTTAACCAAAATCTACACCGTTGAACACGGCCAATGGTTACGAAAGCCACCATGCCCACAAGGGATGACCTTAAATTCAACGTTCAGTATTACCGAAATTCAAGCTCATCGTAATTACACCTTAACAGGTCTTCAACGAGCCTATCTACTTGAAGAGTCCGCAACGCACTTGCGAGTAGGATTAGATGCGGGAGCTAAACATAAATCAACCAATGCGGGACACACACTCCACTTAGGAAAAGTGACCGCACTTTTACAATGCAAATAAGGAGCTGATATGACAGCAAAAAAAACAAGCATTTATTTAAGCCTTATTTTAGCTATCACGTGTACTAATGCACTAGCTAAAGTTACGTATGAAGATGCACTAGCAGACGAACGACAACTGGCTAACGAAAATCCCCACAACCCACCGACTAAAGGATTTACCCAAGACGAAATAAATGCAGCAGTGAGTTCAAATGGCGTTCCAACCGTCTTTAACGGATATTCAAATAGCAGTTGTACAAATGTTTATCCACCTAGTGGTACATCCATTTCAACACATGACATTTATGTAGTCGGAACGTATGAAGATCAAAACAACCATAAGGACTCACATACTCGTGGGGTCGCTCAAAAACTGACAACCAACGGCGCAACTAAAATTTGCGCAGCTTGGACGCCAGCTCGATATTTCAACTTCCAATATCAAGTTACCGCTTACAAAAAATAACTTGACCTAAATCACGCCCTTTGTAAGATTAACTATACTTAACCAAACAAAGGGCTAACAACATGACTAAAGAAGAGTTCAAAGCGGAGTACACAAAAAAAGGATGGACAGCTACAACACTTGCAAAAAGATGGGGGTACACAGCAGCAACTCGCATTCATCACATAGCAGTAGACCCACATAAAAACCCTTATATGATCGATGCAGTACGTGGATTACCTTACATCATAAAAGAGAAAATATAATTAACGATTAATATTGCATCAAAGAGATTATTTCAGTAAAATAGATCGATCAAATATCGTGATTCAATCGGAATAATAACAATGAAAAAAGCCCTTTTATTACTCGCGTTAAGTTCACCATCCGCTATGGCTATAGTTGGAGGAGAATCGTTAGATTGGCGCAACCAATTTACAAACATGACCACTCTAAATTGCTCATATACGGTCATTGGTGGCAAATTCCTTCTGACCGCTGGTCATTGTGTAGCGGCTTCTAATATTGGTTTCTCAAATAGCGAAAATATAAATATTCTTACACATATTCTTCCGCCAGATGATGGGACTGAACTATTTTCTCCAGACATAGCTGTGTGGGAGCTAGAACGTGCGCACAAGACAAAAGATATAAGTTACATAGCAAACCTAAACAGCGATCCTATTCGTGTTGGAGACAGCGTTAATATGTATGGCTTTGGCGGTTCAGACCAACTCAGGAAAGGCATATCACAAGTAGCAGACCGTTCTGATAGTGAACATGACTTATCATCTTATTACGTAACAAACAACATTGGTCAAGGCTTATTACAGCCAGGTGACTCTGGCGGAGCGTGGACAAACACAGCAGGTGAAATAATTGGCGTATCAAGCTCAGTAGCGCCAGATTCAACATCAATGATGGCAACTCGACTTCCACCATTGAAAGATTGGCTATCGCAAACAGTGAACGCATGGCATTACCCAACATTGGCTAATGTTAATGGACGCGAAACCATTACAATTCAATCATTGCATAGTAATCCAGCCGGTGTAGATTTTTCTGTGGAGTCTAACGAAACAGGCGACGCAACCATCATTCGAGATCAAAGTACCTGTTTAACAAAGCCAACTGTATTACCGTTTGAGAAATGTACTATCGTTGTAGAAAGTAATGGCGGTGAAGGTCAAATACAGCTTTCTGGGACTGAATTTATCGAACTGAATAAACCAACTCCTGTTGAACCACCAACACCACCAAGCGCTGGCGGTGGTTCTAGCGGCGGCTCAATGAGCTTGTTTGGTCTACTAGGCTTATTTGGTTTAGGTGTGATGCGCTCACGCAAACGCTAATACTAAACAGAACAAACAAAACGGCGGCTTTTCTAGTCGCCTTTTTCACGCTTGAATAATAACGAGGAATCAAACTATACAAATGGATAATAAAAAGTTTTATCACGCATCCAACATTGTGTCTCTCGATGACTTTCTAAAATCTGATTTTGCTCAGGGTAGCCATATCTACTGTGCATTTACTAAGAACAGTATGGACTCGTTCATCAAGCATAACCTTGAGAAAAAACTAGTCAAAAGTATCAGCTTTAGTGACGGGCACACTCTCTACCCAACAGCACCAGAAATTGAGCTTGAAGATGCAGAATATAATTAATCTCAACTCTACCCACTAGAATAGAAAAAGCCTCGATAACATTCGAGCTATCGAGGCTTTCCTTTGTGCACACTCTTTTACTGCAAAGGAATAAAAAGACAATGCAGTATCGGCATTCTAACGCAATTTAAACCGTTGGAAAACAACACCCTACTAAAACCGAAAAAGCCTCGACAGAATCCATTCCGTCGAGGCTTTCTTTCACCCTTCGCTCAAACCGCACTAACAAGAGTAGAGGAATATGGGGTAAAACTCTTTCTTGTAGCACATAGAAACACTATCTCAATTTTAAGAAACGGCCAAACAATGATTCAAATGATCACGATAACTCTATTTTTCTTCGGCTATCTCTTTGTTATCTGGCAACTAATGAAAGCCCCCAATAATCTAGACAGGCCACCGCCAAACGTTCAACGAAAAACAAGCGCCCTATTCTGGCTATGTACCGTGGTCTTTTTGCTAGTGATTGATTACTCGATCATCACCAGCGTACTACTAGCTTCACTACTAACCTACTTTTACGCCACTAGAATTTGTCGCTTCAAAGCAAACTCAAATGCATTGTTGACCGTCGTTCATGACTTACTCGATAACTCAAAAGCTCAAATCCACCTGAGCAATCCAGCCGATAGTTTTCAACGTGGCCACTATGTTGAACTTTTAGATTTATTAGGCAAATTGAGCGCATTTGGCATAACACAAATCACATTGACCTCACCGATGTTCTACAAAGACAAAGCATTAAGAGGATTGTGCGCACTTGAGCGGCTAACAAGCCCGAACTGGCAAGTAACAGGCAAATCAATTCACTGGGTTAACAAGCTGTGGGAAATAGCGGTACTGGCTAATCTGAGGCGCACCAAAGCCAATCAGACCATTAATTCACTTTCACTAACACAGTGGTATCAAATCACTCTGACTTTAAACCGGCACGCAAGTAAGAAATCGTAAGCTTACGATTTTGAGCTTGGGTGGAACAACGCGCAGCGGCGTTAGGCTCGCATAAATTTGTAACTTCCATCAAGAAGGCATGAGGACTACACATGACATTTTCTTCTTTTCAATACTACGTATTTAAAACCCTATCAGCCATTGGTTTACTACCTAAGGGCTTAATCTCTATAGAGCAGCTTGATTATCACTACGATGTAAGAAAAATGCTTGATGAATATAGGGAGCTAATCGAGGCAATAGACAATAAGACTGGGTATTTCAGCTCAGAAGAAGATTTCTGGTCAAACGGACACGCAGGGCAACACGATGACTATTTAGTTCGCCTTTATGAAATACGTTACCAAAAAAAACCAAACGATAACTCGTGGGTAAGAGGCAGACCTAAATGTCTTCGTCCATCAGATTCACCAAATCGCTAACGCCATGCGTTCTACATAAGGAAAATTCAATTGCACCGTTTATTCATCATGCTCTGCGTACTCATAAGCACATCGAGCCACGCGGCAATTGCGCAAGGTGAGCGAATTTATAAAGGATGGTCATCGAGCTATAACCGGCCACTTTCAGTGAGTTGCCCTAAATATTGTGACGCTGTAGCGTCATACAGCAAAATCTACGGTGTTCCTGAAAAACTCATTATTGCCATTATCCAAAATGAAAGCGCATTTAACGCCAAAGCGGTTAGCCCCAAAGGGGCAAAAGGACTCATGCAGTTAATGGATATAAATAGCCGAGCGGCCAACATAAACCCATTTAACCCTAATGAGAATATCCGCGCCGGCACAGCTCTATTTTCTCGATTGCTCAAACAGTATGACAGCATCGAGCTGGCACTGGCCGCGTACAATGCAGGGGAAGGAAATGTTGCTAAATATGGCGGCATCCCCCCGTTTCCAGAAACCAAGCAGTATATTCAGCGTGTCATGCGCCACTATCACTCAAGCAGTAATCGATAAGAGGAAAAACAATGGTTTTACTTTGTCGTCGTATCGGCATTTCTGGCGAAAAAATTCACATCCAAAAAATCGATGGTAAGTATGAAGCCCGTCAGGCTTTAGCGATATTTGGAAATTTTCCCATGAGCGAGGCTGAGCTAGAAAAGATTGATTACAACCCATTCCATAATGACTTTATCGGGGAGTACGCCATTGGCAAAGGTGAAACGACAGACAAAGCCATAGCAGCCATGGAAGAAAATTTTAGTGTTATTGAAAAATCACTATGGTTATAAAAAAACGGACAGCTCATAGGCTGCCCGCGATTTAATGATGTAGCGCATTCGTGCGTATTTCTACTTGAAATATAGTGCCGAGAATCCAGCGAAAAACAAACCAATAATCAAAAATAGAAGCTTCGTGTTTGTAGATTCTATTTTATCAAGACGTTTTTCTAGTGATAGCTTCAACTCGTTAATAGATTCATTTACTTGCTCAAATCGCTTATCGACTAAATCGAAGCGCTTATCGACTGAATCATTTACTTGCTCAAATCGTTTATCGATTGCATCAAATCGTTTTTCAGTCAACGCTTTGAACTCGTTAATATTTTCGTGAACATGACCAAATTGTTTATCCATTTGGTCTTCAAAACGAGTGAGACGCTCCTTTACATTATCGACACTTTCTTGAGTAGCAAAATGCTGGTCATAAGCGTGACGGTGCAAAAGTGCGTTTAATACATCAGATTCAGTGAATGCGATTTTTTTCTCATCACTCATTTTTATCTCCTAGAGATTCGTGAAGCCATGCTTCCTGTTTAATTTTATCAGTCAGCTTGGCTTGTCGGTTGACAGCTAAACTGACAACCCCACAAAGCACAATGCTTTATGTCGTCATTATATCCAATTTCAACCATTAGTACACATATCACCCACTGACTCTATAGGAACGCCTATGCACTTATTCCCGCAAGTGCCGCTTCGTGTCGTCACGTTATCGGCTCTATTGCTTATCCCTACATTAGCCCCGCCACCGGCACAAGCTGCATCAGATGACGAATGCGGTATTTGGTTATGTTTGCCAACTGGATTTGGAACTGGTTGCAGTGGTGCAAAAAGCGCGTTTAAAAAGCGGATTAAACGCTTTAAACCGCCACTGCCTGACTTTGCCGCTTGCATGGTGAAATCACCGGTCACATCAAACCACGATAACTTCACCAATCGTGATGGTTATGCCGCTTACATTCCGCCACAGAAAATCTGCACGGAATATAAACGCGACTCGATGCACCATGAGCCACGTTGTACCGCATGGCAAACCAGGCCGGAGCGTTATGTAAAAGGCCAGCGTTGCGAACGTCAAAGTGGTGATAAACAACGAACCCCTATCGGTTGCACCGGCACATATCGTTACGCGGAGGTTTACCGCAACGGCTCATTGATGGGACAAACTCACTACTATTAAACAGGTGCTAAATGACAGGATTTATAAAAACGCTATTTGGTGATGTTCCAGTCAGTAAAAGTTACGAGTGGAATTGGGTAGAAGACCATTTTAGGCCACTACGTGAACTGTACTTAACTGATAACGTCACTGAAATATTTGTTGACCGTTTTGATTCAATCTCAATTGAGCGCAACGGCATCATAGAAAAGACCTCAGCCAAATTTGAAAGCGAAGACCATCTTTTAGACTTCATAAAACAACTCGCTACCGCACTTGACCAGCCTTTCAATGCTGAAAACCCTCTCTTTGATGCTCGCTTTCCTGATTGCAGCCGCCTGTGCTGTACGGGAACGCAAATCACGCCACAAGGTGCAACGCTTACCTTACGTATTGCACCTAAAGAGCACATCGATGCGGAGCAAATAGTCGAATCGGGCGGAATGAGTCGAGCTATGCTGGATTACCTCATTCAAGCGATTAAAGACGGTAAGACCATCATTGTGTCTGGTAACACAGGCAGCGGGAAAACAACCTTGTTACGCGCACTAGCGCGTTACATACCGCTAATTGAGCGGATAGTCGTCTGTGAAGATACACAAGAGCTTTATCTTGTTTGGCTACCGTTTTGCGTTTCGATGGAAGCCCCAAAGCGCAGCAACTCTAACATCGAAATGAAGAACTTGATTGAAGCGGCTTTGCGTATGCGGCCAGATAGGATTTGGGTCGGTGAAATACGAAAAGCCAGTGCCGCCGATGCGTTTATTCAAGCGATAAACACGGGGCATAGTGGATGTGTCACGACACTACACGCTAATAGCGCTAAAGACGCGCTATCGCGCCTTCAATACCTAATCGCGTCACTAGGTAGCATTACCTATGAGCTAGCGTATCGACAAATCATCGACAACGTTGATGTATTTGTTCATGCGTCACGCCACTCATCTTATGGCCGAAAAGTCACAGAGATAGTCGAAGTTGTAGACGGTGAGTTAGTACCGAAATTCATATTTGATAAAGAAAAGCAAATTCACGTAGAAGCCCCCACGAACCAATAAAGGACAGAACAACATGTTTAATCCCATTTTTGAACCAACGTTAAATCCATCATACCAAGCTGAAATCAATGTACTGATCCAATGCCTAAGCGAGTCAATCACTCCAAATAGTATTCGACATTATGCGTATCGAATCGGAAGGGGCTGCTTTCACGTATTAAAGCTAGATGACCAACTAGAAGTAACGCTAACGGAAGGCTGTGTTGATATTCCAGACAAAGAAAATTGCTTGGATTACATCAGTGTTGGTCATTTACAAGTGAGTGTTATGGATAGCATAGACATCACTTACCTCATCGCAGCAATCGTCAATCATTTCAAATCACTGAATGCAAATCTCGCGTACAGATTGGAAGACGTAGCCATGCAATCATGGTTAGCATGGCAAAATAAAGACGAGTTGATAGACGTTAAACAAACTGTTTCCAGAGATACAACTGACATTGAACACTTACTTAATGAAGAAGTTAACGCAATTGCTTGCAATGCTTCTCACAATATCCGGTTAAAACAAGAAAACGAAATCGGGCAATTACGAGAAGACTTAAATTGGTGTATTGCACAAATAACTAGCCACTTTAGTGCTAGACCTTATTGGGAAGAAATCACAACGGCCTATTTCACCCGCGGTAATAACATCGATGAGCAATACTGGAAAACCATCAATAATATTGCAACCAAGCAAGTCACCATAACACACCCAACGCTATTGTTCTCAGAAGCTTATAGAGAATTCAATCGCATGGCTTTTTTCGCCCTCAACGTCATTATTAGTTCGTTAGACGATATAGATATTAAAGACAAGATAGCTCCCGATGCACTAGATGAAATACTGACGATCACACATCAAGAACTGTCAGTGCGAGCCCCCACTTCATTAGCTGGACATGATGAATCATTAGAAATACTACAAAGGTGCATCAATCTTTTTTGTTCAGCAACAGATACACCCCCAACGGATTTTGTGTATTATTCGAACAATATGAATAACATTCGAATAATGGAAGCAAACAAAACCAATGACAGTCGCACTGGAAAAAAACAGTAATGAAATCGTACATGGAAGCGCATTAAGAGCTTTAGATGACGAACATATACAAGAAAATGATTACATTTGTCCTGATGATAAATGTCTTATGCCAGCAACACCCTGTTCTTACAAAGAAAGTAACCAAAAAGCATCATATTTTAGGTATGATGAACATTCACCTGAATGTATTGTTACATTGCAACAAAACAGCTCTAAAGGCTCAAAGCGTTCGACCAAGGATCACTTTTACTCATATATTGATGAGTTAAAAGAGCCTTCAGATCGTCAACCAAGCAGTGGTATAGCAAAACAAAACACGTCAAATAACACTGCCTCAGCACAACCCAATATTGAAAAAGGTAAAGCATCCAGATACCTTGAGGCTGCGATAGATTACTACTTAGATAAAACGGAAGAAGCAGTCAATCGTACATTAAAATTGCCAAAGCACCCCAAAAAAACCTATAGATCAACGTTTCAGCTCATCACTGATAACAAGCAATATAATTCTGGTCATATTTTCTATAGCAAAATCAAATTTAACGCTCAACTAGAGGAAATTGATGGATATATAAAGCTTACGCTTTTGCCTAAAAATAATGGCAAACAATATCAATTAAAAATCAACACATCAAAATGGAGTAATCAGAAGAAAAACGCCTTCAATCTTGCTTGCAGCACATCACTTGAAAATGCAAAAAAGCATTACATTAAACAGAAAAAAGCGAACAAGTATCCTACGGAACACCCTTATATATTCTTTGTTGCCCATAATCCAATCGTAAGCGACAACGAATTTGAGGTAGAGCATTTTGAGTTTGTTTCATTACGATATCTTCCAGAGCTTCATCTTCCTTTTAATGACCGAGGGATCAAAAAAATTGTTAGAACTATAAGCGTTAATAAAGCAATTGA
>NZ_AFWE01000109.1 GCF_000222585.1 Vibrio scophthalmi LMG 19158 | reverse complement strand
TTTTCTTCATGAAGAAGATATAAAGTATAAGACGTCAGTCGTACTACTTTAGAGTCCCCTCAAATGAACACTTCATTTGATCTGGCCATGTAAGGCCAATCGCTCTTTCTAATGCTGTGAAGCATAAAACCCAAAATAATTAAAATACGCTGCCATACGGCTGGCGCTTTTGTCTTTGTTATTATCTCATTGAACTATCGATAATAATTAGGCAAACAGTGCATGCTGCGTGACTTCTATTGATTAATTAACAGACTTATCCACAAAAAAGCCAATGTGGATAACTTGGTGGGTAACCTGAAACTTTGCTCTGAATAAAACAGTTCCACAAAGATCATTTGCTAATATTTTCAATCGGAGAAATTAATATTTCTAGGTAAGATATTGATTAGTAAAGGTTTTGTGGCGTTTCGCGATCTGATCAATGCTATAATTTGGATCATTAAGTGCTTTTTATTTGATCCTAATCATTTCTTGCGCTTGTGATTAACTTTTATCTCTACATCGAAACTGGCATGAGACTGGTTGTTTTTCCACATTTCCAATTTTAGAGCCAAGTCAAATAACCACACTAGTCAGATGGCAAATATTATGCATCTCTCGGTATGCCTTTATTGATAACTCGAATCAGTCGTTGATGGGTAATATCGATACCGCTTTTTTCTTTTATTTGCTGTCGTTGTTGTGCGATCGCCCACTCGATATGTTCATCCAATACAGGCGAAATACCGATGCGCATTTGTAGTGCCTCAACAATATCTTGTGAGTAGGGGGCATTGCCCATCGCAATCGACAAATTGCGCAGCCATTGAACATGACCAATACGGCGGATGGCAGAACCTTCCATATTTTTTAAGAAGCTCGCTTCGTCCCATGCAAACAGTGCGATTAAATCAGGATTTTGCAGTGACTGTCGACGATGAAAATCATCTTGCTCAGTGAGCGAAGAGAAACGGTTCCACGGGCAGACGAGCTGGCAATCATCGCAGCCATAGATGCGATTCCCCATTGGTTTACGAAACTCTTCTGGAATGATGCCATCATACTCTATGGTGAGATAGGAGATGCAGCGGCGAGCATCAACGATACCCTCTTCAATAATCGCGTTGGTTGGGCATGACGTCATGCAGGCTTTGCATTTACCACATTGATCTTCACTCGGTGTATCCACAGGGAGTGGCAAGTCGATCAGCAGTTCCCCAAGAAAAAACCATGAACCACATTCTTTGTCTAAGATAAGAGAATGTTTGCCCGTCCAACCTAAACCCGCTTTTTGGGCTAATGGACGCTCTAAGATAGGGGCAGAGTCAACAAAAGGTCGGTAACCAAAGCTGCCCACTTCCTGTTCGATTCTTTGACCCAGTTTTTTGAGCTGATTGCGGATCAGTTTATGGTAGTCACGCCCTAAAGCGTAGCGGCTAATATAAGCTTGGGTTGGATCCGCAAGATTAGTCGCAAACTGGGCTTTTGGCGGTAGGTAATCCATACGAACGCTGATCACACGCACGGTTCCCGGCAATAACTCATCGGGTCTTGCGCGCATCATGCCATGGCGTGCCATCCAGTCCATGCTGCCATGATAGCCAGCATCGAGCCATTTTTGTAGCGTCGCTTCATGCTCTTGCAAATTGACATCGCAGATGCCTACTTTTTGGAAACCAAGATCGTTGGCCCAAATTTTGATGTTATCTGCGAGTTCTTGATAGTTCATGCTAGCGTCGCTCATACAAAGGGGGCGGGATCTTACAAGATCTTCTGCGCGGGATCTAGCCAACAAATCGAGTTTAATTGACGATTATTTTCCGTTAACTTACATAAGAGAGCTTGTCTCTCAATTCCAACCCAGTTTACTATTCCAGTTCTTTTGATTTTTATATAGTCATTTACGAGAAAACAGTCATGAGCTCAAAACAATTCGCCCTAGCCGATGAAAATGCGACGATTCAACTAGGAACGGCGTTGGCCAATCTATGCTCGCAGCAAACCACCATTTATCTGCATGGTGATTTGGGTGCGGGAAAGACGACATTTAGCCGTGGTTTTGTGCGCGCATTAGGCCATCAAGGCAACGTGAAAAGTCCAACTTATACCTTGGTTGAACCGTATCAACTGGATCAATGGCAAGTTTACCATTTTGATCTATATCGCTTGGCTGACCCTGAAGAACTCGAATTTATGGGGATTCGTGACTATTTTACCCCTGATGCGATTTGTTTAGTTGAATGGCCAGAAAAAGGGGTTGGCATGTTACCTGACGCCGATCTCGATATTGATATTCGCTATAACGGTGAAGCGCGCGTCGTCGAGCTTGTGGCTAATAATGATTATGGACGTCGCCTTTTAGACCAGTTGGAGTTATGTTGATCAGTCAATCCTTGCGTGCTGTCTCTCTTTCTTGTGTATTGGCATTGTCTCTGTTTTCGAGTGCCTTGTTCGCTAATACATTAGAAAGCCTTCGAGTATGGCCATCACCTGATGAAACTCGTGTCGTTATCGATCTCAAATCGGAAGCGGAGTTTAGCTATTTTTCTTTGTCGAGCCCTAACCGTTTGGTGGTGGATCTTAAAGACACTCAGCTTAAAACCAAATTGCCTTTGAACGTAAAAGGCAGCCCAGTGTTGAAGAAGATTCGTAAGAGTTCGCCTCCTCAGTCGGGCACCTATCGTTTAGTCTTTGAACTGTCTAAGAATGCTCCGGCACAGTTATTTAAACTCGCGCCAACACCAGGGGGTCAATATGGCCATCGTTTGGTGGTTGATTTTGATCATGGCGGAAGCAAGCCTGCGGCAGTGACGACTTCACCAAGTAAAACGCAAGTCAGTCGTGATGCGTCACAATTGCTCGGTACCGCCGATATCGTCGTCGCGATTGATGCTGGACACGGTGGTGAAGATCCGGGGTCAATTGGTCCAACGCGCAAGTACGAAAAGCATGCAACGCTTGCGATCTCAAAGAAAATTGCTGACCAAATCAATGCGGTTCCGGGGATGAAAGCGGTGCTCACTCGTCGTGGTGATTACTATGTGAACCTGAATAAGCGTTCTGGTATTGCGCGTAAAAACAAAGCCCACTTGTTGGTTTCTGTCCACGCTGATGCTTTCCATTCTCCTCAGCCCCGTGGTGGGTCGGTATTCGTGCTTAATACTCGCCGCGCCAATACTGAAATCGCCCGCTGGGTCGAGAACCATGAAGAACAGTCACAATTACTTGGTGGTGCCGGTGAAGTACTGGCGAAAAACAATAACGACAAGAATGTCAGCCAAACGCTGTTAGATCTGCAATTTAGTCATTCACAAAAAGAAGGCTACAAAGTTGCGAAGAAGATCTTGAGTGAAATGAGCCGTGTTGGTGTGCGTCTGCATAAGAAAGAGCCGGTCAATGCGAGCCTTGCGGTGTTGAAGTCACCCGATATTCCATCGGTATTGGTTGAGACTGGCTTTATCTCTAACCCAACCGAAGAGAAATTGCTCTTCCAACGTAGTCACCAAGATAAGTTAGCGCGTGCGTTAGCAAAATCGATAGTGCAGTACTTTGAAGAGAATCCTCCAGAAGGCACTTTGTTTGCCAATCGCGGTAAGAGCATTAAGCATAAAGTGAGTCGTGGTGAGTCATTGTCGGTGATTGCCAAGAAATACGGCAGTTCAACCAAAGCCATTATGCAGGCGAATAACTTAAAAAGCAGTAGCCTTGCGATTGGTCAAACCCTAACGATTCCTGGTGCATCGAGCGGTGTTCCTGTCCCTCAAGTGCGTAACCCTGTGGAAACCAAAACGGTGACCCACGTGGTGGCAAAAGGGGATTATCTGGGCAAGATCGCCAGCCGTTATAAAGTGTCGGTCTCAGCCATCAAGCGTGAAAACAACTTACGTTCAGATACGCTCAAGCTGGGGCAAAAACTCAAAGTGACAGTCAGCCTCAAGGATCAGCCACTGCGTAAGCATAAAGTACAGCGTGGCGATTTCTTAGGCAAAATAGCCAAAAAATATGGTGTGAGTCTTGATAGTTTACGCCGAGCTAATAACTTGAAGTCTGATCAGCTTGCGGTTGGTCAGATGTTGATTATTCCTCACAACTAATTGCGAATTGATATGACGATCAAAATTCTGCCCGCTCGACTGGCGAACCAAATTGCGGCTGGTGAAGTGGTTGAGCGTCCAGCTTCGGTCGTTAAAGAGCTGGTTGAAAACAGCATCGATTCAGGCGCCACGCGTATCGATATTGATATTGAAAAAGGTGGCGCCAAGCTGATCCGTGTGCGTGACAACGGTAAAGGGATTGCGAAAGACGAATTAGGCTTGGCGCTCAGCCGCCACGCCACGTCGAAAATCCATTCGTTAGATGATCTCGAAGCGATCATGAGTTTGGGTTTCCGTGGTGAAGCATTGGCGAGTATCAGTTCGGTATCACGTTTAACATTAACCTCTCGCCCTGCAACTCAAGAGCAGGCGTGGGCAGCGCATAGTGAAGGACGTGATATGGCGGTGAGTTTGCTACCCGCAGCGCATCCTTTAGGCACCTCTGTCGAAGTCTTGGATCTGTTTTTTAATACGCCAGCCCGCCGCAAATTTCTTCGAACCGAAAAAACCGAATTTGCTCATATCGACGAGTTAATCAAACGCATCGCCTTAAGCTGTTTTGATGTGACGATTAATTTGCGTCACAACGGCAAAATGATCAAACAGTACCGCGCGGCGAAAACAGAAGTACAAGCCGAAAAGCGTATTGCGGCAGTGTGTGGCAATAACTTTGTTCGCCATATGCTCAAAATTGAATTGGAGCACCAAGGATTAAAGTTACACGGTTGGATCACCAGCCCTGAAGGTGCTCGCCAACAAAGCGATCTGCAATACTGCTACGTTAATGGCCGCATGATGCGTGATAAGTTGATCAATCATGCCATTCGCCAAAGCTATGAAACGAGCTTACGCCCAGAGCAATTTGCCACTTACGTGCTTTATATTGAAATTGATCCTCACCAAGTGGATGTTAATGTCCATCCTGCTAAGCACGAAGTGCGTTTCCATCAAGCTAGATTAGTCCATGACTTTATTTATCAAGCTTTAGCGGATGCCTTAGCGCAGAGTCTGCATATTGATAAACCGGAAGTGAAGTCTTCCGCCTTTTATGAGCCGAGCAGTGACCCAAGTCGTGTGATAGCACAGGACAATGGATCTGAAATGAATATTAATCACTCTGGCGTGAGTCAGGATACAGATCAGCCTCAACAGACAGAGTCAATCGTCCCGCCGCGCGTTTATCATGCGGTCGACAATACGCCGAGTTATCCAGGTCGCACTGGTTATCACGAAGAACGAGCCAGCCAAGCAGCAGTGCGTGAGAGTGCGCCGCGTAGTGAATGGCAAGAGAGCGGAAAAAGTTCACGCTCTCAGGCCGCAAGTGGCGGACGAGAGTCGCAACATTACGGCACGCCAGCGCCATCAAAACAAGAGGTGATTGCTTACCAGCAGTTACTGCAAACCTCGAAGAGTAAGCGTGATGCAACAACGAATGCGACCGAGAGTAAAGACGCGAATAAGGCGAGTGAACAGTCAGTGGAGGCCTCACCGCCAATCCAAGCTTTAGGCAAAGCGATTTGCATGGCCTCTGGCCGTTTTGTCATGATGGCAGATAAGCAGGGAGCACATGTCGTGTCGCTTGCTTATGCTGAATGGCTACGAGTTTGTGGGCAACTACAAGTGACCGAACACGCGTTAAAAAGTCAGCCGCTGCTAGTGCCATTATCATTAAAACTGGAACCTGAATTGATCGCAGCTTATCACCAACATCAGGCATTATTTGCTCGTTTTGGTTTAGAGCTAAAATGCCGTACGGCACAAGCGGTGATGGTGATGGGGGTTCCTGCGCCTTTGAGACAACAAAACCTGCAACAGTTGATTCCAGATCTGTTATCTTACGCCGTATCTTCATCGCCACAGATAAATTCGCAACAGGAAAAGGATCTCAGTCCGGCAAATCTTGATGCTAAATTGCTCTCCAATTGGTTAGCGGATCAAGTCACGCGCGTAAAAAGCGACTACACTTTGTCCGAAGCCATTCAAATCATTGCTGAGGTTGAACAACTTTGGCAAGGAAGGCTACCGTTACAAGATTCAGCATTTGTTAGACCGATAGATTTTTCTGCCACGATCGCAGCTTTTAACCTATGAATAAACAATTACCACTCGCTCTATTTTTAATGGGGCCAACCGCATCAGGAAAAACGGACTTAGCGATTCGTTTACGCCAGAAATACCCGATTGAGATCATCTCTGTGGATTCTGCGTTGATCTACAAAGGAATGGATATTGGCACCGCGAAGCCAAATGCCGAGGAGCTTGCATTAGCCCCACATCGTTTAATTGATATTTTAGATCCGGCATTATCGTATTCCGCGGCGGACTTTCGTCGTGATGCGCTGCGTGAAATGAATGACATCGTCGCTCAAGGCAAAATTCCGTTACTGGTTGGCGGTACAATGCTGTATTACAAGGCATTATTGGAAGGTCTATCACCACTTCCGGCTGCAAACCCTGCAATTCGTAAACAAATTGAGCAAGAAGCATTGACTCATGGTTGGGAGGTACTGCACGATCAGTTGCGTGAAGTCGATCCCGTTTCCGCTGAACGTATACATCGTAATGATCCGCAAAGGTTGTCACGAGCGTTGGAAGTTTATCGAATTTCAGGTAAAACTCTTACAGAGCTTACGCAAACGAAAGGCGAAAGCTTGCCGTTTAACGTTAAGCAGTTTGCTATAGCACCCAAGGAAAGGGCTGAACTCCATCGTCGTATAGAACTGCGCTACGAAAAGATGATCGAAGCAGGATTTGAACAAGAGATGAAGGCGCTGTATGCGCGTGATGATCTTCATCCTGATCTACCGTCAATTCGTTGTGTCGGTTACCGACAGATGTGGGACTATTTGGATGGGAATTGCACGTTAGATGATGCGGTTTTCCGCGGTATCTGTGCGACCCGCCAATTGGCCAAGCGACAAATTACCTGGTTACGCAGCTGGGATAATTTAACTTGGTTAGATAGTGAAAACATTGAACAAGCACTCGAAACCGTCTCAAATGCCGTGGCATCGGACGATCGAAGCTGTGTATAATGTGATCGCTTTTGCGTGAATGTGCCCTTTAAAGGATCTGTTACTTGAATTTTGAGGTATTTACCTTCATAACAGTAACTCAGGGTGTTTTTTATTCGTTTAGCTCTGATGCAGCAGTTTGGCTGCTTGCAACTAACCACTAGCTAAATAACTAAAACAAAATTACAAAATAAGGAAAATAAAATGGCTAAGGGGCAATCTCTACAAGACCCGTTCTTAAACGCTTTACGTCGTGAACGTATTCCAGTGTCTATCTATCTCGTGAACGGTATTAAACTTCAAGGTCAGATCGAATCATTCGATCAATTCGTGATCTTATTGAAGAACACTGTTAACCAAATGGTTTACAAGCACGCAATTTCAACAGTTGTTCCGGCTCGTCCAGTGAGCCACCACAGCGGTGATCGTCCACAAGGTGATCGCCCAGAGAAATCGGAAGATTAATCTCTGAGTACAAATCGTTTTACTTTGAGGAGTTGATTGCTTGTTTGACCGTTATGAAGCCGGTGAGCGAGCCGTACTTGTTCATATCAACTTCACGCAAGAAGGGGAGTGGGAAGATCTCAGCGAGTTTGAGATGTTGGTGTCTTCCGCTGGCGTATCCTCGTTACAAGTCGTAACGGGTAGTCGTCAGTCACCACTCCCGAAATACTATGTCGGTGAGGGTAAAGCCCAGGAAATCGCACAAATTGTGCAATCGACTGACGCTGATATTGTGATTTTCAATCACGCCCTCTCTCCTGCCCAAGAACGTAACCTCGAAGCACTTTGTCAGTGTCGAGTGGTAGACCGTACCGGTTTGATTCTCGATATCTTTGCACAACGCGCTCGAACCCACGAAGGTAAATTGCAAGTTGAGCTTGCTCAGCTTAGACATATCTCTACGCGATTGATTCGTGGTTGGACGCACCTTGAAAGACAAAAAGGTGGTATCGGTTTACGTGGGCCAGGTGAAACACAGTTAGAAACTGACCGTCGTTTGTTGCGTGAGCGTATTAAAGCAATCCTGCGTCGTTTGGACAAAGTGGCCAAGCAGCGTGAACAAGGACGCCGTGCGCGAAATAGAGCAGAAATACCAACCATCTCATTAGTCGGTTATACCAACGCAGGGAAATCTACGCTGTTTAACCGTATTACTGCAGCTGGCGTTTATGCTGCTGATCAATTGTTTGCAACGTTGGATCCAACGCTGCGAAAAATCGAACTTGCTGATGTTGGCCCAGCAATACTGGCTGATACGGTAGGGTTTATTCGACACTTACCTCACGATCTTGTTGCAGCCTTTAAGGCAACGTTACAAGAGACGCAAGAAGCTGACATTTTGTTACATGTTGTTGATGCCAGTGATGAACGTTTTCGTGAGAACATGCAAGCTGTTCAGATCGTCTTAGAAGAGATTGATGCCCACGAGGTGCCTTCTTTGGTTGTGATGAACAAAATTGATAATCTAGAAAACCAAAAACCACGTATTGAACGTGATGAAGAAGGCATGCCACGCACAGTGTGGGTGTCGGCAATGGAAGGCATCGGTATTGATCTGTTGTTTGAGGCGCTGACAGAACGTCTAGCAAGTCAAATGGTTCAATATCAACTGTGTGTTCCGCCGCAACATCAAGGGCGATTACGCAGTACATTCTTCCAAATGAAGAGTATTCAGCAAGAAGAATATGATCAAGATGGTAACTTGTTGATAAATATCCGCATGCAACAAGTAGATTGGTCTAGACTTGAAAAAAGAGAAGGGGCAGTTTTACGTGACTTTATAGTTACTTAAATGACTGCTACAGTATAACGTCATATCAAATGATGGAGCTTTCTAATGGCGTGGAATGAGCCTGGTAATAATAACGGCGACAAAGGCCGCGATAATGACCCATGGGGTAATAATAATCGCGGTAACAAAGGTGGCCGTGAACAAGGACCGCCAGACTTAGACGAAGTCTTCAACAAACTGAGTCAGAAGCTGGGTGGCAAATTTGGTGGTGGAAAAGGCGGTAAAGGCCCTTCTATCGGCGGTGGCGGTGCACTAGGTGTTGGTGTTATTGCAGCTATCGCGGTAGCAATTTGGTTCTTTTCTGGATTTTACACCATTGGTGAAGCTGAACGTGGTGTCGTACTTCGTTTAGGTAAATATGACAACCGCATCGTCGATCCTGGTCTTAACTGGCGCCCTCGCTTTATTGATGAAGTGACCGCGGTTAACGTTCAGGCGATCCGATCGCTACGTGCCTCTGGCACAATGCTGACCAAAGACGAAAACGTTGTGACCGTCGGCATGGATATTCAGTACCGTGTTTCGGATCCATACAAATACCTATACCGAGTGACTAACGCGGACGACAGCTTACGCCAAGCAACAGATTCTGCGCTACGTGCGGTTATTGGTGACTCACTGATGGATAGCATTCTAACCAGTGGTCGTCAGCAAATTCGTCAAAATACACAAGAAACGTTGAACAACATTATCGCGAATTACGATATGGGTTTGACGATTGTTGATGTGAACTTCCAGTCAGCACGTCCACCTGAGCAAGTAAAAGATGCATTTGATGATGCTATCGCAGCTCGTGAGGATGCTGAGCGTTTTGAGCGTGAAGCAGAAGCTTACCGTAACGACATTTTGCCAAAAGCAACAGGTCGTGCAGAGCGTTTGAAGAAAGAAGCATTGGGTTATTCTGAGCGTGTAACTAACGAAGCGTTAGGTCAAGTTGCTCAGTTTGAAAAACTGCTTCCAGAATATCAAGCTGCGCCAGACGTGACTCGTGACCGTCTGTACCTAGATACGATGGAAGAAGTGTACTCGAATACTTCTAAGGTTCTTATCGATTCTGAATCGAGCGGCAACTTACTTTACCTACCAATCGATAAGCTGGCAGGTCAAGAAGGTCAAACTCAAACTAAACGTAGTTCGAAGTCATCTTCAACGTACGATCAAATTGAGCTTGAGTCGAAAACTACGGAGTCAACATCAGACACTTCATCTCGTTCATCTGATTCGCGCCAAGGGAGATACTAATAATGCGTAAGTTAATGATCCCTGTATTGGTTGTTGCTTTATCGATCATGCTGATGTCACTGTTTGTGATCCCAGAAGGCGAGCGCGGTATCGTGATTCGTTTTGGTCGAGTACTGAAAGATAACAATGAAATCGCTCGTATCTACGAACCAGGCCTACATTTCAAAATGCCTATGTTTGACAGTGTGAAAACACTGGATGCTCGTATTCAAACAATGGACGGTCGTTCGGATCGTTTTGTAACGTCTGAGAAAAAAGACGTGATCATCGATACCTACGTGAAATGGCGTATTAAAGATTTCGGCCAATACTATCTAGCAACAGGTGGTGGTAACACATTGACCGCTGAAACGTTGCTAGAGCGTAAAGTGACCGATCTACTACGTTCTGAAATCGGTTCGCGTGAAATCAAGCAAATTGTATCGGGTCCGCGTAATAAAGATGTACTGCCTCCAGCAGATAACATCGATAGCGTTGCGACGACAGAAGCTGCGAAAGAAGCGTTAGAGATTGATGGCGAACGTGATGTCATCATGGCGAACGTTTTGAATGGCTCTCGTCAGAGTGCAATGGATGACTTGGGTGTTGAGATTGTTGATTTCCGTATGAAGAAAATCAACCTTCCAGATAACATCAGTGATTCAATCTACAAGCGTATGCGTGCTGAGCGTGAATCAGTGGCGCGTAAGTTCCGTTCACAAGGTCGTGAGAAAGCAGAAGTTATCCGCGCTCAAGCTGAGCTAGAAGTGGCGACAACGTTGGCAGAAGCAGACAGAACCGCACGAGTAACACGTGGTGAAGCAGATGCACAATCAGCGAAGATCTACTCTGATGCATACAGCAAAGATCCTGAATTCTTCAGCTTCTTACGTTCATTGAAAGCGTATGAGAAATCATTCAGCAACAAGAACGACATTTTAGTGTTGGATCCGAACAGCGAGTTCTTCCAATACATGAACAATGCGAAAGGTGCGCCAGCGAAATAAGCGGCCTGATAAGCACACAGTAAAGGCTCCTTTTTAGGGGCCTTTCTTTTTGCCGGTATAGAATACAAATCAAGATAAGTCTCTGTTCAATGCTGCTGATTTTCTCCCGCACATTGCTGACTATTTATCTCGATGATTAATGATTAATGATGAATTAAGAGGTTGTGATGTCAAATTCAATCTGGGTAGCGATCGGGCTGGTATTGATTGTTGAAGGGCTTGGTCCATTGATCGCCCCAAATGGTTGGCGAAATATGGTTGCTGAGTTGAGTCGTCAGCCGGATGATCACTTGCGACGTATTGGCGGTTGCTTAGTGGTGGCTGGTGCGGTGATCGCGTACTGTTTTAGGTAACGCCGCGTCACCGCTAAGCTACAAAGCGAGATAAGTTTCCGCTTTGATTTTGCTTTGATTAATAGTGCGGTGGTGGCGTTTCTTCTGATGGATCGGCGAGATTCGACGAGTCCAAATTCTTTACTTTACCCGCTACGTATTTCATTTGATCCTGCATCTTGCTAATCAACAGCTGTTGTTGACTCAATGCATCATTCAATGAATCAATTGTCTGCTCTTGGAAAGCAAGTTGACATTCAAGGTCGTTAATACGGTTTTCAAGTTCAGTGATGTGCTTTTCTGTCATGGTATTAATCTAATGTCCAAGCCTGGGCGATGCCGGCAGAGGTGCCAGAGACAACGCGGTGTTGATTATCGAAGGCCGCATCATACACTACTGCCCGAGGAGGACGAGCATCTTTTAAAGGCTCGGCTTCAAAACCTTCCAAGCGCTTACCTGTCAGTGAATCCCATACCATCACTCGACTCGACGGTGTGCCGGTAATTAACTGCAGACCATCATCAGAAAAACGCGCACTGGAAAAAATCAGTTGGCGTGAAAAACTGCTTAACTGGCTGACTTCTTTCCCGCTGACTAAGTCCCACACGACCGCATGATTACCCCCATCGGAGGAAAATGCGTATTTCCCGTCACGATGAAGAGCGACGCGATTGACGCGTTGGTCATGGTTAAAAGTATGTTGAATTTGTCCGCTGGTGGTATCCCAGAGATAGGCGGTGTAATCGTTCCCGCCGGTTAACGCAAAGCGCCCGTTGGGCGAAAGGGCAACAGAATTAACTTTTTCGTTGTGAGCGAGGAACTCTATGCGTCGTCCGGTGACTAAATTGACATGGATGGCTTTGCCATTGGAGAGCCCCAGCAAGACTTGTTCACCGTTACTGGAAATATCAACGTCACGGATAGTTCCATCGGAGATTGACCACAACCCTTGTGATTGGCTCCAAGCTAAGTCCCAAACGGTAAAGTTAAACTGTGTGGCGGTAATGGCATAACGGCCATTATCGGAAATGCGGATACGAGAAACGGTATTGGCTTGTTGATCTTGCGCGCCTAACGAAGCCAATTGTTGCGATTGATAAAGATCCCAAAGCACCAGTTGATGCTCTTTGGAGTAGGCAAGCGCAAAGCGAGCGTCGCGACTGAGTGCGAAACTGGTTGTGCCTTGAGGCTCAAGTTCCCAACGTTGATCGTCAGAGGCCCAAAAAAAGCAGCCATTTAACGCTGTGATGACAAAGCCAATGAGTAGAGAGTTAAAAATTATCCGCATCAAGTTCAATTATCCACTTGGTTTACGTTTCATTCAGACGCATATTGGCTATATTGGTATAACATGCGAGTGCGTACCAGTTTTTATTAAAGATTTGTGCACAAAGACAAAATGCCTTAATTGGAGAATTAAATGAAATCGATTTTTAAAGTGTCATTGCTTGCTGCTACTGTTGCGCTAGCGGTTGGCTGTCAGAAAGAAGAAGAGCCAAAAAAAGAAGTTGCACCGGCTGTTGAACAAGTTCAAGCGGAAACAGGCAAAGCGGTTCACTTTAAAACGGAAGATGACAAAGCGGCATACGCGATTGGTGTCTCATTTGCTGGTTACCTATCTCAAAGCCTAGATAAGCCAAGTGAAATCGGCATTACTTTGAATAAAGATTTGGTACTAAAAGGTATCTCTGATCAATTTGCTGGCGACGTTGCTCTAGACCAAGCGCAAACTCGCGCAGCGCTAGAAGCGTTAGATAAGCGTGTTGCTGAAATTATGCAAGTGAAAGCGGAAGAGCAGCAAAAAGCAGCACAAGAAGCGGCGAAAGTGGCACTTAAAGCCGGTGCTGATTTCCGTGCTGAGTTCGCTAAACAAGAAGGCGTTAAGACCACCGATTCTGGCCTAATGTACCAAGTGATCACACAAGGTGACGGTGCGAAGCCGAAAGACACTGATACGGTTGAAGTACATTACAAAGGCACGCTGATCGATGGCACTCAATTCGATAGCTCATACGATCGCAATGAAACGGCAACGTTCCCGCTGAACCGCGTGATCAGTGGTTGGACTGAAGGCTTACAGCTAATGCCTGTGGGTTCTAAATTTAAGTTTGTTTTGCCACCACAACTTGCATACGGTAGCCAAGACACACCGACTATCCCAGCGAACTCTACGTTGGTGTTTGAAGTGGAACTGGTTAATATCGACAAGCCTGCTCAGTAAGCGATTCGCTATTATTACGTAGCATCAGCGATAAAATATCCATAAAAAGACTCGGCATCGCCGAGTCTTTTTTTGTCTGTTGCTCGTCAATTCAAGGTGAGTAGGGGCGGTCAAACAATCGAGTCGCCGCGCAAATTGCACAGCAGTGCGAATGATTTATTTGTTCTAAATCACTAGTTGACGGTATAGCTAGGTGTTCTATTCAAAATTTCTGATAAACTTACATCAATTTGTTGATTTATCGCTCGAAGGCTAAAGAAAGTGACCACGACTGAAACCTTAAATACGGATATGTTGCTCGAGATGGAATCCGTTCATGTGATGCCATTCAGTGAGCACGATAAAATCATTCTAAGATCTTATGAGGCTGTTGTAGATGGCATTGCGAGCCTGATTGGCCCGTTTTGTGAAATCGTACTGCACTCGTTAGAAGATCTGAATACTTCGGCAATCAAGATTGCCAATGGTGAAAATACCGGGCGCCAAGTGGGCTCTCCTATCACCGATCTTGCATTGAAAATGCTGAAAGATATCGAAGGTTCTGAGCGTAACTTCTCTCGTTCTTACTTCACTCGCGCTAAAGGTGGCGTGCTGATGAAGTCAATTACGGTCGCGATCCGCAATGGCGACAACCGCGTGATTGGTTTGTTGTGTGTCAACGTCAACTTGGATGCGCCATTCTCACAAGTTCTGCAATCATTCATGCCAACACAAGAAGCCAAAGATGCCGCATCATCGGTTAACTTTGCTAGTGATGTTGAAGAGCTGGTGGACCAAACCGTTGAACGCACAATCGAAGAGATCAACGCTGATAAATCGGTATCAAACAACACCAAGAACCGTCAAATCGTGATGGAGTTGTACGACAAAGGTATTTTCGACATCAAAGATGCGATTAACCGTGTCGCTGACCGACTCAATATCTCGAAACATACGGTTTATCTGTATATTCGTCAGCGAAAAATTGAGGATGAAGAGAAGTGTCTCTAACCTATACCTTGGTAGTGAATGGTTCCGTGTATGGCAGTCAAGCTGCACGGAATGCCTACCAGTTTGCGAGCGCATTAGTTACCCAAGGACACACTCTCGTGAGTGTGTTTTTTTATCAAGATGGTGTGACCAATGGTTCGGCACTCAGTGTGCCGGCCAATGATGAATTTGATTTGACCAAAGCGTGGCAAACCTTAGCTCTGCAGCACAATGTACGCTTGGAGACCTGTGTGGCGGCCGCATTGCGTCGTGGTATCGTCAGTCAGGGGGAAGCAACCCAACATGGTCTCGTGCAGCACAACCTCGCTGATGGCTTTTCTCAGGCCGGATTAGGCAGCCTAGCCGAAGCTATGCTAACCCAAGATAGAGTGGTGCAGTTTTGAGTCAATTAACCTACGTATTTAGAAGCTCGCCACATAAAACCAGTGCTGGGCGTGAAGGCATTGATGCGCTACTTGCCGCGTCGGCGTATTGTGAAGATATCTGCGTATTGTTCATTGGTGATGGTGTTTATCAATTATTGCAAGGTCAGCAACCGCAGGGAATTCTTAGCAAAGATTATGCGCCAATGCTGAAGTTGTTTGATTTGTATGACATTGAACAAGTGTTTGTTTGCGCCGATTCACTCGCGCAGCGCGGATTGGGACAAGCTGACTTGGTGATTGCGGCAGAGCGATTGGAGCCTGCTGAAATCAAACTCAAATTACATCAAGCCAGCAAGCTGCTGTCATTCTGAGAACTCACTATGTTACATATCGTTCAAACTGCTCAAGCGCTTTCTGAAGTGAGTGATGCCTACCAAGAGGGCGACCAAGTTCTCTTGGTTGAGGATTCCGTTTACGTCAGCCATGCGCAACACCCGATGTTTACTATACTCAAGCCGATGGATGTTTCCGTGCTTAAAGAAGATGCTTTAGCGCGTGGGATTTTTAACCGAGTGAGCCCATCGCTATGCGTGGTGGACTTTGCTGGCTTTGTTGAGTTAACCGCCACACACCCAACATCGTTGACTTGGAATTAACAGATTGTCTTTATTTTCCTTCGAGGAAGTGCCATGGCCGTCTCGAAGGTTAAAAAAGATCTGTATATTTCTTGACACACCTCTCACTGCTGCATAGAATTTTGCGTCCCTATTTGTGCGAAGTGAATTTTCACTCGGCGATAGGGATAGATTTTTCACAAAGCTTACTTTCAAGTAATTCAGGAGCTAGTTAATGGCAACTATTAACCAGTTGGTTCGCAAGCCTCGTGCAAAGCAAGTTGTTAAAAGCAACGTGCCAGCACTAGAAGCGTGCCCACAAAAACGTGGTGTATGTACTCGTGTTTACACTACTACACCTAAAAAACCTAACTCAGCACTTCGTAAAGTTTGTCGTGTACGTCTGACAAATGGCTTCGAAGTTACATCGTACATCGGCGGTGAAGGTCACAACCTTCAAGAGCACAGTGTTGTACTAATCCGTGGCGGTCGTGTAAAAGACCTTCCGGGTGTTCGTTACCACACAGTTCGCGGCGCACTTGACTGTGCTGGCGTAAACGACCGTAAACAAGCTCGTTCTAAGTACGGTGTGAAACGTCCTAAGTCTTAATGGATTCCGTTAAGTAAGGCCAAACACTAAAATATTTAATTTTTGAAGAAACTGAAAAGTTTTGGATAACCTGAAAAAGACAACGGAGAATATCCATGCCACGTCGTCGCGTTATTGGTCAGCGTAAGATCCTTCCAGATCCAAAATTCAAATCTGAATTGCTGGCAAAATTCGTTAACATTCTTATGGTTGACGGTAAAAAATCTACTGCAGAGAAAATTGTTTACACTGCACTAGACACTATGGCTGAGAAATCTGGTAAAGATCACTTAGCTGTATTTGAAGAAGCTCTTGAAAACATTCGCCCAGCGGTAGAAGTTAAATCTCGCCGTGTAGGTGGTTCAACTTACCAAGTACCTGTAGAAGTACGTCCGGTTCGCCGTAACGCACTTGCTATGCGTTGGGTAGTTGAAGCTGCGCGTAAGCGTGGTGAAAAATCTATGGCTGCTCGCCTAGCTGCTGAAATGCTAGACGCGTCAGAAAACAAAGGTACTGCTGTTAAGAAACGTGAAGACGTTCACCGTATGGCAGAAGCGAACAAAGCATTCGCTCATTACCGCTGGTAATACCTTTTCAGTGCTGCGGGGATCCTCGCAGCACTTCTTTAGTTCCTATGCATATGCTAGGAACTATTGCTATATCTAGGGGTAGCGTTTTTACCACCCTTGAAGATAGCAATAGTCCCTAAGTTAAGAGGATTCACCGTGGCTCGTAAAACCCCTATTGAGCGCTACCGTAACATCGGTATCTGTGCGCACGTAGACGCAGGTAAAACTACCACAACTGAACGTATTCTGTTCTACACAGGCCTTTCTCACAAAATCGGTGAAGTTCACGATGGTGCTGCTACCATGGACTGGATGGAGCAAGAGCAAGAGCGTGGCATTACGATTACGTCTGCAGCGACAACCACCTTCTGGCGTGGTATGGACGCACAGTTCCAAGATCACCGTGTAAACATCATTGATACTCCTGGACACGTTGACTTCACGATTGAAGTTGAACGTTCTCTGCGTGTGCTTGATGGTGCTGTGGTTGTGTTCTGTGGTTCATCAGGTGTAGAACCTCAGTCTGAAACCGTTTGGCGTCAAGCAGACAAATACCAAGTTCCGCGCTTAGTATTCGTCAACAAGATGGACCGTACTGGTGCAGACTTCTTACGTGTTGTTGACCAAATTAAAAACCGTCTTGGTGCAAACCCTGTTCCTATCCAACTTAACGTTGGTGCAGAAGAGGATTTCAAAGGTGTTATCGACCTTATCAAGATGAAAATGATCAACTGGAATGAAGCCGATCAAGGCATGTCTTTCTCTTACGAAGACATTCCAGCTGACATGCAAGAACTTGCTGAAGAATGGCGCAACAACCTAGTTGAAGCGGCAGCAGAAGCCAGCGAAGAGTTGATGGATAAATATCTTGAAGACGGTGAGCTGACTGAAGTTGAGATCAAAGAAGCACTACGTACTCGTACACTAAACAATGAAATCGTGCTGGCCACTTGTGGTAGTGCGTTCAAAAATAAAGGTGTGCAAGCGGTACTTGATGCTGTGGTTGAATACTTACCATCGCCTGTTGATGTTCCTGCAATTCAAGGTGTCGACGACAATGGTAACGACGTTGAGCGTCATGCTGACGACAACGAACCGTTCTCTGCGCTAGCATTTAAAATTGCAACGGACCCATTTGTGGGTACGTTAACCTTCATGCGCGTTTATTCTGGTGTGGTAAACACTGGTGATACTGTTTACAACTCAGTAAAAGAAAAGCGTGAGCGCTTTGGTCGCATCGTACAGATGCATGCCAATAAACGTGAAGAAGTAAAAGAAATTCGTGCGGGCGATATTGCCGCTGCAATCGGTCTAAAAGACGTAACGACAGGTGAAACCCTGTGTGATCAGAGCCACAAAGTGATTCTAGAGCGCATGGAATTCCCTGAACCTGTTATTCAGATTGTCGTTGAGCCTCGTTCGCAAGCAGATCAAGATAAGATGGCTATTGCACTAGGTAAACTAGCAGCAGAAGATCCATCTTTCCGCGTGGAAACGGATAACGAAACAGGTCAGACTCTGATCTCTGGTATGGGTGAGCTTCACCTTGATATCATCGTTGACCGTATGAAGCGTGAATTCAGCGTTGATTGCAACGTTGGTAAACCTCAGGTTGCTTACCGTGAAACCATTCGTGGTTCAGCGGAAGTGGAAGGCAAGTTCGTTCGTCAATCTGGCGGTCGCGGTCAATACGGTCACGTATGGATCAAACTTGAGCCTTCAGAACTGGGTGAAGGTTTCGTCTTTGTTGATGAGATCGTTGGCGGTACTGTACCAAAAGAGTTTATTAGCTCGGTAGGTAAAGGTATCGAAGAGCAAATGAATAGCGGTGTATTAGCTGGCTATCCTGTACTGGATATTAAAGCGACGCTATTTGATGGTTCTTACCACGATGTCGATTCAAGCGAAATGGCGTTTAAAATCGCAGGTTCAATGGCATTCAGAAAGGGCGCGCTTGAAGCGAACCCTGTTATTCTGGAGCCGATGATGAAAGTTGAAGTAACCACTCCTGAAGATTGGATGGGTGATGTTGTAGGTGACCTAAACCGTCGCCGCGGCATGATCGAAGGTATGGATGAAGGCCACGCAGGTCTGAAGATCATCCGTGCTCAAGTACCACTATCTCAAATGTTTGGTTATGCAACCGATCTACGTTCTGCAACTCAAGGTCGCGCCTCATACTCTATGGAGTTTCATGAGTACGCAGAAGTACCGAAGAACTTTGCAGATGCCATTATGGCAGAGCGTGGTTACTAATCGGGCTCGTTGCCTGTAAAAAAGTCAGCGACTTTTTTGCAGATCAATACGTCCAAATATTGCGCTGACGGACGTTGGCGCATAAAATAGCAAATTCTGGCGCGTCGATGATCAATTCTGGTCACGACGAATCATAACTAGGAAGGAACACGAACGTGTCTAAAGAAAAATTTGAACGTGTAAAACCGCACGTAAACGTTGGTACTATCGGCCACGTTGACCACGGTAAAACAACTCTAACTGCAGCTATCTGTACTACTCTA
>NZ_AFWE01000110.1 GCF_000222585.1 Vibrio scophthalmi LMG 19158 | reverse complement strand
CATCGATGGAGAGAGCGCCTAATGCGCCAGCTGGCGTCACCACGCTGGTCGGATCAAACTTGGCTTGGTCAGTATCGGCATCGGTCAGGGTTAACACGCCTGAATCTGTCAACACTGGATCGGTATCATCTTCCGTCACAGCGCCGACTGCATCGCCGGAGATGACCGCGCTGTCGTTAACTCCGGTAATGGTAATAACGATGTCGTGGGTGGTGCCATCCACTGAGGCAACAGTGAAGGTTTCGACTTTGGTTTCATCTTGCGCCAGATATTGCAC
>NZ_AFWE01000111.1 GCF_000222585.1 Vibrio scophthalmi LMG 19158 | reverse complement strand
GCCAAGCCTCAGACCTTGTTTGAGGAAGAACGGTTCACACTACTGTCACTGCCGATAACTGAGTGTTCATTTAGCCCATTACCCGTTCGCCAGTCAGTTGTGCCGATAGAAAGCTTTCAACATCCTTTATCTACTTATGATGCGCTGTTGGAGGTGAGAGCATGAACATACAGATGACTCGCATCGAAGCGGCTTGTGAATCCTTAAAGCTCAACACGATAAGTAATGAATGGGCTGGAATAGCCAAAACAACGCTAAACAACGAGCAGAGCCTTGGGGACTTTTTAGAATCGCTACTGAATGTAGAGCTGGAAGCTAGGGCAGAAAAAACACGAACAGCACTGATGAAGTTCGCTGGCTCCCCAATGCAGAAAACCTTCGAAGAATACGATTTTACATTCGCAACTGGCGCACCGAAGAACCAACTTCGAGAGCTTACGGGGCTTGCCTTTATAGAACGAAAAGAAAACATTGTCTTGCTTGGGCCAAGTGGTGTTGGTAAGAGCCACTTAGCCGTGAGCCTTGGTCAAATGGCTGTGCAAAAAAGCATTAAAACTCGCTTCGTCACGGCGGCAGACTTAATGTTACAGCTAGCCACAGCAAAGAAACAGGGCAGACTGGAGAGCTACCTTAAAAGAAGTGTGCTGGCACCGAGGCTGTTAATCGTCGATGAAATCGGCTATCTCCCATTCGGTAGGGAGGAAGCAAACTTGTTCTTCAACGTCATCGCCAAGCGCTACGAACAAGGCAGTATTATCGTGACGAGTAATTTACCATTCTCACAATGGTCTAATGCGTTCGCTGATGATACGACTCTAACGGCAGCCTTGCTTGACCGCTTATTACATCACTCTCATATCGTTCAGATCAGTGGCGAGAGTTATCGACTAAAAGGCAAAAAAGCAGCGGGTGTCCTACCAGCAATATTAGACACTGGAAATAAGTGATCTTAACTATGTGGGTGGGTCAGTTTTAGATCGGCGATAACGCCGTAAAGTGGGTCAGTTTTAAGTCGGCGTTGACAAGCCCTCAAACTGAAAACCTTTAGACTTCAGGTCAGTGAAAACTTTAACGACTGCAGAGGTAAAAATAGGAATCAAATTTAGGTAGATCTGCTTAATTGGGTATCGCTCAGACTTCGCATAATCTACGATATCGTTAAATTTGAGCTGCTCATCCAGTTTCCTGAGTAATTCATCTTTTTGGGCAGGTCTCATTCTGTTTTCTAGGAAAGGAGAGCCTAAGCTTTTATCAAGACGAAACAAAACATCCTCTAACTTATAGTAATATTGCATAACTGGTGGTCTATCACAGACCCTATTGCTGGCAAGTAGAAATTCCGCGCCATTGTTTCTCTCTAGACCACCATTAAGTAGCATTTCCTTATTCCAACTAATAAATAGATCATGATCTCTATGATGGATTGCGTTACGAATAAGTATTAACAGTGCCGTATCGGCGTGCTCAAAGTAATTAAAGTCTAATTTAGTGACATCGTATAAGCTATGAAATGCCTCTAGCTTTGCTTCAAAAGCGCGGTCTAGGTTGTTAATTGCTTCTTCTTTATCTACTAACTTTAGCCGTTCAAAGTTAAACCTAGCTTCAACATACATTCTCATGGTGTTAGATAGCTTATCTACTGCAATTTGTTTTATTTTCATCATTGTTAATTGTTTCTTCATTAAAGCTAACATTTATTAGACGAAAAATTATCGTTTTTCATCCTTCGTGATGCAATCATTTTTATATTAACTCAACTGATAATCAATAATTTATGACACATGAAGGGAAATTAGACTGCAAGATGTCGCCTAATGACGGAGTGTACAGTTATCAAATCAATCGAATAAGTTTTGGTAGGGTAAACGCACGCCCTCTGAATTGAGTAGAGTATTTAATCTAAGTAATTTTGGGGCAAAAACCACTTAGAGCTTTTACTCGAAATTGAATTTCAGCATTAGCATAAACAACGCGTGTTCACATAAATATGAAGATACAAACACAGTGGCTCAAATCATTTAGAGCACAACTACTGAACGCGTGAAAACACTACGTTTCGCTCATTTCGATTATTGCGCTCGTTTATAACTAGATACGAGTGCAGCACTCTAAAATACAAACCTTTAACAATAGTCTTCTAGGCTCGCCACTTCTTGCATCTAACTGCGCTAATTTCAAAACAAAACAAATGTATAACATTGGAGATATATCTAAAGGCATACAATTGAAATGTATAACATCACACATATATCCATATTAATACATTAAATTTTATTTCCACTTCCAATCATATTTAATTGAGTTTGTTTTATATATTCAATTAGCGTTTCATCATCCATATCAACTAACGAAAGAACAGCAGCTCTTATAAGACTGGTATCATTCACTGCTTTTAAGCTACCTAAACGCTCAACTACCGCATGTGTACTATTAATATTTAGAGAATTAGTGCGCTCGGTCAGTAAATCTCGCTCAGTTTGCAAAAATCTAACCGCTTTAGGATTCACAGTTGACGTGGAAACTTTACCAAATAAATTCGACCTTATATCCTTATCCTTTAGGACTGAAACATTAGACAAAATCTCCTTCTCAAGGCGATTCTTCAAAGCCCTTTGCTTAGGCTTTAATCTCTCACCTGATTCTTCAAGCTCTGTCAGATAGTCGAGTTGTTCTTTAGCAGAAAGAGAATCAAAATCAACACTCATTATCAATAACCTCCTTCGCAAAATTCTTATAATACATAGCGGTAGTACTACTAGGTTTGTATACAGAAACTGGTACGTGATCTAATTCAGCATTTTCAAAATCTGATTGACGATGCCAAACTGTTGTTTGGGCGATGTTGTGTGGAAAACGCTCAGCTAGATATTCAAGCCCATAAGAATAGGTTGACTTTACTCGCTTATCGATCCCAACAGGTAAAATTAGGTAGTCTATTTCGTCTTCATCGATAAATTTGGCATCTTGAATATGTTCAAGTAGAACATCTATTCCTTCAAAGCTACGATCTGTAAATGTTGTAGGAAAAATGAATTCATCAGCAGCAATAACTGCATTCATCGACAATATGCTGGTCTCTGGACTCGTATCTATCAGCACAAAATCAAACCTATCTTGAACAGATTCTAAGTGTCTAAGTAAACGCTCTTCACGTTTAGGCAAACTAACCATGTCCATATTAAGTTTTGACATAACATCACCACCACGAGCAGGGATAATGGACAGGTTTTCTTGTTCATCCCCCTTGATGATTGCAGGATAAATAGCCTTGTCTATGTCGAACTTACGATCCAACAAAACATCAGCAACATAAAATTCTGTTTTATCTCGTCGTAAAAAACTAGTTGCATCACCTTGACCATCAAAATCTATAACTAAAACCCGCTTACCTTTTTGTGCCAACTCATAAGCAGTATTGACTGTTGTTGTGGTCTTTTTAATTCCGCCTTTTCGTCCAGCGATAGTAATCACTCTCATAGAAACCCCGTATACTATAGTTATATACTCACTGTGATACATTCAAAATGTATTACAACTGGTATACATAAGGAAAATACATACGAACACCATTATAGTAATGAAACCATGTAGGAAAAGCAAGGTGTATCATCCATAAATACATGCAATGGTATACATTTAGAATGTATACCATTGCATGTATACTGTAACATATACCACAACATCCCAAAGAGCGGCGACTACACCCCGTTGGGACTCCTTTTATAAGGCATGGTTTGAATATTTGAGGAAAGGAAAGGGAGACTATCACGAGTTAACAGCTCAAATAGTGTCAAGAGATGTGAAAGTCACCCTAAATTTACTAAACGGTGTGTACCTCTTAATGAAATTCTATGTTCATATGGTATTCCCGCTATGGCTAAGCTATGAATTAGAATATGTTCTGTACAATCCTTCTTTGCATTGTTTGCAGTAATGAATGCGGCGAGGACTACCACCGTTATCAAAACCGCGCTCCCAAATATTACGAGAGCCACATTTAAAACAGCTAATGCCTTGTCCTTTCGTTGGATTATAATTATTCATATACTCATCAACAGTAGGCCACTCTTTCCATTTATTTGTAATGTGTCGTTGATAAAGAAAAAAAACACCAACCCCACCTACTAGAATAAGAAACAATTCCATAAAAACCCTTACAAATCACACAAATAAATTAACTATTTTATCCAAATGATAGCGACATCTGGAAGATAATATTATACCCACTCTCATTTTAAAGTTTGTTAAGTAGTTGGGATATATTTAAAAAATAAATGTAATTAAAGTTGGTCGATGCTCAGTGGTACGAAAACTCACGTTAAGCGTTAAATTTGTCCATTAGCTCGATTTTGGGGTGCTTAAATGGGTTCTCGCTTACAACTCCAACGTACGATTATTTCCGAATTTTGAGGCGACCCTGACCCGAGAAAACCCTCAATATGTAGTATAAGTGACGGCGTAACCAAGCAGGGATAAATATATTCTCGCATAAACCCTTTCTAATATTGAAGATCGATATCGATCAAAAAAGATCCTATTTACTGTCACTTTTCATGAGTCGCAGTGCGACGAATACAGAAATGCGCTCGCTTTAGCGAGTAAGAGACCATCTAAACGGTTCTGAAAACGTTTAAAAGTTCGGATAAAGGTGAGGGCACAAAAATAGCCTTCGCCCTGCTAGAATTTTATAGACGGCTTTGGTTGAATAAATCTCGGATCTTATGTTGTTGTTCCACGAAATCATACGTATATGCGCAATAGTCTCCTGTCGGATGACAAAAGAAAGGTTCAGCGCAGCCAGCTAGAGCGATAAATAAAAGTTTGTGTTTATAGTAAATGCTGGCTGAGGGTACTTTGGAGCGGAGCGACTTCTTCTAATGGGATCGATCAAGTTGGCCGTGGGCGAATGAGACTGACGCGCTATCGCTTGTCGGCTTCACACTGGCTCTACATGCAAGCATATAGCAGCCAGCGCGAACCTGAACTATCGTGAACACTTTTAATATTTATGTATTTATTTATGTATATACGAAGTTTAACTACGTAGTACACATAACCGCAGTCTATTTTTCAGTGACCTTTTTTCACTATTTTCTTAGTCCCTTTACTTGCACTATCTTTTGAAAAAAAACAAAGTTATAAGTCTAAAAGACTGACAAATCCGCTGAAAGACGTTGTGGCCACTGTACTATAAACAACATAATTGCTCACTTTTTGTTCTTTGCTGCGATAGGGACGTGCGAAAGCCTCCGCCGTTAAGCGGATACAAGAAAAAATCTAGTGTGGAGCAGGAGTAAACAGTGAAGGTTCGTAGCCACCAAACAGTGACGTCACCTTGTTAGCGTAATCATTTAAACGCGTAGCATTAAAGATATCTTGTACGCCTGATGCAATAGTACGGAAGCTAAGCCAATCAAAACGTAGCCCTTTCTTTTCCATACGCTTACGTGATGCGATAATAAGGGTGCAAATTTCTTTATAGCGAACGACTTTAAGATCTTGGAAGAAACCTTCTGAAAATTGTTTGTAAGCTGCTGCACTACGCACCGTACCTTCAACATCATCAACACACACGTTAATGCGTTCAGTTCGTAGATAATTAGCGCGCTTTAGATATTTCATTACCTTAGCGAATGACTTAGGGGAAATGTATTCACCCCAACGGAGGACGTAATCCTCTTGCAACTGGTCATAGCTAATTGTTTTTAGTCCAGCAAGCGTTGGCAAACCAATGCGGCCACCAATCAGATCCGTGTTTGGTAAGATACAGGCTAAGGTTTTAGAGATCAGCGTTCTGCATTGGATGTTATTCACCGCAGCGCCACCCCAAGCAAAAAGGGCAGGAAAGCGTTGAGGGTTATCGATAAACTCCTGACAGGCTTTTAAGATAAACGCATACTCATGAGGCAGATTGACTACTTCACCACTACGTAGCAAACGGCGACAACTAAAACCGATGGTAAAGTTTTGATTGGTTTCTTGCTGAACGACGATCGTTTCTTGAAAAAGATCAATCAGCTCGTGCTTACGCGCTTTGCGCTTCGCTCGATACGCTTTATCGTATTCAGATTTGGTCAGGCTAGGGGAGGTGTTATCTGCTAACATGCGACTCGCCCTCAAAGTCATAACCTAAACAGATATCGCCTGGATAGCTATTATCATTGATGGTTATTACTTGAATGCTAAGTCTAGTTTTATCTTGCCTCTGGCAAACACAGTTCATAATGAACATAATTCGATTCCTGATAGATTTTTTGGGGTTGCTTAGATTGGTAGTCCAAGCAGAGAGTATTAAATCTACAGAAGATCTCTTTAAAGATCAAACACTAATTTTTGACGCAAAAAAGCCGCCCACTATCAGGAAAGGCGGCTTTTTGCGAATGCTTTTAGTCGAGGTACCACCCTCAACACATTCATGTTCAAAAAATACACTACATAGAATACTATGTAGTTAGCGTGCTATGTAATGCACTTTTACTTTGAACACGTTTATTGTCACATATTTACTTGATTTCATCAAAGATATTTTTGTTTACTTTTAGTTTTTTTCTAAGTACGAAGAGTGCCAAACCACTTGTCCAACAATAAAGAAATCTTCACCATTATCCGCGTACTTAACAAATTCTTCATCCCTGAAATCATTGTTATAGCTACGAATAATGATTTTTTCTGGCGTTTCTATGAGCATTTTAACTCGCAGTAAGTCTCCCTGCCTTATGACATACATCATTCCATCTTTGATGGCTTTTTTGTTTGTATTCAACGCCACAATCGAACCGTCTGCCAAAACTGGCATCATCGATTTTCCCGATATTCTGATACAACAAATGTTATCCATACCTTCATAATTAACTATGTTTTTTGGCATCGGATATTTATCCATAGATTCATCTTCATTTGAGTGCCCATTACCAGCACTCGCATAAACATCATGATAAAACTCAACTAAGATCACACTGTTACTCGCGTATTGTTCTTCACCTAACAATAGCCACTCTGCATCAACATCTAACAACCTTGATAAAGAATCTAAGATATCACCAGAGGGGATGCTATGCCCTCTTTCCCATCTTGATATGGCAACTTTTGATAGCGATAAACTCTGAGCCACGCTTTGTTGTGTAAAACCTTTTAGCTTACGTTGTATTTTTAACCGATCACCAAATCTCATACATATACTATAGCAAATGTGAATTTTGTTTATTTGACAGCATCACCACCACTAGCAACATGACAATATTGTTTACAATGCGCGTTTTATTGTTTACTTTTCTAGTTTGTTTACTTATCATCCACCCATGATCATTCATACAGCCTTTTAGCTCTATGGGATCTAAGTTTTTAACCAAATAGGATAGACCTGTGCCTGACAAATCGAAGTCTATTAACGTGAATGTCGCCGTTAATGAACACAACAATCGACTTTTAACGGCATCAGCAAAGAAGAATGGACGTGCAAAGTTACGCGAAGCAGAAGCAAGGCTTGCGCATCATTTAAACGTGTTTGGTGCTGATTGGGCGCAAATGAAAGTGCCCAAATAATTTTTTTGTCGTCGTTTAGCTCATTTTAAGCTGAACGGCGAAACAACCCATTATGGTTGAAGTTCATTCCTTGAGCGCTAAGAAGGGCGCGGGCTGGAATTAAACAAGTCCAAAAAATGCGTGCAACAAACAACTAGGCTCAACCATAAGCAAAGCTGCTCTAGCCAAGTGGTATGAATTGTGTTCATACATAAGCGAATCAACACAACATGGGTATTGAAAGATACCCGCCTATTTTCAAATACGGGAACACTCCCTCATCCCGTATCTCAAAGTAGGCTCTTTAGGAATAACCACCATGCTAAAAATAATGTACGGCATACTCCCTTTTGAAAGCCAGCTTATGCTTGGCGATATGAAAAACCATGATGAATTAAAAACGCTC
Organism: Vibrio scophthalmi LMG 19158; assembly: GCF_000222585.1. Lineage (GTDB taxonomy): Bacteria > Pseudomonadota > Gammaproteobacteria > Enterobacterales > Vibrionaceae > Vibrio > Vibrio scophthalmi. The sequence goes on along the minus strand of NZ_AFWE01000111.1, from coordinate 15,044 downwards.
GTCGGATTTTCCTTTCAAGAAAATGCGATCATCAACACTAAATTCATTGCTGATACAACTGATGGAGTCATTTTTTCCGCATTAGTGACTAACAACAGCAAGGTTAACTACCCACTGTTCGAAGGTCGCATTGAATCAGTATTCATAGATGAGCGGCAACAGCGATTTTCAACGACAACAGTTCCCTTACAGTCAGACTCTTCAACCCGTATATTCATAAAACTTCACAAACAAAATCGAAAAAGAACTCGTCAAAAAGGTGAAGGCCAAATACTGAGTAATGCGGAGCGAAAGCGAATCAGAAAAGAGAATAACCTCTGCTTGAACGAAGCTAACTGGAAACAGTTCGTGCGTAAGCGTAAATCGGTTCTCAACCTCTTTTTTAAAAACGCAAAGGAGATAGAACCAAACGTTTATCAATAAATTGAAGGAAATCTTCAAATGAACATACCCGCTCGCTATCCATCAATAAATCAGCGTCGTCGCCAAAATGAATCCGAAAAAATGAAGTCCATCATGGCTGCTCGCCGTCAGATAGAAATTATCGCGGAGCTGCAACAAGCTGGATTAGATATTGGTGATTTAGGCGATAACTCACTACTCGTTATTTTAGGAGTTAAACAATGAAGAAGCTCGTTTACATCGCTGTGCTTACATGATGAGTAATGACAATCCTCAGCTACGGCATAACATCGCATTAAAAGGTGAAGATGCCGTATTTGGACTGCCTTTGCCCTTGTTCGCCTTTGCTCTCGTTGTCAGTGTGTTTGGTACTGGCCTATTAATAAAAAGCCTCAACGTGTTGTTGGGGCTTTTTTTCGGCGCTTTACTCACGCTGGCCGTGTTCAAACCCTTACAGCTTATCCATAAAAACGACCTGCAAGCATGGCGAATATGGCAAAGCGTTATAAGAACCCCGCGCTTTTCTTCCAATCAAATGAAACGAAAGAAAGTGCTTATTCAAACCTCAAACAGTCAATGTTTGGATTTTCAACAATGGAGAAATAAACGATGAAATCGTTATTGAGTCGTGGCTATTGGGCGTTGATGACTCTGTTATGCTCAACATCCAGTTATGCCAACTTTTCACTTGGTGGGGGAGGGGATTCCGGTATCTTCGCACCAGTAGCGGCATTCTTTCAATCCGTCACAGACTTTATCGGCGGAACGGGTGCAATGTTCGTTATTTTCCTGTCAGCCTGCGGTGCTATCACTATGTGGGTTCTGATGCCTAAAAATGCCGGCGCGGCAATTGCGTGGATGTTCCGTGCAATTATTGGCGGTATCTGTTTTTTTGGGATGGGGATGTTAGTTACTTGGATCAAAGGATTCTAATATGACCGCGCTCAACACCCAAATTCCACTCTATGCGCCGCTTAATGAAAAAGCGGCGTTGTCATTTTCAGGAAGCGTGATAGGTGCATTATCGCTTAGCGGTGTTGAGCCTGTCTCACTCAGTCACGATGATAAAAAACGCCTAACTCAATTGTTAAGAAGCGTTTTACAGCGATTACCGTTTGATTGTTCTCTGACTCAATACTATTGGCACTCAAAGAGTCAGCCAATCGAATTTAAACCCCGAAAGAACCGTAGGGCGAACCTCATATCAACACGACGCGCTAAGTTCTTAAATGAACAGCGTGACTTGTACGTATCAAGCCTCTACTGGGTTGTGGAAATCAAAAACCAAGAGAGTTACCAAGATACAAACAGTGATTTTGTGGTCTCACTTTTCCAAGCCATTTTTGACAAGAAACACCGTGAGCGATTGATACAAAAAATATCAATGTCTAATGCGTTAATCCTGGAAGAAAAGCGGTTAATGGAGCAATTAGAACAACTCGATGAAGCCCTTGATAATGTTGCCCTTGGCCTATCATTTCGTTCATTCGATAACGATAGACTTAGTGCGGACAATCTCTTCCAGCTTCAAAAATCATTGGTTCATTTATCCCCTGAATTTTTACGCAGTGCTCAGAAAGCCCCCAAACAAGATTGGGATTGTTATTTCTCTGACGTAAACGTTGAGCCGGTGATAGTCGATGGAGTGCATTATCTCAAGATTGAAGGGGCTGAACCTGTTTATGCACGTATTGCCTCTGTGATTGGGTGTGGCGTGAAATCAGTACCAGAATCTGCATGGGTTTCTGATTGTTCGCCAGTGCTTGAAAAAGGAAACTACCTATTTTTTACACGCTTTACTCCTTTTGACCGTAAAACCAAATTATCGATGGTAAGTGATAGAGAAAATGACATTTACCGCGATCAACTCAAAATATCGGATTTTGTGTTTGGCACAGCAGACCAAGCCACAATACAAGCTCGCATTAAGAGCAATCCAAAACTGAATGACATCATGCAGCAACTCGACTCGATAACGCACGACCATGATAACTATGGTGAGTGGGTTTCTTACGTCGTTATTTTTGGTGCTAGTGTCCCTACCGTCAAAGAGCGCGTTAAGCGTCTAAAAAGTGTTCTTGAAAACGCTGATTTTTACCTGTTGTGGGAAACGGTCGGCCTTTTAGAGGCTTACAAAACGCTGATGATTGGGTATTCAGGTAGCGCCATTCGTAGCGCTGAACTCAATACAACTCAAGCGGCGGCGCTCTCTTTATTTTTCCGAAGCCACGAGGGGATACCCTATTGGGATTTTGGCTTAGACAAAGAAGAAGCGGTTTATATTCTCGAAAGTGACGATGGTGTGCCATTTCACTACTCGCCATTTGTAGGGGATAAATGCTTAGTGATTGGAACAGGTCCAACGCGAAGCGGTAAGACCTTTTTCAAGCTCTGCATTGCCACTCACTTTGTCAAATTGGGCGGTATGTACTGCGCTATGGACATAGACGAAGGCAGCGAGCCATTAGCGCGATTTTTTGGTGATGATAGCGCCGTCTTCTGCTTAAAAAATACGACAGATACACAAGGTTTTAATCCCTTTGAAATGAGTGAAGGAAAAGGGGATGACGTTTTTGTGCGTCATATGATGCAGTTGATCCGTTTAATGTTATTAGAAAACGAAGCGGTCGAGCTGCAAACCTTAAATGCAGACGAACAAAAAGATATTGAGAAAGCCATTATCTTAACCATGGAAAAGACCGGCCATTTACGTTCATTCTCATCCATGCTCGGCCAATGCCAACAAAGTGTTAAAAATAAATTGAGTAAATTTAAGCGTGGCGGCATTTACGGAAACCTTTTTGATAACGACACGGACGCAATCGGCGCACTTGATAAACCTTACTCAGTCTATAACACGCAAGGAGTCAAAGATTCCCCAACACTGGCAAGATTAATCAATACCGAAATTTTTTTCCGAAGTGTACGCCTGTTCGAAAACCCTAAATATCGAACTCGTGCCAAATTCTTAGAAGTCGATGAATGCCAATACGTCTTAGCCAATGAAGGCGCTCCCGAATTTCTTATCGCCAAAGCTCGTACATGGTTCAAACATGGCGGTGGGATGGGTTTTTGGACGCAATCCCCTAAGCACTACAGCGAACTAAAGGAATGGTCAACACTGCGAAGTGCCGCCACAACGTTCATTTTCATGAGCGATCCTGAAATGAGTAAAGCGGATTATCAACATGCGTTCCCGTTCTTAACCGATTCAGAATGCGAAATCATCTTAAACCTAAAGCAGAAACAACAAGCCTTCATCAGACAAATGGATAAGAACATCGCCAAGGTGGTGAATCTCCATGTGGAAGATGAGCAATATGTGATTGCCACGTCGCGGCCACATGAAGCAGCTATAGCAAAATCCATCTTTGAGTCTGAGCCTGACGTTGATAAAGCGATAGACCTTATTGTTGAAGCGATTAAACGTTAAAAAGAGAGGGACTATGACTCAACACATTTTTATTGATTCCAACTATCAAGTCTTTTGTGGCTGGGATAGGCCATTGCAGGGGTATTTCTTGGTGATCACCATTGATGGGTTCGACGAGCCAAGTTACTCAAACCTCGATGACGCGATTTCACATCCTGATTCATTCGATCCCTTTTTAAAGGTGTTAGATAAATTCAGGCTGACTTTACCCGTTGGCCTTCTTGATGCCTTAGAAGAAGACAAACTCAATAACGTTGGCAATAAGCTCACCCGATGGTGAGCTTTCTTTTAGGAAAATGTTATGCGTAAAAAACTCATCGCACTGGCCTTAATCGCTAGCGTGAACGCCCCTAGTTATGCAGGATTCCCCGTCCTTGACGGCACAAACCTCATACAAAAAATTACCGAATACACGCTCTTACTGACCGAGTATGAACAAATTTTGCAGCAAACCGGATTAAACACCAATCAGTTACTCACCGCGCTCAATGAATATGAGCAAATGCTCAGGGAATACCAAGTCCTCTTAAACCAAGTTAAAGCGTTTGAGAGGAAGATAGATAGACGTGATTATCAAGCGGTGGCGAGCAGCGTTAACCGATTTTATGAACAGCATCAAGGCAAGCAAGAAGCTCAAAATACGGAGTCAGTCACTCGTCGCTATGGTGCTGTCACCCCCAAAGCCGATTTAGAAAAACTCGCTGATGATGCCTTGGGTTATATGCCTGATGACATTTATCAATCTTATACCATTGCCAGTGATTCAAACATTCAAGATCAACAACGTCAGCTATACGCAAGTCGTAATGCACAAAGCCGTAAAGATGTAGCTCATCTTGATGCCGAGCGTTTGAACTTAGGCGATCAAAGCGAGCTAGCAACGTTGCAAATGTTGGTTGAACAGAACCAAGTATTGATTGAACAAATCCAAAACGCGAATGAAGTTCAACTAGCGGGTATGACGTACTCCAATCAGCTTGATCAACGTGCTGCTCAAAACGAATACAAGGCAAAAATTGAACGCCTTAAACGCATTCAGTGGGAAAACGAAAACCCAATCGTTATCAATGAAAGGCCGCTACGATGAGTAAGAGTAACGATATTTTTAGAGATAATTTTGCAACCTACATAAACGAATTTGTTGAAGCGCTCATGGCGAACTCTGAAATGAACTCGTTTTTGATCATGTTTGCGACGTTCTTGATTGTCGTGTTGGCCTTCATTGAAATCTCAAAATTCATGCTGATTGGGTTTGAGTTAGAAAGTGTCGCTCAATCAATACTGATGGTGTTTTTTACTCTGATATTGATGAAAGGATTTCCAGCGGCTTTTGATGTGGCGCACCAAACCTTCGATAAATTAGGTTTGCTGATTTTAAGAATTGGTACGGGTAATGAGGATGTATTTTTCCTATCAAAATGGATCAATAAGTATCTCAATTATATTAACGGTGGTGAAGACTCAAGCATACTCTCTATGTCTGTTTTGGATGTGGTGTTCGCATTGATATGGCAGCTCATAGCATTACTTCTTCAAGCGGCCATGTTCCTTGTTGCTACATGGGCAACTTGGACGTTAGCGCTAGCTAAAATGATTGGCCTGTTCTTTATTCCTTGTCTCATTTTACCCGCCACACGACCTCTATTTGATGGATGGATGCAATTTACCGTTGCTTCACTACTTCTACTCGTCATATTACGCGCTGTAGGGGTGTTAGTTGCATTAAGTATCAAAGCGCAATTTGTCTCTATCGGTCTTTTAACCTGTCAAAACGGTCAAGCATGGGAGAGTTGTACTGTCGTTCAACGTGCAGGTTTTGGATTGAGTATAGGCCAATTAATCGGTCTTATAGTGAGCATGGCTATAGCAATTTTACTGGTTGCGGCTTCCATTGGCATTACAGGTCAAATAGCAGGGGGGATCACTTCACCAAGTAAATCTATTAGCAAAGGGATGGGGAATATGGCTGGAAAAATGGCCGGTTCTGTTACTGGTAAAGCTCTATCGAAAATATTCAGTAAGCTAAAATGAGGGGAATAATATGGATGTTTTAGTTAAAGATACCGACCAAGAGCCGCTTATCGATCCTAAAGCAGACGTGGTCGCGCAACTAAGAGCGGAGCGCAATCGCTGGTTTATCATTTCACTGGTTAGCCTATTTATAATGGCCTTGTTAGTTTGCTTTGCGTGGTATGCCTTCTCAAAGGCTGAGCGCAATCAAGAGGTTGTATTCGTTAAATTAGAGCCAAACGGGGCGTGGTCAGTGATTGATTATCAACCCGAAGACGGCCAACTCTACTTTAAAACCACCATTGACGCATTATTGGAGCGCTACAGTATCGACCGATACAAGGTTGATGGGGCGACGGTCGTTGAAGATTGGGCGCGAGCTGCTTCCTTTATGAGTCCTGAAATGGAGCGCTATTTTCTCGATAAAAACGGGTTTGATGCGTGGGGCAAGATAGAGCAAATCCAAAAGTCGAGCAATACGGCCACTATCGAAGTGCGTTACACCGAACATTACGATGAGGTTGATTGGGTCTCGACCGCAGGTGAGGCCAGTAAAGCGATTCGAAGCAATATTTACCTTACACGAACGCTAACAACCAACGGACGCAAAGGTAAGCCTGAGTTATTAGTGCTCTCTGTTCAATGGCGACTAATCAGTAAAGAAGCCCTTGTTAAAGAACCTCTCGAATCTTTACGCTACAACCCTATCGGCGTTGAGATCCTAAACGAACAACTTAAAAAGGAAAGAAGCAGTGAATAAATGGTTTATTACGCTGTGCTTAGCCGCCAGTTTACCAAGTTACGCCTCCGTGTGTACCCCCATAAAACATAAAGATGGGGAGATCATAAACATCAAGAGCGCCCTCCTATTAGGAGGGCGTATTCAATTACCGTCTAACCTAATCACCAAGCCTATTGTCTCGAACCCGCACCTTTGGGATGTAGACGGATTAGAAGGGACAAGCCAAATCGTTTTAAAACCAAACAGCAAGCTCGATGAAGGCAAAAACACCATGATTTTTGCCATGACCGAAGACGGCAAGGTTTACGACATTATGGCTTCACGTACCGCCGCCAAATACAACCAAGCATGTGTGCTTATCAATGCCGGTTCTCCTATCTATAGCAAAGAGCAAGAGCAGCGAATTTCTCAATTTGTCGTCAAACAAGCGCAACCAGTAATGCCTATGGGAATGAGCGTTGATACCCGCGTTATCGACCGATTAGAAAGCGAGTTACGCAAAGAAAAAGAGCAATCTAATGATCGCGTTAAAAAAGCAGTGATTGATGCCTTAAAAAAATACCAGTACCGAATTTACACCCGCTATGAGTGGAATGATGGTTCTGATTTTGTTGGCCGTGATGCCATTGCTGACGTGTACGACGATGGACAATTTACTTACATACGCTTAGCCAATCCAAATCGAGGAATTCTGAGCGTTGAAACGGTAATCGGCGGTAAGAACGCGATTGCGCCAACTCGATACGAAGACAATTACGGGATCTATAAAGTTACGGGGATTTATCCAAAGTTCACCCTGCGCATCGATGACGTAGCGATTGAAGTTGAACGCCGAGACAACCGCACAAAAGGAAATACTTAATGGCAGAAGAAAGTGTCAATGAGCAATCTCCCCAATTCAGTACCAAAGCAAAACGCTATCTAGGGGGAGCATTTGGTCTTATCTGTTTGCTTTTCATTATCGCCATTTTGATTGAGCAACTATCAACAAAGACGGAATCAACGGAAACTCAAGCTGCAACAACGACGGACAAAACGATCCCCGCCGATGTGTCCTCACAAACCTTTAATAAAGTGCGTGATGATCGAGAAAAGGCGGCTGAGTCAGTCGATGTGGTACAGAGCCACAACCCTATACCATCCAGCTTTTCAAATATGACTTCAAACATCGCTCTTAGCCAACTAGAGCAAGAAAAGCAAAACATGGAAGCCTTGGAGTTTAAACGAGCGGCGTTAGCGTCCAGAAGCGCGTGGGGGCTTATTGAGCCAGAAAAAACAAGCCATGTTGTAAACGTTCCTGTTTCAACGCCCACGTATAAGAGTGATTACCGTCCAGACGATCAGTTATCCAGTGATGACCAGCGCCAAATGATTGCACAGCGATTAAAAGACGTGGCTATCTTGAAACAACAAATCCAAGCCGGAAATTACTCAGCGTTTGAAGCCCAAGAGAAAACGCAAACCCTGACTTCATTAGAAAACAGTTTTTCACCACCACCGCCTGAAATAGTCGGTTTTACGGATGAAAACCAGTACAACGCCAGCACAGAAGGACTGCTGAAAATTCCTATTGGCACAATCATTCCCGCAATCACCGTAACCAAAGCAAACAGCGATATGACCGGCACGTTTAAAGGCATGGTTTCGCAAGACGTTTTTGATGTGACTGGCGAGTATGTGCTCATACCAAAGGGAGCGGACGTGATCTTAAAAAGCGTCCGTATCAGCAATCCTAATGAAGTCATTAACCCACGAGTGGGAACAACCGTACCGTGGATCATCTTACCCAACGGCAACAAGATTGATTTATCCAAATCAACCGGACTTGACCGAGAAGGCTTGGCAGGAATTAGCGATCAAGTTGACCGCCACTTGCTTGAACAATTTATGGGGGTTGCCGCTTATGCACTGATTGCCAATGAAACCAGTTATTCCGGCTCAGGTGCAAACAATGACAGCTCTTATGAAGGCGAGGTATCGCAAGGATTGCGTGATCAAGCCTCACCATTGGCGCAAAAGTATTTAGCTTTAACTGCCACCAATACCATTAGAACAGGCCAAAGCATGAACGTGATTGTCGAAGAAGAAATCTACCTCAAGCCGTGGCGTAACATTTATGAGGATTACCTGTGAAACGTCCATTACTTTTATTGCTTGCAACCACGCTTTTTAGTGGTGCAAGTCATGCAGTCGAACGATTACCCGAAGTCGATACGCTTCAAGTCTCCGTTCGTACAATCTACCCGCCAGAGCTGACTAACGTAGAAGATGCCGTTGAATGGTTAGTTGAGCCTTTAGGTTATTACGTTGTCACGGAATTTCCAGCGCCAGATAGTGCAAAAGTGCTACTCGCACAACCTATTCCAGCCGTAGCGAAAATGCACCGTACCATGCCAGTGCTTCATGCCTTACAGCTTTTGATTGGCAATCAAAACACCATCATTGTTGATAAACAACATCGTCTCATTTCATTTGCAAGGGGGCACTAATGCGCCAGCTCGTTATTTTGTCCTTAGTGGCCGTGGTTGCTGGATGTTCTTCACCAGATTACAACGGACAAGGGGAATACTTTGAACTCCAAAACGTCAACGTGATAGAGCGTGATTTATCACTATTCAAACCCACTCAACTGCTCTCTACTGCGTCCGTGAAGTCTTCGATTCAAAACGGTCAGAAATCAAAAGCCCCAACAACCACCTTTATTGTTCGTCATGGCGAACGCTATCAATCCGCGCTTATTCGTTGGCTCAATAACGCCGGTTATCAAAATGTGGCGTGGTCTATGGGCGAAACCCGCCTTGCGGCTATGGATACCACTCCTCAGAACGCATTGACGTACAGCGGCAGTTTAAAGCAAGCGGTTAGCGAGCTTTCATCTGAATTAGGTTTTCCTATCCACGTCACCACGGATGAGAAGAACAAGGTTGCAGGGATTTACGATTTTGACGGCGGCGCTCGAATTACGCACGTTAAAGGGAAATCCATCAAAGAGGTGACTGAACGTATTGTTAAGGCTTACGGCCTACGTTGGGACGCCAGTAGCGGTTTATCACGTAGCTGGATTGCTCCAAACGATTACCAATTCGGCGCAGATTACTACCTACTCACGGCCAGAGACGACATTGATACGGCTCTAACGATTGTGCTTGAAGATTATCCTGTCTATTCATCGATAGTGGAATCAACAGGCCAAGTGATTATCCAAGAGGATTTATAACCCATGAAAAAAATAATTGTAAGCGCACTACTTAGCGCTCTAATGATGGGCTGTGCCTCTCAAGAGTTTGATGATGCTATGGCATTGAACCAATCAGTTCAAGACACCATCACAGAAAAAACCACCTTAAAGAAACCCTCGAAAGTCACTTACATTAAAAAGCCGCCGGTCTTTTTATCACCCGTCGTTGAAGAATACGATCGTGAATGGCTCAAAGAGCCAATCACGGTAAATGTTTCTCAAAGGCCGCTTTCGTTAGTGCTTGAAGAAGTCATGTACGGCACAGACGTGCCGATTTACTTTGGTGAAGGGGTACTGCCAAACAAGGCAGTGACACTGAACTTCTCACAACAACGTGAAAACGTGTTGAATCTGGTTGCTCGTGATACCGGCTACGGGATTGAGTTTCGCAATGACCGCCTTGAAGTGACCAAAACCATTACTCGCGTGTTTACTCTAAATATTCCAACGGGTGAAGCATCGGGACAACTTGGCTCGCAAGGTAACGCATCGGGAGAAGATTCGGTGCGCATCGAAGGCCAATATCTCAACGTGTTGTTTGATGAAGTCACTATCACGCAAGAAGTCGCGGATACCATCAAAGAATTGCTCGGTGGTGAAGATGACAAAGAGAGTACAGTAACAGTGTCAGTCAACACCACGACACTGATTGTGAAAACCTCGCCTGACAAGATGCAAGAAGTTCAGCAAGTGATTGACCATTACCAAGCGGAGCTTTCTAAGCAGGTGCTACTCGATATTCAAATCCTAGAGTTTCGCTCAAACCTTGGCACAGAGCGTGGTATCGATTGGAACGTAGTCAAGAACGTGGGTGACGGTACGCTACAATTTTTCGTGCCAGGTACGAGTACCATTTCACAAGGTGCAGGTTACGGCATGGCCTTTACAGGAACGGGAGATTGGAGCGGCACACAATCGTTCATTAAGGTACTTGAGAAGCAAGGCAGCGTTTCAACCCAAACGCCTGTTACCGCGCTTATCCTGAACAACCAACCAGCCAAAATCACACAACAAATCGTTGAGCCATATGTCGATGAAATCACCAGTGACAGCAGCGAAGGCGTGGTATCGGGTGGGTTTACTCGTGCAACCGAATCCGAAGGTATCGATATGATGGTCTCGGCTAAAGTGCAAAGTGATGATGTGTGGCTACGTCTTTCCGGCCAACTGCAAAAGATTGTAGGCCGTGAGAACCGTGAGATTTTTGATAACCAAGCCAATTTCTTAACGGTGCAAAAATCGGAAATCAACTTTGTGAATAAGTTGCGCTACGGGCAAACCTTTGTGATTGCTTCAGTAAAACAAACCACTTCAACCGCAGAGCGTACTAAGAACTTCTGGTCGTCGATGTTTGGTGGGACAGGCTCAAACGAAGAGACTGTCGAGACGTTGGTACTGCTTACGCCGCGTAAGGTGCAGTAAGGGGGCTTTATGATTTTAGCTAATCGAGCGCTGCTCTATAGCGCTAAACAGCTTAAAACGCACAGGCAACAACATCCTGCGCGTTTTGAGCGCATCATCGAAGAGGACGGGGTTTATTGTCGATATTACAGCGACGAACCCGCGTTACTCTTTGGGGAATACGTCCTCAATCAACTCAAAGCACAAGGCGACCCAATGGGTCGCTTTGTTTTTGCGCAAAAGCTCGATGAAAGCTTATGGTTTTTCGCTTCATTTGAAGAAGGAAAACTTGAGCAAGAAAGTGTTGGCCTACTGGATGCACTGACGCATGAGTTTGATTATCCACTACGCAAAGCTGACCGCATTATTGTGACCGATAAAGCGTTTAGCGGTCTTTTTAGTGATGAACGCCTTCTCATTATCGAACCTCTCGTGCTCGATGAGATGGAAGCTTTCACGCTGCAAGCCAAAAAGACGCTGACCGTAAATAAGTTGGGAATGGTCATGCTTGCGGCGTTGGTATTAAGCGCCGCTGCGGGTATTACGCTCTATCCAAAGCCTGAGCCGGTTGTCGCAGTGGTTGACGATGCCAAAACGCGCTACAGCAAAACGCACCTCAGCTATGCAAAACCCACGGATGCGTTAATGAGTAGCGTGAATTTGTTGATGGATGCCAGCCTAATGCCGGACGGCATCGAAGCAAAGAAAGTGAAGGTAAACAATCAAACGGTCTCGATGAGCATTAACGAAGACAATATCGCCCCCTCAATCAAAAGGGCGTGGATGGAGTCCGTACCGTCATTTGCTCAGCATTACCAAGATAACAACGTCACACTGTCACTTGATAAACCCAATCCTTGGCAACCTTACGCCGTTAAGGGCTACAGCGAGCAACTACAAGATGCGCTTTTCTATCTTGGTGGCACATTGACGCAAACCTCAGAGCAGCGCATCGATGATGCACGAGTTCGCACGTATCTACTCAATTTCACCGGCGACGTGGGGCAAATCCCGTTGCTTGCGCAATTGCTTAACGTGCCTTTTGTTACCGTGAGTTTTCTTGAAATGGAAATGAACGACTCTTATCAAATCACCACTTTGAACATGACGTTAGATGTTCAAGGAGAATCTTTATGACACCGGAAACAACGAAAAAAATAAGAATGGCCGTACTTGGTGTGCTTGGCCTTTCCATGGTGGGTTACATGGCGTTTGAAGCGCTTAGTGGCTCAAGCTCCACTCCTCCGCCAATTTCATCAAATGTCAGTGAGCCTAACTTAGATTTCATGGAAGAAGCAGCCTCATTGCCTCCTGCCCCGAAATTTGAAGAAGCCCGTGAAGAATGGCAACCAGAAACCGCCTACGCGCAACCTGAAACGCAAACCACGGTTATCACTTATCAACCTTCACAAAAAGCACAAGACGTACTGGATGCACTAGAAGCAACGTACATCAGCAAAGTGAATACCGACAAAATCACGGCGCAAATCGCAGAAGAGACCACAAAGCAATCTCTTGATGCTATGCAGCCACAGGCTCAAAAGCTCGTAGAGACTGCACCGCCAGTAATCGAGAACGCCTCGGTGATTGATGCTATTCAGGTGAAAAGCATTGTTGTGACACCAAAGCGATCAACGGCATGGCTGAGCGTGAACGGTGAAAACATTCCTGTGCAATATGGCGTGTGGGTTGGGGATGTTCGTGTCGTCAACATCACCAAAGACTTTGTGCGCTTTGTGAATAAAAACGGTGCTGAATTTACTAAACATGTTCCATCGAGCGCCGTGATTCAAACACAGCAAAAAGGAGAGGGAAATGAACCATTCTAGTGTCGTTGTCAGCGACCAACTCAAATCGCTCTACTTTACGCACCAAAATGCGGTACTGCTTGAAGATGGGACGCTTCTCACTTCTGACTATGACAGTGCCGCTATTGAGTTAATTAAAAACCATATCATTGAGCGTAACGATGAGTACCCCGAACTCCTCGGCGCGGTCATTCGAGTGGATAAGACCGATAGCTCAACCATTGCAGAAAAAATTGAAAGCCTCTCAACAAAAGGCGTTCAGTTTCAGATGCAAAATGGGGATATATCCACTATCGGGCAAGACGCAAAAAACATCTTGCAACTGGCCGTTAAGCGCGGTGTATCCGATATTCACATCGAACTCTACGGCAATGAAACGCGCATCATGGCGCGTATTGATGGGCGTATGGTGGAACTGCAAAAGACCATCCCTGAATACAATTATGGTTTAACGCTGCTGTCTTATCTCTTTAATCAGCTCGGTAAAGATCAAGATGCCGACTTTAGCCCTAAAGCTCCAAACAACTGTCGTATCGAAATTGACCTCATTACGCCAGATAAAAACAGTGAAGGCAAAGATATTGAAGTCGAACGCGAGACACGCTGGCGTGTCAGTTATATCCCCGCACAAAACAACGGTGGTCAAGTAACACTTCGTTGGCTCAATAAAAACACCACAATCCCCTGCCTAGAGGATTTAGGATGGGAAGAAGGGCATATAGAAGCGATTCGACGCTTTCTGAGTAGCGCTTATGGGGCACTGCTATTGGCGGGGCAAGTGGGGAGTGGTAAATCAACCGGCATTGCGGCCATGTTAAGCGAAATGAAAGGTTCAGGTCGCTCAATGAATACGCTAGAAGATCCAGTTGAGTTTGATATAGGCGTGATGCAAACATCAGTCAGAAGCACTGACGAGTTGAACAACTTTATTAAACTGCTACTTCGTCATGACGTTGATATTGAAATGCACGGTGAACTTCGTACTCAAGAAGGCGCTATGGCCGCGTGTCGTAAAGCCGAAACTGGTCAGCTTGTATTTTCAACCATTCACACATCAAGCGCAGTGGGGATCGCCCACACGCTGAATGAACAAATGGGCATACCGCTGGCGCTGATTGCAGCGCCAGAATTGATGAAAGTTTGGGTTTATCAAACACTGGTACGCACGTTATGCACAAAATGCTCGCTGACGATGGAAGAGGCAAGCCCGCTTTGGTCTGAACGTGAAAATGCCCAATTCAAGGCATGGAGTGAACACAATCTAGTTAGCCCATTAATGCGCTTTAGAAACCCTAACGGTTGTGCTTGCTGCAACCACGGGGAGAAAGGGCGCACGTCATTAGTGGAAATGATTTTCCTTGATGATATTGATCGCCAGTTCATCTTAAATAAAGACTATCTCAAGTGGGGGCAAGCCCTCAAAAGTAAGAATTATAAAACGGTACTCGATCATGCCAATCTAAAAATTGGCCGTGGTAAAATCGACATTTTCACGGCGGCAGAACGAGTAAATGGTCTATTTGAACGTTCATCAGATTCAATCTATGACTCATTCTTTACTGCGATAGATGCTCCCGTCGATAACATCGTCGAGAGTGAAGAGGTCGCGCCATGCTAAAGAAAAAAGAAGAAATTCATTTTTTCGATAAAGTGTTACGCCTCTCTAACGCGGGATTGATGCAAAAGCAGATTGCAACCCAAATAGAGAAGTACGGTACAGCCAAAGAAAGAGCGATTGCAAAATCATGCCTTCAAAGCATTGCGCGAGGCTCTGGCTTTTCCCAAGGTCTCAAGCAATGGGTATCAGCCAATGCTTACCTGAGTTTATTGGGTGGTGAAAAGACCAGTAACTTTGAGCAAGGTTTACGGGATGCCATTAGTGCGTTGAAAGTCGATGAAGCCAGCGGTTCAGCGATTGCCAAGGTGCTAATAAAACCGCTGTTTGGTGTATTGATATTGTTTGTTATCAGTGCGCTATTAGCGGCTTATGCGTTCCCGTCACTATCAGAA
>NZ_AFWE01000112.1 GCF_000222585.1 Vibrio scophthalmi LMG 19158 | reverse complement strand
CAAACCCATGCCCCCATATCTTTTCAAGACGCTTAGCCCATGCACTAAACAAACGCTCTGGAACTGACCATCTCAACAGAAGATGTACGTGAGGATTGGGTTCACCATCTTCATTGGCGGGACACTCAGCCACCCAAATATAATGAAAATCTGCAGGTGTTTGCGTTGGACCAAACTCACTAGGCTTCACGTACTTCGCCACTTTCTCTTTTTCCAAATCGCAATACTTCTGATCTGAGTCCAAGTCCACTTTCACAGTATGATCGGCCGTCCATCCTCGCTGGTACATTTTCTTTGCTGCGTCTAGAAACCTCGATACTTCATTGCCAATCGTAGTTTCGAGAGTTTTCTCCATCGTAAACTCTTGCTCAGGCTTTTGTTTCAAATCGCAGTACGGTCCAGCAATAACATCGCCACGATTCATAACTCTAGGGCGCGGGTTATCTTTACTAGGCACCGTCCAGTATTCGCCACCTATATCAGTGATTGGATGCCAAGTTTTCTTTTCATTCCTTTTTGGGTGTACGGTTACCATGTTTCTCTTGTAAACAATCGGATGGTTAGCCCCCATCGAACGGCAATCATCTGCATCAAGCATCCCTCCGAACATGGCCAGGCGTTGCGCTTTGGTAAACGTCAACGTGAGAAACGTTGAAAAACCACCGTGGCAAGCTGCAGTGTATGCCCCCGATTCAAAAATTTTGCTGACCGAGCGTGAAGTCAATTTCTCTGAATAACGTTCGCCAACATTCGCAGCTGGTGCAGCGCTTGACGGAATTTCAGTCACAACCTGGAACTTATATGTTTCGTTCCACGAACGGTGCATTAACTGCATCGAAACTGGCGAACGCTTGGTTTCACCTCGTGCACGTCTACCGTTCTGATTCAAAATAGCGGGCGCAGCACGTTCTGCTGATTCGTACAACGAATGATGGTTAAAGTAGGCCTCCGTTGAGGCATAGACAGTTCTAGGGCGCAGAACCTTATTTAGCGTCATAACCTTGCGGATTTGACGCTCTCTTCTGACGCGAAATTCCTCTGTCGGACTTTTGCGCCCTTTGACTAGCCTATTGTCTTCGGCGATTCTCGCCGCCGCTTCGCGGTCGTGTTTTGTACGAAAATTTATCGCTTTGTAGTAATTAGTTCGAGCTTCAAGATCACTTTCTCGCTTTGATTTTCGATTAGAAACTTGGTCATAGATTGGAATTTTCTTAACCAAACCACTATCTAGAAGTGCTTGCTCTCGGTCTGAGTAAATTTTGGAACCTAAAAAACCAGCGTTATAGCTGGCATCATTTCGTTTAACTCTATCGAGGGGCATTACGGCCCCTGCGATATAGAAGAGATCTGAAACGTTCATTCCTCTAAATTTCCTAACTTATTCTCATCACGATCAACGACTGTACCCACGACCAAAATCTAAGCACCCATATTCGGTACATACATATGTCAATGAATTCGCCGCTTTTTTAACTCGCTTTTTAATCCCGTGTTTTTCTCGCAACTTCTCTAACAGAAAAAGCGACCTTTCACGCTTTTGAGGATCCGGATTATCCATCCCTGCCATATCAGGACATGGCAGGTGAAGTATTGATGTTATAGGTAAATCTGCGATGGATTTTGCTGGGTAGTAATCAATATCGTTGTTCATGATCAGGCCTTAAAATGGCAAGTAATCTAGAGGTGCCTGGGCGCGATTTTCTAATTCCCGTAAGCGCTCTCTTAAAGTCGGATAATTTCTCGATTTGTACCTAAATAATCGTTGCTGTAACGCCACTTGCTCTTTGCGTTCAGTGCCCGACACTGCGAAAAACCAATCAATTTTTGAAAGACCTTGTTTGGTACAATCTCTCTCAGCGCATTGCCACTGCATTGTTGTAACCATCACCAATTCAGCTAAATTGAATTTTGTATTTGCCTTGAAGTATTTATCGCTCGTACTCGCCTCACTACTATTTTTAATGAGACGCGAGAGGCGATGGCGTAACTTAAATAGGTCTTTCGAAGAGTACTCACCTCTAACCTCAAGTAACTCAATTTGCTCAACCGTGTAGCTTTTTCGCTTTTCATCCAATTTATTAAGCACTGCATTTAATGAGCAACTGTCGATAAACATCTGCGCACCAGCAATGGAATAAGCGGTTTTAACTTGCCCTTTCACACCAAAATCATAAAAGTAACGGCCATTAATCATGATCGCCTTAGCTTGTTTAGCTTGGTTTTCAACTACACTGCTCATATCGTTGCAAGCTCCTGAGTATCGACAACCATGTAACCACCTTCGCCCTCTCCTTCGCTTAACACACCGTGGCAGATGTGATTGCAGGTCAATTGATTACACGCTTGTTCAATTGCTTCATCCATCGACTCAAATTCACCTAGCGGTGTGGTTTCAGGTTCGAGAGTGTGTTTGTGGCGTTTCAGCGCTCCATTACCAAACAAGCGGATCGCTACATATTGCATTCGCTTGTCTCCGCTTCTTTTAAAAAGGCCAATACCACCTCACCAGCTTGTTTGTGAACGTCACGCCACATACGTACCAAAGAACTTTGCAAATGCGCTTGTCCTACAATTGGGTTCTCTTCGTATTTACCGATGTTGATAGTGGCTAAGTTCTGAAGATGAAGCGCTTCATCGAGTGTGTTGATTTGAATGCTAACTACGTTTTTCATATTGAGTATCCTTTAAGTCAGACCAGGAATAGGTGCGCCGTTTACGAAGAAATCAGAGCCCATTTGCATGAGTGGCTGAATACCTGTTGTTCGGCGTTCTAAATCATTAATGAGTAAAACGAGATTGCCCAAAGCAGATTGAGCCCTTGCTAGGGTTTTTCGTTTTACCGAGCGAGGAAGCCGCTCTGTTGAATGCATATCTAATGCGTCTTGAGAAATCTCACCCGACAGAACCGAGTTGATTAACACTCGCTCTAAGAAGTTTTTGTCTTCTTTCGAGTCTGGGATTGGCACAGTCACCACACCAAGATCAGCCATAAGCGTATTCAAGATGGTGAAGTCATCTGACTCTTTGCACAGAAGCGCCAAATCTACTGGGTCTAGCTTGTGCGGCTGCTCAGGGTTGAGTTTATTTCTCAACATGGTGCCGCTTTTAATCCCAATTCGAGACGCCAACTTTTCCATGTTGTGGTTAAGCGCGAAATCGCTACAAACAGCGTTGTACTGAGTTTGTTTGTGAGAGCGTAATTCGCACATTGAGCCATTTTCTTCCATAGCTAATACTCAAATGCATACAAGCGGTACGAAAACGAAACCCCAACCCACGACATTGAGCCACAACGGACAATGCTCTTTAGTTGGAATCAAGGAAGATAAGCACATGACCTACCCCATTCTTTCCATCGTTTCGCGTGTTGCTAGCTCTAGCAAAGCAACCATGTTGATCATCGGTGTTTCTTTCGGTTTTGATTTGCGTTTGATAGGTAAACGACCGTCTGACACCCAGTCGATAATGGTGCGCTTAGGCATTCCAGAGAATTGAGAGTATTGGTCGTACGTCATGAAAGGCGTATTTAGGACTACTTGATATGAGAGCATAGTGATATCCTGTTAAGTCATTGAATGTTTTATACCGGAATGATTAGTTGCACCTCATCATTCACCCAACAAGGCGAATATTAGATCGTATATGAGTGATTATCAAGGCTTAGATCGCCCACTTGAGTATTTAAAAGGGCGTGAAGTAACTGAAAAATTGAAGGAGATCACTAAATCACGTGATTTTTTGTCACTTGCTGAAGTGCTTGGAGTTCCAAAATCAACTGTCTCAACTTGGCACCAACGTAAATTAACACCTTATGAAATCATTTTGCGAACCCACTTACGTACTGGGGCGTCTGTTGCATATATGGCATTGGGTGAAGGTAAGCCATTTCCTGACCAAAACACTCATATGAGCAATTTAAGCGGTGATAACTCCAGCAGCACTATTGATATTGATTATTTTGAGCTTTCTAACGGCAAACTCGTAGACAATGAAACACTGGCTTTCGATAAGAACTATCTAGATAAGGTTGGTGCTTCAAACGTTATCGCAATCGACAATGACCACTCGACATACATAGTCGACAAAGACATACATCAAGCAGTAAGTGGCACATACCTAGTTGATATGGATGGTCTACTCTCGCTAAACCAAATCCAGCGTTTACCAGGCAAGAAGCTGGCGATCAGCTTTAATGGCTCAACGCTTACAGTCGAAGAAGATGAAGTGAAGGTTGTAGGCAGAGTTGCGTTGGTGATGGAGAAGAAGTAAAACATGTGCGAAGAAAACAGAGATACATTAACAAACGTCGAGGCGTATAAAATTGCAATCGCTACACGTAATTTTGAAATCGACCTCTACTGGAAACGCTCTTTGTTTTTCTGGGGTTTTATTGCTACAACTGCTTTAGGTTATGGTTCAAGCATACTCGCCGAACCTGCAAAGCAGAACCCTGACCTTGCTCTGTTAATCGCCTGTTTTGGTTTGATCTGCTCGGTATGTTGGAGCTTGGTAAATAGAGGTAGTAAGTACTGGCAAGAGCATTGGGAACGTAAAGTTACCGACTTTGAGGAAAACCTCGGTTCCTTAGAACTCTTTCGTGCAGAGGACAAACTAGATGATAGTAAGTCTTATTGGTTAGGAGCACGCAAGTACTCGGTGAGTAGAATTGCTATAGCACTAAGCGACTTTAGTGTTTTGCTATGGCTTAGTTTAATCGTGAACCACACACTATCATATTTTCCAAATCATATTTACTTGAGTAGTGATGCAAAAATTTTCTTAGCTATTTTAGGGACCTTTATATATTTGGTGCTAATACTAAATGTATGTAAGTCAAAATCATGGATTAGCTTTACGAATAAAAAAACAAGGGGAAAATGATAAAAAGCGGCGAATCACCGCTTTCATTATAAATGGTCACCAAGATGAGCAATTAGAAATTTGTTCTGACCTATTGTGGGCTTATAGAAACCAAAATACATACGATTACCAGCGTGGCGCTTACCCGTCTCATGTTGGCCATCAAAATAATGCAGTTTACAGTGGTATTCGCAGTTATACTTTTTAGTATCGCCATCAATTTCAAAGAAAAAGTCTAATTTTTTTTCTTCTGTATTCCTTTTTTTCTTACCACCACCTTCTTCACATGTTTCGAACTTTATTCGCCTATCAATGTAGTCGACATCTCCTTTTACATCTCCATCTTTTGGGACATAGCAGTTCATAGTATCAAACATTTCAAAAATACCATTGATAAAATTCTTGCATCCTCCTGCAATATTAGAAACATCATTGTACTTAGGATGGAATATCAAATTACGATAAATACCCTCAAATGCATCTGCATATTCAACTGATGTTAAGTTATTATTGATCACGATATGCTTTGAATAAGCCACTAGCTCGTTTTCATTATTAGCATTTCTTAACGAATCTTTAATTTCAACAGTTACAGGCAGTTCACCATAAATACATAACCAACGATTATCCTCTACAGGAGTAGTATTATTTACGAGTTTAATAACCTCACTAGAATCCAAATTTCTAGTTCGAGCCTTACTCATATTCCCATCATATAATAACGAAGCAAGAGCGCCTGCCTCTGGCACAGCATTTGTACCATACAATTTATCAATAGCATTATCATAAAAATCCGAAGTTTTTGAAAATCTGATGAATTTTTCCGAGTCCATTTTCTTAACTAAAGCAGAAGCTTCCGTTAAATTACTTATAAGTTTCTCAATTTGGCCACTAAAGTCAAAACTATCTAAAATAAAAAACACGTCTGCTTTCATCTCTAGCTTTCCTTTCCAGGAAGTTCAGTTTTTCCAGTCATGATTGTGAACATATCTTGAGCTTGTTGGTCGAAGAATCCATCAGGCCAATTAGAGAGTTTCCCATCTTTGGCAATAGTAATTTTATCTACATGACTCTGCTCTTGACCTTGTGATATGTAGTAAAGCGTAAACAGCTTAGGATCGAATCCCTCAACGAGCCTAGTAATTACACGAATACCATTTAACAAGTGGTCACTGTGTGTCTCTACAATAACCTGAACTCCAGCTTGAGCTGTTAGTGCAATAAGCCGACCTAAGTAGCTTTGACCTCGAGGGTGAAGATGCGCCTCTGGGTTTTCAATGATAACTAACCCACCTTTAGGAGTGTTAAGCAATGCAGTTATAATACCCAGCACGTAGCTAACACCAAAACCGACGTTTTGTGGTTTGATCTTACTTCGATAGTTCTGCCCAAATATATTAACTGATGCTACGGCTTCCTCGATCAAGTCGGGGTTCAGTTCTATCCCTGGGCTAATTTCATTCATCCATGCGTTAATCTGACGAAGCAATCCATCCCTACTTTCTGAATTGTGCATTCTTGGGTCAGCATTATTCTTGATAGGCACTGTTGAGCCTCCAAGATAAAGGGGTTTATGCATTTCAGATCTAGAGAGTACTTCGGATGTAAACTCTCCCTTCGCACCTAACCAGTGCTGGTGAAAGCGATTTCCTTCAATTAGGTCAAACCGACTCTGCGGACCTAGCCTTTCTGCCTGTAAGTATTGAAAGTTAGAAGCCAATTTTTCGAAACTTGATGGTAAATTATCAGAATAGCCGGACAATAAATGTAATTCACTACTTGAGTTGATTAACTCTCGATATCCCCAAGTAAGAATCAAGCCATCAACATTTACTTTAATCGAGAGGCTCTGATCCTGCCCAACCTTACCTGTATTATCTTTATGGTGAATATCATTAGCAAAACCAACTGTTGTAAGTTGACCGTTTAACTTTACAATTTTTTCAAACTTAGATTGAAGTGGAATTGAAAGAGCTTGAATTGCAGTACTTTTACCAACTGAGTTAGTACCACAAAAAACTGTCAAATCAGAAAACTCAAACTTTCTCTTTTTGTAACATTTAAAATTTTCAAGTTCGATAGACTTAATCATTATGAACTCCAACCGTTATCGGAGATAGTACAACATCAACACCAGTACTCTGCTTTAGAATTTCTCTAAATGATTCAAATCGGAATCGGACAGTTACATTCTTACCTGTAGATTGACTAATTGAATACAAGAATCCACGCCCTTCTTTTTCATATTTACTTGATTCCCACTGCGCGTAATCTGCAGAGTCTTTATCAATAGCTTCGTATAGCATATCGATTAGCTCATCACTATGTATCATAACTTGTTGAACTTGCTTCTCTGTTAACTCAGAAAAATAAGTAACTATCAACTCGAATAATGGTTTACTTAATGGTATTTTCCTTGCGCTATCTGGCACTTTCTTAAACGCATAATCACCAAAAACTTGCTCAGCTATCGCTACTCCATTTTTAAATTTATCCGCGATAACACTATAAGCAAGGTTAAGATCTTTAGGCAACTCAGCATTACCTTCATCAAGAAGATTTTCATTAACCAATGTAAGCTTGTGTTTATTCATGCTTTCCATTGCTTCAGAAAGGTACTTATTATATTGGTTATCAAAATTCATGTAGCCATTAAGCATAAAGGACAATGCAGATAAACATAATTCCATATCCTTTTGTCTATCTGACTTTATCTTCCAATGAGTAGCTGCTTTAAATTCAGATGTTGAAGCTAAATATCTCAAGAACTTAACACTCGAACCTTGGTTTAGCGCAGAACGAATTTCCTGATCACTTAATTTAACACCATACGTATTTATACGGTGGAATAGCTCTACGATAATATTGTCTTTATCTGTAGCCATATCAATCAAGTGGGCTGTTAATGGGTATTCACGTATCTTCCTTTGCTCAGCTCGCTCTAGGCCACTAAATCGCTTACCATTAACTTCTTTTAAAACTTCTAACCCATTAAGTTCAAATTCACCTCGCATAAAGTCATATATTGTGGTGATGCGTTGTAAGCCATCAACAATAATCCAGTCCCCATTTGGCTTCTCTGCAAAATAAAATACAGGTAATGGCAACCCCATCAATATCGATTCAATTAGTTTAGATTTTCTAGGCTCTGGCCAAACTCTATCTTTCCTTTGAAAATCTGGCTGAAGTTCAATCTCATCGAAACTTAAGCGATCATAAATCAATGAAACAACTGGGGTTAGCTGTCGTATTTTCGTTTTACCTGATGCTATAGGTCCACTTATTTCCTTTTCCTCAGAGTTTGCGATACCAGTCAACGACTCGTCATCGATCAGCTCATCCATTGATTTATCTGATTCCGGCGAATCATAATTTTCTTTAACGTTTTTGGGAATATGGAGTGTACCGTCTAAAGTAACAATAGATTCACTCACTTGATTATTTAGAACTAGTAAACTATTAATTGCGTTTTCTGCATCTTCCAAGACAATATCACCAGGATATTTTTTTGATACAGCATCAAAAGCACTCTTTAGCGTCTGAATAATTTCCGCCTGAGAGTTAGTGATTGCTTGATTCGATAAGGCTGTATAATTTTCTATTTTTTTCTAACTGCTCTAAGTTCTGCTGCTTGAAGTTCAGATAGAGAACCAAGATCATGCACGGATTGGTTACGTAATAGTAAGTGCTTACGATTCTTGAACTTGAAATGTTGGATGTATGGGAGATGCGCAAATACGGTCTCTGGTTGATTACGACTGCTACCACCTCCATACAAAGCTTGATCTACGTTACCAAAACCTTTAACTGTAAGCTCATTCCAAATATCTTCCAGCTCTCGAAAAGAACGAGCTGCCCCTCTTGTGTTTGGGCTATTAGATACAAAATATTTTTCGACTTGATAGTCTAAGGCCGTTATATAAATAGAGTCAGTTTTTGGATTTATCGATTGAAGCTCTCTTCCAACCAATTTTTCAATATCAGCTAAAACATCTTTAAAGTGCATAAGTGACGCCTAGTATGAATTATGTTTACTAGGAGTAGTTTACCATGACTTAGCGCCAAGTGTAGGCATGCGGCATATAACGTTGTGAAACGTATAAAAAAAGGAGCTGATAGCCCCTCTTTATTATAGTGATTTAAGATAAGTTTGAATTGTTTGCGCTACACCTTCGGCTGCAAGGTAGGGAACGCCATTACCTATGGTCTTAAACATATCTGAAAGCGTCATCGTTGGGGGGAAACAAAACTCTTTCGGCAACGATTGGATAGCTAAAGACTCCGCGGCACTTAAACGTCTATCTTTGTATGGGTGAAGATGTACTTCATTGTTACCATACGCAGCCGTTGGCGAATAGCGCCATCTATGCAGCCGCTTAAATGACTTCTTACTGTCATCACCTTCCAAAATGCTTTGAAAGCGATGCATTGATTTTGGCTGGAAGTGATGATTCGCATTAGGATGATTATAGACATCATTCAATTCAAACCAATGCTCAACCGTTAGCCCATGATATTTAATTAAAGATTCTGGGCATTCTTTTTCTGAATCTTGTTCATAATACTCATGACCAGGCCATACCTTCTTATCAAGGACTTCATCTCGATTAAACTTTACTTTCCTTTCCCAATTAAATTGAGATTCAAGCTCTTTTGAGTTGATTTCACCAACGCGAGATTTGTGGATACCAAACAATAGGATGCGATCTCTATCTTGAGGAACACCATATTCGATGCAGTTCGTTAAACGATCAGTCAAAACATAACCAGCTTCTTCTAGTCTATCTTTCATTGCATCATAGAAAGCTCGGTGCTTAACTGTTCTCCAAAGACCTTTTACGTTTTCAAACAAGAAAAAGTCCGGGGTATTCTGAATAATCGCGTCGATATAAACACGACTTAATTTACCATTCTCGCCTTCTGAACCCTTATTTTTCCCAGCTACAGAGAAATCAGGGCACGGTGGACCACCAATGAACCCAACAAGTGAATCGCTCTTGGCATCTTCAACATGATCGGTTAGTTCTTGCGCTCGATCACCTGTTACGAAATCTTCAATACTACCTAAGAAATGACCATATTTAGGCTCTGGTAATTCCATCACCTTTCTGGAGTACTGATATGCCTCTAAAAATGGCTTATGAAATTCGTTAATGAAACGAACATCAAACCCAGACTTTTCAAAGCCTAGATCTAAAAAGCCGCTTCCGGCGAAAAATGAAAAAATGATTGGTTTAGGAGAAGACAACGTAAAGCCTTTAGTGCGAAAAGTATCAATAAAACGACCTGCCATAGTACCTCATAACGAGGACCCGCGACACTCTATATTAACCTACATAAAACTACCAAACAGTGTTTCTTTTTTGCGAAATAAAACATTGTGGTACGTTTCAATACGGATAAACTGTATATTAATACAGTACAAAGATTCTTACCATGTCTATCCGAAACTTAAAAGATGGCTCACCCAAACCTTGGGTTTGTGATTGCTACCCAAGTGGGCGCAGTGGAAAACGTATCCGTAAACGCTTTGCGACCAAAGGTGAAGCTGTCGCTTTTGAAAAGTTCACAATGAAAGAATTGGACGAAAAACCATGGTTAGGAGCAAAAAGCGACTATCGGCGTCTCTCAGACGTTATTGACATTTGGTATCGACACTATGGAAGAACGCTAGTTAATGGCGATGTTATCTATCAGAAGTTCAAACTGATGGTTGAAGCCATGAACAACCCTATTGCCGCTTTGTTTACTGCAAAGATGTATGGTGAGTTCCGCAGCCTTCGAATGGCAGGACACATTAACTTTGTCGATAATCGGTGGCAGAAAGGCGCGCCAAGCGTATCAACGTTAAATTCTGAACTGGCGAGATTTAAAGCTGTGTTCAGCAAGTTAAAAGAACTGGGTGAATGGGACTTGCCGCATCCACTTGAAGAGTTGAAACCATTTAGAGAAGCTGAACGCGAGATGGCATTCATTCCTAAAGAGAAGCTTCCTCAACTCATTGAGTTAGTTACCCAACATAACCGCAGTGACATGTTGAAGATAGTCAAGATATGCCTTGCAACAGGCGCACGGTGGAACGAAGCGGCGCAGTTACGCGGTAGCCAGCTAAGCAAGTATAAAATCACTTATACCAATACCAAGACAAAGAAAAACCGTACTGTCCCAATCTCTAATGCGCTTTATGAAGAAATATACAAACCTCGCTCTGGAAAGCTGTTTGAAGAGTGTTATACGCCCTTCTGCTACATTCTTAAGAATAAACTAGGCATTTACCTTCCTAAAGGACAAGCATCGCACGTGCTTCGCCATACGTTTGCCAGCCACTTCATGATGAATGGCGGTAATATTTTGGTATTACGTGATGTGCTTGGGCATGCCGATATTTCAATGACGATGCGGTATGCGCATTTCGCTCCCGATCACTTAGCAGAGACCATTGAAAAGAACCCTCTCGCCTTTCTATAAATGCATATATTCGAATAGACATGCACTTTTCAACATTTGCACAAAATTAAAGTGTCTCAGGTGTAGACACTTTGTAGACACTTTCCAAATTTCAGGCAAAAAAGAGCCGCAAAAAGCGGCTCTTAATAATTCGTTTTTTCCGAGTAATGACTAAATCACTCTTTACCGTATACGTTGTTTTCTTGCTCTTGTACGCGGATAAATGTCGTGCGCTTCGTTAGCTCTTTAAGCTTTGCTGCGCCTACATATGTACACGTTGAACGTACGCCACCAAGAATGTCAGAAATCGTTTCATGAACGCTGCCACGGAATGGCAATAGTACGGTTTTTCCTTCAGCTGCACGGTATTTTGCAACACCACCAGAGTGCTTCGCCATCGCTGATTGTGAAGACATGCCGTAAAATTTCATGAACTTCTTGCCGTCTTGTTCAATCACTTCGCCGCCTGACTCTTCGTGACCTGCAAGCATACCGCCAAGCATTACAAAATCAGCGCCGCCGCCAAATGCTTTTGATACGTCACCTGCACAAGAACAGCCGCCATCACCGATGATCATGCCACCTAGACCGTGCGCTGCATCACCACACTCAATGATTGCAGAAAGTTGTGGGTAACCAACACCAGTTTTAACGCGTGTCGTACATACAGACCCAGGGCCAATGCCCACTTTCACGATGTCTGCACCCGCAAGGATAAGCTCTTCACACATATCGCCAGTTACAACGTTACCCGCTGAGATCACTTTGTCTGGGAATTCAGCACGTACTTTCTCTACGTATTCAACAAGGTGCTCAGAGTAACCGTTAGCAATATCAACGCAGATAAAGATCAGCTCATCTGAAAGTGCCATGATGTCTTTGGTCTTCTGGAAGTCAGCTTCAGAAGTACCGGTTGAAACCATCACGTTATTCAACTGTGATTTTTCAGCGCCTTGAACAAACTCAGCCCAATCAGCCACTGTGTAGTGTTTGTGTACTGCGGTCATTACACCATGCTCAGCTAAGGCTTTAGCCATCGCAAAGCTACCCACAGAGTCCATATTCGCAGCAATCACAGGTACACCAGACCATTGACGACCGCTATGCTTGAATGTAAAATCGCGGGTTAAATTAACTTGAGAACGACTTTTTAAGGTAGAACGTTTCGGGCGAAACAGTACATCTTTAAAACCTAACTTAAGTTCTTGTTCGATACGCATTGTGTAATTCCTTGATTCATATAGCTATGTGTCACTGCAGAGTGCGTTAGTAATGTCGTTTGCAGACGAAATTACTAAATGTCGGACACAAAAAAACCGGAGCGTTTGCAGACGCTCCGGTTTTCAGCATTATAGGTCGTGATTTCTTTCTCGCAAGTCTGATAATTCGATTTTTTTTATGCTACAGTTGGGCTTCCTTGCATATCCATTAAACTCAACCGAGTTAACCTTTCTACAAATACTCTCACTTTTCAGCAACTTAACTTCGATTATTGCCATTCGATTACGCAAAGGTTTGCGTGACAGTCTTAATAATCAATTCTCGCCCCTCTCTCACACGACGATCCAAGTCACGTTTTTAGTAAGAAGCGCCGCTAATTCGCCTATTTTATCATTCTCTTTTTGGTGTTTTTTTTCATACCAACAGCACAAATTTCAGCTTAAATCTAACGGAGTGAGAAAAACAAACGCTCGCGTATAGCTCGCATTCACACTCAAGCGCATTGAATTGCATAGCGCAAGTCATCAATAACATCGGAAGCGAGGAGACCACATGGTCCATTTGCCTCTGCATTTAGATCGGCAGCATAGCTGTGCAGCATAACCCCAACACGCGCAGCCGTCATAATGTCCAATCTTTGTGCTAATAATGCGGCGATAATACCGGTTAATGCATCACCCATTCCGCCACAAGCCATTCCGGGGTTTCCCGTAGAGCAAACATACGTCTTATTACCATCACAGATCAGAGTGCCCGCTCCCTTTAATACCACTACGCCGCCATAAATTGCTTGAAGATTGTAAACAGCACGATAACGATCAGATTCAATCTCTGCCACACTGGTGTTTAATAACCTCGCAGCCTCACCCGGATGAGGGGTAATGATACGGTTGTCATCAATATTCGGATTAAGCGCCAATAGCGTTAGAGCATCCGCATCAAGTACCTTTGCTTTGTCACTCTGAGCGACCATTGCAGCCAGTTTTACCGCCCATGTAGAGGCATCAGGTTGCAACTCCTGTTGTTGTGCAGCACCACCTTGAAAACATCCCAGCCCAGGGCCAAACGCAATCACGTCACACCAACTCAATCGATACTTCACCTGTTGCATCGTCCATTCAGCAAACATCGCTTCAGGGCTTGAGATCAAACCAGCATTAAGGTGCTGAGACTCGGTTAAACATGCAGTTAATCCGGCTCCTGCTCGGAGACATGCTTTGGTCGCAAGCAAAATCGCCCCTCCCAAGCCTGTACCTCCGCCAATCAATAGCGCCTTACCATGAGTACCTTTGTATGCTGACGGTTCTCGCGTCTTCAACCGCTGCAAAATAACTGGAAAATCCAGCATGGCACTCGGCGTTTCGATATTTTGGAAAAGCTCGCCTATATTCACCGTCGCCGGTTGACTACTAAGCTCACTATTATTTGCGATATTCTTAGCCGATATAACCAATGGCGAATAATGCAGTTGCCCAACATAGCTACGTGCTTTCCCTGTCACTAACCCTTGTTTAATTCCAATAAAGGTTATTGTGTGCGCCGCTTTTATACTGTTACCTAATACGCAGCCACTGTTGCTACACAGCCCCGACGGAACATCCACCGCGACAACGGGTATATGGCTTCGATTAATCGCCGTAATCACGGTTGCAATTTCAGGCCTAACATCGCCACTTAATCCCGTACCTAACAACGCATCGACCACGACATCACAATCAGAAACTTGCGCCATATCGAAAGGAATCGTCTTCCCACCAACAGCAATAAAATCCTCATAAGCGCGCTTGGCATCACCACTTAGCTTGGCTGGCTCAGACATTGCCGTTACACGAACATCGCCACCTTGCTGCAACGCAAGTTTTGCCACCACATAACCATCACCACCATTATTGCCGCCACCACACAACACCCACAGTTTTTCTTGGTTACCATAATGCTGCAAAACACAGTCATAAACGGCTTTACCTGCCGCCAACATTAGCTGATACATATCAATGCCGACTGCACGAGCCACTTTGACTTCGCCGCATTTCACTTGTTGTGAACGGTAGAGTTGGCTTGGTAGCGTCATGTAGATCCTTCCTTTGAGCAATAACCGAGACAGTACGCAGCTAAAGATAGCTAATTGGTACCGCTGCGAGTAGTAAAAATGTATCGCTTCAGATAACAAAAAGGCTAGCTCATCACAAGCTAGCCTTCATTAGTAATTCATCAATAACTGAGTGTGATTACACGCACCATGTAGCTGACGTTTAACGCTTAGATGATAATGCTTCAGCCGTCGCATCTTGAATGGACAGAAACAACGAGCGGATCTCTCCGGTTGGTGTACGCATCGGATTCAAGGTGATGTTCTGGTACATAAAGTCTGCCTGCTGGGTAATCGGTCGTACATTACGGCACTTAAATAAGTACGGACGTTGCTGCCAAGTAATAAAACTACGGCAACCCAGATCGTATACAGGCTTGGTTTTGAGTTTAAACCACTCTTGTGGGATCTCTGGAAACAAAGTAAAGATCGATTTACCAATCGCATCGTGAGCTTGAATGCCACTGTGGTGAGTCATGAAACCATTCCACACTTGAACGTTATGATCACGATCGAGTACCACTAATCCCAGATCGACGTTTTGTACCATGTCGACCATCCAGTGAAACTGCTCAAACTCAGCAGGAAGATGTAACATTAGAAGTCCTCCATTAAGTAAGACAACTTACTATCAAGTAGCGGCAAAGATTCATCGACAAACATAAATAAGAGATCACAGCGAATAGAAGTGCCATCAATCGCGTAGCTCACTTCAAACGTCATGGTTTTGCTAAAAGAGCCCGTCGTCGATTGGATTACGGAATCAATGGAAATATGCTGACCTAATAGCACTGGCGAGCTTTGGAAGAAGCGAACTTCTGCTTGTGCACCTAAGCCATTTAAGAAAGAGCCAACCAAAATATTGGAGACATCCATCAACAGCTCTAACTCTTCAAGTTCTTCACTATCAGCAGGCACTTTCATCAGTTTTTTCAGATCTGCAACACTCGAATCACTGAGTAAAACCAATGCTTCACCTGCAATACCTTCGCCACTGAATCCTTGGCAGACTCCCGAAACCTGATCGTTATTGGCTAGATCACGCAGTGCCATGTGCAATTCGCTTACTTCCAAGATAGCAACGTTAGGCAAAGGTAAATGAACAAACACATCAAAGTGGCGTGCAAGCGCATCCGCGGCGCGCCCAATTGAAACGTTAGCCACTTCCATATAGATGTCGCGACGACGCAAACTTGGGATATGTACAGGCGTCATCATAACCGGAGCGGCAGGACGACTTTCAGCTGGCTCAACCAACTCTCTCAGGACACTTTTCAGTACATCTTGATCAATCGGTTTTTGAATAAACGCTTTCGCGCCTAGAGACATTACGCGCTCTTTTGCCTTGGGCTGAATATCCCCAGAGACCACGACGACATTAATGTTTAAACCACGTTTTTGAATTTCTTCTAACGTACCAAAGCCATCAAGCTCTGGCATGGTTAAGTCCAAAAACATAATTTTAAATGATTGGTTCGCCAGCTTTTCTAACGCATCTAAGCCATGAACGGCAAAAGTTATCTCAGCATTCAGTGAAGCAGGTAATGAGCGAGCCATCTGTTTGCGTGCTAACGCCGAATCATCACAGATTAAAACGGGATAAGACATCGTTGTACCTACTGCTATTGGTTTAATTTATATTCAAATTGTAACAGATAGTTATAGGGTCAGATACGGTTTAATCGGAGAAAAAACACACCTGATGATAACTCTGAACTGTTGTCTAATTTACGGTACAAAAAAGCCAGCGACGAACGCTGGCTTTTAACAATTTTCAGTGACTACTTTTTAAGAGGCCATACGAATCAGAGACTTACCGATTAGCCATTCCAACTCTTTCGCACTATCATCGCCAAACTTCATTTCAACGGTTTTGTACAAACGCTCAATACCTTTCGCTGCAAATTCATGAGCACTCTCTGCCGTAACGATATGGTGGAAAAGTAAACGTAAAATGGCAAGAAACTCACTATCATCCAATGCCTTTACCCAGCTATCAGAAAAATCATTTAAGCTTGCATCAAAATTCAAGTGCTCAACAAACATCTTGAAAATACGACCATCTAACGCGGCTGAAAAGTCTGTTTTCTTTGGAAAATGGTGGCTGATACCGGTGCGAGACACGCCAGTTTGTTGGCTTAACGTGGTGTATGACATCTTGTCATAACCAAGACGAAGAAGTTGGTCAACGACTGCGTCCATGATTTTCTGGATAGTGATCTCGGTATCTTCTTTACTACGCTTTGGCATGTCTAGGCTCTTCTCTTCGTAAATCCGTCTGACCCAAAATGAGTCAATAAAAAATAGAGACTCGCAATATCTATCTGTGGAATCTATTTCTTTGTCAGCAGGAACAACGTGTTACTGCTAATTTTTTCGACACTAGCTTACCATGTCGATAGATTTCATCAGTGCTATATTGCTCGTGGAACACCGTTTTCTCATAAATGATGCAAAAGCAACATAAATAGGAATGCGAGTCATTAATATTATATATATTGAATTATGAATAATGTTACAAATTTAGACTACTTACAACTAAACGCACATCATTCTGACCGAATAATTGCAATTCAATTTGTATCTATATGAACAGTATCACACAAGAAAATGTACATAATGTTGCGTAATTGCATGAACTTTATTAATTCATCGAGTATGTGTCGTTGAAAACATCCCTCAACATCACGTCATTTCTGTAGATTATGTTCAAATATACCGATAAAATATCCATGATTTTTTTAAGAGGATTGTTCGATGAGTAATGAATTAGAAGCTCAAGTATGTGAAGCGTGTGGCTGTGCTGGTGAAATGGGCTTTATCATTAAAGAAGGCGATGACGTAGCAGAAGTAACGATCTTTTCTCAAGATCAAGCGCTACTAGAAGCTGAACTGGCTAAGTACGTTGATCTCGCAAAACAAGTAAATGCAGCGGTTGAATATCAAACTACAGATATCAATGCTGACTCTACTGAATTGACCGCTCGCTTTAAATTCGAAGTTAGTGCTGAAAAACTGATCTTCGAACTAAAAACTCGCTCTCTAGTGCGTTAATTCCAAGGCGGGCACTCGCCCGCTTTATCTTGCTCCCATCATTGACGAGCAAAAGTTGACCTTGTCTTGTGGGTTAGGAATACTAGACACTTCTAATCTAAACAATGCCTACTATGACTCGACCTGTCACAACTCTCTGTTTATTCTTTTGTGTGTTACTTTCTAACTCGGTTTCAGCACAAAAACTCGATTCATTTCGCACGCTAAATCACCTCGACAACTACGGTAACTTGGATTTACGCAATAAGCCCTACACCGAATTTGCCGATGGGTTTACCGTGAAAGGCAACCTGAACATTGCTAAAACACAAATCAAACGCCTACCCAAAAGCACGACGATTGGGGGTAACCTCGAAGCCTCAAACAGCGAACTCATCGCCATCGGTAAAGGATCTAGTATTCGCGGTTACGCCAATTTTCTTGGTGCTAAAATCAAGCGTTGGCCTGCAGGGATAAAAGTGGGTGGCTATCTGAATTTCACCGATACGCCCCTCGAAAAGCTACCCAACCGCTTGCGAGTAAAAGGGGATCTTAGCGTTATGCGTACGCCTTTAACAACGTTGCCTGAAGGGCTAGTGGTAGAAGGAAATCTGTTTTTAGGTGGTTCTAAAATTGGTGAGTTTCCCAATACCATGACAGTGAATGGCAATATCTTCCTTGGCGGTAATCATATTAGCAAGTGGCCAGAGAATCTCACTCTCGGCGGAGCCGTTGCGCCGTAATGAGTTGCGACGTAGCTAGTTGCGCATAGTGCTATGTCACACGCTCAGCCAATCTCCCCCCGTCATAAAAAGTAGCTAAGAAAAAGGGTAGCCGAAGCTACCCTTAGAAACTCGTGTGTTGCCCAGTAGCTACCGAGCTCTATTCAGCTTGGTTTTTTACCGGATTTGCATAGCTATCAATCAAAAAGGTATGTGCACCTTGAGGTAATTGACTGAGCTTTTGTTGCAGCAGCGCTTTTACGCTCTCATCCACACTCTCATCACCGGCCGCTAACAGGTTAATTGGGAACAATTTGTAGTTAGCATGAATTTGGCGATCAATCTCGGCGGCAAGTTCATCTGGCGCAGAAAAGGCTTGCTCAATCACATCACCAAACGCAACATTGATTCGGCCTTTATCGCCCACAATGCCTTGGATGATACTTTCGATATCTTCAAATTCACCTTTCTCGTAACGACCATTGACCGACTTTTCGTACAACTCTCTGGCTTTCGCTACATCGCAAGGGTCATTCTCATAAGAGATTGAAACTGGCACAATTTTTAGTGACTGAATGTACTCGGAAAAATCGATTTTTTGCTTACGTCCTTCAACATGAAACATTTTTAAGATTGCAGGCTCAGTAAAATCATTCCCGTCTTTCGCTCGCCCTTCTCTTTGCGCGATCCAAATAGAATTGCCCGTTTCTAGGGAGTGCTTGATGTAAGATGACAAGGTACTCAGTGCCTTCATCATTTCACGTGGCCCTTTCGCTGAACGCTTAACAATAAAGCTCTTATTCAAACGCATCAGCTCTGTCGCACACGGTTTTTTCAGTAAATTATCGCCAATCGCGATACGTACCGTATTATGACCATTCTTGAATAAACCGTAGTTAACCAGTGCTGGATCCATCGCGATATCGCGATGGTTTGAGACAAATAGGTAAGCACTTTGAGGATCGAGTTTCTCTAGCCCTGTATAGGTGACACCTTGAGTGGTGTTATTGAGGGTTTGATGGAGGTACTTTTTCACTTCAAGCTGAATCGCTTCAATCGAGTTCAGCTTTGACCATTTAAATTTCAGATACACTTTGACCAACGGAGCCATAAGCGTTTTGAACCATGGCGCGTGGTTAGAGAAACGATGCTGTAAGATGGCAGAGATAAACTCTTCATCTTGTATTAGGCGGTCAATTGCCGCTGGAATTTCGTCATCGTGATAAGGACGAATTTCAATATAAGGATCAGTGTTCGCAGTCATTAGGGTCTACATTAGTGACAAATCGCGGCTCATTCTACGCATAGAATCGCCTCTTGGCAGCATTAGAACACGCATATTTACTAAGGTCAGACCAGAACGCCATACTCCTGATAGCTCAATCAATGCTGTTAATGGCTTTTTGAGTCGAGAAACGGTAATCTTAGCGCCCCATATTTATCGAGCGATACCATGCACTACGCTATTTCTCATCAGACATCTGATATTCAATTTCTATCCGTCACACCCCGTAAAAAGCTGATGAAGCACACATTACTATCGGTAGACGATGGCTTAGTACTGGTTCGATTGGGAAAAAATGAATATGCCATCAAGCCAGGCCAAGCGATGTGGCTACCGTTTGATTGTTTGACCTCAATTTGCTGTTTGCCACAAACCCGTATGCACACCGTAGAGCTTTCTTGCCGTGTAAGCAGTCCACTGCCTAAGCAAGCGGGTTACATCGAACTTAATGAGTTATCTGCCGCCCTGCTCAATCGCATGGCAACGCTAGCAGATGATCATCAAGCGAAAATTAATTTGCTCACGGTATTGCGTGAAGATCTTCACCACTACACACCAACGTTAGAACTAGACTCATTCAGTGATCAGATCTCACGTTGGCAGCCAAACGTAAGCAGTCCGCTAGATCAAAACATTCAAGTGGCACTTCGAGTCCGTGAAGCGCGTAAGCGCCTGCTATCAGGCCAAGGTAAAGCCAAAGTTATTAATGAGCTATTCTCAGGTAGCGAAGAAGCTTACCACGCCATCTGTCAAACCGTGCTAGGTGAGTAGTCTTGCAATGCGAGTTGCCTGATTTGTCATTGATTAACATTTGTCATTAATTAACTCACGACAGGGACGAGCATCGCTCCGCTGCGAGGAGAGACTTCAACCACAAGAGTCTCTTCTCGTTCACAACGACTTTTAAGTAACACGTCTCGCCACTCTCCTTCTACTGATAGTTCAAATCGTTGGACTTTGCTCGATTTATTAAGCAGCACGATACCTTTTCCCGCACGAGAAAAAGCCAACTTCTCATCACTCGACTGCAAAACCGTCATTGGGCTTCCGTGCATTTGGTTATGAAATTGAATCATGGCTCTCATCGATGGGCTTTGCCACTCCTCTTGCCAGCGGGGAATACCTTGTTGGTTTTCAAAACCACTGGTATTGAGATCGCTATACACCAATGGCACGCCCCCATCACGGCCAAACAGATAGATGTAAGCAAGCGCTTCCCACTCTTCCTCCATGACCAAACCCGTAAATACGGCATTGTTGGGAATATCATGGGTAATAGCAAAGGTCACCGCACGACTTTCAGCTAGTGCTTGGCCCAAACTGTATGGGTTAACCAGACTGGTTAATGTACCCGTTGGTTGAAAGGCGTCCAACAATGTTTGAAACAAAGGAAAATCATACGCGCCCATAGGTGTGCTCGCTAAATAGGGTTCAAGAAAATCTTGATACTCCTGTTTACTCGCCCCGCCATCCGTAATGATTTCGGCAAAAATATGCACACCTTCACAGATATCTGCGCTCCACACCTGCGTTAAATGCTCCAACGTCATATGCTTCGCCGCATCAATTCGAAATCCTTTCACCCCCAACTGCTTTAATGCAATCAAATAGGCACGTTGCTGAGCAACCACATGGCTATTGTCCATTAACGTTGGTAAGCCTGGATCATGCTCATCTCCAACAAGACGACCATGCTGAACTTGCCACTTATCACCCCAGTCAGAAATACTAAATGCTTCCACGAAATCGTCTTCACTAAACAAAGGGGTCGCAAGATCACCAAACAGCTTTTGCGCTTGATAGTATTCACTTTCTTGTTGATATTGAACGAGAATCTCATCATTGGGGTATTGTAGATCGTGACGAATATCCGATTCATTCGCCATATGGTTAAACACCACATCAACATAGACGTGGATACCATTTGCTTCCAACGTCGTTATCATCGACCGTAATGATGATAAGTTACCGAGTTGATTGTCGATCACACGATAATCTTGTGGCTGATAGCGCTGCCACCAAGGTGTGCCTTGGGGCAAGCATAACGACTTCATCGCAGGTGAAATCAGCACAGAGCGATAGCCCATGTGGGCGATTTTCTCTGCTTGCTGTTCAATCAAACTATACGGCCAATCAAAAGCGTGCAGAATCACATCCGTATTATTAATCTTTTCCATAGCCCACTCTCAATGGCATGTTCACTCTCCTTTGTAGTGACATCGTACAGTACGATAGCCTAACGTTTGTTAACGTGATTTGTCTGTTATATCAAACACAAACATCAC
This sequence comes from Vibrio scophthalmi LMG 19158, assembly GCF_000222585.1. Lineage (GTDB taxonomy): Bacteria > Pseudomonadota > Gammaproteobacteria > Enterobacterales > Vibrionaceae > Vibrio > Vibrio scophthalmi. The sequence goes on along the minus strand of NZ_AFWE01000112.1, from coordinate 122,189 downwards.
TAACGAGAAAAAGTTGTTCGGCTTATTCTGTTGCTCAGTATGCTACCACTCAATGCCTTTGCTGATAAAAAGCGCCCAAGTTAATAGCCGATTTTTCACTTTATGGCGAATTCTGTTTGCACGCTTAACTGGGCCTCGCTATGCTGATTTTGTTCCCATCAAATAAGAAGTTAATGATGACACTAAACAACACCTACCCAATCGGTACTCCAGGTCAAAAATGGGGCGACGCAGAACGCCAAGCATGGCGCGCTCAAACCACCATCAAACGCCTCTACAGCGAAGAAGTCCTTCCAAAAATTGAAGCACTAAAAGAACGCTTTGATGTTGAACAATATGGCGCTCTTTCTTACGACGTTGAACGCTTTCCACTTTACTGCATAAAAAGCAAAAACTGGTCAAACGACAAACCAAGCGTGCTGATTACTGGCGGTGTTCACGGCTACGAAACCAGCGGTGTTCAAGGTGCATTGGAATTTGCAGCGCAAAAAGCCGAGCAATACGCTGAAACCTTCAACATTGCTATCGCGCCATGTGTAAGCCCATGGGGTTATGAAACTATCAACCGTTGGAATGCCCTCGCGACCGATCCAAACCGTTCGTTCTACCAAGATACACCTGCCGAAGAATCAGCAGCATTGCGTCAGTTAGTTGCTAGCCTTGGTGATTTTTTAGTGCACTTTGATCTGCACGAGACCACCGATACGGACGAATCAGAATTTAGACCGGCGCTGGCTGCTCGCGATGGCGTAGAATACGATGCCGACACGATTCCTGATGGTTTCTACACTGTTGGCGACACGCTAAACCCGCAACCAGAGTTTCAAGCAGCAATCATTGCTTCTGTTGCGAAAGTCACCCATATCGCGCCTGCCGATGAGAAAGGCGAGATCATTGGTTCTGAAGTGGTACAAGAAGGTGTGATTCTCTATCCGATGAAACAACTTGGTCTGTGTGGTGGCGTAACAGAGTGTCTATTCCATACGACGACTGAAGTGTATCCGGACAGCCCGAAAGTAACCGATGCTGAATGTAATCAAGCGCAGGTTGCTGCGATAACCGGCGGTTTAGATTTCGTAATTACGAATCATTTAAACGGCTAGTCCGCACCATAAGCGTAAATCTGCCCAACAATAAACGGCCATTAGGCCGTTTATTGTTTCTACCAGTGCCTATCTCTGCAGTACAAAACGACCAATACACTCAACGACTCTTCTCTCTACATTGATTCTAAATCTGATTTAATTAAGTTATATAAGCTATCAACAACGAAGAAGCATTTTTCTCAATAGGAAAACCATGACAGCGTTACAAAACATTTTGTCTATCACAGCACTTTTCCTAGTAATGGCATTGATGTCAGGCAACGTCAACGCGCAAGTAAATAGTGACTGGCAATTTGATAGTCGCCGGGATGGCATCACCATTTATGCGCGAGAGCATAAAGACGGCTTAGTGGAAATTCGCGCGCAAATGTTCACTACCACCAGTTACAGTGCATTTTTAACGTTGTTGGAAGATAGTGAAAAAGTCCCTGATTGGATCGATAATGCCCGCCACAGCCGCGTACTAAAACAGATCTCCCCGACTGAAAACATCGTTTACACCCAGTTCAGCGCGCCATGGCCAGCCAAAGATCGTGACATGGTCACCTACTCTAAATACTGGGTCGATGATCTCGGTTTCACCATCCACATTACTGATGCACCAGAAGCAATACTTGCCGAGCAAAGTGGCTACATTCGTATTCGCGCAGTTGATGCCAGTTGGACTTTACACAAGCTCACGAATGGCACGACCCTAATAGAATACCAAGCCTTCGCGGATCCTGGCGGCCTACTACCCGATGTATTAATGAACAAGCTGTCGAAACAAAGTGCTCGAACCACCTTTGAAAATCTACGTGCCCTACTACCTACATATCAACAATACCAGCACCCGCAGATTAACGAATGAATTTACGCTTAGTTAAAAACACCCTTAGCGAATGCCATTATTTAACAACACCCATCACTTAATGAAACAACTTATAGGTATGAAGCTTTCATTCTAAATACAAAATAATCTTCTGCAGGCTATTGATATTAAACATTATTATCGTCACCATTAACCAATCACATTAATGGCTATTTATTTGTGATCGCAACGTCATTGCTGAAATAAATCTTTATTTTTGCGTCGCAGTTATGAAAAATTTCTTTATGTGGGGATATTATAGCCTTAGCACATTAAAAGGAATTCATACCGCCCATGAAGAAAGCCCTCTCTTTCAAGATGAAAATAATCGCTATTTTCATCGTTATCACTTCAATCACGATCTTGACGTCATATTTCAGTGCTCGTCATCATATTAGTAATTATATTTACCAAAGTGATACTCAGAACATCAACAGCCAGATAAACCTTGTGAAAGACAAACTGGTCGAAGACATTAACAATCAAATTGTTCTTGCAGAAAACCTAAATTTTGGACTGATTGCAGTAAAATCGACGCAAGAGAAAACTGGTTTTTATAACATCATCAAAGTTGTTAGTGATTTAGTTTTTACTCCTCAAGGGAGTATTGATGACCCTGCCGAAGCACAACCGTTTATCGACCTATTATCTTCAGCTAATGGCAAAGTGACCGTCAGTAACATCGTTTATGAACAAGGGAAACCTCTGCTTACCATTATTGTTCCTGAGGGTGACGGCCAAGGAAACATCTTTTATGTAGACCTTAGTGATACGCAAGCGCTTTTAGCATCATCTGCCGTTGATGGTAGCTATATGGAGCTCGTTGACCCAAATAACAATATACTGTTTTCAAACAAAATAGATGGCGACCTTATTCCATTACCTAGTACTTTTGATGTTCGTGGGAGCCAATGGAGCCTAACTGGTTATATTGATAACGCCTATATCTTACAAAACACGGCGAAGCTCAATAATGCCATTACGCTCACCTTAGTCATCTCAGGAATTCTAATTATTTCGCTGAGCGTTATCGCCGTTAATCTTGCCTTTAAGCCTATCGTGTCACTTCGCAATATTGTCACTGATCTTTCTCAAGGTAATGGCGACTTAACCCGTCGTCTAGAGATAACCTCTCAAGATGACCTTGGAAAGATCGCAACTGGCATCAACCAATTTATTGAAAAACTACAAACCATGATGCTCGATGTGGCGAAATCCAGTCAGCAAATCAAACAAGAAATAAATGTGGTCGGTGAAAATGCACACTCGAATCAAACGCTGTTAACCGCCCACGCAAAAGAGACCGAGCAAGTGGTCACCGCGATTACTGAAATGAGTTCCACCGCAGAGTCCGTCGCACAAAGTGCAGCGGATGCGGCAAAATTAACCCATAAAACCAACAACGAAGCGAACCACTCTAAAGCCGTTGTACAAGAGGCGGTGCAAAGTGTTTCTGCCCTTGTGGAAGAGGTAGCGAGCATGTCTCAGTCCATCACAGCGATGAGCAAAGATACCGACCAGATTGGCTCTGTGCTTGGTGTTATTGGTGATATTGCGGAACAAACTAACCTATTGGCTCTCAATGCCGCAATCGAAGCGGCTCGCGCTGGCGAACAAGGGCGTGGTTTCGCAGTGGTTGCCGATGAAGTGCGCGCGTTAGCGGCCCGTACACAACAAAGTACCTCACAAGTCAATGAGATGCTGACCAAGCTACGCAACGGCAACAATACGGTTGTGAGTGCAATGAAAACTACCCAGTCGAGTTGCCAGCAAACATCAGAAACCACCGCACGCGTGATGACATCACTAGACTCGATGACCGATTCAATTATTGAGATCAACGATTTAACCACGCAAATCGCCGCATCTGCAGAGCAACAGAGCGTCGTAGCTGAAGAGATCACTCGCAATATGACCAGCATTCAAGAGATGATCAACAATATTAACCACAATGGGCAACAAACCGTGACAAGTACTCACCAACTCACGGCAACCAACAGCCAACTGAGCGATGTGGTTGGTCGCTTCAAACTCAGTTAACGTATAAATGAAAAAAGCGAGTCTGCTTCCAGACTCGCTTTTTTCACTGTATTGCTGTCCCCCTCAAACTGTATCAATAAGATAAGTCTGTAAGGCCAAAGCACCTGGTGGTTGGCTTCACGATGGCGCAGATAATTGCCACCTTAATAAATCAATTTACTCTTATATTGTTCTGGGGTCTGGCCCGAATATTTGCGGAACATCGCAATGTATGGGCTGGCTTGGTTATAGCCAAGAGTGAAAGCCACTTCTTTAACTGACTGGCCTTTTTGTAACAATTCCATTGAATAGAGATAACGCACGCGCAAGCGCCACTCGGTAAAGCTCATGCCTAGTTCGGATTGACAATGCCGAGCCAGAGTTCGCTCGGTGGTATGAACGCGTTCGGCCCATTCTGACAAACTGGTGTTATCAGTAGGATCTTCCTCAACCGCGGATAGGATCGGCGCTAGGTATTTATTGTCTGTCGATGGCAGAAAGTGATGCTGTGTATCTCGCGTGGCCAGTTGATCTAACAACACTTGTACCAAACGTTTATCTGCGTCAGTTTCTGCAACATTGATTCTTCGCGCACGAAAGTCATCCACAATGGAAGAGGCTATCGAAGTAACGCGAATCAAGCTGGTTTTATCGGGAAAATTTTCCGTCAAATGCAGCGCTACATTTAGAGAGCAGTAAGATAGTGGCTTACGATTAAAACTGGTATGCATGATACCCGGTGGCACCCATATCGCGAGATGAGGGGGAGCTAAAAAACGAGTTTCCTCGACTTCCATTTCAAGAATACCACCGCTGATCAGTTGTACTTGACCCCAAGGGTGGCTATGAACACGCGTCTCAGTGTTCGATAAAAACGCCTCAAAATTCATAAAGACATCTGATGGTGCTTTATCGATCGATAACGACGGGTGCAAATGTTTGGCTGGTTTTCTCAAACTTGTCTTCCTAGAGCGCACAATGTCGTTTTAAAGATACTTGCAATTATACAGACCTGACAAACTACCCGCCACCCTAACAATGCGATGAACCTCACATGATCTACTTACTGCCAATACTCACTGTTTTCATCTGGGGAACCAATGCTGTTGCCAGTAAAATGGCGGCTTCTATCATTGAACCAAGTGCAATGAGCTTTTATCGCTGGGTATTCGCTATCGCGATTTTAACCCCATTTTGCCTGCCAAAGGTGATCCGCCTGTGGAGCGACATTCGACCAAACCTTGCCAAACTGAGCGTGCTTGGGATGCTGGGAATGGTGATCAACCAATCATGTGGCTATTTCGCCGCTGTCACGACAACTGCTTCTAATATGTCGCTGATCAGTGCCTTAGTGCCGTTGATTGCGATCTTTATTAGTGTGCCTATTTTAGGCAAGCCTATTTCACGCAACAGCATTTTGGGCGGTATCATCGCCTTAATCGGCTTAGCCTACATGCTGGGTAAAGGGGATATGCTGTTCTTCTTGTCGCAAAGTGTCACGACTGGCGATGCTTTGATGGTCGTAGCCTCAGTCGCCTACGCGTTGTACTGCGTACTACTTAAGCGCTGGAAGATGAATTTACCTAATACCGTCTCGATCTACATGCAAGGGTTTGCTTCAATGATTATGCTGGCTCCTATTTGGCTGACCAGTGACCAACTGCTACCGCCATCAGAAGCGATGCCGATTATCTTATTTGCTTCGGTTGCAGCTTCGATTGCTGCGCCATGGATGTGGATCAAATCGATTGATGTGATTGGCGCAGACAACAGTGCGATGTTTATGAATTTATTACCGGTGGTAGCGGTGACTTTAGCCGCCACAACGCTAGGCGAGACTGTCCACATCTACCACTTAATTGGCGGTATCATGGTGATAAGCGGGGTTATTTTAGCGCAAATTAAACGCCGTAAAAAAGACGACATCGATCCCGTCATTCTCAAGAACGATTTAGTGTAATCACGATCTAATACCAATAAAACCTTGTGCTAATAGCCCACCAGCACAAGGTTTAACGCTATTCTAACCGTTAGTATTTCACTTCAATATCGGATGAAGGCACTGCGCAACACGCTAACGCTTCTCCACCTGCGACATCAATATGGTCAAGAGCGGGAACTTGAGCATGCGTTACCTTCCCCGATACGACTTTCACTCGACAAGCACCGCACAAACCGGCACGGCAGCTATTGGGAATATTAACCCCTGCCTCTTCCGCTTGTTCCAGCATCGTGCGCTGATTGTCCCCAACGAATTGGTGGCTATTCACTTTAACGGTCACGGTTTGCTCAACGGTAAGCTCTACTCGCATGGCGGTAAATGCTTCTTGATGATACTGGCCTTCATTCATACCGGCTTGCAATAACATTGATTTTGCTTGTTGCATAAACCCTTCGGGGCCACAAACATACACTTCTCGCTTTGCAATATCTGGTACCTGCTTTAAGTGCATCGGGCTTAACCGCCCTTTTAAACCGAACCAATCTAATGGCGCCTTAGAAAGGGAAATCAACACCTTCAACCCGCCGTGCTCACGTACCAGTTGTTCAAGCTCACTGCGATAAGGGATATCCGCTTCTGTGCTGCACTGATGATAAAAGACCACATCATCCAATTGCTTATTATCGGCAAGATAACGCAACATCGACAGCATTGGGGTCACGCCACTACCTGCAGATAGCAATAAGGTGGGGTTGAAATGGTTTTCTTCTAAGTGAAAGCAACCATCTGGTGATTGGCAATTCAGCACATCTCCCACTTGTAAGTGCTCACTTAGCCAATGAGAAATGCGCCCACCAGCGATTTTTTTCACTGAAATCGCCAGTTTATTAGGCCGTGAAGGTGACGAAGAGAGCGTATAACGTCGCGCAACCTGTTCACCATCAAGCGTAATTTGAATCGGCAGATGCTGACCTGCTTTGTACTCGATAAGCTGCTCAGATTCAAACCAGAACGTGGTAAAGTTACGCGCGATGTCTTCGCGTTCAACACAAGTTAATTGGTGCAATTGCGGGGAGTTATCGACATAGAACTCTTTCTCTTTGTACTCAAGCACCTCAATAGGGTCCCCAGCACGGATCATGCCTTCATTTTTTGCCACCAAATTTTGTCCAAAAAAGACGCCACCAAACTCATTAGCACGGAAATCGCTCAAGGTTTTTAATGGCTCTTTATTGTCTCTAAGTTGGCCAGTTTGCGTATCAACAGTGGTCAGAATACAGCGTTCGCAAGGTTTGACCGCTTCAAATTCAACCTCGCCAATACGAATCCGTTTCCAGCTATCTTCAACAAAAGGCTCAAGATCAGAGGCAACCAAATTGGTACGAAATTGATCCATAGTGTGCGTATCACTACTGCGTTTATTCAGCTCTGCTAACGACCCTTCACTGATGATCAGCAATGGATAACCATCCGCAAAGCTGACATTGTGGCCCAACTTTTCTCGCACCCGCTGAGATTGCTCGCCAGTAAAAACCAACTCGACACGACAACCGACCACGTCACTAAACCAATCATCCGCTTCATCTGACGTCGTAAATGCGCTAAAGGTATCGCTCCACACTGTCACAGGCGTTGGCTGCATTTTAAATTCACTGTAACGAATGCGAAGTGCCGCACGATTGGGAGCGGTGAACAATAAACCATCTGAACACAATACCGATTTCACTTGCACCATGTGAGGATATTTTCTAGCCGTGACCATCGCACCATCAGCTTTGGCAAGCATGAAACGTCGATCAAACATCAGCCCTTGCTTTTCAACCCATGCCGTTGACATCGAAACACCGGCGACTGACTTAACCGGGTAAACATTAATTTTTGCGAGTGTTGACGCTGACATTGCCCTTCCTTAGTTATCTATTTTCTAGGGATATTTGTTTGCGAGTATAACCAATTTTTAACCTGCCGACTGCTCACCCCGCGAGTGAAACAATAGAACCCGCGGCCGCTATGACTCATTCAATCAATTGCGCAAACGTTTAGCTTATTATTATGCCACGAGCGCAATCGATAAAAAAAGAAGGTGAAATCGTTATCGCTTTCCTCTATCATCCTGTCGCCTAAGCATTCGCGTTTATTCATATAAACAATTGCTTAGGCTCCAATCAGACAACTATTTCATGGTGGGAGCTAACATGACAACTATTACGATTACTCGTCCGGACGACTGGCACGTACACCTTCGCGATGGCGAAGTTCTTAAAGACACGGTACGCGACATCAGCCGTTACAACGGCCGCGCGCTCATCATGCCAAACACCATTCCACCAATTACTGATACCGAAATGGCCGCAGCCTATCGTGAACGTATCATGGCAGAAAAACCAAGTGCTCAATTTTCTCCTCTCATGGCGCTTTATCTAACCGACAATACGACTCCTGATGAAATTCGTAAAGCCAAAGCCTCAGGTCTTGTTGTCGCCGCTAAACTGTACCCTGCCGGCGCAACCACTAACTCAGATTCAGGTGTAACCTCAGCAAAAAACATTTACCCAGTGCTAGAAGCAATGGAAGAGGTTGGCATGTTGTTGTTGGTACATGGTGAAGTGACTGCACACGAAATCGATATTTTTGACCGTGAAAAGCAATTCCTAGAGACAGTTCTCGCACCGATTGTGAACGATTTCCCTAACCTAAAAATCGTTTTAGAGCATATCACCACCGCAGACGCGGCAAATTTTGTTAACACTGCTAACGACAATGTGGCTGCGACAATCACTGCACATCACCTGATGTATAATCGTAATCACATGCTCGTGGGTGGCATTAAACCGCACTTCTACTGCTTGCCAATTCTAAAGCGTAATACGCACCAACAAGCACTGATTGCAGCAGCAACCAGCGGCAGCAAAAAGTTCTTCTTGGGGACAGATTCAGCACCACATGCCAAAGACAAGAAAGAAGCCGCTTGTGGTTGTGCGGGTTCATACACGGCGCACGCAGCGTTAGAGTTATATGCAGAAGTATTTGAACAAGAGGGTAAACTTGAGAACCTTGAAGGGTTTGCAAGTCACAACGGCCCAGACTTTTACGGCCAGCCACGCAATGCTGATACGGTTACGCTAACCAAGCAAGCTTGGACCGTGCCAACAACCATGCCATTTGGTAGTGATATTGTGGTGCCAATCAAAGCGGGTGAAGAGATCACTTGGTCTGTTAAATAATACCCGCAACGTTCGTCTTGCTGGTCACGTCGTTATTCTGATTGGTACAACAGTCTAATGGCGAATTCCAACCAATAAAAACGCCCCGAGATTCGGGGCGTTTTCGTATGAAATAGAACTCTAACACTGAGCGTTATTTGAACTCAAATTTGCCTTTCATGATGGCCCAGTGACCTGGGAACGAGCAGAAGAAAGTGTAATCACCACCCGCCTTAAGCTTCGCAGTATCAAACGTTAGCGTTGTCGAATCTCCACCACCAATCACTTCTGAAAATGCATAGACACGTTCATCACCCGGCTTGACATAGCTGTTGTCGATACCCGCGCTCATGCCTTCTGTACCTACTGCTTGAACGTTAGCAGTATCAGCGATCACAATGTTGTGGCCCATCGACGTCGCAGGTAGGCTACCTGTGTGCTTTAGTGTGATTGAGACCTCTTCACAAGTCGCTGGTACGCTAATCACATCCGTTGAGAATTTCATCATATCGTTTGCTTCGATAGTTACCTCACAGCTTGCGCTTGCTTGAGCTGAGAAAGCCGCTGCGAATAATGTTGTTATAGAAAGCAAGTAACGAAGTTTCATTGTTTATCTCCTTATTGAAAGCTATGCGCATTATACTGAAATAGCTTCATTTTTCTTGTGCAAACCTCTCAATTAACACACTGTTATCAAATATTTCACTCAAACAAGCACAACAGTTCACCTTTTCTGCTGCTTAGCCAGATTGTACGCAAAACCCCACTTTTTCGATCAAAACAATTTTCATATCAAACCGAACGTCGAAAAATTAAATCCGTAAAAAACCATAATAAAACCAATGTTAACCATTAATTTATTAAACCCAAGCAATAAAATTAACTGAAAATACCAAAACAATAAGTAAAACAAAGAAAAATAGAGCAAAATTCAAACAAACACTACAACGCATAAATAGTAAACGTTTGCAATCAAGAGAAATAAATACAATTGGAGTCTTTTTTACACCTGAGCACACCAGCCCACACAAACACTCCAAAATAGATTAACAGCGCAAAATCCATGACTATAAAAACGTTTTCATAAGCAATGAGTTCAATCAAAAAACAAATTCTAATATATTGAATTAACAGAAAATAAAACACAAAACCCACAACAATGAAGCACAAGTGACAATTTAGTCATTGACAGTTTGTTTTCAATCATCATAATACGCGCCGTTTAACCAAAACATGGCATTTAGTTTTCTTGTCTTACTTGTAGAGGTAAAAATGGCTGCAGATAATAATTATAGTCTTGGACCTGTTCCAATTTCGGCCCGTAAAGGCGTAGCGTCGTTAACCATGGTGATGCTAGGGCTCACTTTTTTCTCCGCAAGTATGTGGACTGGCGGTTCACTTGGTATTGGGCTTTCCTTTGATGATTTCTTACTCGCAGTTCTAATTGGCAACCTCATTCTCGGCATCTACACTTCTTTTCTTGGTTACATCGGCGCTTCTACCGGCCTCTCTACTCATCTTCTTGCTCGTTTTTCTTTTGGCTCTAAAGGCTCATGGCTTCCTTCAGCACTGCTTGGCGGTACCCAAGTCGGTTGGTTTGGTGTCGGTGTCGCTATGTTTGCAATTCCAGTACACAAAGCGACAGGTATTGATACCAATGTGCTGATTATCACATCTGGCTTGCTGATGACGGCCACGGTGTACTTTGGCATTGCCGCTTTAATGATTTTGTCTGCCATTGCAGTTCCTGCGATTGCGCTACTCGGTGGCTACTCTGTAATTGAGGCCGTTAACAGTATTGGCGGCGTAGAGCAGCTACAAAAAGTACAGCCAGCTGAACCTCTCGATTTTTCAGTAGCCTTGGCGATGGTGGTTGGCTCATTTGTTAGCGCAGGAACACTGACGGCTGACTTCGTTCGTTTTGGTAAAAAGCCAATGGGCGCGGTGATGGTGACGATGATTGCTTTCTTTGTCGGCAACTCACTGATGTTTGTCTTCGGGGCGGCTGGCGCGGCTGTTACTGGCCAATCCGATATTTCAGAAGTCATGATTGCGCAAGGGTTACTTATTCCCGCAATTATTGTTCTTGGCCTTAATATTTGGACCACCAACGACAACGCGCTGTACGCTTCCGGCTTAGGCTTTTCAAATATCACGGGGCTACCTAGCAAATATATCTCTATGCTCAATGGTGTAATCGGTACACTTTGCGCATTATGGCTGTACAATAACTTCGTTGGTTGGTTGACCTTCTTATCTCTGGCTATTCCACCAATTGGTGGCGTGATCATTGCGGATTTCTTAGCCAACCGTAAGCGTTACCTCAATTTTGACCAAGCTCAGTTCCAAACCATTAACTGGGCAGGTATCGCAGCCGTTGCGATTGGCGTGATTGCTGGCCACTTCTTACCAGGTGTCGTACCCGTAAATGCGGTACTTGGCGGCGCAATCAGCTACTTAGTATTAAATCCTATCGTAAATAAAAAGACTCTGGTTCAACAACCAGCGTAAGGAACCATCATGACAACACTACTGATCAAGAACGCAACACTGCAAGGACAAGAAGGTCTCAAGCAGATTCTGATTAAGGATGGTCAATTCGAGCGTATTGAAGACAATACCGTTGAACTTAATTTCACCGGTAATGTGCTCGATGCGGAAGGTGGCCTAGCGGTCGCACCTTTCTGCGAGCCTCACATTCACTTAGATACGACTCAAACCGCCGGCGAGCCAAGCTGGAACATTTCAGGTACCTTGTTTGAAGGTATCGAACGCTGGGCTGAGCGTAAAGAGCTGCTGTCGATTGAAGATGTAAAGTCACGCGCTAAACAGACACTAAAATGGCAAATTGCGAATGGTGTGCAGCATGTACGAACTCACGTAGACGTCTCAGATCCAACATTAATCGCGCTCAAAGCGATGATTGAAGTGCGTGAAGAGATGAAAGAATGGGTAGATATCCAAATCGTTGCGTTCCCGCAAGAAGGCATTCTATCTTACCCGAACGGTAAAGAACTGCTAGAAGAAGCGGTTCAACTGGGTGCTGACGTCATTGGTGCGATTCCACACTTCGAATTCACGCGTGAATATGGTGTTGAATCACTGCACTACGTATTTGAATTAGCACAAAAATACGATCGTCTTATTGATGTTCACTGTGACGAAATTGACGACGAGCAATCTCGCTTTATCGAAACCTTGGCTGCGCTGGCGCATAAATTCAACATGGGCCACAAGGTCACCGCAAGCCACACAACAGCAATGGGCTCTTACAACGGCGCATACGCGTCACGTTTATTCCGCTTGCTACGCATGTCTGGCATTAACTTTGTTGCGAACCCACTGGTCAACATTCACCTGCAAGGCCGTTTTGATGACTACCCAAAACGTCGTGGTGTGACGCGAGTGAAAGAGATGCTTGCTGCCAATATTAACGTTTGTTTTGGCCATGATGATGTCTTCGACCCATGGTACCCATTAGGCACCGCGAATATGATGCAAGTGCTGCATATGGGTCTGCATGTGTGTCAGGTGATGGGTTACGACCAGATCAATAACGGCTTAGAACTTATCAGTACTAACTCAGCACGTACTTTGAATATCCATGATCAACATGGCATTGAACAAGGTAAGCCGGGCAGCCTACTGATCCTTCCTGCTGAAAACGGTTTTGATGCGGTACGTCGCCAAGTCCCTGTGCGTTACTCGGTTCGCCACGGTAAAGTGATTGCAGAAACACAACCAGCAACGACCCAAATTCACCTAGCTGAAACAGAAGCGGTAACTTTTAAGCGCTAAGCTCTTAATTTAGTTTATATAAAAGAAAACCCCGCTAGGCAAAGCCTAACGGGGTCTATTCTTACTCGCAGCAATCCGGCTACTAATAAGTGCTCCCTGCATCATATCCTTGATAGTACGCTGCATCCTTCAGCACTTCCATAACATCGCTGTCCTAGCGGTGTCCTTCGCAATCCTAGCTAACCATCGTTCCTCGATGGCTAAATCTTCGTCCTGAAGATGACCAAATCCTTGGGTCTTTCCTGTTCCGTGTCCGCATCCTGCTGACACCTTTAATTTAACCATCTAAGCCGAATCTCTCAATAGCATTACCGTATACAAATGTTGATTATTTTCCATAAAAATCAATTAAACTACTATTTATCAACAAGTTAACAAAAACCCTTCGCTATTTACTCAACGACGGAACGATAGTTTCTTACGTCGTTGTGAGAGATCTCTTACGTACTAATGGGCAGTTTTTACCTCATCATTCTTAAACACACGACTCAGCAGGCTATAAACGAAGAAAAATTGAGCAGCGTCAGTGTGGATTGTGGCTACTAACTCATTAAAAAGTGAGATATTATGATCCAACCTAGATCACATTATTGTGTTTTTATGGTCAACGACTTAGCGAATCACATCGCTTATTCGTGGTCACATTCACTCTTTGTAAGGAAGATTTAATGATTTCAAAATGGGCGCAACGCTTTTACCAAATGGCTGAGCTTGTTGGCTCTTGGAGTAAAGATCCATCCACTCAAGTTGGTGCGGTCATTACTAAACAAAATCGCATTGTCTCGGTCGGCTTTAATGGTTACCCACATGGTATTTCCGACAGCGCGGAAACCGATGAACGCGAAATGAAATACTTAAAAACGCTTCATGCCGAAGAGAACGCGATTTTGTTCGCGAAACGAGATTTAGACGGGTGTGAAATCTGGGTGACACACTTTCCGTGCCCAAATTGCGCGGCAAAGATCATTCAAACCGGTATTTCAGCTGTGCACTGCCCAGAGCAAACCGAAGATTTTCTCTCACGCTGGGGCGATAAAATCAAAGTCAGCCAAGAGATGTTTTTACAAGCTGGCGTGAAAGTCAATTGGCTACCACTGGCTGATATCAGCAAACCGGTAGAGTAACCAACTTTAATTGCTCAAAGATTTCAAATAGCTGTTTTGATTTGTAGGGTTTCGCTAAGTAAGCATCCATCCCTGCCTCAAAACAGCTATCAATATCTTCTGGTAACACGCTGGCCGTCAGCGCGATAATTGGAATCGCTTGATGACCATTACGCTGCTCCCATTGACGTATTTCCCGTGTTGCGGTTAAGCCATCCATCACTGGCATCATGCAATCCATCAATATGGCATCAAATGCCCCACCTGATTGAATCACATCAACCGCATCGGCCCCGTTACTCACCACTTGATAATCCAAACCTGCTTTATTGAGAAACAAACTCGCAATTTTCTGATTCATCAAATTATCTTCAACAATCAAAATATTACGGCTTCGTGTCTGCCTCGGTTCATGATGAACGACCGTTTGAGAAGCGTTTGTCATAGCCACTCGTGCGTAGGATCTTTTTTGCAATGCGGTCACCAATCGATTTCCTAACATCGGCAAGGTTAAGCTGGATGAGACGATACCTTCTACTGCCACAGTTCGCCCTTGTGGGCCTGACAATACAACAATCTCAGCATTAGTTTGTAGCTGTCTAAGCTGAGTTAGTTCCGCTAAATATGATGGTTGGGTTCCATTATAACCCGTCGTAGAAGCATGGTGTTTATTAGTAATGCAATACAATATCACATCATACGATTGCACCAGATTACTGGCATGGGCGATATCTTCTACGCTGTAAAAAGTCACCCCGAACTGGTGGAGTTCTTGCTTAATATAATGCTCATACTGGCAATGATTGGTCAGCAGCAAGACCTGCTCATTAATTTGAACGGGAGTGGGTTGCACGGCTGGAACATCAATCGGTATCGAAACAATAAAGCGACTGCCCTTGCCTACAACCGAATCGACATAAATGTCACCCTTCATTAATTCGACTAACTGACGACAAATGGTCAATCCAAGCCCTGTTCCACCGTAAGATCGGGTAATACCACCATCTTCTTGAGTAAACGGCTTAAAAATCTCACTCAACTTATCTTGAGCGATACCGACTCCAGTGTCGACGACAGTACAGATAAGTGTTGTTTGTTCGAGTTTTTCCACCAGTGATATCTGTACTTTTACACTACCTTGGTGGGTGAATTTCACCGCATTGCTCAAAAGATTCAGTATCACTTGCTTCAAACGGAACTCATCAATGCGAATTGTCTTAGGAATGGGCGTTAACCATTCAACAAACAAATCAACGTGCTGTTTTCTCGCCTTACTGAGTAAGATGGCTAAGGTCTCGTAAATCACCTCTTTGATATCAGACTCTACGATTGATAGTGATAACCGCCCTGACTCTATTTTTGACAGATCTAAGATATCGTTGATCAGTACCAGCAATGATTGCGATGAGCCTTCAATATCCGTTAAAATTTCTTCTTGGCTTGGTCTTAGTTGACTATCCGACAGTACTTCGGTCATACCGATGATACCGTTAAGTGGAGTGCGTATTTCATGAGAGATATTGGCTAAGAAAATACTCTTTGCTTTATTAGCGGCTTCCGCACTTTCCTTTGCTTCAACTAATTGCTGTTCATAATCTCTTTGCTCTTGAATAATATGATTGAGACTGTCGGCAAAATCGGTGAATTCATCCTTACCATCAACCGGGATCAAGGCAACGGTACCGTTTCTTTTCATCATCCCCATTGTATCTAGAATTCGAGTTAGCTTTGAGTTGATCCGAAGTAACGTACTCGCCCCCCATGTAAACATCACGATCAACACTAAGCCACTGATAATCGCCAGCAAGATTAATTTTTGTTGACTCGCCTTCCCTTTGAGAACCACCGCTTGTTCAAGCTCAGTGGCTAAAATAGTTAACTGATCGACCACGGCATGATTTCGACTTTCAATTACTTTAACCAGTTCATGCATCTCCAAGGGCGTAGCGCGATTGTGCAACATTTGGCTTCTAAAATAGGCGCTTTGACGAAACTCTCGGCTAGTAAAAAGCACGAATAGTTTCTCTGCTTTAGGATTACGTACATCATTATTGAGGAAGTGTTCAAGATAATATTGCTGGCGTTCGCCTACACGAAAATACTCTTCCGCATAATCGGCGTAATCCCACTCTAGTGTACTAATTTCCCTTGCTAGCCATGCTTCTCTCTCCATCCAAAAATGCAGCCAACTAAGATCACTCAGCACGACTTCCGCTTTTTGAATTGACCTATCTGCATGGTAATTTTCAATCTGTTGCACGGTCAAAAACAAGGTTTCTAAGCTGCTGAACATCAAACGGCCTAATTCTATCGTGCTGGTGTAACTGGCAAATTCCAACTCAGGTAAGACACCTTTTAGCTCCATAATCTGCTCTGTCATTACGCGACGCCGTTCAGGTCGTAACTGGTGCTGAGCAGAAACCAACGCCAACGTTTGATCTAATTGTAATAAGCTTTGATGGATCTCTTGTTTGACCGAGTCATTTTTCAACCGCTTAGATAGAGCAAAGTAGAGCTGATTAGATAAGGCAGAAAGATGGCGTAGATGCTCTGCTTTTACATTGGTCACAGTATAGCTCTCGAGCCTTTCCTGAATGCGGATGACAGAATTTGCACAAAACAGCAAGATAACCAGAGTCGGTAAAAGACACAGCACTAGCAGTCGCGATTTAATCGACACGCGAGCAAAGATCATTGGGGGATTCATTCCTTGAATCAAAAGTGGCTCAAATATAAGCAATCAGTAGCATTCAAACCAACTTATTTACCGTTGCGCATTCCTTTTCTCATTATTGCTACATTGATAGAAATATTGACAATGGGTGTGCGAAGGACATCAGATCATATTGACCATCAGGTTGCACAAATAAACGTTGGCTTGCGCACAATTTTTCAATTTCCCCCATGCCATCTTGTCGCGATATGCATGAAGTCCGCAATTGAAGTCGCTAAAAAGCTCAACTCATCACCATTGTTTACTAAATAGTTGGTTTATCCATACAAGCTCACATCATGACGCAATCACCTCTTCCCGTTACATCACCAAATGCGCAATGAGTATTTTTTGTAGCAAAATAAGCGCCTCACTATCGAATTTGTCAATGATGCATTGTGCTAATGCCTTCAGCGGAAAACGCCTAAGTTAGGCGACATTTCAGCATCAGACAGGGTAATTATTTTTCCTAGCAGAATAACCCATCGTCAGTTACGCTTTTTCCACAAAATAATTACAAAACATTCACTCTACACTTTCTCTTAATCCTCTGCGTGTCTGTTGGGCAAAGGTAAAGTTCTGACGAGTGAATACCCTCGCTTCCACAAGGAAAAGCACTTCCAAAACGAAAAGGTCCTGTACGCTCATGAGCCCAGAGAAACATCTTCTCGAATGGCAAACTAGCCAGTCGATTGCTGAAACCATTTATCCATTACTTGGGCAGCTTTATCGCCAAAAAGGTGTTGAAGTCTTACTGTTTGGCAAAACACTGGTGAACGCCGCAACAATCGACATCATAAAAGCCCATCGCCTCGCTCGTCACTATAGTGGACAGGCGTTATCTCCGAGCCAAACACTGCCTCTGATTCAAGCACTATGTGACATGCCGCTATCACCATGTCGCATCGACGTAGGTCAGCTGGCTGATAAGTTTTGGCAAGATCGTGAAGATGCCCATGGCGTAAAAGATTTTCTGCACTCAGCCTTGGTCACAGCAATGAATGGCGAGGGCGTATCAAAACCTAAAGATGTCGTGTTGTACGGTTTTGGCCGTATTGGTCGCTTGTTAACCAGACTTCTGGTCGAAAAAAGCGGCTCAGGCTACCCACTGCGTTTACGTGCTATTGTGGTCCGTGGCGGTAAACATGGTGACCTACAAAAACGCGCTAGCCTGTTACGACGAGATTCTGTGCATGGTCAATTCAATGGCAGTATTGTTGTGGATGAAGAACGAAAAGCCATCATCGCCAACGGTAACTACATTCAAGTCATTTACGCTAACAGCCCTGAAGATATCGACTACGCCCAATATGATATTCATAACGCGCTAGTGGTTGATAACACGGGAGCTTGGCGCGATAGCGAAGGACTGAGTAAACACCTCGCTTCAAAGGGTGCACAAAAAGTATTACTGACTGCGCCGGGTAAAGGCGACATCAAAAACGTCGTCTTTGGTGTCAATGAACAGGTGATTCAGCCAGAAGATACCATTATTTCTGCCGCAAGCTGCACCACCAACGCGATAACTCCAGTACTTAAAGCACTCAACGACCGCTATGGCATTGAATCGGGTCACATTGAAACCGTACACTCTTTTACCAATGATCAGAACTTGATTGATAACTTCCATAGCGGTGAGCGTCGTGGTCGTAGTGCTTCACTGAACATGGTACTCACCTCAACGGGCGCAGCTAAAGCGGTTGCTAAAGCCTTACCTGAGCTTGCGGGTAAGTTGTCTGGCAACTCTATTCGCGTACCAACACCCAATGTATCAATGGCTGTGGCTAACTTAAACTTAGCGAGCCAAGTTGAGCGTGACGAGCTCAATCAGTATTTACGCGATATGGCACTAAAATCGAACCTCTCAGCACAAATTGATTACACCGATTCCACCGAGGTAGTCTCATCCGATTTGGTCGGTTCCCGCTTTGCTGGTGTGGTCGATGGGGCTGCGACAATCGCGCAAGACAATCGTTGCGTTCTCTATATTTGGTACGACAATGAATTTGGCTACAGCTGCCAAGTCGTCCATTGTATGGAGCAAATGATGGGCGTGCGCTATCAAACGTTTACCTAGAGGTAATCTAACCTCAGCCGCAGGCTTATCACATCACCTATCACCTAAGATAAAAGGCGGCTAAAAAAATTCCCTGTTGGTCGGTAGCGAACTACCTAGCTAACCTGTTGACTGCCGCTTCTGGATGAGGCGGTTTTTTTTACATTCATGTTTGGTTCATCTAAGCCGCATTAATCTGTACACTGTTAACCTAGTGCAAGACACATTTTTAGATTTACTTTCTACACTCAGGTCACTTTAAGCTGCAAGTCACCCACTTGCCCTTGGTTTTTTGAGTCAATGCTGCACTACACAATAGAGGTATTAATGATGTATAGAATGCTCACCACAGCGCTAACACTAGTCATCGGTTTTTTTACTGTTATGTTCGGTTTACTATTGGCGATCCCATTAGCCATTCTGGGCGCAATCACCGGCAAGCGCCTGCGCGATAATTTCAAGGCACAAATGCAAGCACAGCAAGATTCTGCGATGAATCAAAGCATGGACAAAGGCGCGATTGAAGGCGAATTTGAAGAAGTGCGTAAGTAAACCATTGCCACCATCAAGCCACCTATAAAAAACGTGATGATCCAATGCGCTTTGGCCGCACATAGTAATAGATCATTCAGTCGTGAACACGTTATAGTGGTCGTAGTTGCAACCGTCATGGAGTAAGACGATGAGTAAAAGACAACGCAATATAACCCTGCGTTTCTTGGCTGAGCCCAGCGATGTCAATTTTGGCGGTAAAGTGCATGGTGGCGCGGCGATGAAGTGGATCGATTTAGCTGCATATGCGTGTGCTGCAGGCTGGAGTGGTAAATATTGTATTACTGCCTACGCCGGTGGGATACGTTTTGTATCACCAATTCACGTCGGAAATCTGGTCGAAGTGAGTGCTAAGGTAATCTATACCGGCAGCTCATCAATGCATATTGCTATCGATGTTCAAGCCAGCGACCCTAAAGAACTAACCAATCGCTTAACCACCCATTGTATCGTCATCATGGTTGCGGTTGATGAAAATGGCAAACCCTCGCCGGTACCGGAATGGGTTCCGAGCAACGATGAAGACATTGAATTACGAGAATCTGCTATCCGACTGATGAATATGCGCAAACAGATTGGTCAGGAAATGGAAGCGCACGTTAAATATCTCAAATAGTTCATCCGCTCTGGTCGCCTCCTATCTAACGAGTCACGCTCGAGTAATACCAGCGGCCAGGTCCACCACTTGATGATAATGACAGTATGTCAGGCTTGAGTAAAAAGCTGATACTGTCATTTTTCCTTCACTAAAGTCTGCTTAACTCTGTGCTGCATCCAATGAAAGGCAAGGATCTTAGCCATTAAGCACATCTCATTCAACGGTGATAGATTAACATCTGCATTCAACGCACCCACATTAAGTGAAACAACCTTGAGCGATCTTAAATCGGTTGAATACCAATGGGTCCGAACCATGTATGCCGAAGGTTACAACGATCAGCAGATTCACCACTACATCCAAACCTGCTTTGGTGGCGATGAAACATTTGCCACACTGTTTCGTCGCGTCGCACTATCGCAAGAAAGCATTTACGTCTTGCTAAGATACCTAGGATGCGCACCTTCCAATCGCGAGTTATAACACATCACCCCAAGTGATATTTAGAGTAAAAAGATAACTTAAACAAATGATTAATAAGGGATATTAGCTTTTATCGCCAAAGGAAGAATAGAAATAAAGCCCATCATTCGAGCATAATAAATGTATAAAACTTGCTCATTAAGGACTTAAAACCACATCAATCTGCAACAAATCATGCCGCTACAATGTAATTATTAGCACTGCGTCGCATTGAGTATCGAATTCGCTACCGCACATTAGCCGATTACTTAATATGGACGCTGCAAAAAGAAATGCCTGAGCAATGCTCAGGCAGGTTACAAAAACCGTTAGTTTTCATTTAGTAAGGAATCTAAGCTAACAGCCAGCTATGCGTAACACCAATTTTGCACTCGACTTAACTGATCGGCGGCCAAACCAAGAATGTTAAGTGGAGCAACAATGAGGCGACGTGCAGGTCGCCTTTGTCGTTTTTATTTACCTTCCACAGCACCGATTGATGGTGAATCCTCTGACCAACCCATGCTATGTAAGTAGAAAAACATCTACATTTTAAATGTAGTGAATACGACGTGATTCATCAGCCTAAGCTATAGAAAAGTCTAATAATTTAGACTGTGTCGCATTCTTATAAACAGTGTGTACGAATCCTAGTTAGAAATCAACCATGATGTGACTAGAATCTCATATCCGAGAGTAATTCCTGTTCAGTTTGGGTGAATCAATGCGAGACAACACTTTGCTACTTAGGCCAATAATGCCTAACACAGCGATGATTGCCGCTATCAATATTGATGAACGGCATGATAATCAAACGTCCCCCTTCATGTTCATAGCAGATTGCGTCGAACATCGTTTCATACCAAATAAAAAATCCCCTACTTTTTAGCAAAAGTAGGGGATTCAATTTAGAGTCAAACTAGACTAACAATTACTCAGCAGGAGCATCTGTTGCCGTCGTGTCATCTTGCTTCTCAACAACCAACTCCGCAAACACTTGTGTTGGCTTCGCAACGATGTTGCGGTTTTCTTGACTCACGTCTGTCAATACCACTTCAAGTGTGTCGCCAAGACGGAATTCAAGTTGCTTATCGATTGAAATCGTACCTTGCTCGCCGTTGCACTCGATACGTTCTTTATTAGACATAATCAATGAACTTGGAATAAAGGCAGCGGCGCCATTTTCAAGTAAACGAATACGCATACCCGCACGGTTAATATCAAAGATTTCACCAACGAACTTGGTCTCTTTGCTTGGCTCTTCAGCCAACGTGCGTGCATACAGCCAATCACCCACTTTACGTTCAGCCATATTGTGATGCTTACGATGTAGAGCTAGCTCTTCGCCCACTGTTTCATCTGCGGTTTGCACTGGTTCTTTGCCTAGCACATGCGCTTTTAGCATACGGTGGTTAATCATATCGCCGTATTTACGGATTGGTGACGTCCACGTCGCGTAGATATCTAAACCCATCGCATAGTGCGGTAGTGGCTGATTGCCCATCTCACTGTATGCTTGCGCTTTGCGGATACGGTTATCGAGATAACTCGTATCTTGCTGACCTAGCCAACGACGTAGCGCGGCAAAACCTTCTAGAGTTGCAATGGATTCAGCAGTAAACGGTAATTCACCTTCAGGGTTCACTAGCGCAACCACATCGGCAATTTTTTCAGGCTTGAAACCAGCATGTGTATTGAAAACACCGCATTCAAAGTTAGCACGCAATGTTTTACCCGCACAGATGTTGGCGGTGATCATTGACTCTTCAACTAAGCGATTTGCAGTACGACGCATATCCGCATGAATCGCGACGACATCATTATCTTCGCTCAATTCAAAACGGTAATCAGGACGGTCAGGGAAAACCACTGCATTATTTTGACGCCAGTTAGCGCGCGCTTGAGAGAATTCATACAAATCTCGTACGATTTGTGCGATCTCATCATTTGGTTGCCATTCCGGCGACTCGCCGTTTTCCAACCAATCTGAAACATGATCGTAAACTAAACGTGCGTGCGATTTAATGTGTGCAGCAAAGAAGTGGATATCTTCACCAATCACACCATCTTTATCGACTGTCACAGTACAGCAAAGTGCTGGACGAACTTCTCCCTCAATCAAAGAGCAAAGATCATCAGCAAGATCACGAGGTAGCATTGGGATGTTACGACCTGGCAAATAGATAGTGAAACCACGTTCACGAGCCACCTTGTCCATATCACTATCCGGCGTGATGTAGGCAGTAGGATCGGCAATCGCAATCGTTAATTCAAAATCACCATTCGCATTTTTCTTTGCGTATAACGCATCATCCATATCTTTGGTTGATTGGCCATCGATAGTCACGAATGGAACATGGGTCATATCGACGCGCTCTAAATCTGCATCGTCTTTCAATTCCCAATGATCAATACCCGCGGGCTCGCTGTTCGGCAGATCGTTTTCCGCCAGCGTTACCCACCAAGGCGCAATCTTATCGTCAGCATCAGTGATTTTTTTCGAAATCTCAACCAAGAAACCAGCATCGCCTTTAAGCGGGTGTTGCACAAGATGAGCAACTACCCAATCACCTTCAGCAAAATCGGTCGGGTTTAAACCCTTCTTCACTTTTGCTTTTAGTGACTGTTTTTTCAGTTGAGGGTGATCCGGTGTTACGTTCAATTTGCCCTTGAACATCTTAACGCGACCAATAAAGCGAGCGAGGTTGTGTTCCAACAGCTCTTCTGGCTCTGCCGATTCGCGATCGTTATCAGTACGAATGATCGCTTTCACTCGATCGCCATGCAGACACTTCTTCATATAAGGAGGCGGGATAAAGAAGCTGGTTTTGCTATCTACTTCTAAGAAGCCAAAGCCTTTTTCAGTCGCTTTAATAGTGCCTTCTTTTTTCGGTAGCTTTTCTTGGATTTGCTGTTTAAGCTGAGCCAGTAGCGGATTATCTTGGAACATTTTTACTCTTAATCACTTGTAAAATTGCGCACACTATAACATTGCGATTTTACCCAAGCTACTTAAAGCGAGACTTTGTTCACGCCCTCTCCTTGCTAAACTGAGCGAAATAACAGCAAAATAGCCTGCGCGTGGCGACAAATTCTGCAAAATTGTCTTTTTGAAGAAATTTTTGTGATGAATTTCAATTTTTTCTGGCTTTTTTTGTGCTTTTAGGGAATAATCCGCCTCCCTTATGTCCCTAGCGGCTTGATGCGATTTACGACTTATCCGCATCTGAACGGAACTCAGCTCTTTATCTGGATTGGTAATTGAAATTGGTAGAGCTCGTGGGACCTTTTGTTTTTATTTGTTATATGGGATCCCAATGACAGACTCAGTAATTCAATTTAGTGAATTAGCACTAAACG
Organism: Vibrio scophthalmi LMG 19158; assembly: GCF_000222585.1. Lineage (GTDB taxonomy): Bacteria > Pseudomonadota > Gammaproteobacteria > Enterobacterales > Vibrionaceae > Vibrio > Vibrio scophthalmi. The sequence continues at coordinate 98,427 of NZ_AFWE01000112.1, read as the reverse complement.
ACGCCATCCTTTCAGCTCTTGACAGCATGGGTTTCGTTTCTCCAACACCTATCCAAGCAGAAGCGATTCCTCACCTTCTTGCTGGCAAAGACGCACTAGGTAAAGCTCAAACTGGTACTGGTAAGACAGCGGCATTCTCGCTACCACTACTAAACAAAATCGATCTTGCTCAACGTAAACCACAAGCAGTTGTTCTAGCTCCTACTCGCGAACTAGCGATCCAAGTAGCGGCTGAAATGAAGAACCTTGGTCGTAACATCTCTGGTCTTAAAGTTCTTGAGATCTACGGTGGTACTTCTATCGTTGACCAAATGCGTGCTCTTAAAAACGGCGCACACGTGATCGTTGGTACTCCTGGTCGTGTTCAAGACCTTATTAACCGTGACCGTCTACACCTTGACGAAGTAAACACTTTCATCCTTGATGAAGCTGATGAAATGTTGAACATGGGTTTTGTGGATGACGTAACTGCAATCATGGAGCACGCTCCTGAAACTGCACAACGCGTTCTTTTCTCTGCAACTATGCCTCCAATGCTGAAAAACATTGTTGAGCGCTTCCTACGTGAACCAGTAATGGTTGACGTTGCAGGTAAAAACCACACTGTAGACAAAGTAGAACAACAGTTCTGGGTTGTTAAAGGCGTTGAGAAAGACGAAGCAATGTCTCGTCTTCTAGAAACAGAAGAAACTGACGCGTCAATCGTATTCGTACGTACTCGTCAAGATACCGAGCGTCTAGCTGATTGGCTATCTGCACGTGGCTTCAAAGCTGCTGCACTGCACGGTGACATTCCTCAGTCTCTACGTGAGCGTACTGTTGATCACATCAAAACTGGTGTAATCGACATCCTAGTAGCAACTGACGTTGTTGCACGTGGTCTTGACGTTCCACGTATTACTCACGTATTTAACTACGACATCCCGTTCGATGTTGAATCATACATCCACCGTATCGGTCGTACTGGCCGTGCTGGTCGTAAAGGTAAAGCGATCCTATTGGTTCGTGGCAACCAAATCCGTATGCTTCGCACTATCGAGCGCGTAACTCGCTCACAAATGGAAGAAATCCAACTTCCAATGCGTGATCAAGTCGCTGAAGCTCGCCTAATCAAACTAGGTGCTGAGCTAGAAGCTGAGAAAGAACACAAAGCACTAGAGAAATTCGTTGAGCTAGTTGAGAAACTACAAGAATCTCTAGAGATCGATGCAAATACTCTTGCTGCGATGCTACTTAAGCGTCAACAAGGTAAGCGTCCTCTATTCTACGTTGGCGAAGACCCAATGGTAGAAGCTATTGCTCGTGACAAGCAACGTCGCACTGAACGCCGTGAAGGCGGTCGTGATGGTCGTCGTGAAGGTGGTCGTAGCTTCAACACTCAAGATTGGGATACTTACCAACTTCAAGTGGGTCGTGAGCAAGGCGTACAAGTTAAAGATATCGTTGGCGCTCTAGCAAACGAACTAGGTCTAGTTAAAGGCTCTATCGGTGCTATCAAACTAGATCAAGGCCAAACTTACGTTCAGCTTCCTAAAGCAATGGATTCTGAAACAGCTGGCAAACTAAACAAACTGCGTATCCGTCAGAAAGAAGTTGGCGCAGTAGTTTGTGACTTCAACGATTTCCGTGAGCCTCGTGGTCGTCGTGACGGCAACCGTGATGGCGGCGGTCACCGTGGTAACCGTGAAGGCGGCTTCCGTGGCAACCGTGAAGGTGGTAACGGCGGCGGTCATCGTGGCAACCGTGATGGCGGTGGCTACCGTGGTAACCGTGAAGGCGGTAATCGCGAAGCTGGTAACCGTGAAGGCGGTAATGGCGGCGGCTACCGTGGCAACCGTGAAGGTGGCAACGGCGGCGGTTACCGTGGCAACCGTGAAGGTGGTAATGGTAATGGCGGTAATGGTGAGCGTCGTTTCGATCGTAACCGTGGTGGCGACAACCGTGGCAACCACCGTGGCGAACGTGGCCATGGTCGCCCAGCTCGCAACGAAGACTAATTAGTCATTAGAAAACCGGCGTTTATCGCCGGTTTTTTTTATTTCTATCCCGACAATTCCAATATTGAATGTCTACTTTATTGGGGTCATTCCAAAGGGGTCATTCTATTCTCTATTCTCTAAGCTTCTTTCATCACTGCCGTTTGAATCCGCGCGCTGTAAACAAAAGCCAGAATAAATAACACCGAAGCACTTAACCTAACCGCCATCGCGATATCAGGCCAAATCAAGACTCCCCCTATCACCGTCATACCGATCCGAAGCCACCATATTAAAGGCCCTTCTAAATACCCTTCTATTGCCGCGATCAGTGCATAGGTTCCAAAAATCGCAAACACACCAACTTGCAAAACCTCCATTAGAGACCAACTCACTAAGCCGTTATAGGCAATCAAAAGTGGAACTAAATAAAGACCTTTTGCAATTTTCCATGCCGTTAACCCGGTGCGCATCGGCGGAGTTTTCGCTATCGTTGCCGCAGCGAAAGCGGTTAAACACACTGGTGGCGTGACATTACTGTCTTGTGATAACCAAAAAATGATCAAGTGAGCAGACAATAACGCAAGCGCCACCGTTTCAATACCTAAGCTCTGTTCAAGTAACGTTGCCATAAAATCCGCAGGCACTAAGGTTAATAATTGCTTCGCTTGCTCCGCCGACATTGGCGCATCAAGTAAAGAGAGTTTATCAGGCGCTGCTAACATAAAGATCGCTTTGGCTTGTTCTGGTAGCTCACCCAATATTAGCAGTTCAATCAACTGACGCTCCGCCAGCAATTTATACAATGCCGGAGCAGATAAAGTGCCCAGCACAATATAAGCCGCCGTAACGGGCAGTCCCATGCCCAACACTAACGAGGCCAACGCAATCAAGCCGATCATGAGCAACAAATCCCCTTGCGCCCAACTATCGATCATCAATGAAAATGTGTTGCCGATCCCCGTCGTACTAATCACATTCACCACTAAACCAATACCCACCAGCAATACTGCCGTTGTCGCCATGTTGCGAGCGCCTAATGCAAGCGCCTCAACAATCTCACTCACTCCCATCTTGTAATCTTTCGAAAACCAACTCGCCACAACCACTGATATGATCGACAAACCCGCCGCATAGGTTGGTGTAAACCCATGAATAAGCAGGGAAACCAATACAGCGAGCGGGATAAGGTTATGCCAACCGGAGAGCAAAACTTGTGTCAATGAGTGTTCTGAGGCAGTGATCTTCTGCACCCCGGTTCGTTTGGCTTCAATACGTACAAAAAAAGCAACGGACAAGAAATAGATCAGCGCAGGCATAAATGAAACGGCAATGATATCGACATATGGAATTTGAGTATAAGAGGCCATGATAAACGCGCCCGCGCCCATCACAGGTGGCATTAGCTGCCCTCCCGTGGAAGCAGCGGCCTCGACCCCGGCAGCAAAACGCGCCGGGAAACCCGCTTTACGCATCAAAGGAATACTGATCACACCGGTAGAAACAGTATTCGCGACACTAGAGCCAGAAACTGACCCCATCAAACCACTGCCAATCACAGCGATAAACCCTGGGCCGCCAATTACTTTTCCTGCCGCGGCACGGGCAACATTGATAATGTAATCTCCCATTCCAGAGCGAACGAGAAACGCACCAAAGAGGATAAACATAAACACAAAGCTCCAACTGATGCGTGCAATGGGGCCAAACATCCCTTCGGATGAATAGAAGCTTCGATAGAGTAACGTTTCCAAGCTCAAACCAGGGAAATGGAAGATACCCGTTGCCCATTTCCCCCACCACACCACGTAGCTTAAGCAAACGATAATCAGAATAGGTATAAACCACCCCATGGTGCGGCGAATTAACTCGGTGACGATCACTATCGCGAGTATGGCAAATACCCAATCGGCGGTCACAAACTTGACGCCACGTTGATACAATGCATCTTCCGCCAAAGGTAAATAGATAAGGCACGCAATAGCACCCAGCGCTAAACAAATATCGAGGCCTAAAGCCCAACGACTATTCGTAAGAGAGCGATGAGGTGGATAGAGCAAAGCACAGATAACCGCAAAGCCCGCAAAGTGCGTAACGGAAATCCACAGCTCTGAAAGCGTTGCAAACGTATTGAACCAGATGTGCAAAAGAGAAAGTAATACACACCAGACGGTGATGGTGACACTTAACCATTTGAGGTTGCTACGTGTTGCCAGTTCAAACTGACTCAATGATGCTTGTTGGGTGTCACTCATAACTACTCCATGTCCAATGAGAGACAAACCGCCGCAACTCGTTTAACTGAGTTGAGGCGGGATTGCTAACTTATATTCAAGCTTTCTGATAATGCTGACTTGTCGGTAAAGACTATTTAAGGATCAATGAATCGGGCACTTCAATGCCCATCTCTTGATAGTATCTTGCCGCGCCAGGATGAAGCGGGACAGGTAGCCCAGCAATCGCCTTTTCTAACGCCATGGCTTTAGTCGCTTTATGAATACCTTGTAAAAACGCCAAGTTTTCATAAATCGCTTTAGTTAACTCGTAAACATCCTGCTCAGAGACATCATCTATCACCGCAAGAAAGTTCGGTTGAGCAATTGTGGTAATGGTTTCTTCAACACTTGGATACGTGCCCGCAGGAATTTCATACTTGGTCCACAAATTATAATCGCCGTTGGCTTGCTTAATTTGTTCATCGGTAAACGATAAGATTTGAATATCTTCGCCTAAGGCAGCAAAAGCCTGTGTGACGGCGCCAACTGGAACACCAGCTGGGGTATTCATGCCCTTAATCGTGCCGTTTTGTAACGCACTAGCACTGCCACCATAACCCATATGGGCGAGGTTGAACCCATCGGCATCAATCCCGAGCCCCTTCATGATCTGACGACCTGAATTTTCTGTACCTGAGTTTTTTTTACCGATGGAGAACTTCTCATCTTGCAGATTATTCAGATCGGCAACGGTCCCCGTCTTAGCTAAATCACTGCGTACGATAAAATGCTCCACGTTCTGCCACAGCATCGAGACTGAACGTAACTCTTCTTGTCGGCTTTTATAAGGTCCTTCACCATTCCAAGCCCAAGCACCATACAGACCTTGTAAAATGGCGAATTGCGCTTCATTTTCATTGAGAAGCTTGACGTTTTCACCCGAGCCAGCGGAGCTGATCGCCGATAGAGAGAAATGATATTTCGGTGCTAATTTCACCTTACTCAGTGTGGCCAGCGCAACACCAACGGGATAGTAAGTTCCCCCTGTCGATGCCGTTGCAAGAATGTAACTACGATCTTGCGCAGATGCTTGAGTGGTAAAACCTATACACGCGGCGGCAATTGTAAGGGCTTGAACTAATCGATTCGACTTCATAGAACTCTCCGTGTAAACCATAAAGTGCTATACGCAAAACACATAGCAACCATGGATATCCATCACTATGAAGAGCGGTCAAAATGAATCTAGCCACTCTACATGTTGCAATATTTGGGTATCCGAGGGGACAAACTGCTCAGTGTCAATAACGGGCAAGTAATTCCACAACACTAAGGGCTTCTATTTAAGGTAAGACAATTTATCTGCTGGAGGAAGGATCAAGATCGCACTTATTGATAACAATAATTTAACACCCGTATTTACACTCGCGCTTATATAAAAAAGAGCGACCCGCAGGCCGCTCTTTAGTTGTTTCTTGGCTATTTATAACGCGATCATCATAAACATCGCCGTTAGTACGCTATAGATGACCACTTCTCAACCGTTACCACCGATTAAAAAGTGAAGGCCAGATTCGCAGATGCACCAAACTGATTTTCGCCCGCGTAAGAACCTGCAATATCGAAGCTCACAGCATCGAATGGGCTAATACCAATACCAGCAGTAATCGAATCATCAAGCGTGTCTTCGAGATCCATTTCGTAACCTGCGCGAAGCTGTGCCCAACCCCATGCATTTCCCTCGACACCAAAGCGAAGGAATTGAGTGTCATCATTCAACTCTTTAAAACGCTTTTGTTTGGTGAGGTCAAAATCAACACTTGCAGCAAGGTATTCACCCGCATAACCCAAACCAATTGTCGCTTGTGGATTTAACTCGTAGGTATAACCGCCTATTTCGGTATCAATCTCTTGTGAAAATAAGTTTTTCATTGCGAGACCAGCACGCAATGGACCAGAGTGCCAAGCCATACCAAGATCGACGTTAAACGCTGTTTTGCTGCGCTCACTTTTATCATAATCATCTAGATCAAAGTTATCGATAAAATCGACTTGTGAATAGGTCAGTAGATTTTGGTATTTTGGTGAAATACCAAACGCAATATTTTGGCCGCCAAGCTCAAAGCTTTTCGCAAAAGATAGGCCGACTTCGGTAACACCAAAAGCAACCATGGCGAATTGTGACTCATCATAACGTTGTTTCACTTGGTCAGCGCTATCACCTTTATCCGCGGTAATCTTAGTTGCTGCAATCACTTCAGTGTAACCACCGCCGAATAAGTTCACCGATACCGCGCGAGTTGGGATAGCCACGGCGAAATTAAGACCAGCCGTGACAGCCACAGGAGCATTGCCTTCAAGCTCATCCATAAATTTATTTAGCTCTGCAGCGTCAGACGGTGTTGCACCAGTAAAATCGCCGTAACGGTCATACAAATCTTGCGCGTCATCGATGGTCTGAATCGTTTCATCTTGGTCGTGAGCGGTTAAGCCAAAAGCTGGGAACAAAATGCCAACATCGTCGTTATCACGATGCAGTGCTCCCAATGCAGGGTTATGGAAAGGGGCAAGCAAATAGTCGGCAGAGACCACACCGGTGTTACCCATACCGTTACTGCGCGCATCCGCCATTTGAGTTGCTGCGATTGAAGAAGTTGAGATGGTTCCCAACGCACATACCACTGCGAGAGTTGTCTTTTTCATAATCGATCCATGTTGATTCTGATTGTTATTCATACCTATACCGCCCAGTTATGACACAAACAAGGCCGTAAGCTGGTTCAGTTAGGTTTATTTCATTCTGACGGTAAACTTTTTAACTAGTATTAAATCACCCGTCCAGCATCAATAGTGATCGAGATTCCATAATGTGTGCTTGCTCAACTCTTTGCATGATAAGGCGAGAAAAAAATCAACAAATCCACCTGAGACAAATAATCATCCGATTAGATAAAAGAAGAGCGAGAAGCGAGAAGCGAGAAGCGAGAAGCGAGAAGCGAGAAGCGAGAAGCGAGAAGCGAGAAGCGAGAAGCGAGAAGCGAGAAGCGAGAAGCGAGAAGCGAGAAGCGAGAAGCGAAAGAATATCTGACTGGTGATAGCGGTAAACCAATTGAAGGATATAAACGAGTTTTATTGTTCGCCAGCGAGATGAGCGCATGTAATCACAATATAACTCGTTATATTAGAGTGTTAAGAGTGTTCCATCATCGATTAAGACTGAATAGCAACGCTACTGCGCTCCACCAGCGTCGGTTCTAATTGGATCACTTGCGTTTCATCGCAACTGTTATCCAATTTACGTAATAAGGTTTCTACTGCAGCTTGGCCCAAACGATATTTAGGCTGGTGAATCGTGGTTAATGATGGAGACATGAATTTGGCAATTTGAATATCATCGTAACCAATGAGCGAAAGCTCTTCAGGAATCGCGATACCTTTTTCATTGGCAGCATTGATCACCCCCATCGCCATCATGTCGTTACAAACAAAAATCGCGCTCGGCAGTGGCCCTTTTTGGTACATGCGATTAAAGGCCTCATACCCACCATCACACTCGAAGTTAGACTCGATAATCCAGCTCGGATGAAACTCCAAGCCTTCCTCATTTAACGCACGCTTATAGCCTTCATAACGCATTTGCGCTTGATAGCGGTTTAATGGCCCGGTAATACAGCCGATTTCATGATGACCGCATTCAATTAGATATTTGGCGGCGATGTAGCCACCTCGTAGAGAGTTGTCTTGAATTTTATCACTGGCAAACAGCATCGGGCCCCAATCCATTACCACCACTGGCACATCAGGATATTTGTCGAAAATCTCAATGTGCTCCCCTTCTAGAGACGAACACATGAGAATTAAGCCATCGACGCGTTTTTGCAGCAAGGTGCTGATCGACGTCGTCATACGCTCTTGATCCCCTTCGGTATTACACAGGATCAAGTTGTAGCCTTTTTGGTAGCAGCTGCGTTCCACGCCTTTCACCACTTCACCAAAAAAGGGGTTACTTGAGGTGGTGACCAGCATGCCCAAAGTTTTAGTGCGATTAGTCTTTAAACTGCGCGCCAACACTGAAGGAGAATAATTAAGCTCTTGAGCGGCACGATTCACCCGCTCAGCAATTTCTTCGCTTACATAGCGAGATTGGTTGATAACATGACTTACTGTTGAGGTGGATACACAAGCCAATTTGGCAATATCTTTCATGGTTGCCATGCTATCTTACTCCTAAATTACTGCTGGGCGAGGAACACCTCGACTTCTTCACGATGCGGAATAGACGTTTGCGCACCAAAACGAGTGACGCTGATTGCGGCTGCCGCATGAGCAAACTTAATCGCTGATTCTATAGACATTTCTTCAAGCAAACCAGTGACAAATGCACCATTAAATGTGTCCCCTGCAGCAGTTGTGTCCGTTGCTTGCACTTTAAAGCCCTCAATCAACTGACCAACGCCATGTTGACTCAACCAAACGCCTTTAGCGCCTAAGGTAATCATCACCGTAGCGATGCCTTTTTGATGCAAAGCATCCGCCGCTTGTTGCGCTGAAGTATCGCATTGCACCGTAATGCCAGTTAACACTTCTGCTTCAGTTTCATTCGGAGTGATTACGTCAACGTTTTGTAGCAACGCATCTGGCAGCTCGCGCGCTGGAGCTGGGTTTAGGATCACTTGAGTATGGTTCTGTTTCGCAACCTGAGCCGCTCGCTCAATACCTGCTAGCGGTGTTTCCAACTGCATCAATAGATACTGTGCGTTTGCAATCGTCACCAAGTCATCCTCAATCGCGTCAGCCGTGAGATAATCATTGGCCTCAGCAGACAAACAAATACTGTTTTCACCGCTGTCAGACACTTGGATCATCGCAATACCCGTCGGGCAGTTTGGCTGCATCTTAATGCCTTTGATGTTGATCCCATCCAAACGGAAACTTTCACGAATATTGATACCAAACGAATCATCACCGACACAAGCAATAAAACCAATATCGGCATTTAAGCGCGCTGCAGCGACCGCTTGGTTCGCGCCCTTACCGCCGGGAATGACTTGATAGTTGCGACCATGCAACGTCTCGCCAGGGCGAGGAAAAGAAGGCACTTGAAGAACATGGTCTGCATTAACACTACCGAGCACAACTAACTTATTCATTGGGTAATCCTTGGTTCGTAAAGAACGCTTTTTAAACATAATTTTTTAAACAAATGACTTTGGCTTTTCAGCGCTAGTGGGATTTCCACTCAATACGGATCACTAAAAAACCAAAGGCATCAGCCTTCACTCTCTTTCACATGAGTACCCCATACTGGTATGAAAGAGAGTAAAGAATGGTAGCGTTTACTCTAACGAATACCAGTGCGCACCGTGAAACGGCGCTCTTCATGCGGCTGAAGATAGATTAACGTGCCTTTTTCTTTAGCGGTTAAAAACCCTTCCGGACGACAGGTCGCTGGCAAAGCGTAGGCAGCGACTTGCTGATCACCGCTGCGCAAAATCCAACGCGTAGCACTGTTAAATTCATCAGTGCTAAATTCTGTCACCATCTGTTTATCGCCAATCGTCATATTAAACACAGCGCGCTTAGCGTATTGCGAGATGTTATCCATACAGTAAACGATCTCAGGATCGTACATCTCTGGTGTATTTAAGGTTTGGATCGGAGCAGAGGTTTTCAAGCTCTCATTATACGCTAACCACTGTTCATTAGGCTGAACATGAGCAGGAACCGTTTCGCGCAGTTGTAACGCGTGATCCGGAATATTTTGCGTCATAACCGCATTATCAAAGTACGCAGCATTGATATGACACATATATTGCAATGGCATCGGCACTGTGGCGAGGTTTTTCACGCTCATTTGAATATCAAACAAGCTGGCATCTTTAGCTAAGCTGACAGAAGGCTGCGCTAAATAGTGATCACCAAAACCCATCACATATTCATAGCTGCCTTTTATCGTTACAGCATTCTCGCTGATTTCTAACCAAGCGCTATCCATCGCAGCACACGGCATTTCACCATGTAATACATGGTCATCTTGAGGCGTGGGACACCCCATACGGATCATGCCAGCATGGAAGGCAAAGCAACCGTACGTTTCCACAATTGATTTAGCAGGTTTGGGTTCCGAGAACATGTTCTTCATGCATAAATCGGTACCAAGAAACTCAGCGTCCCAAATCATCTGTCCCATAAACGGTAAGACAACCAAATGACCTTTTGAGTTTTTAATCTCAACCGCTTGAATACCTGAGTTGTAGGTAAAGGTATTGATCTCGAAAGATGCCGACTGCGCGATAAGCGTTTTTTCTTTACCAAACTGCTCTTTGTATAACGGAATAGTAAACATAGTAACCTCTCAAAATAGTCACCCTTTGCAGAGTGACCACTGTTATTCAATTATGCTTTCGCCGTTGTGTAAGTGAATACTTGTTTGTACTTCTTCTCACTGAGGAAATAGCAGAACACAACCGCAAAACACGCTGCATTGACAATGAATGAGGTTTGCATACCCATGTTATCAGCCAGCAGACCTTGCACCACAGGAATAGCCGCACCACCAATAATCGACATCACCACAAAACCACCCGCGGTTTCTGTGTAACGAGTATCAACCGATTGCAATGTTGAAGCGAAAATAGTGGCCCAACATGGTGCGAATAACGCAGAGGTGCCCACGGCAACCCATACCGCGCTGAAGTTTGGCACGAAGGTGACATACAGTAAGCACATAAAGCCCACCGCAGAGTAACCCATCAAAACGTTTTCTTGTGATGTTTTGGTAAATAGGTAGTTCGCAAGTAGTTTACCTAAGAAGTACATGATAAAGGCGTACAGTAGGTAGTTTGCCGCATCGTGCTCGACCATGGTTGAGTCCATTTCAAGCGCAAGACGAATCGTGAATGACCATACCGCTACTTGCATACCAACATACGCAAACTGAGTCGCAATCCCTTTGAAGAAGCGAGAATTACCCGCAAGGTATTTCAAAGTTTCACCGAATGACGGTTGGTCTTCTTTGTTATCCGCAACCGCTTTACAATTTGGGTACTCCGTAATGGCAATGAGGATAGCAACCGTGGCAATCACACCCACTAACCATTTGTATGGTTCTAATGTTTGTTGCAAAACCTGCTCTTTAAACACTTCAAGCTCTGGACCTGTTAGTGTGGACATCATATGCCCCACATCCACACCTTCTTGGAAAATGAGGTGCTTACCAAGTAGTAGACCGACGATGTAACCCATCGCATTGATAGTATGTGAAATGTTCAAACGCAGTGTTGCGCGTTCAGGCTCACCAATCATTGCCGAATAGGTATTGCATGAGGTTTCAAGGAAAGATAAACCAATCGCAATACAGAAAATCGCCGCTAAGAACATGGTGTATGTCCCCGCATGAGACGCAGGGAAAAACATCATACAACCAAAGATATACAGAGCTAAGCCAAGCAAAATCGCGAGTTTATAAGATGTCTTCTTCACCACCAGCGATGCCGGAATCGCCACAAGGAAGTACGCACCGTAAAAAGCAGATTGCACCAACGCCGAGGCAAAGTTAGACAGATCAAAAATTGATTTAAACTGAGTAATTAACACGTCATTAAGTGCCGCAGCAGCAGACCACAGTGCAAACACGGACGAAAGCAGCAAAAACTGGAATATTGGAGTTTTGTTTAGGTAACCATCGACATGTTGCACGGTATTGTTTCTAATAAACATAATGTACCTTCCATTCTCCCCATCACCCACGGGAAAACAATTACCCTGAGTGACAGGTTATTATTTAAATATTATTTTTTTGGAATTCGTTGAATGCTTCAACGGTAGGGTATGAAGACTGCGTACCTTTACCGGTAACCGAAAGCGCTGCAAATGCTGAGGCTTTCTCTATCGCCAGTTGTACGTCGCCCGTTTGAGTAAAGAAATGAGAGAAACAGCCAATAAAGGCATCCCCCGCTCCTGAGGTATCAATCGCATTCACTTTGACAGGTTCAGTAAGCAATTCACATTGCTTTGAAATCCACAATGAACCTTGTGAGCCCATCGTCACGATCAGATTTTTTAAACCATGGTCAAACAGTACACTCGCTGCTTGCTTGATCTCTGCGATGGTCGACACCGGTTTACCGGTCAATATCTCCAACTCTGTCTCGTTCGGCACAAAGAAGTCACATTTACAGGCATATTCAAGAGACAACTCGGCAACCGCTGGTGCAGGATTTAATAGCACTTTGATGCCATGTTTCTGACCAAAATCGATCGCGTGGTAAACCGTCTCAAGTGGTACTTCAAGTTGCAGCACAATCAGGTCTACGGTTTTCAATGTCTCTTGAGCATTGTCAATATCGGCAGGAAGCAAGCTGTTGTTGGCGCCCTTTACAATCAGAATCGAATTCTGCGAGGTTTCCGTGTTAACAAAAATCGGCGCTACGCCAGTACTAACGCCGGCCACTTTCCCTACGAATTGCGTATTCACGCCCTGCGCTTGATAGTTACTTAATGACATTTCACCAAACTGATCATCACCCACTTTCGACAACATCAGAACGTGCGAGCCTAATCGAGCTGCCGCGACAGCTTGGTTTGCACCCTTACCGCCATTACCAATACAAAAAGATTCCGCTTCTAATGTTTCGCCGCCTTTTGCAAAACGATTACCGTAAGTAATCAAATCAACGTTGGTAGAGCCAATCACCGCAATTTTCTTCATCTTCATTTTCCTATTACGTTTTTGGTCGACGATTAAAAAACCACACCAGCTTGAAAGATAACGTTGGCATAAGGCGTGCACTCGCCAGTGCGAATCACCGCTTTGCTCTCATGAGTACGTAGCTTAAATTGCTCATGAGACACATATTGAATACGGAAAGTTTTATTGCATCGGGCTTGCTCTGCCTCAAGCTCAGCCATTAAGGCTTGGTGAAGTTCAGGACTCACATCAGCGAATTCTTGCGCCATCACGACACCTTCGATTTGAGACTCGGTTAAGATGACACGCACGGTGTCAATAAAGCTTGGCACGCCATGAGTAAGCGCTAGATCAATACGAGAAACAGCATCAGGGATAGGTAACCCCGCATCACAAATAGTGATTTCATCAGTGTGGCCTAGCGTCGCTAGTAGATAAGAAATGTCTGAATTTAGTAGGGTTGTTTTTTTCATTTCATCGACCTTTCGATTACACGTCTTGCAACATTACGTTCTTACAAAATTAGGTCACGATGAGGCTTAATATTTTCTCTTTTCTTGTTCATCAAACGCTCATCGAAACGTTTCGATGAGATGATAATCAAGCGAGTTTACTTTGCATTAGGATTACAACCGTTGTGTGATTTTGATCTTTTCATCGCCGAGTTCGACTTAAATAATAGTGAAGTTGTTCACAAAACGGCTTGTTCCGTTATTATTACTAGAGGTAAAGCTTCTCTATGCCGAAAATGAGAACGGTAAATTGCAGTGCGATCTGCGCTGTAACTTTAGTAGAAACAAGATTAGCTTGAGCAACAACAGCGATTACACTGATATTTCAGCGTAGCAATTGGTGTTAACCAACTAAAATATCAAGAAAAATAGTATTAAACGATTAAGGAAAATCCATGAAAAAAATATTAACCGCCATCGGCCTCAGCTTGTTTTTGATGGGTTGTATAGAAGTAGGAAGCGAAGCTTGGTGTAGTGATATGGAACAGAAAGCAAAAGGTGATTGGACTGCGAACGAAGCAAAAGACTACGCCAAACACTGTATTTTCTAGATTAAGTGTATTGGTTGTTTTATCGGCAAGCTTGTATTCACCATAGGCAAGGTTTATTCTACAGCAATCATGATTCAACGCCCTATTAAGCCGTCGAACAAATCCAGGCTGAGAACACGCCACATCGGTGTTTTGTCATATCTGAATACAACTTGATACTCGCAGGGCAGGATATTTTTCACTAAAATATTCTCCCCTAGTTACTAAAAGCTAATCAGCCACAAAATCACACTGACATCGGCTGTTTTGAGTAGTATTTTCGCTTATGGACCAAGATAAATTTACCAATATTTATCGCTTGCCAACCGCCTTGCAAATTCGTATTGGCCGCTGGCAGCAAACCTTTAATGGTACGTCAGACATTGTATTGCATGACGCGATTGAAGCGCGCAACAAGTACTTTAAACAAGCGGATTTTTTCCCTGCTGGCTGGCACATTAAGCCCTTTAAGTTAGACGACATATCCATCACTCAACACGGTAAGTACATCCAAACCGCGTTACGTACCATGTTGGATAGAAAAGTCTCATACAAACGTGTTTATCTATCACGCGTTCCGTTTGAGCAGGCAGAACCCGCACTACATGATTACAAGTTAGAGTGGATCAAAAAGCACAATCGCGTGGCGAATAAATACAACCAAATTAAGAAAAAGCAGTTTATGCGCTTTGCGTATGAAGAGGTTGAAACGCTCTACCCTTCGATTCCGAAAAGCGAGTTTGATCGCCAGCTTTGGAACAAGTTGGTACGGTCTGAATTGGGCTCAGAGAAGAAATTTGATAACCCTTACTTTGTCAAAAAGGCGTGCTTCTAACCAGTGTTATCCATGAGACAAACGAAGTCGAATTGCGATAAATCACCAAAAAACGCAAAGGGGAGCATACCGCTCCCCTTTCTTATTTGATTGCCACGCGCCAAACTAGCGACTCGGTTTTAGTAGTAAGTTATTGCGCGCTAGCCCTTTACGCACACTACTGCACATTTTACCAAAACGTCGAATCTCATCAAATTGGGGGATGATGCCGCGTGACAAAGCACTCTGCCAATAGGTGAGTTCACCATCAACCATCTCCAGCAACTTTTTAGGACAGCCGACACAATTTCCTTTGCTACCACAAACATAGGTTTCAGGCTCATACAAAGGCAGCTCTTCCAACACTTGCGTGATGATGTCTTGCATCGCAGTGATGCGATCTGGCTTTTTCAACATCGACATAATTAATTCGGCACGTAGATTACGGGCGACAAATTATATGCCTGACCAGACAAATATCAACTCCCTGCCGTTTATTTATTCCGCACCTCGTTGCGAGTAAGCTTGCCATTTTGTCATTATTGAATCTGCGCTATATTGTTAAATCAATCGCTTGGAAGGCAACCTATCGCCAACAGGCGTACTCTAGGCAAAACGCACGTGTAAAGAAAGGAGTTCACATGCAACAACAAGTTCTCGATTTTTGGTTTAACCAACTCGAAGCAAAAGATTGGTTCGTTGCCAATCAAGAGGTTGATAACACCA
The DNA here is from genome assembly GCF_000222585.1 of Vibrio scophthalmi LMG 19158. Lineage (GTDB taxonomy): Bacteria > Pseudomonadota > Gammaproteobacteria > Enterobacterales > Vibrionaceae > Vibrio > Vibrio scophthalmi. Next base: position 82,964 of record NZ_AFWE01000112.1, on the reverse strand, counting down.
TCCGTGATCAATTTGGTGATTTACTCAAGCAAGCATCACAAGCGGAACTGTTCACATGGCGCGTCACACCGGAAGGTCGTTTAGCCGAGATCATTGTGCTTGACCAGTTTTCACGCAATATTTACCGCAATACCCCACAGGCTTTCAGCCAAGATCCATTAGCGCTCGGGCTTGCGCAGGAAGCGATTCGGTTAGAGGCTGACAAGTCACTCACCACCATTGAACGATCCTTCTTATACATGCCTTTTATGCACAGTGAGTCTGCTGCTATTCATAAACAAGCCGTCGTTCTATTTTCTCAACCGGGCATGGAAAATAACTACGATTTTGAACTCAAGCACAAGCTAATCATTGACCGCTTTGGCCGTTACCCACATCGAAACGTAATCTTAAGCCGTGAAAGCACAACCGAAGAAATCGAGTTTCTCAGCCAACCGGGATCTAGCTTCTAAATGAGTACCTATCTTGCTGGATTGGCGCTAGGACTATCACTGATCATTGCGATTGGCGCACAAAATGCGTTTGTTCTAAAGCAGGGTATTCAACGCCAGCATGTCTTTTTAGTTTGCTTACTGTGCGCGGCCTCGGATGCCATTTTGATTGCGGCCGGAGTTGCCGGGTTTGGCGTGTTGATAAAGCAATTTCCGAATTTGGAACTGTTTGCACGTTACGGCGGAGCACTGTTTCTATTTTGGTATGGCTTGCGCAGTCTCTATTCCGCATGGAACACCAACCATGCATTAACCCCACAAGGCGATTCGCAAGCCAGTGCTGGACGTACTGCATTACTCTGCTTGGCTTTTACTTGGCTCAATCCCCATGTCTATCTTGATACCGTCGTATTATTAGGTTCGATTTCCACCCAGTACGAACCCAATAAACTACACTTTGCCTTAGGTGCTATCTCAGGATCATTCTTATTTTTCTTTGCCCTAGGATACGGTGCAAGATTACTTGCTCCAATATTTCGCCATCCACGCTCATGGAAGGTGTTAGAAGCAATCATTGGCATCGTAATGCTGCTACTGGCTGCAAAATTGCTCGTGTAGGATTGTAGGTTGAATATAGTATGTTTAATAGAGGATCACTCACTGAGCTAGATAAACGTTATTGCGTAGGTAATTTGATATGATTGAGATCATCGGGTTAGACCACATCGTGTTACGTACTAGTCGAATCACAGCAATGCTTGAGTTTTATCACCACATCCTCGGTTGCCGTATCGAGCGTACCCTACCCGACCTAGGCTTAACGCAACTCAGAGCCGGTCACGCTTTGATAGACATCGTGACTGTTGATAGCGAACTGGGACAATTAGGCGGTAAAGCACCACAGCAAAATGGTCGTAACCTTGACCATTTTTGTTTACAAATCGCCGCTCGCGACGAAGACACTCTATTACGTTATCTCCATCAGCATGATATTCAAACCGAATCGTTTGTTGAACGTTATGGTGCACAAGGCTTTGGCCGCTCGCTCTATATCAGAGATCCTGAAGGTAATATCGTCGAACTCAAACCGTTTAAGGAACCATCATGATTTCATGCCAGCAATACGATTACCTTGAAATCGCCTGTCTTTATCATTTTTTGGTACGTATCACCCTAAAAGATCAATCCGTGTACGAAGGTGTCGCGCAAGACACACGCTATAACGAGCATCATCAAGAGTGTTTATTAATAGAAATCAAACAAGAAGAAATATTGCTACCAACAGAGTTAATGGTTTCACTCCAAGCACTCACCGACAACCCTCACTTCTCTTTGATTGAGTTCAACACATAATAATTCCAGCCATTTGGCTGGAATTTACTTACCTGTTTTCACCGAATTTGCACTCAGTGACCACAACACACCTTACAGTTTGAAGCAGCAATCAAGTCGGTAGTCATCACCGTTCTTAGCGGTGTATTCCTTATCTTCACTGCAGGCACATGGACGGCCCTTTTGATCCCCTTTCACCAAGCTAATCCAATGGCGCATCGCCGCACTTGAATCCGCTTGTGGGAATGTGGTGCACGTTTCCATCTGGATATCATCAATATCGATATGTTCAACTGCCCCAGTGCCTTTGTGGTGACCAAACAGCACTTCCATGTGGCTACCATTGCCATCGCGTAGCACAATGGAATGTGGGTCTTCTTTTTCACCAGTAAAAGCCACAAAGTGCTTAGGGTGCTTCAAACCACTATGACGGCCATCTTTGAAGTAAGCCATTACGTGGCGGTAATCAATCACATAAGCAGTTACATCACTGTGTGAACCATTCTCAAGCGGAAACAGTCTATCAAGTAGCTGCTTAGCTTTGAGTTGTTTCTCTGTTGCTTGTTCAGCATTGATTGCTTCCACGGCAAAGACTGCATTTGCAATAAATGGCGCTGTATTCGTTTGAATCTCATTATTATCGAAAGTTTGCATATTCATAGTCTTTCCCTCGCGGATAACACATCATCTAAGTCCCTACGCAGTTCATGAAACTTGTTTAGCAATTTAATGACAAATTTGTGAACTTGCATACTTTGTAGATTAGCGAATTTTTGACTACAATTTCACAACAAAAATTTTACAATGTGAATTTTACAAAATGTCCTTGTCAAAAAGCTTGATACGTCAGTCCCATTTCCTAGGAACAAAAATTAGGAATCTTAGGAAGCGTAACCATTTAACGATGGAAGATCTCTCTGCGCGTTGCATTCGAATCAATCCTGAATATGCACCCTCCGTTTCTTATCTCTCGATGATAGAGCGAGGAAAGCGCGTACCAAGCATCGATATGCTTGAAGTGATCGCCGAAGTATTCCAAAAAGATCCGGCTTGGTTTTTAGATGATGAGCCTGCTCACGAAGCCATTACCCCCGATAAAGGCAACCGCGGTGGGATCAGCGGCATGGCGCTCGAGCCAAGCTTTCTGTTCTCAAAAGACATTTTACAAATCGCCATCCCAGAAATGCTCTCGCAAACCGGCATTACTGGTCGTCAATTTGCGCACCTTTTGATCCGTGCTCATCAAGAGAGTCATCAAAACCACTTTCCCGATCTCGAAAGAGCTGCGGAAGAGGTTGGCCTCAAGCGCTTGAATTTGTCGGCGCAAGATCTTATGGATATCGCTCGTAGTATGGGGCTGACGATTCGTTGGATTTCCCGCTCGCCACAAGATGTGATCGATGAACTGGGGGTCAGCGCAAAACAAGTGGTCACTTCGTTTTTTGAACCGCCGGGCTTTATCTATATTAATGAAATTCTGCGTGATTACCCCACTCGTCTCAAGTATGACCTAGCGGTTTATATCGGCCATTGCGTCTTGCACTCAAAAGAAGGCTTAAAAAGTGTTCTTTCGGTCGGTCATGCAAATAGCTGGGAAGAGCATCCGGATCAAAACAGCAGCTCAGAGTTAAACTCGAAAGATATTTTGCAAGCATGGCGCGATTTTGAATCCAGTTTCTTCGCTGGCGCCTTGCTCTGCCCTAAAGTGCCCTTTCGTCAGTTGCTCGATCGCAATGGTTACGAAATAGACGTACATAAAAAGGCGGGAGTTTCGCCATCCGTTGCAATGCGACGAATGACCGTTGTATCGCCTTATCCTCACTGGCACTATTTCGACGCTTATGGCCAAAACAAGCTCAAAGCGGTGTATCGCGGTAATGGCATCCCGCTACCGTGGGGGAATATGCGTAAAGTAAACGACCCCTGCCAACACTGGGCAGTATTTAGACGTTTATCTGAACCACAGAGTGCCACTTCTGCACAAATCTCTATTTTGCACGTTGGGGATGAACCGCGAATCTATTGCTGCGAATCGATCAACATGACCGACCCTGCGGGTAACAATCGCGTATTGTGTGCCGGGATAGATCTCAACCCCGCCATCGATGCGCAAGGCGGCCAATCGCGTGCCATTGCTGAAGAGTTAAAAGCCTTGTGTGTAGAAAGTGGTGGCAGCGCACCAATACCAAGGCATATCCAGCAAGAATTTACTACGATTGCGAAAATACTGAATATCAATTGGGTCGAAAGAGGGCTCTATTCTGACGCACGAGTTATCTGCTCACGCGGAGCCGTTTGCCCACGACAACCAAGTTGTTATCAGCGTTGTGGTGATAATTAACGGAGTAAAGTGATAAACCGACTGCGTTACTGAAATGTAGGCAGAAAAAAAGCCAATCACAATAAAGGTGATTGGCTATGTATGATTGTGAACAAATATTCGGTTCACTAACAACGTCAGTTGGCTAGGTGACCCTCGGCTTAATAAGGGTCATTTCTAATAAAGCACAATGCGTGCCAAGTTTTCAATTTATCTAAATGATTGTTTTTGGTTAATTATTCAGCTGTTTCATGAAAACATCATGCATAGCGCTTTTGCAAAATGCAAATCTGATATATTTTGCAAATGTGTTTATTGCAAATTGCAATTACCCTTGTTGGCGATGTTGATTTTTAACTTGATACATTCGGCTATCAGCTAACTTAAACATCTCCTCCACGCTCATAAATCTTCGGTCGTAGAGTGCATAGCCAATGCTCACTTCAATGTTGATAGCGTGATGCTCATACATAATTGGGGTCGTACTCACTGCTCGATTAATTGTATCCATGATGGCTTCTACATCTCGCTCAGCCATCACTCGAGGCAACAGAACCAAAAACTCATCGCCTCCAACCCTTGCGACTATGTCTGAAGCCCTTAGCGCGCCCTGAATTCGTTGTGCTGTCGCTTTCAATACTTTGTCCCCCGCATCATGGCCTAACTGGTCATTAACCGCTTTAAACTTATCGAGATCGATATTGACCAAGGCGAAACCCTCATTCACGGCAGAGCTTACCGCCAGTGAGAATTGGTGCTGAATAGTAAACATAAAGTAACGTCGATTAGGTAAGCTCGTCAGCTCATCGTGTAGCGAGCGTTCGTTTGCAGTGTGGTACATACGTGATATCGCAAGAAACGACAGCGAGATGGCAAGTAAGGCGCTATAGCCAATAATGCGCGCGCTGTGTACTTGATACCAATCCAGTTGATTTAAGAAATCATTTCTTGCTGAGGCCGCAATCACCCAATGTCCATAGGGAAAATATACATTTTCAATTGCAAAAGCATTGGTGAAGGTTTCTTTTTCACCGAAGAACATCTCCCCCGCATGGCCAGAGCTATCGACCCCACGTAGAGCGATATTATATTGCTGATCTAACCGATATACGCCTGCGTCTTCAAAAAGAGCGGTCAAATCAATCACAACGCTGCACACTCCCCAATAGTTTTGGTTAAAAGGAGCATCGGTAAAAATAGGCAAGCGAGCAATCAAGTGCCGGCCTCCTTGATACAATTCCACAGGCCCTGCAATAAACGTTTCTTTTATCGATTTGGCTTTCTGAATCGAAGACCATTGTTCGGGAACCATCCGATAATCTAGCCCTAATACGGACTCATTACCCTCAAGCGGATAGATATACTTAACCACATCATCGGGCGCTAGCCCAATCACACGAATATGGCGACTACGTTGATAAACATTTTCAGCCAATTTGTTCCAATCCAGTTTCTTCATATCAGGATTTAGTGCGACCAAAACTGGCAAGCTATTCAAAACATAGATATCAGAGACAATCAACGACTCCAAACGAGAACGCACTAAGGAAAGATCTTCTTTGGCATCTTCTTGTTCTAACGAATTGAGGTATTGCTGTTGATAGCGATTTAAATACTCCACCCCCATCACAGCAATGAGCATAAACATTACCCAACATAAAAATAACGGCCAATACCAGCCTTGGCGGCGCTTCATTCTACCGCTCCCCCTTAAACAAGCTAAATGCGACTCGCTAAAGCGCTATTAGCCAAAAAAAACAACTTGGCGCTACTATTGCTTTGCATGCTACTGTCATGATCAACAGAGCGAGGCTGCAATTTATATTTTTATCATTAGTAAACTATAATACGCGGCGTAGAATTCACCGTCAAAAAAGGCAATTTATTGATAAATTGAGCCGATAGTGGAGAAAATAGATGGAAAAAAGCAGGAAATGGCAAACTGTGCAGGATGGCAAGCTCTTATACCTGCCCGACTTTATCGCTAAAGAAGAAGCCGATGCTCTCCATTCACTTTTGTTGCATCGAACCGCTTGGCAGCAAAAATCCATCTCTCTATTTGGTAAAACAATTCCGCAGCCTCGGCTCATCGCTTGGTATGGTGAGCGCAACTATCAATATTCAGGACTGACACTCGAAGCTCAACCAATGCCACAAGGAATCATCGCTATAAAACAGCGATGCGAACAGGTATGCCAAAGTCAGTTCAACTCCGTCTTATTAAATCTCTACCGCGATGGTCAAGACTCAATGGGATGGCATCAAGACAATGAGCCCGAGCTTGGTGTTAACCCCGTGATAGCTTCTCTCAGCTTGGGGGCAAGTAGAATGTTTGCTCTTAAACATACCCAAAGTGGTGAAACTATTCGCCTAGAGCTTTCCCACGGCGCTTTGCTCGTAATGGGCGGGACCTTACAGCATTACTGGAAACACGCTTTACCTAAAACAAAACGGCCTAAAGAGCCGCGAATTAATCTCACCTTCCGCACCATCAAATAGGGCCATTTATTGAATTATTTCGACTTTAAATAACTTTACGTGAATCTGACTGATTACTCACATTGACAACAGTAATGTTTGTTATTGTTGTATACTCATCATTTTACTAGGGATATTCGATGCGCCGCTATTTTCTCACCCTCATACTTGGCCTAACCCTATCACATTCTGCTTTCGCTGATACACAGAGTGAACAATACCAACAATCAGCTGATTTGATCCGCCAAACTTATGAGCAAAAGCTCTTCACACTGCCTGCTTTCAAAGAAGGCCACTATGGTTTGCGAATGTATCGCCAAACATTAGATAAAAAATACTCCGCGGCAATCTGGAGTGATCTTGCCCGCGTCGCGAGCCGATTAAATTACTTCGCAGCAGACGTAAACACTCCGGAACAAATCTATCTTTATTCAGAAAAACGCCTAGAAGGTTACGTTGGTGACGAAGATGAACGCAGCATGCGCCGCTATACCGTCACAAAACACACACCAGAATATCTCTACCTGGGCGTCGACTTACTTGGCTCGATGGCAAGAGCAAATGAATATGGCCTCAAGCACCAACAAGATGCAAAATTGCGTCAAGTGATCCGCCGTTACGATTTTAACCACTACGCCAGTGATCCTGAGATGATTCGCGCTTGGGCAGCGCAGCTAGCCAATCAAGTTTACTGGTTACGCCAACTTGGCGAACAAGATGTCGTACCGGCTTTTATCGAAGCATTTCGCAAAACCTACCCTGACGATAAAGACAGCAAACTCTCTCCGCAACAATACGGCAACAAACTGTATGGCATGACGCACATCATTTTTGCTGAATCAGAGTATTACCAAAAACAGGTCAACGAAAAAGATCATCAATGGATCTATGACTACTATCGAGACAATATCGATGAGATTCTGATCCGCGCAAAAGAAGATGTCATCGCAGAAGTAGGGATTAACTTCTTACTTGCCGGCCTTGAAAATGACCCAGTGGTGGCCAAAACACGCGCGGCCATTGCCGCAGCCGTTAATAAGCAGCATGGTATGGTACCTTCAAATACTGGCGACTTTGACTTTTCCAAAGGTGAGCACCGCAATGTACTCGCGATCATGTTGCTCGATTGGCAACAAGTAAACCAAGCGCCAACCTACACCAATCAACCTGAGATCTTCACGCGACTTCCTTATGGGCTTGAAGCCAAATAACCCATCATACGCCCTCCTCCGAGGGCATCTTTTTATCAAAAAAAGCACCACTACTCGCTCATCAACGTCAATCTGCATGATCTTAGCGGATCAAATAACCCGAGCAACTTTCCGCTTTGTAACGAAATCACACTATAGATTCATATAATTTCAAGACCTTGGTCACAGTAAAACACCGCTATCCAGACTTCAGAGTGAATTTAATCTCCTAGACTTAGGGCAGAATATGAGTCAGGAGGCATAGCTACAAATGAGTAATTTTGTCGGCAGACACTTAGAAGAAATGGCAGATATCCGTGCAACTCGAAAATGTAAATTGGTGCGCCTATGCTCGCTACTCTCTATCTGCGTGTTGACTGGTTATGGTTTTGCTTACTTCGCGAACCATGAAAATGTATTCGCGACCATCAACTTTGTCTGTTGCGTGGTGTTAGCCCTTAATCTTTGGCACCTTCACTACCATCGCAGCCTCAATTACTCAGACCTAATCCTCACTGGCGTACTCATGCTGCAAGGCGTGATATTGCTTCTCTACAGTGAACGCTTTCCTGATCGCTTAATGTGGATTTTCCCTATTATCGCCGCAACGATTTTGATCAATGAATTTAGAACCGGTCTTTTGTTCAGTGTGTCCTTTTGCGCCTTAGCGATCGCCGCAAGCCTTTTTACCGATGCGGTTTTTACTCAGTTGGATACCTCACATGAGCGTTTCATTCTAAGCCTTGTCGTCATCTGCTTGATCTGCAATACCGCCTCTTTCTACTACTCTAAAATGCTCAACTATATCCAATCGCTCTACCGTGAAGGCATAGAAGATCTTGCCTACCTCGATCAATTAACCGGGCTGGCTAATCGGTGGAGTTTTGAACATTGGGCAACCAAAAAATTGGCAGAAATAGTCCACTTACCTTCAACAACCGCTCTGGTCTTTTTAGATATTGATGACTTTAAAGAAATCAATGACACCTATGGGCATGAAGTGGGCGATCGAGTGTTACAACAGTTCTCCAAACGGTTAAAGAACAACATTAGAACCCGAGATCGTGACAGTAATAAACACGACTACTCAATCGCAAGATTTGCCGGAGATGAGTTTGTCATTTTACTTTACGATGTGCGCAGCAAACAGGATCTAGAAGGTATTTTGCATCGAATTTGTCATTTATTTCAGGACAGTTATTCAGGTTCGAAACAGGTCAGCAGCTTAACCGTTAGCGTCGGGGTAGCGTTATATCCTCAAGATGCAGATAACTTACACGAGTTAACACGTTGCGCGGATAAAGCGATGTATGCGGCGAAACATAAGGGGAAGAATCAATTTCAGTATTACCATGGTGACACACTTTGTTCACTGCAAGAGATTCCCACATTAACAGAGGGCAATGTCAGACAGATCAACAACGCTTAACCGGTCATGTACATCACCCAAAGTAACCCAACTAACGCAACAATGAGCCAAATAGCGTAACGAACAGAACGCTTATTTTCCGATAACGAGGGAACAATCGGCTTGAGTACTCGCTTTTTCGCACGTTTCACGATTGCATCGTCTTCACTAAGATCTAAATCCTCCGCACGTTGACGCTGCTCTCGCGCAATCTGAGCACGATTAGCGACTCGACCGAAGCGATGAAGTTGATCAGGAGTAAAACCTTCATCAGGATCATAACGTGAATTTGAGTCAGTACGTCGGGAACCAACTGCCATACTTACCTCCTCATAAACGATTATGGATAGTATAAGTATAGTCAACTGATTGAATTGTAGACACGGATATTACGAACTCACCCATCGAATTTATCGAACATAATGGTCAGTTTTACCAAGGGGAGTTGATAGAAAAAGTAACGCAGAATAACGCTAAGATTTTTACTTATACTCAATAGCTGCAATATAAGTGGGGATTGGGGAAAGAATTATAACCGACGAAGACATCATCCACTGTCGTCTGCAATTTGAAGCAGTTTGGTTAATGCCGCGCCTAAGCGCGGCACTTTTTTATAGATATTCGCAGAAATATGCGGTCGCCATTTCAACACGAAGTTCAAATGAAGAATCACCTGAAACGTTAAATGACTCACCGTCTTTGAACGTAGTCCAATCAAGCTCACCTTCACGTTTGATCGTTAGTGCACCTTTAATCACAGTCATTTTCTCTGGAGATGCAGTACCAAAGGTATATTCACCAGGAGCCATAACGCCCACACTTGACTCATCGCTTAGTTGAGTAAACGCTAGTGACTGTACATTACCTTCAAAATAAACATTGTGTTTCATTTTTCTTCCTTGAGCTTGCTGAATAATAGTCATCGACTCAACACTATCGCTCAGCCGATTTTAAAGTGATCTTTTATCCTAAATTTATCCGTCCAACAAGCACTAAGTGAATAAAATCAATTAGCCTCGGAAATACCTTTGTGGAACAAATGGCATCTTTTCGATCGTCATCGGTAGCATCTTTCCGCGAACTTCAGCGAAAACTTGTGTGCCGACGGTGGCAAGATCGGCGCTCACATACCCCATCGAAACTGGCTTACCTGCTGAAGGTCCTGCCGTTCCGCTGGTTACATTGCCAATTCGCTGACCATCAGCATCAAACAACTGACAACCTTCGCGCACTGGCGCTTTGGTTTCTCCAACTAACCCCACGCGTTTGCGCGCAACTTGCTTTGTTTCAATCTGAGTAAGAATAATGTCTGCCCCCGGAAAACCACCAGCACGCGCTTCACCAGAGCGGCGTACCTTTTGAATGCCCCATAATAAACTCGCTTCGACAGGGGTAGTGGTTTCATCCAAATCATGGCCATACAGACACAAACCGCACTCAAGACGTAAAGAGTCACGAGCACCAAGCCCAATCCACTCCACTTCCTCTTCGGCAAGCAATGCTTGTGCTAATGCTTTCGCATGTTCAGCTGGCACTGATATTTCATAGCCATCTTCACCGGTGTAACCACTGCGAGAAATGAGGCAATCCACACCGAGCAAAGAATACTGACCGACATCCATAAAGATCATCTCTGCCACCGCAGGTTGTAAACGCTGTAAAACATTCACCGCTTTAGGCCCTTGCAATGCAAGTAGGGCACGATCTTCAATCACCTCAAGCTCAACCCCTTGCGGAAGATGATGTTGTAGATGAGCAATATCTTGCGTTTTACATGCCGCATTAACGACAACAAACAAATGGTCACCTAAGTTGGCCACCATCAAGTCATCCATAATGCCACCTTGAGCGTTGGTAAAAAACGCATAACGCTGATTGCCTACCGGTAAATCGATAATGTCGACTGGCACTAAAGTTTCAAGAAATGCTGCCGCATCCACGCCTTTTAAACGCAATTGCCCCATGTGTGACACATCAAATAAACCTGCCTGTTCACGAGTGTGTAAATGTTCTTTTTTTACGCCTAACTTGTATTGAACTGGCATATCGTAACCGGCGAAAGGGACCATTTTCGCCCCCGCTTCAAGATGCAAATCATGCAATGGTGTGGTCAGTAGCACTTCAGTCATGGGGATCTCCAAATGTCCGTTTGGTTCTACTTCTGATTCCTGCGATCGAGTTAAGCAGGAACCTATAAGAAATCTTGTTTCCGATAATAAACATGATAGTGGTGAGTTTGCACGGTTAAAATTTACCCATAGATGTAAAGTGTGACATTTAACATTTTACGAACATTCGTTGCCATGTTCATTGCCATGCAAAGAGGCATAAAATAATAAGAGCTGGCTTAGGCCAGCTCAAGATATCCATGATTACAATGTGTATTTCCAATTGGAAACAACCTGCTTATTTTGCGGTTACCCAAAGAATATGAGCATCTTCATCACTGATTGAAACCAGCATATGCCCCATATTGGCATCATAATAAACACTGTCACCCTCACCCAAAACAACCGGTTCATAGAATTCGGAATAGAAGGTAACAGAGCCTGTAAGAATCAATAAAAACTCTTCACCTTCATGCCTAACCCAATCGCTATATTCATCAAAGGAACGGGCACGAACACGACTTTTAAATGGCATCATCTTCTTATTGAGCAATTGCGTGGCCAGTAATTCATGCTCGTAAGTTTGTGTCGGGTGCGGTTTTCCTTGCCCTTGCAATGTAATATCCCTACGACCAGTTGCCACATTTTTCTCCGGTTTTTCAAATAGTTGAGGCATATCTATTTGCAAGCCGTTGGCCAACTTTTGCATCGCCTGGAAGGTTGGCGATATTTGCTCGTTTTCAATTTTGCTTAACGTTGAACGTGCCAACCCGGTGCGCTGACTAGCCTCTTCCAAGGTAATACCTAAGCGGGCGCGGATCTCTTTGATGCGTACTCCCAGCTTCAATGGCGCAATAGTCTGCTCTTCGCTCTCTTTAGCTAGTGTTAATGATGGATACTCATCATAAATCTCTTCCGCCATGCATCCCCCAGCGAATTAAACATCCTGTATGACGTTGCATTGTGCAATAAGCCCTCAGAATAAAAAAGGATAAAAGTTCACCAATCGTGGGGTCGCTAACAAATTCTGAAACTATGTTTCCTATAGGAAATTTTGGGGTTGATTGTTTTTACATCAACCGCTATGTTACCGAGATGTTAGCTGAAAATCGTTTAATCAAGGCGCTTGTAACCGTTCAATAAGGCAGAATCAGAGGCTCGATGCTCACCAAGAGGTCACTCACCTTATTCGAAATAAACATAGCGTAGAAGCCATGACTAAACAGAGCGTAATTCAGTGACCGGTCACTCAAAAATCCGCATTAAAGTAATGCAAACTGATCAATGCGGACTTGTGATCGATAATGAGGTCAGGCGATGTTTTGCTGATTAGCGTCTTGAAAGAGACTTGCTCAGCAAAACAGACAAGCCGCGGCTTTGGCGTAGCACAATTTAGACTCAGTAATTTAGACGTAATAATTTAGACGCAATGGTAGCAAGCAAGTGCAGAGTGTTTAGGGCCTTCCTAACACGTAAAGAAGAAAGATGAGATAACATCTGCCAGCACTCTCTTTTTACCTAAAAATGAAATGTGGAGATCAAGCAATGGACAAAACCCTCAAGTTTACAGACAGCCACGAATGGGTGCGTGATAACGGTGATGGTACTGTAACCATCGGCATCTCTGAGCATGCACAAGAAATGCTTGGTGATGTTGTTTTCGTAGACTTACCTGAAGTCGAAGCAGAAATCGATGCAGGTGAAAACTTCTCATTAGTTGAATCAGTGAAAGCCGCATCAGACATCTACGCGCCTGTCACCGGTGAAATCATCGAAGTGAACGAGGAGCTTGAGGACAGTCCTGAGCTTATCAACGAAGAACCATACGAAGGCGGTTGGATCGTCAAAGTGAAATTGTCTGATCCGGAAGAGTTAAACGATCTCAAAGACGCAGACGAATATTTAAGCTCTATCGAAGAAGAATAATAAATCAGCAAAAGCTGCCCATGAAAGTGGGCGGCTTTTTTTAAAGGCTCGTATTAATGGATATCGGTATCTTTTTCTCAACAGAGTCAAAAGCCCCGACATCCGAGCCAGAAGGTAAAGGATAATGACAACACTACTTCAAAGCCTCAGCACTCGACATGAGTTCGTTGCTCGCCACAACGGACCAAACAAAGCCGACCAACAAGCAATGCTCGATGCTATCGATGCAAAAAGCTTGGATGAGTTGATCATTCAAACCGTGCCAGCACAAATCCGCTTGGAAAAACCACTCATGCTCACCGAAGCCAAGAGTGAAGCCGATATGCTTGCCGCCATGAAACAGTTTGCCAAGCTTAATCAAATTAAGCGCACTTACATTGGCCAAGGGTACTACAACACCTTCACGCCAAATGTTATTTTGCGTAATGTATTCGAAAATCCAGGTTGGTATACCGCTTATACGCCTTACCAACCGGAAATCTCACAAGGCCGCCTTGAAGCACTACTCAACTTCCAACAAATGGTGATGGACTTAACTGGCATGGAAATCGCCAATGCATCCTTGTTGGATGAAGCCACTGCGGCTGCGGAAGCGATGACCCTATGCAAACGAGCAGGCAAGAGCAAAAGTAACCAGTTCTTCGTCGCTACGGATGTGCACCCACAAACTATTGAAGTGGTTAAAACCCGTGCAAAATACATCGGTTTTGACGTAATCGTTGACGACGTTGACTCACTGCCGAACCACGATGTGTTCGGAGCTTTAGTTCAATACCCATCGACCACGGGTGAAGTACGCGATATCACTGATATCATTAGCGCCGCGCAAGCCAACAAAACTCTAGTGACCGTCGCCACCGATCTGCTTGCCAGCACACTTTTAAAACCTGCGGGTGAAATGGGCGCCGATGTAGTGATAGGCTCTGCTCAGCGTTTTGGTGTGCCAATGGGTTATGGTGGCCCACACGCCGCCTTCATGGCGACCAAAGACAAACACAAACGTACCATGCCTGGTCGCGTTATCGGTGTTTCCATTGATGCTAAAGGTAACCAAGCACTGCGCATGGCAATGCAAACTCGTGAGCAACATATCCGCCGCGAGAAAGCGACCTCAAACATCTGTACTGCGCAGGCACTACTGGCCAATATGGCCTCGTTCTACGCGGTATATCATGGTGCAGAAGGCTTGCGTACTATCGCTCGTCGCACACACCATATGACGGCAATCCTTGCCGCTGGGCTAACTAAGTCAGGTTACGAACTGGCACATAATAGCTTCTTTGACACCATTACCATCAACAGTGGTGATCAAACCGAAGCGCTCTATCAAAAAGCTCAGTCAAACGACATCAACCTTCGCTTACTAAAATCTTCACACCAACTCGGCGTGAGCTTAGATGAAACCACCACTGTCGCGGATATCGACGCACTCTTTAACATTTTTGATATCAAAGAAAATGTGTCTGCACTCGCTTCGGATATAGAGAAAAATGAGTTTGCTGCGATTCCTGAATCTTGTCGTCGCACCAGCTCATATTTAACGCACCCAGTGTTTAACACTCATCACAGTGAAACGCAGATGATGCGTTACCTTAAACAGCTAGAAAATAAAGACTTCTCGCTCACTCATGGCATGATCCCGCTGGGCAGTTGTACCATGAAACTCAATGCCGCTGCCGAAATGATTCCTGTCACTTGGCCAGAATTTGGCGCACTACATCCATTTGTTCCGCTTGAGCAAGCCGCTGGTTACACTGCGCTGGCAAAAGATCTGAAAGAGAAACTGTGTGAGATAACCGGTTACGACGACTTCTCGCTACAACCAAACTCTGGAGCGTCAGGCGAATACGCTGGGCTTATCGCCATTCAGCGTTACCATGAAAGCCGTGGCGACGCACATCGTAATGTCTGTTTGATCCCAAGCTCCGCGCATGGCACTAACCCTGCTACAGCCTCTATGGTGTCAATGAAGGTCGTGGTCGTGAAATGCGACCAAGAAGGTAACATCGATATTAGCGATCTGGCAGATAAAATCGAAAAACACCGCGATAACCTTTCCAGCATCATGATCACCTACCCTTCAACCCACGGCGTGTATGAAGAACAAGTGAAGCTTGTGTGCGAGATGGTGCACCAAGCGGGCGGCCAAGTGTACCTTGATGGTGCCAATATGAACGCGCAGGTGGGCTTAACCACACCAGGCTTTATTGGCTCAGACGTTTCGCACCTTAACCTACACAAAACCTTCTGTATTCCGCATGGTGGTGGTGGCCCAGGCATGGGACCTATTGGGGTGAAATCGCACCTTGCACCTTTCCTACCCGGTCATATTGAAAATGGGGTCGAAGGCGAAGCGTTTGCCGTATCCGCTGCAGATCTCGGCAGTGCGTCAATTCTACCTATCTCATGGGCTTATATTGCCATGATGGGCGAAGTAGGCTTAACCGAAGCAACCAAGGTGGCAATTTTGAATGCCAACTATGTTATGGAAATGCTGCGCCCATACTACCCAGTGCTTTACCGAGGCACCAATGGCCGTGTGGCGCACGAATGCATTATCGATATCCGTCCGCTCAAAGAGGCCACAGGAATTAGCGAGGAAGACATTGCCAAACGCTTGATGGATTACGGCTTCCACGCGCCAACGATGTCGTTCCCGGTGGCGGGCACGTTGATGGTTGAGCCAACCGAATCGGAAGACTTGGAAGAGTTAGACCGCTTCTGCGAAGCCATGGTTGCGATTCGTTTAGAGATGGACAAAGTGAAAAATGGTGAATGGCCGTTAGACAACAACCCACTGGTGAATGCACCACATACGCAAGTGGATCTGTCTGATGACCAATGGGCTCATCCTTACTCGCGTGAGGTTGCGTGTTTCCCATCTTACGCCACCAAGCAATCGAAATACTGGCCGACCGTAAACCGCGTCGATAATGTTTATGGCGATCGTAATTTGATCTGCTCATGCCCAAGTGTGGATCATTATCAGTAGGAGTGTGAGGATAACCAATTAAGTTGGTTAATTCTTAATAATTCAAAAGCGAACCGAATGGTTCGCTTTTTGGTTATTGGGCTAAGCTATCTGGCGTCAATCAACTTAGCGACTCTGCTAGCGATGATATCGCCGTCGCGTATCTGAACAACTCCGTGTTACGACGAAATGGAGCCTCTTCTCATTCAGATAACTGTTCTATTCCAAATCGCGTGAGCCTCTAAAAGTGACAAGCCAAATTCACTAACCCACTACACCTGAAACGTTTTGAGGCATTTTTGATTCTGACTGTTATGTCTGTCCCTAATAAAAAGTACCTACTCCGGCAACTTTATCGCGAGTGTCCTTAGTAAAGGTTAAAAATAGGACTTAATTTTTTCTCGCAACCACATGTTGGCGGGGCTTCTTCTCTCGCGATTATGGGCTAATAAGCGGTATTTGACGGGCTTGAGAGTAAACGGGCAATCCAACACTTGGATGCCTAACTTATCGGCAAATGCAGTTGCGATACTTTCCGTCACAATCGCAATGCAATCACTCGTCGAAACCATCGTCATCAGCGACACCAGAGAGGTACATTCCGCAGCGACTTGTCGCTCGCTTAAGCTCTCCTCAGTGAAATAATCCGCCATATAAGTATCTTCGCGGCGTAATTTCAACGTGATGTGCTTCTCAGCATAGAACTGTTCGCGAGTTATTGCACTTTCGACTCTAGGGTGCCCTTTTCTCGCAATAACAAGTACTCGATCTTCAAACAGCTCTTCAATAAAAAAAGAACCTGTCGAGTAGTTAGATAATTCAATCGCAAGGTCAGCTTGATATTGATTAAGAGCCTGAATCAGCGCTTCTTCATTAGAATGTGTTGGCAGCAATTCAATGGTGACATTACCTAAGCTGTCATCAGCTTCTAGCTTAGGCAGCAGCATTAGCATCACCGGTTCCGATGTATAAAGCACAAACTTACGTGGATTCTGGGTTGAAAAGCCCTCTAACCCTTCCAGCGCATTACTAATTTGAACCAATGCAGGCTCAACATGGCGCATTAACTCTTGTGCATGCTGTGTCGGTGCGATCCCTCTACCGGAGCGAACAAATAACTGACTGCCCACCTGCTGCTGCAAACGTTTGAGTAAACCGCTCACTCCCGGCTGAGTTAATCCCATCTCTTCCGCCGCCAAGGTAATCGATTGATGGCGATAGACCACCACAAAGACTTTGAGCAAATTTAGATCGATGTTCGTCAGCATCCTTCCTCCAAACATAACATTTCATGATGTGTTAAATACAGTTTCATGGATGTATTGCGATGTGTCAATCCGCTAAATTACATCCATACCCGATACGCATCCCAAAGAGGTTCCCTATGAAAACTCGTTTTACTCCATCCGTTCTTTCTCTGGCAGTCATTGTCTCATTTGGTGCAACCGCTAACGACTATGCCTCTATTGATACTTACGAGGGAAAACCCGCTTCTAAGTTCACGGAAAATGCCAATACCGCCACCGCGAAAATACTTCCTTGGGATGACACCTCTGCGTTTGAACGCACGACCCGTGGACTGATTGCTGAATTTGGTACACATGAAGCCGGCGAGCTAAAAAACCGTTTTGAATACATGGCTGATATGTCTGTTAACGATTTACCAGCAACCGTTAACCCATCAATTTGGCGTCAAGGCATGTTGAATTACGCCGCTGGAGGCTTATACCAAGTGACTGATGGCGTCTATCAAATTCGTGGGGCAGACTTATCCAACATGACCATCTACCGCACCGATAACGGTTATGTGATTCACGATCCTCTGCTGTCTCGTGAAGCGGCGGCGGCCTCTTGGGAATTTGCTAAACAGCACCTACCTGCAATCAATGGCGAGCATAAAATTACTGGCATGATCTACTCGCACATGCATGCTGACCATTTTGGTGGCTCTCGTGGCGTATATGAATCTGGTGATTTCGCAAAAGATGCAGAAATCTATGCGCCAAAAGACTTTATTAAAGAGCTCGCAGACGAAAATGTGATTGCAGGCTCCGCAATGGGACGCCGTGCAAACTACCAGTACGGGACAACATTGGATAACAACACGAAAGGCATAGTGGACAACGCGCTTGGCCTTGGCACATCGCGAGGTGAAGTAACGCTAGTGGCACCAACAAAAGAGATTCAAGAACGTGAAAAAGTGATCACCATTGATGGACTCGATTTCCACGCGATCAACATGCCAGGAGCAGAAGCACCTGCCGAAATCGTACTCTACGTACCACAATACCGCTCACTCAATACCGCTGAACTGACTTACGACGGCATGCACAATATCTATACTTTCCGTGGTGCTAAAGTTCGTGATGCGCTGGTTTGGACAAAATACCTCACTGAGCTAAAAATGCGCTTTGTCGATTCAGGTTTAGTCGACAATATTCACGCCGCGCACTCAGCGCCGGTATGGGATAAGGCTGATACTGACGTCAACGAAATTTCTGAGTACATGGCACTACAGCGTGATAACTATGGCTTTATTCACAACCAATCCATGCGCCTTGCAAATCACGGTGTCACCATCCACGATGTGGGCCGCCAAATCGAAGAGATCGTTCCGCAATCTCAAATCGACACATGGCATACGAATGGTTATCACGGCTCATACAGCCACAACGCTCGTGCGGTCGTAAACCTCTACCTCGGTTACCATGATATGAATCCGGTAAACACAAACCCGTTGCAAACCAAAGATCAGTCATGTGTCTATGTCAATGCGGCAGGCGCGGACGTAATGTACAAAGCCGGTATGACGCATTTCAATGCAGGGGAATATCAGCAAGCATCGCAGTTGTTTAACGACCTAGTGCAATGTCTGCCGAATAACATCGATTACCGTTTTGCACTCGCAGACAGTTTTGAACAACAAGGTTATCAATCTGAAACTATGGCATGGCGCAATAGTTACTTACAAGGTGCAGTTGAATTGCGTACTGGTGAAATCCAAGAGTCTATCAAGATCGCCTCACCAGATGTCATTGCCAACACGCCAACGGGAATGTTCTTAGACTTTATTGCCGTTAGCCTGAACGCACCAAAAGCAGAAGCGGCGGATCTCAATTTCAACTTTGGTGTTTACCACCCAGATCTTGATGAGCGTTACTACGGTGAAGTGTCTAATGCCAATATGGCAAATATTGAGGTCGATAAGCTGCCAAACGTTGACTTTGAACTGATCATCAACAAAGCCGACTTCACTAAAGTCGTACTCGGTGAAACAACACTAGAAGCACTCTTTAAATCAGGCCAAGCAGGTGTGAAAGGCGATACAGCACTACTAGAACAGCTTGCTGGCACCTTAGATAAGTTTGATGGCATGTTCGAAATACTGCCAATGCCAAACAAGTAAACAACACTCGATGACAAACTACCCATAATAAATAGAGATAAAAAAGGACCGAACATTTTCATGCTCGGTCCTTTTTTGTGCCAGCCAAATAGCATTATGCTGATTGATGGCATCGTTATGTGTTACGTGTTTATATTAAGCGCCGATACTAACGCTTGTCAGCAATGCATTAGTTAGCAGCGGTCGTTGGTAGAACACGTTTTAAAATGTCAGCTAGTGTCACTACGCCAACCATTTTTCCGTCTTTACTGACGACAGCTAACTGCACACTCGCTTTACGCATACGCGCTAGAGCTTCATAAATTGGCGTTTTTGAATCAAGCACATACGCATTACGCGCCACTTCTCGTGCTGGCTTTTCCGCCGGCTCTAAAAGCGTATCACGCACGTGAACCACTAACGGTTTTAAACCTGACTTGCCACAAACAAGAATACGTAAGTGACCCGATGCCATCGCTGCCGCGCGCACTTCAGCAACCGTTGCATTCTTATCAACATGCGCCATCACCTGCCCTTCTGTTACTAGGGTTTCGACAGGGATTGAGCTTAGATCAATCAAGCCAGACAGTTGCTTTTGAATGTTTGGTTTCAGCGTACCAACTTTGCCTGAGTGCTCTACCAGTTGGCGAATAGTATCGACATCTTGCCCACCAACTGCCGCACTTTCTACTGGCTCTACACCAGACGCTTTCACCAAACGGTTGGCAATGCTATTGATCCAATTTAACAATGGACGTAGCGGCCAAACGTAGGCTCTTGCCACAATACCGATGGCTAATGCTGACTTTTCTGGGTGTGCGATAGACCATGATTTTGGCGCCATCTCACCGACAACTAGGTGTAAGAACGTCACCACAAATAGTGCGAAACCAAACGCGGCGGCATCTGCTGCCCAATATGGCAAACCCATTGCTAGAAATACCGGACCAACCCATTGATCGACTGCGGGTTTGGTCACTGCACCCAATGCAAATGTACAGAAGGTGATACCCAATTGAGCACCCGCCAACATCAGCGTTAGATCATTCATACCGCGTAATGCTGCACGCGCTGAAGCGCTTTCAACGGCGATTTCTTCTAAACGGTGACGACGAGCGCCCATCAAAGCAAATTCGATGATAACGAAAAAGCCACTCAATATAATCAGAGCGGTCGTCACTAGAGTGACAATCAAAGGATCGGTCATGCTTCATCCTCCACGATTGGTTGCTCTACCAGTTTTACACGAACCTCAGTAGGTACATGTCGCTCAATACGTAGCACATCCACCTCTAGATGGCGTGCAATTGGCTCACCAGAAGCCAGCTCTGAAGGATCAATTGGCAGCTCAATAGTGACTGTGTCACCTTCCGCAGGCAATGCACCGCGTGCCGCAATCAACATACCCGCAATAGTCTCTACATCGCCGCGTGGTAAGTCATAACCAATCGCACGTTCAACTTCATCAATATGGACATCGCCTTCCATCAACCATACGTTGCCACTTTCAGACACAACTGCATCACCATTATCTTCATCATGCTCATCGGTGATTTCACCCACGATCTCCATCGCCAGATCTTCGATCGTCAACACGCCTGCAAAGCCGCCGTATTCATCGATGACACACGCCAACTGATTTGTTGAAGTCACAAGATGCTCTAGTGCATCAGGCAATCGCATCAAGGTTGGGAGTACCGTTGCAGGTCGCATCACCTCAGCAACCGTGTCGTCCGCATTACCCGCGTCGATTCTCGCCAGTACATCCGATAGATGAACCACACCTACCGGCGCATCATCGTCATTGATCACTGGGTAACGAGTGTGTGCTTGTGCCATTAGTGACAGCAGTTCGGTCAATGTGGTTTCAGGTTCAACCCAATCCACTTGCGAACGAGGCACCATTGCATGTTCCACATCGCGCTCAGGAAAGTCGAGGATACGATCCATCATCAGTGACAATTCCACTGGCAAATCTCCGCTTTCGCGTGAGTTGGCGATGATATGGTGTAAATCTTCTTCCGATGCACTGACATCAAGGTCATGCACAGGTTCGATGCGAACCGCTCGCAGCAGTAAGTTAGCCGATTTGTCGAAGAAGCTAATGATCCAGCCAAACGCAGACATGTAAATCAAAGTCGAACGAGACATCATGCGTGACATTGGCTCTGCGTTAGCAATCGCAAGATTCTTAGGGTAAAGCTCACCCATGATCATCTGCACAACCATCGCAACACCAAGGGTAACGACAGTACCAATCGCAATCCCTGACTCAAGAGATAATCCAAAACCTTGCAATAACATGCCCATCGATTGACCGACGAGTGGCTCGGCAACAAAACCTAATACTAGGCCTGTGACTGTGATACCAAGCTGCGCGCCAGACAACATAAAGCTGGTTCGTTTGGTTACCGCGAGAGCGCGTTTTGCGGCTTCATCACCGGTAGCGGCTAAGGTGGCAAGTTTGGCTCTATCCACCGCCATATAAGCGAATTCTTGCGCAACAAAATAACCGTTTAGCGCAATAATGACCAAGATGAAGAAAATACCGAATAGAAGGGAAAGAAGGGGCTCAATCATTGCTGCGTCCTCCCTTGATAGTTAATACCAGTAAGGGGTGACACAATCGACTAGAGTTGGGGTCCACAAATTAATCCTAAGTAATAATAAGAAGCACAGTATATTCCCGCTGGCGTTAATTCGTCTAGTTAATAGTTACATAATACCCTGATAACAAAATTCGACAGAGTGAACCACTGAAAAAACCATCAACTCAGGAAATACAACGCACTAAGAGCAACTTGAGCGCTCCGACGAGCGCTCACCATTTACTGCGTTACCGCCTGTTACAATATAGAATGAGTGGAGACCGCATTTTTAATCTCGCCATCTCAATGAACGAGCACGTTGCTTTTGATCAACGTAGCTGGCTATCTTTACTCGCGCGGCGGTTAAATAAGCTGCTTGCTTTGAATAGCGCATCTTGCTTTTGCTGACACTCAACACACAACTCAACACCCGGCATGATTTTGCGGCGAGCAGCCGGAATCAACTCACCACACTCCAAACAATAGTCGGTCTCGTTGTACTCTTTATGCAGATTTGCTCGTGCACGGTTAATTGCATCGCTCACCGTCGCATCGATTTGATCTTGAACGCCACCATCTCTGGTGAATCCATTAGCCATAATGATCTCCAAATTTAATGAATGACTAGGAGAGCATTATCAAACAACTGACTCACGTTGATAATCCATCGCGAAAGGGAATCACTATTACACAACTGTAATAATCGTATATAGCTCAATCCGTGATGGTCATTGCGGCATTTTGCTTATTCATATTCACAGAGACAGCTTAACCTTGCGTTAAACTCCATTTTTCCTGGCTTCAAATAAAAAAAGAGACAAACCTAAGTTTGTCTCTTTGCCTGTTCCACTCTATGTCGTCAGCCTAACCCATGACTTAACGACTTACCTTGCTCCCAAACGCTTGGTACGAGTGAACTTTAATTAGAGGCGCAGATTGCCCCCCTACTTAAACGGACGACTTGATTAGTTAACGCGGTACTTTGCGATGATTTCTTCATCAAGCTCAACACCCAATCCAGGGGTATTTGGTACAGCGACGTAACCATCTTCAAATGCAATTTGGTTTTTCACTAGTGACGTAAACAGTGGACTGGTGCTTTGAGAGTACTCAATCAGATCGCCGTGTTCACGAGACGCAAGGAAATGCACCGTTGCTGCAATCAGAATACCGGTTGAGAAGCCGTGTGGTACTAGCTTCATGCCAGCCATGTGCGCCATATCGTAGATCTTAACCATCTCAGTAATACCACCACAACGTGTTACGTCTGGTTGTACAAAGTCAGCGCCTGATTTTTCGATAAAGTTCGCGAACTCGTAGCGAGTCGTTAGTGTTTCACCACCAGCCAGCTTTTGCGAAGTCGATTGAGAAACCTTACGGTAACCCGCTAGCACATCATCGGTGATTGGTTCTTCGATCCATAATAGATTGAACTCTTCTAGCTTCTTCGCCATTTCGATCGTGTGACCCGCAGTGCGCCATGCGCTTGCTAGATCGATAGCGATTTCAACGTCTTTATTGATGCCACGTGCTGTCTCACACACGGTTTTAATGATTTCGTAGTCAGTTTCCGCATTTTTACCTAGCGGACCACCACCAAATTTTAGCGAAGTAAAACCTTGAGCAAGTAGTTCAGTCGTACGAGCAACGTTTTCTTCTTTGATAGCAGAAGGGATAAACGTACCGTAAGCACGGATCTTCTCGCGGAACTTACCACCAAGTAGTTGCCATACTGGTACTTTGTAGAACTGACCAGCAATATCCCACAACGCCATATCGATCGCAGAGATTGCGTGGATCATGGTTGAACGACGGCCAGCATAGTGAGTGCCGTTGTACATTTTTGTGTAAAGACGCTCGATCTCTAGTGGGTTTTCACCAACAAGAAGACGCTCTAGACCTTGTGAAGAACCGTGGCTTTGAGATGCTTTAATGCACGCTTCGATCATCATCGGTGAGCTGTCAGACTCGCCCACGCCTGTGATACCTGCGTTGGTATGAACGCGAATTAATACGCCATCTTCACCCCATTCACAGGCTTCATCAAAAGCAGGAACGCGCAGGTGGATAACTTCTACTTCAGTGATTTTCAATTCGTTAAATAACATTTTATTTCTCTGATATTAATAAGGCTCTTTCCTGCAGGGTAAATCGTGGAGCTATCTAGCGAGCAGGAAAGAGACTGTCAGTGCCAAGACTGACAGTCAATTCGCAGGAATTAATTACGCAGCGGCTTTTTCATCAACAACAGGCTCAATAACCGCTTTCTTAGTGAAGCGATCACCTACTGTGTAGATACATAGCGCGATAACTACGGTTACAACACCAGCCAATTTTTGTAGAGTCATCAACTCACCAAGTAGGAAGTAAGCGACGATCATTGCAAATAGCGGTAGAACGTTCAGTGCCATCGTGGTGATAACGGCATCTTGAGTTTTCAGTGTTGCTACTTCCCATAGTGCATAAGCGATACCAGAACACAGTAAACCTAGCGATAGGATCGTCGCGATGTGTTTGCCGTTCTCAACCAGTACAGAGGCTGAAGCGAAATCTGCGCCAGTCACTAGACCAACAAACAATAGTGCGACTGTTGCTGCACCGAATTGGTAGAAACAGCTTGAGAAAGTGTCGTAACGAGAGTTTAGGTCTGAACCAAATTTACCCAAGATGTAGTTGTAAGTCACAAAGCCAAGCACGCCGAATAGTGCGAATAGGTGACCTAGGTTTAGACCTTGGATTTTATTTGATGGGTCGTAAGCGATAACGCCCGCACCAATTAGAGATAACACTACAGCGAATACTTTTGGTGCAGATGGTTTGATCTTATCAATCACAAATACCGCAAGCATGGTTAGGAACGGAGCCATACCGTTGATAACACCGATTTCACCCGATGAAGTGTATTCGTACGCTAGGATAGTAAAGTAAAAGAACACCGCTTGAGCAGACACACCTGCTGCAGCCAACAGAAAACCGTCTTTTTTGTTTTGAATTTTCTTTAGCGTATGTTTTTTAGAAAACATAAATAGAACAACGAAACCTAGTGTTGCGATCGCGTAACGGGCAATAGCTAGCACAACCGGATCTAGCTTACCAGCGAGAACACCACCGAGAGGGAACGATGCGCCCCATAGAGCAGCACAAACAAGGGCGATAGTTAGACCAACTGATTTATTTGGAGCAGGTTTACTCATTTTCTTATTCTCAAGTGAAGGGGCCGAAACGCCCCTTTTAAAGGCAACAGTGATTATTGAGGGCAAATACCGATTACATGTTCTAAACGCTGGTCTTTTTGGTATAGAGACGCATAAGCAAAACCAACACCTTCAAGGTTGGTCGGCGCGCCACTTGCTACCGCAAACACTTTATCAATGATCTGATTTGATACATTGTCGATAGTGTCTGTCGCATCCATGATCCCGCAGGCATTAATGTCCATATCAGCAGTGATAAGAGACGTATTGCCAGAAACGCGAATAACAGGAACAATTGAGTTGTTGAAACCCGCAGCGCCCGCAGTCCATAGGATCAACTGACAGCCAAGTGATGCGAAGTGCATTGCCGCACCACCACACAACATGGTTGTTTCAGTTAGGTAGAAACCAGGAACCGTTGGTTTTTCACGGTGAATATGGTTAATGCGCAGGCAGTCTTGAATTGGACGAGTACCTGTTTTATGCATTGCACCTTGTGATTTTTCATCAATCGTCGTTAGGCCACCAACACTGTTGCCGATAGACATGGTTTCAGTGCCTTCGATAACATGCCAGCGCTTCAGATCTTCAGCGATCAAGCGTTCAATTTTCTCACCCACTTCAGGAGTAACAGAGCGCTCTTTTAGAATATCTTCACAACCCAATAGCTCAAGCAGTTCGCCAGCCATGGTGATCGCGCCCATATCAACCAGTTTGTCTGATGCCGCGCCCACTGATGGGTTAGAAGCCAAACCACTTGACGTATCTGAACCGCCACACTTAATACCGATACGCAGTGCTGAAATTGGAGCATCAACGCGCTCTACGCTGTCTGCGTATGCTTTTAGCTCTTTTGCTAGCTCAACACCATCTTTAATTGTTTCAATCGTACCTTTGTTCTTGATAACGGTAAGCGCATGAACAGGAAGGCCTTCTTTACGTACAGGCTCTGCAACCATTTCAGGGTCGATTGAACCACAACCCATTGCGATAACAAGCACACCCGCAATGTTTGGGTTAGTCGCGGTATGGATGATAGTGTCGATCATCTCTTCGTTACCACCGTACATACAGGTGTAGTGGTTAGTCACTACCACTGAATCATCAATTTCTTTACTGATGTTGCGCGCAATGCCTTCACAACACTCATCAATCGCAACAATCATGACGCTGTTACGAATACC
The DNA here is from genome assembly GCF_000222585.1 of Vibrio scophthalmi LMG 19158. Lineage (GTDB taxonomy): Bacteria > Pseudomonadota > Gammaproteobacteria > Enterobacterales > Vibrionaceae > Vibrio > Vibrio scophthalmi. Next base: position 56,449 of record NZ_AFWE01000112.1, on the reverse strand, counting down.
AAATGTACCGTTTGGACGTGGGTAGCCTTTAAATGTGGTAGTCATTATTGCTCAATCCCCATTTGTTTGATGATTTCTTCGATGATCGCTTCAGGAATGTCTAAACGCTCGCTACGAACGTTTTGTACATGGACAAGTTGACCCAATGGAATTTCAACAATCGACTTACCGATCGAGTGACCGCATTTTAAAATATGTTCACCGTTCGCCACGTCGCAAAGCGCGATCTTATTGCCGAAGGTAATTTTCTGCAGAGCATTCACTTCTGCGATCACTTCATTGTCTGCGGAAATAATTTCTACTAATTCGTTTTTTTCCACATCACCCAGTAGCGTCGCTACGTTGTCTGTAGGAGAAAGTTTTATTGCTTTCATAGTTATATTCTCTGTTTTGCGATTAACAGTTAACTGTCTATTGTTCGACAATCGGCAGTATACAGATCAACAAAAGACAAAATATGATAAATGTCACAATTTGATGTAATAACTTTCAACATGTAAAAACATGGCAATTTCAGGCAATAGAGAGAAATTAAAACCGAGGGAGAAAAAGGCAGGCAAGCTATTGAATTAAAATAAGATAAAACTAATATTCACAACGAATAGAGAACCGGATTCTCGATGCATTAATTGCAAAATAATCTGTTTTTAGTCGATTTCCGAACGGTATCCATCAACAAAAATTCAGCAAAACAATCGATTTTATCCAGCTGATTAACTTTAAAAGCCGAATAAGCCAACAATTCACAAGATTTCGCTACGCATAAAAAACAGATTGTTAGTTGCCAATCAATGATGTGAGGCTATCGCCAGCATTCATTTACGGTGTAATTTTTTAATTTCGATAACGTTGAAAATTTGCGCATGGAAGGCACGAAACAGCATGACTTAGAGGGGAATTCAAACCAATTTAACTTAGACGTTATTAAAATATATGAACAGAACTTGTTGTCTGAAGAATTATTATCTGAAGAAAAGTGACCTTACTCCGAACGCAACGGTAGTACGACCACTCAAAACATCACACGGCAAGACAGCCTAAATTTAAACAGGCTCACCTACTTCATCTTCTTCAACAATATCGTTTTCTAAACTCGCCTGCGCTAACCACGATTGCATCGCTTGGCTGTTAAGTTGCTTTTGTTGATACCTCATCGCCTGCTCTGATAACTGAATACCATACGTTTCGATACGCAGTGCTAGTGGCGCATACATCGCATCCGCGATGGACCACTCACCGAATAACCATCCATCTGGATTTAGTGCCATTTGCTCCGACCAAATAGCATCTACTCGCGCAAGATCATTTAACGCTCCTTCGGTTAACTGCAATGTTCGCCGTGCTCGACAGTTCATCGGTAACTCATTTCTCAGACTAAAAAAACCAGAATGCATTTCAGCAGAGAGCGCTCTTGCTTTTGCACGCTGTTCAAATGCTCCCGGCCACGCTTTCCCAGCCAAATAACGCTCATTAATGTATTCAAGAATGGCCAGTGAATCCCAAACCGTTACCTCATCATCAACCAGTAATGGAACTTTTGCTGTCGGTGTAACACGCGCTAATGTAGTGTAAAACTCCGCTGTAAACAGTTTTAGTTTAATCACATCGACAGCCAGTTTGTGCTGCTCGAAAATCAACCAAGCGCGTAGTGACCAGCTCGAATAGTTTTGGTTTCCAATATAAAGTTGCATCAATGCCTCCTGCATTTGTCTCCGCAGTTTTTAGCTTATGGGATTGTCTTATTTCACACTAACGGATAGTTTTGATAGGAGACATAAATAAAAACGATGGATAACATACTCAATATGGATATTGATGCACTGAAAAGCTTTCTCGCATTCGTTGAAACGGGCAGCTTTACCCGCGCCGCCAAACAAATCAATCGCACCCAATCAGCTTTTAGTGCTCAAATGAAAAAACTCGAAGAGGAATTAAGTGTCGATTTATTTGAAAAAGAAGGCCGCAATCTTGTATTGAGTGAAGCAGGTTTGTCTTTACGAACTCATGCAGAACAATTAGTCACACTGCACAATAAAGCGATAAAGCAAGTAAAACGCTATGAAGATAAGCGCCCTTTTAGGCTCGGTTGCCCTGAAGATTATAATGACAAGATCCTACCCAAAGTAATCAAAGCACTGCAAAAGGCCGAACCCACTTGCTCTATCCATGTATTTAGCCAGCCAAGCGTTACGCTTCGAACTTGGTTAGATGAAGGGAAACTGGATGCGGCGATCGTCACGCGTTCAGCCAACAGCGAAGAAGGCTATTGGCTTGCTCATGACCAAGGCGTATGGGTCGCCAATCATCATTTCGAGCTCGATAAGTCCCAAACTATTCCATTAGCGCTATTTCAAACAGATTGTAAATATCATTCCGCCGCGATAGATGGCTTAAGTAAAAATGCCCTCTCTTACCAATTGATCGCATGCTGTAATACCGCTTCAGCTTTACGCGCCATCATTCACGACGGCATCGCCATCGGAGCAATGGGCAAAATAAGCGTCACCGATAATTTGCAAATTATCGACAATATGCCGCCCCTTCCCTCCGTCGATATTGTCCTCATTACCGGCGCTTTAGCACATCCATTGATGGTGCAGGAATATCTTGATATCCATGAGTCGTAAGCAACCACTCGTGAGTGACTCACAAACGTATTAAACAAATAATTACTGCCACAAAGTACGTTCAGCGAAAAAAGAGACAAGCCATCGCTTGTCTCTTTTTTGCTTTCAATCGTTAGCACTCGTGGCTAAATGACTTGCTTACCTTGTACCCAAACTTGTTGGATATTTTCTTTTTGCGCTAAGCAGACCATTTTTTCTAAGATGTCCCGTGGCGTATCAAACTCAGGCCAAATGCGTAAGTTGCCAATCAAAGGGCTTGCTTCAAGCACAAGGGCATCAAAATGATGCTTGGCACATAACACGCCCGTTCTAGCATCGAGCACTTGAGCACCACCTGCAGTTGCCATCCAAAACGCTTCAACAAAGCTGATGCGGGCGTTAGCCGTACCGCGCTCACCAGAGGCCACCGTCACGTCCACACCTTCTTCACGCACTCGCGAGTGAGCAACCGCATCAAAAGCGGCGCGGAATATAGAAGGCGATGGCGCACCTGCAATATCACTACCCAAACCAATTTGAACTCCGCTATCCAGCAGCTCTCGGGTTTGCATTGCCGCATTAGCAAAGAACATATTGGAGAGTGGGCAGTGGGCAATCCCCGCGTTGAACTGCTTAATCAGCTCAACATCGTGCTCAGTTAAAAAGATAGAGTGTGCCAACACTGATTTGTTATTTAACAAGCCAGCATCCGCGTAGATCTGCACATCGCTCTTACCATAATGCTGCAAAGCATAATCGCGTGCCCAATCGCTTTCAGAGCAATGAGTTTGCATGTGCAGATCGTATTTCTGTACTAAGGAGCCGAGCTTATTGAGCATTTCAGGTGTGCAGCTTGGCACAAAACGCGGCGTGATCACTGGGCTAACCAACCCACTATCGTTGCCTTGTAACGCAAAAACATTGCTAACGAACGCTTCAGTTTCGGCAAACGCTTGAGCTATATCATTTTCTCGATAGAAATCTGGGCATTGTTCAACGTTATCCATGTTGATCTTACCCACATAAGCACGTTGACCAAGATCTAAACAGGTTTTCGCCAACAGCTCGGTAGATTCGCGATGAATCGACGCAAAATAAACGGCACTGGTTGTGCCGTTTGCCAGCAGCGTTTTCGTCACATCTTGATAGATCGCTTGCGCGAACTCGACATCTTGATAGCGATTTTCCAATGGGAAGGTGTAGTTTTGCAGCCAGTCATAGAGAGGCAAGTCCAAACCTTTACCGGCTTGCGGCCATTGCGGGGCGTGACAATGCAAATCCACCAAACCCGGCATCAAGTACTGACCTTGGCGTAAGGTTTGCAGTTTTCCTTGCTCTGCTAATACCGTCAGCAATGCTTGATACGAAGGATGCTCCGGAGTAAAGGTGGCATCAATATCACCATCAAGGTTAACCAGAATTAAGTAATCACGGATGAATTCAAATTCACCTTTAATCGGCGCATGAAAGGTGTCGCCGACGATCGCAAACTGGACATGATGAGTATTATAGATTGGGCTAGTCATTGTTATGCCTCACTCTCAACAGGTGTTTCATCTGAAACGCGATCTTGAGGAAGAATAAAGTTAAGAATAACCGCCGCTAAGGCGCCAATTGCGATACCAGAATTAACGAGGTAGCCCACTAACTCTGGCAAGGCATAAACCAGTTCACGTGGCATTAAAACCGCCCCCAGTGACAGCATAATCGGTAAGCCTACCACCAGCATATTACGCTCAGATAATTGAATATGTTGGATAACACGGAAGCCATTCATCGCAATCACCACACAGATCACAGAGAAAATGCCTGAGATAACCGCATGAGGAATCGATGCGATTAAGCTGGTTAGTTTTGGCATTAAGCCAAGTAGAAGCAGGATAAAACCACCGGCGATAATCGCGCGACGTGAAGCAACGCCGGTTACGGCAATAATACCCGCATTAGTTGAGTACCCCGTCACTGGGCTGCCACCAAGCAGCGAGCAAAGGAAATGACCAGCAGCTTCGCCTGTTGCACCGCGGTTAAGGCGCTCATCTTCAAGCTCGACACCGGTTACAGCACTGACCGCGCACCACGTACCGGTTGTCTCAACCAGAACAATCATTGAGATGAATAGCATGGTCATGATCGCAACAGGATCAAAGGTCAATTCACCAAATGGCAGCAGGCTTGGCAGTTGTACCCACGCGGCGGTTGATACTGATGAGAAATCACTCATTCCATAGAAGGTCGCGGCAATCGTGCCCAAAATGATCGCGCCAAGTACCGATGTTAAACGCAGCCAATGCAAACGCTTATGCATACAACCGAGTAAAATAAAACTGCACAGTGAAACGATGCTGACTAAAGCAATGACGATGTTTTGGCTGGCCGTTTCACCGGTGTAAATACCATTAAAAGCAACCGGTAGAAGTGAAATCCCCACCACGATAATCACCGTACCGCCAACAATCGGCGGGACAAACTTGCGTACAAGTTTGCTAAATATATTCAGTGGCTTACCCAATAGAGCAACGAAAATCGCCACCGGAATCAATGCGCCATACACCGCACCCATTCCCATCGTTTTACCAATTGCGGCAACCGCTCCGATTGGAATATATGACGGCCCTTGCATCACTGGTAACTTCAATAAACAGCGTGATTGAATAATGGTCGCAAGGCCTGCCACGACAAACGTCATCTGAATCAAAGAGGACGTATCTGCAACGGTTAACGATAGCAAACTCGCGAGAATAATCGGCACAATATACAAATCCATCGCCAATACGTGCTGGGCACCTAAAGAAAGCGAACGTGGGATCGAGATTTTTTCATCAATGTTAGTGGTTGAGTGATTAGCTTGGTGAGTATTCATAGCAACTTGAGTACTTAGCGATTGGCAACTTTTCAATTAACGAAGTTATCAACGGCAAATTTAGGTTGTACAAAGCCTGCATACGCTAATGAGCGACGCAAACCGTGAGTTCGTATTTCTGGTTTTTATATTTCTGAGTTTAGCGTTTCAAAAAACTGAATCGATGGGATGCAAATGAAGAGAAGAGTGTTATCGGCATCACCATTTTTGATGTGCGGCTGATTCTAACTCAATAATTGAGTTGCGCAAACGTTTGCGCGATTAAATGTTTTTATCGTGATGACCGGGATTTGTGATAAAGATCGATAGGTGCGATCACTCTTCAGCTGTTTTGAGAATTTATCATCGATTCAATAAGATAGCCTTGCTACTATAGCGCGGTCATAAATTGAACTAAGCAATACGCCTGACGTAACAGCTCGTATTCTCAATGTTCAGCGGAGAGACAACTCTCTTAGTCTGAGTTTGAACTTAGGCAAGTAATCTTTATCAATTGCCATTAAGCATAGTCTCCCTTTTTATTGGAGCTTCATTTGAAAACCAAACCTCTCTTTTTATTATCTTTAATGGCTATTTTTAGCTCTTACACCACGACAGCCAAACCACTGGAGAGATCTTTCAATACGGTTGATGAAAAACGTACTGCTGTCGAATTGAATGGCGTGGTGACTCATGGTTATATACCTGATAGCCCTGTCTATTTCGCCTCAAACGTGACAGAAGTTGATGATGGTAAACAACAAATCCAAGGTGCGACTTATCGTGGTGAACCCGAGTTTGATTGGTGGGTTGCTGACGGTTTTTACGCCTTTTGTGATAACAATAAAATCAAGATGGGCGTCACTGATTCTGCGATGGATTTTTATGACTTCTTTGATATCGACGCAAAGTTTTTATTCACGCTCGATAACGGGTCTCGTTATTTCTACCAGCCAGAGATTGCCGAAAACAAACACCTTTACTCGCCTGACATCGGCTACCGCCAGCTATTTTTCCAGCCAACCGCCTCGTTTATCACCGCGCTAAAACAGGCAAAAACCGTTCGAGTAAACATCGAGGCTGAGTATCAACTAAGGCCTGATACCCTTGATTTTGAAAGCCGCCTCCCAATGTATGGCTTTGCTGAAATGATTACGCGAGTCATGAATCATTGCCCCGAGACAGCACCAGAACAAGATCTTACCTCACTGAGTCAATCTCAGCGCTTAGTGGCTAAGGCCCAAAATCTACTGAATACCAAAAATTATGATGACGCCGCTAAGTTGCTCAAACAGGCATCCAAAATGGGCGATGGTGAGGCGAGCTACTTATTAGGTGAGTATTACGTTCAACACACCGAGGGCGACGAGCGCTGGGCGAAAGCAGACAAAGCCATGGCGCTCGGGGTTAAGCAAGGTAGCGCAGAAGCTATGTGTTATGTCGGCATTAACTTGATACGAGCGCGTAAAGAGAATGCAGAAAATGGTGCGAAAGGTTTGGCGCTATTAGAAAAAGCGCACGCAAAACAAGCAACGTGCGCCGCGCAAAATTTGGGCTACATGTACAGTGCAGGCCTACTGGTCGAAAAAGATCAACAAAAAGCACGTGAGTACTTTAAACCGATAGCGAAACTTGAACCAAAAGCGCTGCATTTACTCGTGGCAACTTACGTTCGTGCCCCACAAGAACTCGATGCAGAAGCCTACCCTTGGGTTCAATTGATGATAGAAAATCACGACTCCGATCTAGGGCTGAAGGCGACTATTTGTCAACGTAGCCCTAATGTATGTAATCAAGGAAGCATGTTATGAGACCCTTATCTCAGCTTATTCTTTTAACGAGTTTAATCTCTTCTGTAACGGCCTATGCCGTTCCTTTTTCTGACCTGAAATTTAAACGACAAGGAAGAGAATCCATTGCTCTCGTTAAGGCGACCAATCAACCTTATAGCGGGATAGCGACCGCCCATTTTGACAATGGCAACAAAGATGCTGAAGCTCACTATGTAAATGGGCATTTACACGGCGCGCGTTATTTCTGGTTTGAAAACGGGCAACTAGAACGCGAAGAATACTTCCTAAACGGTAAAAAACATGGCCCGAGTTACCTCTGGTTTGAAGATGGGCGCCTAAAAGAACAACACCACTGGCTTAATGGTGAAGAGCACGGCACAACGCAAACTTGGACACTGAATTCCAGAAATAAAGATGCCGATGGCAACCCGAGCTACCAACCAAGTTATCGTACTGACTATCAATTTGGGCGACAGAGTGGCGAGAGCCTTCGATGGGAAAATGGCGCAACCGCGATGAAAACACGTTACGTTAATGGTAACCGAAGTGGTGAGTTCATTAGCTATCGAGTAGAAAACAAAAAACCTTACTTGGAAACCGAGGAAAAATACCTCAATCGTGAAGAGCAAGGATTAACACGTAAGTACTTTCCCAATGGCACGCTCAAACAAGAATATTTTGAGACGACGGGCGACCTTGAAGGTCTAAGTCTTGTTTATCTGTTAAATGACAACAATGAATCAATACTCGATCTACGCGGTTTCTATCACAATGACGAACGTCGAGGGATGGCCCAAGAGTTTAAGGACGGCACGCTGATCGCTGAACGCAGTTATCGAGATGGAATCACCTATGGTTTATTCCACCTCTTTAGTCCGCAGGGGAACTTGAATCGTTTCTACGCCACCGAAACCGGCAAACAAATTGATATACAGCCTAATACCAATCAACGTACTGCTGAAAGCTATCAAGTTGAACGCCGCTTTGATGGCTGGCAATTACAATGGTTTAGCAACGGCAAGATCGCGAGCCGAACCGACTTCGAGCTGGGTAGCCAAACGCCATTTCAAAATGAATGGTATGACAATGGGCAACAAAAATATCAAGTGATTCAGGGCGATAAAGACGACCTTTTCATTGAAAATCAGTGGTACAAGAATGGCCAAATCAAAAGTAACGTCACGTTTCGTATGAGCAGTGATGATTACGGTTTTGTTCAACATGGAGAGGAAAAACAGTGGTATAGCAATGGCCAGTTAAAGCTTGCTACTTCTTATAAAAATGGCGAGCAAGTGGGGAATCGCCGCACCTGGCTTGACGATGGCACGCTATATTCAGAATCAGAACAAGAGATGGGTAATTAATAATGACAACACAACCGATCTTTCAATCCGCCAAATTGCCTCAATGGGCGACTCGAATTCTATTAGCCGGATGCCTTCTTCCTTTAAGTGCCTACAGTGCTCAACTGGAATTTAAAGGCACTCCCCTATTAGCACACGAAGTTGGGTCATCTACGCCTTATTCTGGCACCGACATTCAATATTATTACGATAAAGACAGTAGCGAGTTGAGTAAGCAAAAACTCAGTGAAGTCTCCTACCTTAATGGCCAAAAAAATGGGCAAGCGAAATATTGGGCCTACGATGGAAGCCTGCAAATATTGCGCACGTTTAGCAACGATATACTCGATGGTCGCGCCGTTTCTTTTTATCCGAACGTAAAAAATAGCAAAGCTTGGGAACGTTTTTACGTTAATGGCAAAGAGGAAGGTTTATCAACTTTTTGGGATACCTTCGGTAATAAACAAGCAGAGATGAACATGAAGCAAGGTATGCGTCATGGCTTAATGCAGAGCTGGAGCGATAGCCAAGAGCTCACTTACCGCGGCGATTTTAACCACGATAAACAACAAGGTGAACATTGGTGGTATTACGATAACGGCCACAAACAGCAGCGTGCTGGATTTAACAATGGTCAATACGATGGCGCCTACCAAGTTTGGTACGAAAATGGCACGATGGCTGTCGATGCTTTCTATGTAAAAGGAAAGCTACAAGGCGAAGAACGGTATTGGTACGACAATGGTCAGCCACAAAGTGTCATCACCTATCAAGATGGCGTAAAACAAGGTAAAGAGCAGTATTGGTATAAGAACGGCAACCTAATGCACAGTACTGAATATCAAGCAGGTTTAAAACAAGGCAAACAAGAAACATGGTATGAAGATGGTCAGCCGCAATCAGTCAGCCATTTTAATCACGGCATATTAGATGGCGAAGAACTGCTCTGGACTAAAAACGGCGTGAAAACAACGTTTGAATATCAGCAGGGACGAGTGGTTCAGTTCGACATTCCATAATTTTTCACCCCCTCCACTTAGTGAAACTCAATACCAGCCACTAACAGCAATGTGTTTTAGTGGCTGAAAAAGCCAGTAACGTCAATCAAGCTCAATCCTTTTCTGAAAACGGATAGATATGCCCTGGGATAAACCGATGGTAAAGCATTGCTAGTGCGACAATCGCTACCGTCCCAATAAGAATTGGGTGCAATAGAAATGTCCAGCTTGTATGGCCTGTGAGCATAATGAGAAGTGGGTTTCCGCCTGCAGGGGGATGAGTAACATTGCAAAGCAACATTAAGAACAAACCAACGCCAACCGCGAGCCCCAGCGTCAGGGAATTAACTGGCAAAAAGTTGATAAACATCAGGCCCACAAATGCCGTTATAAGGTGACCGAAGATGACATTTTTCGGTTGAGCGAGGGGGCTTCGATGTACCCCAAATATCAGCACCATCGTTGCACCAAAAGGAGCAATTAAAACGTAGGGCGTATCAATGCGGCTATCAACTGCAGCGAGTGTCCAAATACAGAGTGTGGCACCAATAGCGGAGACCAAAGCCGTTAAGAATCGATTTTCACGCAATAGCGTTACGTAATGTTCTTTCATGATAAGCACGCCCCCTCTAATGACAAATAGATAACTAAGCGTGGCTAGTATCAAGTCATAGATCAAGCGGGAGGCATAAAAGAGCCGCGTGTGTGGGAGAGATAATCACCTTATCAGCTCCAAGTAACTTCATTAAACAGTTCAACACTTTGGGTTTTATGCCACAGTTCTCTGCTGTGATTACTTCTATACTCAAGGGAAATCAGACAGAAAAGAGAATGCCGATGCTAAATGAAAACCATGCTTTTATCTTAGATTTTCCTGAGCTTAAAATGGACATCGTCCAACTCAACCACGACAACCCCACATTCAAAGCCGACCTGCAGCAATATCACGTATTAGACTACGATATTCGTCAATTAGAAATCTCAGGCAGCCCGATCGATGACCAAAATATGCAAACATTGAAACTACAGCGCGTCGAGCTCAAAGATATGCTATTCAAACAGCTCACTCAGCATCACCAACAAGCAGGCCGTTAATCTACCTTATTGCCGATGAGTCGGGCGCTTTTGACTGACTCATCAACTCATCACCTTTCCACGCGACTTTCGCCCCTCTAGAAACGCATTCACAGTACACTCGCTTCTCGGCAAGTGTTAAACTGCAGTTTGAATTTATTTGGTGTAAATAGGAAAGGTAATGAACCCAATTATTGCATTGTTGAAAGAGAACAATATTAGCGATCAACAAATCGGTGAGATTTTTCAAACACTGACTCAAAACCCGCTCGCGGCAATGGCAACCATCAGCCAACTGGGTTTGCCACAAGACAAACTGCAATTATTAATGGGCCAAGTGATGCAGAACCCAGCCTTGATTAAAGAAGCAGTACTTGAACTAGGCTTAGACTTTGCAAAAGTAGAAGCGGCAAAAGAGCAGTTGAACAAGTAAGTCATCTACATAGGGTTTCTGAGGTTAGAAAGGAATCAAATGGAAAGTAACGCTAACTGAGCGTTAAAAAATAGCTTAACAACCACTAACGCTACTTTTACGATAACTTTAGTGGTTGTACTTTACCTTAGTGAAATAGCAGTCTTACTCGAGCCCAAGATTGATCTTATTCGTCACCCCTTTTTGAATATCGACAAACCCAGTTGCAATCAATTTATGCTGATTTGATTCTGATTTAAGGTAATATTTACCACTATTAAGGACAGTTATACCACGAAACAAATAGACTGGATCGCTGACAATAAAACCTTCACTAGAAACTGGGTACAAGTAGATTTTCGCTGCTAACTTACCGTTACTGTCTTTATGTACAATATTGCCAAACGCAGCTTCCGTTAGACCACTGGGATTTTTTGCCGTGGTAATAGAAACATCACCAAAATCGGGCTCATGAACCGTCGCTTTAGTAATATAAAAGTTTTCTTTGCCACTCTTCGTACTGCGCGTGTCCGTAACTTGGCTATTTGTCGTACTACTACTTGTTCCGCTGCCCATAACCGAGTCAATCGCGCTATCGGTAATATCTTTTAAAATTCGCGATTGATCGCCTGATGTACATGCACTAAGTGACAAAACACAAAGACTAATGACGGTAATTTTTCCTAAAGCAGCCATTCTCACTGTTACCTTTTATGGGTGAATTTTGCACAATATAGCGAGATGATAAAATATATCATCTGCAAAAAAGTCTCACTCACCGAGATTGTGACCAATACCCGTCAATCACCAAGCTAACGAAATAGATGCAACGTACCTCCCAATAGTGAGACAACAAAAGGACCAAGATAATTAGCTGCGTAACAGACTATTTCATTTCAGTTAAGTACATAAATCGATCTTGCTCTGCAATAAGCTCTTCAAAGGCTTGAGAATGGTATACCTGTAAACAACCATAACTTTTTGAACGCTGACCATTTTTCATTACACCAATCAAGCGTTCAGATTGCTGAATCATAAAGTTCGCGGCTTCTGCATAGGGGTCACTGAGCGTTTCAAATGTATGCTGATCTTGAACAATCCGGTATTTACCTTTACCCATGAAAGAGTGCGCACGTTTCATACCTGCGAGATCTCGCGCTAACGGATTCTGCGGATCAATCGCAATAAGGCAAGACGCCAAAGCGTAGTCTTTCAATGTACTCCTCGCCTCTCGTATTGATTGATCAACGCCTCCTGTCGCAGCCGCACAGCCCGTCAATAACCCTAACATCGTCAACGAAACAACGATCGCTCTCTTCTTCATACTCTATTCAAATCCTGTTTCGTTCTTAGCCCAAGCCATGAGGTGTTGCTGTTAGGCGACAAGCTAAATTAAGTAAACAGTGCTAGCAACCAAATAACCTAGTAAGTCGGGCGCATTTCAAATACGAGCCAATTCAAAGTTAACAATTTAATGGTTGACCCAAACTTAACTTGAGGTTTTAACATGTATTTAATCAGGACAGATAACAAAAAATTAAGGACAATAAATGCTAGCAAAACGCCTCGAACAAGCGCAGAAATTCGGCATCGAAACTGGCGCATCAGGTAACACTAATCACTTGCCAATGGCCTTGATTGCTTTAAGCAAACTTGGCGCCAGCAACGCTCAATTAGACTCTTTTTATACCGATTATCATGACGGCTTATTACCACTCAAAGAGCACGAAATAATTGGAGCATTTGAATGGCGTGAGCATCTTGGCAATCAAGAGAGATTTGATGACTACTTGGCCTACTTTAAAATGCAAATTTCTACACAAGGCATTTCAGCAGTCACCAGCGAGCATATCGATACCTTAATCCAAGGATGTGGATCGTCAGCCTTTCATGCCATAATTCGGTTAAGCTATGGGTTACAAGAAGAGAACTACACTGAAGTTGCCTTTGGTTTAGCGCACATGGCTGCACATTTTCTAGCCATTACACCTCCGAGTCGCAGTGATCTCAGCGCTTCTGATATCATCGATAATGCCTTGGATGAGTTTGCCGACTTTTCGGTTGCTGCCACTTCCATTACTCAGCGTATGCGGGCTGTGATTCAAGATGAGCGTTTTATCGCCATCAATCAATTTCCACAACAAGCAACGCTGTCACAATTAAGCCAACAGTTTGCAGAACTCTACCTTAGCACCCGAGACTTTACCGTGTTGCACGCAGTGACAAGTTGCCATGCAATGCAGCTTATCTTGCCCTACTGCAAAAAGCCGCAGCAAGCATTGCAGTTTTATTGGTCGGCCGCCTTATGCGCTGTGCTTTCCGTTGAAAGACTGACCTTCCGCACTGATACGGCTGAAACGGCTAATAGTGACACGCCACTAGAGCAATTAGACTTGGAAACAATCCGCCAAAGTTCAGATACTCATGTCATCAAGCTCGCTTGGAGCAGCATCGCGCAATATCAGCAATATGGCCATTGCGCGCATTTACGCATATTGAATCAGTTGACGCAGGCGGGTTAATTAAGCCTGAAGTGTCTCTTTAACAGCAAAGCCGCTTTCCGTTGCGACGACTTACTTAATCCCCAAGCGTTTGGCTAAGCGGTGCAAGTTGCCGTTATCAAGCTCAAGCTGCCTAGCGGTAGCAGCCCAATTACCTTGGTGTTGTTCCAATGCTTGTAAGATGACTCGTTTTTGGAACACATCGGTGGCTTGTTTTAAGCCTCCCTGTTCAGCAAGTGTTTGCATCATTCTTTGGCTGTCGTCCGCTTGTTGACTCTCGCGTTGTGGTGCATAACCACTCAGATTATCTGCGGATGATGCTAATGTTTGAATATCGAAGTCTTGCAAAACCAGTTCAATATCCGCGGATTGCGTTCTTGCTTTCGCCAGTACACCAGCACGTTTGATCACATGCTCCAACTCACGCACATTCCCCGGCCATGCATACTCTTTCAGTGCTTGTACTAACGTTGACGCAAGGCGAATACTGTTCAACCCCAGCTTTCCGCGCATCTGCTCAGCAAAGAAACCCGCTAGCAGCAAGACATCGTCTTCACGTTCACGCAGTGGTGGCACGTGCAGTGGAAAGACACTCAAACGATGATACAAATCCGCGCGGAAACGCCCTGCTTTCACCTCGTCATGCAAAATGCGGTTGGTCGCGGCGACGATACGAGTGTTTACGCGAATATGGCGGTCATCACCGACCCGTTGAATGTCGCCATACTGAAGAGCACGCAATAACTTAGCTTGCAGCTCAAGCGACAGCTCACCGACCTCATCCAAAAACAGCGTACCGCCATCGGCAAGCTCGAACTTACCTTTTCGGTTACTAATCGCACCAGTAAACGCGCCTTTGATGTGACCAAACAGTTCGCTCTCAGCCACTGATTCAGGCAGCGCGGCACAGTTCAAATACACTAAGGTTTGGCTCGAACGATCTGAACGGTGATGAATCGCATTGGCGACCAGCTCCTTACCTACCCCTGTCTCGCCCAGGATTAATACTGATAATTCAGTATCCGCCACCGCATCGATCTGTTCTTGCAACGCTTTCATACCAGCCGAGTGACCGATGATTTCATTACCTAGCGTGCGAGCTTCTCGAATCGATTCTCGCGGTAGGCTCGCTTGTGTTTCAAGCTGCTCAAGGAGCAGTGCAGTATGTAGGCCACCTGCAGCCAGCGCACTAATAAATCGCAACTCTTGATTCTTCAAACGATCAAATTGATTGGGATCAAAAGCATCAATGGTGATCGCGCCAATCAAGCGATCATCAATCAATAACGGTAAGCCAATACAGGAATGAACATGTAGTTTGTCTTCAAAGTTAGGGATCAACCCATCATACGGATCGGGCAATCCACTATCGGCAGGAAAACGTACCACATCCCCAGCACGCGCGATCGCCTCTAAACGCGGGTGCTGTTCAATTGAGAATCGACGTCCTAACACTTCCTTTGCCAAACCATTAATTGCCAGTGGTTTAAAGTGCTGATCTTCAAACAATAACAATGCTGACGAATCGCAATTTAATACCTCACGAATAGTGGTCAGCAGCGTGTCAAAGCGCGCTTGCTGAGTCAGTGCTGAATTAAGATCTTGGGTAATGTGCAGCCATTGGGCGCTGGTTGAAGTCATAACAAATCTGCCTTTTGCGAACGAACAAGAAGAACACGCCGACTCGTTCATAGCGGTGTCATTTAGACAATCATAGTGTCTAAATGACAAAATGCAAGACTGTCAAAATGACACTCAAAAATCACCACCAACACATAAGCAATTGATAAATAACACATATAAAAACGGGCACACTCAATGCAATGACTTAATCAGTGAGTTTATTTATTTCGTTATTTTGTAAGGTAGTCATCATGACAATTCATGTTAAAAACAACATTCATTGGGTAGGTCAACGCGATTGGGAAGTTCAAGACTTCCATGGTACGGAATATAAAATGACTAAAGGTACCAGTTATAACAGCTACCTGATCCGCGAAGAAAAAACCGTTTTGATTGATACTGTCGACCATCGTTTTAGCCAGCAGTTCATCCAAAATTTAGAAATGGAGATCGACCTTAAACAGATCGATTTTATCGTCATCAACCATGCCGAAGAAGATCACTCAGGCGCACTTTCTGCGTTGATGGAGAAAATTCCCAACACGCCGATCTACTGTACCGAAGCGGCGATTGATTCAATTATCGGTCATCACCACCACCCAGAGTGGCATTTTAAGACCATTAAAACCGGCGACAGTATCGATATTGGTAATGGTAAGCAACTGATCTTCATCGAAGCGCCAATGCTGCATTGGCCAGACAGCATGATGACCTACATCACTGGCGATGCGGTGCTATTTAGTAATGACGCCTTTGGGCAGCACTACTGTGACGAGCGCTTGTTTAACGACGAAGTGGATCAAAATGAGTTAATGGAACAGTGTCTACGTTACTACTCAAACATCCTTACCCCGTTTAGCAGTTTGGTAACGGCAAAAATCAAAGAAGTATTAAGCTTCAATGTACCCGTCGACATGATTGCAACCTCGCACGGCATTGTATGGCGTGATAACCCAATTCAAATCATCGAGCAATACTTAGAATGGGCTGACGAATACCAAGAAGATCGCATCACCATTTTCTACGATTCGATGTCAAATAATACTCGCATGATGGCTGATGCCATTGCGCAAGGTATCCACGATGTCGATCCAGCGGTGGCGGTGAAAGTATTCAATGTCTCCAAACACGATAAGAACGACATTCTGGCTAACGTGTTCCGCTCTAAAGGCATCTTGGTCGGATCTTCCACCATGAACAACGTCATGATGCCAAAAGTAGCCGGTATGTTGGAAGAGATCACCGGCCTGCGCTTTAAAGGCAAAAAGGCCGCGGCCTTTGGTAGCTATGGCTGGAACGGCGGCGCGGTCGATCGCATTCACGC
Source organism: Vibrio scophthalmi LMG 19158 (assembly GCF_000222585.1). GTDB lineage: Bacteria > Pseudomonadota > Gammaproteobacteria > Enterobacterales > Vibrionaceae > Vibrio > Vibrio scophthalmi. The sequence goes on along the minus strand of NZ_AFWE01000112.1, from coordinate 39,936 downwards.
ACGTTTAACCGATGCCGGATTTGAAACAGCGATTAGCTTGAAAACCAAATGGCGACCAGATGGTAAGGCAATGCGTGAATGTCGCGAACATGGGCAGAACATCGCCAAACTATGGGTGAAAAGTAGCAGTTTTAATGTTGCTGGTACATTCAACTCTATCGCGCCAACGCCTGCCGCTTCACCAATGGTGATTGAGCAAGCAGTGAATAGCGAACAACCCGCTCTAGCAGAGGAGCACGCTTCGCACCCAGCCGATTGCCAATGCATGATCTGCACCGTGTGTAATTGGGTTTATGATCCTGCCCAAGGTGAACCAAATCAAGGCGTAGAGCCTAACACCGCATGGCAAGACGTACCAGACTACTTCTTATGCCCTGAATGTCATCTCGGCAAGGATGTATTTGTTGAACACCGCCATGTCAAATATAAGAGTGACGAATATAAAAGCACTGAATGCACAGCGTAAGAGTGGTAAGAAAAATGACAGCACCGATTACAATTATTGGTAGCGGCTTTGCCGCTTACCAATTGGTAAAAGCAATTCGTCGCCTTGAGCTACAAACAGGCGAGCCACCGGTTGCGATTAGCCTGTTTACCGCTGACGATGGCGCTGAGTACAACAAGCCCGATCTCAGCCATGTATTTAGTAAGCAACAAACCGCCAGCGACTTAGTCATAAAAAGTGGTGAGCAATTTGCACAGGAGCATAATGTTGTTCTGCACGCCAATAGCGCAATTGAACGCATCAATAACCAAACTCAACAACTGTTTGTCGATGGTATCGGCTACTCGTACAGCAAGCTTGTCTTTGCCACTGGCGCATCAGCGTTTATACCACCGATGCTCGGTGATGCCGTTAATCAGCTGCTCACTCTCAATTCGCTGCAAGAGTACCAAGCGGCTGAAACCCAACTGCATCTTGCTAAACGTATATTGGTGATTGGTGGCGGTTTGATTGGCGTTGAGATCGCCATGGATCTCGCCAGCAGCTGTAAAGCAGTTAACGTGGTGGAGCCAAATGATCGCCTACTCGCCAGTCTGGTTCCCGAATTTGTGGCTTTGCCATTAGAGCAGCAACTGCGTAAGCAAGGGATTGAGCTCACCCTTGGCACTGCAGTTGAAGCCATACATTCCAATATCAACGGTGATGATGGCCTGTACGTCACCTTAGGTAATAGACAACAACTTAATGTTGATGCCGTGATCTGTGCGGCGGGGTTACGAGCTAATACGCAACTGGCGAAAGAAGCAGGCATTGAGGTTAATAAAGGCATTTGTGTTGATGCGCAGTTGCAAAGCTCGCAGCAAGGTGTCTATGCACTGGGCGATTGTGCTGAGATCCAAGGCCGCATGATGCCCTATCTGCAACCGATCGTATTAAGCGCTAACGTGTTAGCCAAGCACTTGTTAGGTCAAGAAGCGCAACTCACCTTACCAGCAATGATGGTGAAGGTGAAAACGCCAAGCTACCCGCTCCAATTAGCGGGTAACTTCGAACAGGTTGCGAGTTGGGATGTGCAATTTACCTCTAGTGGCATCACTGCCAGAGCAAAGGATGAAAACGCTAATCTAGTTGGCTTTGTGGTTACCTCAGAGCAGGTATCGCAAGCCTTTCCATTGCTTCGAGAATTATCGATAGCGCCAAGAAGCCAGGGGTAACCCAATAGAAGATTTCAAGGTACAAGGTAAACGGTGTTGATGATACAACACCGTTTTTTCTTTCTGATCAAAGCAATATTGGCTATGCGCTGTTTTTCTTTTCCGCCCAACGAATGACTTTCTCAAGCAAACTCTCTCGTACTCTTTTCCTATAGAAAATTTGGCTTTGAGCACTGGTACGAAGCGTAGGATTATCCATGTCTGACCTCCATTTTCACCATCCACCAGCACACCATTCCCCCGACTAAATAGGCGGCGAGGTCCCACCAATCAAACGTCGCACCCAAGATAATGCTCAGCGGTGAGCCAGGCTCTAAACCCAATAACGCGGGGATTTTCAAGTACTGAGCTAATTCCACCATATAGGCAATAACAACCGTCATCACTACTATCAAACGCGCAGGAAAACCAACCACACAACGAATCGTGTAGTAAAGCCACACCACCACCAATACGTCCCCCAGCGTTGGCCGGATAAACTTATCATCAACAAACAAAGCAATGTTAACCAGTACCACCAGCCAACAAAGGCTAATCACCGCATAGCGCGCAGAAAAACGCAGGTAGGTAAACAGCCCTGCCCTATCATTACCAATCGGTTTCGTTGCCAATTGAGCTCGACTCTCGGGGTTAACTAGCATCGGATTCATTCTCATCTTGGTTTTGATATAGACCCTTTGGCTCACTCCTAACTGGCGTGTCATCATTCTTAATATCATCATGGCCTGAAGGGCGCATTCTCTGGCTACGCTCATACCAATCGACATTGCGCGTCAGCACCATCACTAAGCTAAGGATCGCAAAGCACAACAGCGTACCCATCAATAGAGCGTAACTTTCCGCTAGTAACAGGCCAAACAACAAGCCATAGAGCAGTAGTAAACTGACACCAAACACCACGCCATGCTGACTGTTTTTCAACATCCCGCCAACATAAATACTCAACAATCCGGTGGAAGCGAGTGCTGAAATCACATACGCCCAATTAAATCCGGTGTGCTCACTTAACGATATCAGCAACAAGTAAAACAGTGCTAACGCAAGGCCGACAAAACCATACTGGATCGGGTGCATCATACGCGCTTGGAACAGTTCCAGTAGGAAGAAGCTGGCGAAGACAAGTGTAATCACCAGCAGCGAGTAGTTTACTGCGCGATGAGACTTTAAATAGTGATCAACCGGATCAATCAAATCCACACCCATTTGGCGGCGTTCAAGCTCGTAGCACGCCGAAGAATCCGCCATGCAGCGCTGGAACAATTGAGTAATATTGGAAGAGAAATTGTTACTCGCCCATTGCGCCGTAAAGCCAGCATCAGAAATATCCGATGAAATTGGCAAGTAATCACCGGTAAAACTCGGATGTGGCCACTCCGATGAAAGCTCAACTGTGGTGGTCTTACCAATTGGCGTGACTTGCAGTTGTCCCATACCTTGCAGTAAAAAGTTGAGATCAAACGCTAACGGCTGAGCAATATCTAACTGATCAAAATTGAGCGGAGTATGGAATCCTTGGGTGAATTGAGCGACATCCGTGCCCGGAATAACCGAAATAGATTGGCCACCGATGGTCATTTCATCAAGTTTCAGCAGTCCACGGCTATCACGAATACCCACCACTAAGCTGATCGATTTAACATTACTGCTATGCAGATTTCGCAGTGGACGCAAATCAAACTGACCTTTAAGTTGAGTGTTAGCCTTGTACAAACGCGCTTGATAGATCCCACGATACTTAGCGAAACTGTCAAGATTGGCATTCATATCAAACGTTTCTGGCAACAGAAAGGCTTCACGTTCACTCAAATAAGCTTTGCCTTCGTGGGTATCCATCTCGGTATAATTAACGTGAATAAACGGGCCGATGATACGCTGTTCGCCACTGCTACTACGCGCAATTTCCTGCCTAACATCTTGTTGGCGATCGGCGCGTTCCGAGATCAGATTACTGACCATAGAGACAGGTATTTGTAACAGAATGAACAAAAAAAGCACAAATGCAAATTTCGTAACTATATGATTTTTGGTTATTTTTCCCACGAAGCACTCTCCTAAATTGATGTTTAGATGGTAAAACACCAATTTGGAGACTGAATGGAGCTAATGTGGAGATTTGATGGAGTTGGCGGTCAATAAATCACCAACTTATGTGTAGGTGATTACACCGTCGGGAGTTTCAGCGTCACTTTGACCCCTTGCGAGACATTTTCAATGCTCAAACTCGCGTGGTGTAACTTCATCACTTGTTCGACGAAATTAAGCCCTAATCCGGTACTTTTTACCCCATTTGAACGCGGTAACGAATAGAAGCGTTCTGTGAGACGCGCCTGTGCATAATCGGGAATATGTGGCCCACAGTTGTAGATCGACAGCACGACAAATCCATTTTTCTCCATCGCCTGCCATTGAATGTCTCCGCCTTGCTCGACAAAATCCAGCGCGTTATCCATCAGGTTAAACAACGCTTGTTTAAACAAGAAGGCATCACCCGAGATCTGAATCGGTTGGGCGATATCAATAGTACTCTGCACTGACTTAGCGACTAACCGAGCATCAGACGCTTGTACGATGTCATTGATCACCGAGCCAAGATCAATTGGCTCATGCACTTCCAACTGTGGTCGCTTTTCCAATCGAGCAAGCTCTAGCAACTTATCAATCAGCGATTGCATGCGGTCACTTTCACGCTCTATGTTGTGAGCAAAACGGGTGATTTTTTCTGGTGGAAGTGGCATCTGTAAGATCTCACTCGCGCCTTTGATTGCCGAGAGCGGGCTCTTTAGTTCGTGCGTCAGCGTTTGCACGTACTCCTCCACATATTGTTTACCATCCAACTGGCCACGCATATTTTCCAACGCATCACTTAAGGTGCCGTATTCATAGAAAACGCGGAAGGTGGGTTTCACGACCTTTTCGCCTTGGCCCATTTTTTTTGCATAGTTTTCTAACTGATTCAGTGCAGAATGAATACGCCATGAGAATAAGGCGCCTGCCGCGAGAACCAAACCGCTCATCAACACCATCCAATACAGTACATTGCGTTTGGAAAGATCGATAAATGGCTGAACGGAACGATTCGCTTTGGCCACCGTGACACTGCCGATGATTTTATCATCATGGTAAATAGGCGCAGCCACATGCATGACCGTTGAAGAAGGATCACTGGGGTTTTCAGTGGTACTGCGCGCGCCATATTGGCCACGCAAGGTTAAGTAAACATCATTCCATTGCGAATAGTCTTTACCGACATCTTGTTGCCAAGAATCGGCAATCACAATGCCTTGCTTATCGGTGATGTAAATACGGTGATTGATGGCTTTTTTACCTAATTCCCAATAACGCGCTTGTGGTTCTCTTTGACCATACGCTGCGAGTAATTTGGCAAAGCGGCTTTCTGAAAACTGCCCATTGGCGACGTCCTCTTCTGCCAACACAGCAAGCAAATTTGCCATATCAACCAAGGTTTCTTCGGTTGTTTGGCGCACCGTCGGCTTCAGTTCTCGGATCACCGTGGTGCTGACCATATAAGCCGTCATACCCACCAAGATGAAGTAGAGGGAGAAAAGTCTCAGTCCTAGCGGGATTTTCGGCCAGCGGATCATAGCTCGCCCTGCGCTAAATAGAAGTAACCAAAACCACGTTTCGTGCCGATACGTTCAGCAAAACCAAAGGGTTTAAGTTTGTTGCGAATTGCCTTGATGTGGGTATCTATATTACGCTCATATACCGCTTCGACTGCCATATCTGCAGCGACCATCAACTGTTCACGACTGAGCACATTGCCACTGACCGTGATTAACTTATCAAGGATTTTAAATTCGACCGCTGTCAGGCCAAGGGGTTGACCATTGATACAGTAATCAAAGCTTTGCGCCTGCAAAGTATCAATCATAGAAATCTGTGATTCTTGCTTGGCGATTTGATCACTCGTTATTGGCGCGGGTGCCGATTGAATTTGGCTTGTTGCTTGACGCGCTTTAATGCGTAATTTCACCCGTGCGACCATTTCACGTGGGCTGAACGGCTTAGTAACATAATCATCCGCGCCAATTTCCAGCCCTACCACCCGATCAATTTCATCGTTTCGAGCGGTTAAGAAGATGATCGGAATAGCGGAGAAATCACGAATCGTTTTGCACAGTTCAAAACCATTACCATCGGGTAAGCCGACATCCAACACCAACAAATCAGCAATGTTCGCTTGCAGAAAAGCCAAACCTTCACCCGCAGTCGCAAACCACTGGGTTTGGTAACCATCCATTTCTAAAACATGAATAAGGTTGTCAGCAATCGCTGGCTCATCTTCGATAATGACAACGGTGAGTTTATCGCTCAATGTCTTGGCTCCGCTCTATTCGTTTTGGGGAAATTTGGCATTCTCATGGCAATATATCGAACTTTTCCTATTGAATAGCCGAGACAAAAACCAACGTTAAACAGTATAACGTCTAAGGAGAGCGATGCCGACCAGCAATCGATCTACTATCTGCAATAAATGACGCTCAGTCGATTGTATTCTCGGTATAAACGACACATCAGATAGTGTGATGCTACTCATTGCCTCGTGATAAATGCTATAGCCTTAGCTGATAGGTTTAACCTTTCAGGCAAACGCGATTTCGGCCAGTTCGTTTTGTGTCATAAAGGGCATCATCAGCATCACTCAATGCCGTTTCCATGCTATCAACCGCACTAAAGCAGGCAATGCCGATACTCACAGTGACATTGATATGTAAATGTTTGATAAAAAATGGCGCTTTAGCGACCGCTTCGCGAAGCTGTTCACAGTATTGCTTGGCTTGGTTTGGATTGAAGTCGGGCATCAACATGACGAACTCCTCCCCCCCAGTTCGAGAAAGCGTAAACTGAGCATTCATATTTGCCGCGCAAAGCTTGGAGAACTGGACTAACACAATATCACCGACTTCGTGGCCATAAGAGTCATTAATGTTCTTAAAAAAATCGATGTCAAAAATCGCAACAGCCCCTGAAACATTCTCTTTTTTTAAGGACTCAAAGCGGGTTTCTAAGCCTCGTCGATTGAGTAAGTTAGTAAGAAAGTCCGTATGAGCCTCTTTTTGGAAGTTGTAACGAGCCTCTTCCGAGCGGCGATACTGATTAAAGTATTTAATCGGTGATGTAATTAACAAAACCACCAACAATAATATCAAAAAAAACAACAAACCTAGGCAACAAACCTGCATCATCTGGTGATATCGATATTTGCCAAGTAGTATTAAATAGAGTGATAACCCCCTTGTGAACTTGAGAATTTACAACACCCTTTTCAATAACCGTTTTATCATAGTAATTTGCATTATCAGGATCATAACCAATAACTTTGTAGTTACATACATGATTGCTCTTCAATATATTATCGAGAGAATTTAAAATTGATTCCAAATAGATAACCGATGAAGAAAAACCAATAAATTTACCTTCATCAGAAATTCCTTTACGTAAAATGAATGCTCGATTGTCATTTTGAACTAACGTTACTGGCCCAATAATTGTGTTAGTGCTTCCTGAAATTGATTCCATCGCACCTAACTTTCTACTCTTATCTTTCAACACATTATGGCCAATCGCTCGTTTGTTTTCCTCATAAGGATACACCAACTCCACGACACCATTTGGCAGGTACAGTAAAGAATCGACATGACTGTAAGTCGATAGTAACGTTTGACTCAATTTATTGAACTCGGCAAAAGAAAGGTAATTATCATCTGAAAGTACAACCATTTCTTTTAATACTTCAGAGGTAATTAATGCGTCACTAAAGAACGACTTCATCGTTTTATTTAGTTCACTAATGATCCGGTTTGATTCTTTTTCATTGTTGATTTTACTGAATTCCACCACCAAAAATTCAGTTAATATAAAAATCAATATTATGAATATGGCTTTCATCGTTCTATTCATTACTACCATTCCAAGTAAAACTGCTTTCTACATCATTAATCCATACTTAGAATCCATCTAATGATTGTCGCACTATCTTCCAATTGATAGAACTATGCTTAATGCCAGCAAAGAATAGGAGATTATACGTACAATTGAATATCAAGCGATAATTATAACCAATCACAATGACAAAAGTTTTTTATCGTTCTAATGGGATTATTTATCGATCGAATTGATTGATCGAGACGATCGAGTTTGTTAATTAAAATTTTTACTCGATACGATGAGTTTTTTGACTGATAACTGCGTTACAAACGGCATAAACGTCGCCCTATTTCCTCAACCCGTTCGATCGCTACTTAAGCGAACTACGAGCTATTTCCACTATCCAAGCGATGGTGTCGGAATATACCGCTTGCTCATCTTTACCTATCGGGAAAAACACATTCAATGAAATTAATCGGCTATCACGCATCTCTTTCAACTTCACTTCCACCAGCTGGCCCGACTCGACATAACCATGCATGTATTCCTCAGGCATTGCTGCCCAACCGTCGTGCTTAATCAACTCGCACAACAGATCGTTATTACTAACCACCTGCAACTTAGGCGATACCTTAGCAAAGGCGACATCCATACTGAGGAAGTTCTCGGTAATATATTGGGTTTGGTTTTGTAAGTGATGAATAGTGGCAAAACCACCATCGAGTGCTTTAGCATCATGCAGTGGTGAGTCTTTTCCAGCATAGCACTTCATATGCAGTGAGCCTAACGTCACCCATGTCACTTCTGCTTCTGGGAATAGCATGCCTCTGTCTGGCATTAAAGCGAGATCGGCTCGGCCATCTTGCAGCATTGCAAGCGCTTCAGGGCGCGTTCGATGCAGCCAATTCACCGCTAATTGCGAATAGCTCGCTTTGATTTTGTGTTCGATCTCGATCATTAAGGTAAGCGGCACAATCACATCATGAACGATATTAATCGTGTGCACCTCACACTCAAACAGAGCCTGACTATAACAGTGTAACTCTCTATTTTGCTTCTCGACGACCTTAGCATGAAAATAGAGCTGGCGAGCTTTATCATTGGGTAACGCTTTACGCCCATCAATGGTAAACAGCGCGTAACCAAGCGTATCTTCATAGGCAATAACATGTTCTCTCACCGTGGTGCGGGATTTTCCTAATAATTTTGCAGCGGCGCTGTACGACCCTTGCTCGTAAACGGCAATAAAAGCATTTAGCTGTTCTAAGGTATGCATCTTCACTCCACGATGTAACTGGTCACCTAATTTGAACGGATTACCCTATCAAACTCGGCTTTCTTGTAAAGAAACCTTCAGTAAAAATAGAGCTAACTTCAAACAATATCAGTACTGGCTCCATGGGAGATAAGATGATGACGAACAATAATTACAAACTCCATTTCACGCCGATCGCACTTGTAATTGCTTCGAGTTTTGCCGTTGCAAGTCCCGATCTTATTCTCACCAATGGCGATATTATCACCGTCAGCGAAGAGCAACATCGAGTAGAAGCCATCGCGATAAAAGATGGCAAAATACACGCGATTGGCAGTAATGCCGATGTTCTCAAATACCAGACAGATACCACTCAAATACGCGATCTCCATGGTAAAACAGTCACACCCGGGTTTATTGATGCTCATGGCCACTTTGCACAATACATCCCTCTGATTGAGAGCGAGTTTTTGTACCCTACACCGATGGGGAGCGTAAATTCCATTGATGATATTAAGCAGACCATGCAGCGCTACTTCGCTCAACCTGAACTGGATGACAGCATCATGCATGTCGCGTTTGGCTATGACGATGCCGAACTGGCTGAAAAGCGCCACCCGACCAAACAAGAGCTGGATGCCTTCACCCAAGGCTACAATTTCTGCGCGGTACATATTTCAGGTCATTTAGCCAGTTGCAACAGCAATGGTTTAGCGTTTATCGGCTTTAACGATGACACGCCAAATCCAAATGGAGGGGTGATTCGTCGTGATGCGAATGGTGAGATGACAGGAGTACTAGAAGAATCCGCTATTTACCCTATTCTTGGCCATCTACCTGCTATCACCGAAGAGGACGCAATTCGTAAATTTAGCAAAGTTCAAGATATGTTTGCCAGCTATGGCGTCACCACCGCGCAAGAAGGCCTAGCGACTCTATCTACCATTAAGATCATGAAAAACATGGCTGAAAATGAGTTACTTAAAATAGATATGCTGGCATACGCAAAGTGGGTTGATCTTGCAGCGGCGATCGAAATACTGCCTATGAAAGCGACCATCAACGGTTTTACTCTGGCAGGCGTTAAATTAGTCGGCGATGGTTCACCACAAGGTAAAACGGCCTACCTTTCTTCACCGTATTATGAGCCACCACACAGCCATGCATACGACTATCATGGTTATCCGGTATTAACTCAAAAAGAAATGAACCAATGGGTTGATATCGCTTATCAGACGAACGCACAGATCCTCAGCCACAGTAACGGTGACGCGTCTGCCGACATTTTGCTCAATGCGATCGAAAAAGCCGACAGTAAATATGGTAAAGAGGACCGCCGTACTGTGGTCATTCACGCGCAAACCACACGCTTAGATCAAGTAAAGCGCATGAAGCAGAATGATATGATCCCATCTTTCTTCCCTGCTCATACTTATTTTTGGGGCGATTACCATCGTGATTCGGTATTAGGCCCATGGCGTGCCTCAAACATCTCACCAATGGGTTGGGCGAATTCGGTAGAACTGCCCTTCACTATCCACATGGACGCGCCAGTGTTGTTTCCAGATATGATGACCAACATGTGGTCTGCTGTAAATCGTGTAACTCGCAGCGGTGACACGCTTGGCGAACATCATCGAATTTCCGCTTATCAGGCACTGGAGTCAATCACCAAGATCGCCGCTTATCAAAATTTTGAAGAGCAGGAGAAAGGCACTATTGAAGTGGGTAAACGAGCGGATTTAGTGATCCTTGATCGCAACCCACTTGAGGTTGTACCACGAGAAATCAAAGACGTTCGAGTGTTGGAAACCATTAAAGATGGCAAAACGATTTATCAGAACGAGAGTATTTAACGCTTAACTTGATAGTAACTTCTGAGCAAAGCACAAACGACTACGGCTGCCATCGCAGCCGTATCGTTGTATAACTCAAATTAGAATAGCTCTTAACCCTTTTTCAGCCACTCATCTTGACGCTTTAAAAGCTGATACAACTCAGAAGAATCTTTAAACCACTTAAACTGATAAAATTGATTATCCGAGAAACGTACCTTGATACGCGGAACACCGAACCATTGACTAAGAGTCGCACTCTCTATGTCATCCAAGCTTTTCTCGAATGTATAACCCGATGAAGCTTGATGAAATTTAAGCCTATTCTTATTAATTGAAATGACTTCACCACGATGACAATCTAAATCGCCACGTGACTGTTTTTCAATCGTGCTTAATGCCAAAAATAGCGAGCCAAATATCAGCGGGCCAAACCACGGATGAATAGCCGCTAACCATGCCGGTTCAAAATAGTAAATAAGTCCGCAGGAAAGCAGCATCAAATATGCCGCTTTGGTACTGTGCTTAATTCTGCTTTCTAACCGCGCTTGATCGCATTCAAATCTAACCGTCATTACAAGCTTGTCCAAATCGAACTTCGCATTGTTCACTCGTCCCAAAACTCTTGGGGTTTGACACGCATCAGTCGGTACATCACATACAAGACGACGAGCAAGACAGAACCGAATACCGCAGGGAAAATCAACATAATCAAATTTTTTGTCGGTTTTAAGACTGCAGAGCTATGGCGTTCTGGGTTGTAATAGACATCAACCATCTCCCCTTGAGGGAACTCAGCGGCGAGGGCTTCTGCTTCTTCGAGCGAATAGTCGGGAATAATCCCTGTGACATCGTTCTTGTCTTTCTTGTGATAGATCTCATCGTCAACGGTATACACATATTCAACACCGACGTTGTAATACACGTGATCGCTACTGGTACTGTAGTAGCGTTCTAACCAAGTATCCACCACCATCCCTTTGGTTGTCGGCCACTCAAAAGAAGCATTAAACTGATTAAGTAAATAAAGAGGCCCAGCGACGCCGATAATACACATCACCAATACCATCCAGAGTACACCTGGGACTTGTGAAAGCCTTGCACCTATCACTGCGGTTTTCCTATTTTCTCATTGGTATTTTTACGATAAGTGCCATTAAAGGAGACACTACTCACCTTTAAGGTGCAGATAAATTCGATGCGTATTATCGGCGTTATCGACGGTCGCCTTGATCACTTGACTTGCCGCAACAGAGAATAGACCCGAAAGGAAGATACCAAAGCCCGGCAACATGGCACTAAACATGATTCCATAGCTCCAGATATACTGATCCATCGATTGAACCGAACCTGCCAGCATATTTTCCAAGCCGACAATCACCATCAGCCAACCAATCACGCCGATAATTTTTCCGACCACTAGGCCTGTTTTGTATTTTGACTGGTAATCCATCTTCGCCGTGGCTGTCGTTTGCTGTAGCTGCTTAGCCTTTAGCAAAGCATCACTGGAATCCTCAGCATCCACTTGTTCCACAATTACCTTGTATCCCTCCAGCCGAAGAGCCTCTAGCTCACTTTCAGCATCTACTTTATTGAGTTTTACGGCAATTTGAATATCTGATTTTTCTAATATGGCAAAACAACTCATAATCAGCCTGAATATCCTTTAACGAACGAAACCATCACGTCTATAAATCAACGCAATGATGTAATGTGAAACAGAATAATGCTGACGTTTGAATCAATATGCAACAAAAATCAATGACTTAATCTAAAATGGTAAGGGAAACTGTTAGCGCCTAAACCGGATCGTTTTCAAACGGCGATACAGCGTGATCCATAAGGTAATTGCCAATAACAGCATACCCGCAGTGATTGCCCAAAATCCCCATGGGTTATGGGTATCCGGGATCCCACCCACATTCATTCCCAATAAACCAGACACAAAAGTGAGTGGCAGAAATACCGTCGCAACAATCGTCAAGCTAAAGCTCGACTGAGACATCGCTTCAGAGAGTTTGGTGTTATCGAGGTTTTGCAGCATATCGATACGCGATAGTAAGTCGTCCAGATTATTCAAATGCAACGTGACATGGCTGGAAGCTCTCACCAATGCACTTTTATCTTCACTGTCGATGAGTAAACTAGGATCTTCAATTCGAATGAATAAGGTGTTGCGTAATACCGTGAGTATCCGCCTCGTTTTGCAGATATCTCCCCGTAGTTTGAGTAATAAACTCGAATCAAACGCTTCACCGGTATCAAAATATTGATCTTCAAGTACGGCAATTTGGTCCGAGATGGTAAAGGTGACCTTTTCAATATGATCTATCAAGTTATTGATGATATGACAAAATACATCCATCACTTTGGCATCATATTGCTTCTCTCTTTCTACCGATGAAGAAGCGTCATGATGGGGGGCAGCCTTCTCACCTGAGCATGCACTTTCCAAGTATGCGTAGGTTTTATCTATCGCTATAACAGGATGATAGCGAATCGTAATAATCCGATGAGCATCAATGAATATTTTTAAATCCACCAAACCGATAGGATTGATGGTTGGCTTTTCACCACTGACTTTCAGTGCGATTAACACACTGCCATCATGGAGATTGCGATGATTGACGAAGTTCTCTCGCTGCAAAAATGCCACCAACTCTTCCGAGAGCTGACTCTGTGAAATAAGCCACTCTTGATCTTCTGGTTTTGATAGATCGACATCTATCCAACACGTTTCTACTTGATCGTCGATACTGTTTGATACTCGGTTTTTCAGTCGTGTGATTATCGGCATTTTGATCCTTAGCTAATATCTAAACAGAGCTTAATCGAGATTGCCTGTTCGTAACTTGTTATTGTGTATTACAATTAAGACAACGTCGCTCTCTCTTATATACTAGCAGCTATGCTATCGCCGTCATGGCGCTATAGTCTGGTTTCGTAATCATTTATTGGTGGTCATTGCCTTGAACATTCCTTCTCTACTCTGGAAAAAATGGGGCGAATTTTGGCGAAAATTACGTCATGTTTTGGTCGCATTTGCGGTCTTCATTAACGGGTTATTAATTCTTGCCAGCGTATGGGGCTCATCACTTAACCTTATCGGGCTATTTCAAGTTAAGAGCTTTGCCTCGATAAATTGGGCTAACATTGCTAATGGTCCTTGGTTCTTGCTTGGCATTTTCTTAATGATCAATGCGTTTGGCTTGTTATTTCGAGCCCGCATTGCTTGGGCCGTCAGTATCGTACTGCTATCAATCTCACTCGTATTTACGTGGCACTTCTTCCCGGAACTAACCCATAGCCTCACCCTTGGCATCGTCACCTTAATCAGCTTATTGCTACTGGGAAAAGACTTCCATCATTCCAGTGCCACCGCTGGTGGGATCTTCGCGTTTATCAGTTTTACCGTCCTGCTGTTTTATTCCACCTACGGCGCACTCTACTTTGGTCAGGATTTTCACCCAGCTATCACGGATTTAACCACCTCGTTTTACTTCTCGATTGTGACGATGACAACCGTCGGTTATGGCGACATTGTCCCGATCAGTGAACCTGCTCGTTTATTCACGGTATCGGTGATTATTGCGGGCATTACTGTCTTTGCCACTTCCGTCACCACCGTCTTCGGCCCTTTAATCAGAGGGGGCTTGAATCGATTAGTTAAAGGTAATCAAGAGAAAATGAATAGAAAAGATCACTATATTGTTTGCGGAACATCTGTACTGGCTATCGCCACGGCAAACCAGCTTCTCGACCGTGGGCTTAACGTAATGATTCTGACCAGTGAAGCAGAGGAAAATTTCCCTAAAATTCAACAACGCGCCAGCCGTAAGTTGGATATCATGTCCGGTGATTGTACTGATAACACCGTCTTACAGTCAGCAGGAATAGAACATTGTCGCGCCTTACTCGCCCTGACTGATGACGATGCCGATAACGCGTTTATTGTGTTATCAGCACGCGATCTCTACCCAGAAGCGAAAACGGTATTAGCGGTCAATGATGCGAAAAATATGAACAAGGTGAAGCAAGTCAAAGCAGATGTGGTCTTGTCGCCGTTACTATTTGGCAGTGAAATATTAGCCAGCGTCATGTCTGGAGAACCGCTAGATAATGACCGATTGGTTTCGATGCTGCTCAATTCAGGCCACGGGTTGTTTGATAATAAATAATCGTCTTTCTCTTCACGTAAACGTTGTACAGAACGCGGGGCCATCACATGCACGACAAAGGCTGCCACTTTGTCGTGCATGTGATAGTGAGGTGTCACATAAGGAGACTAATTGCCAGCTCTATTATCCGTTGTCATATACTCTGGTGGTATGTGACATCAGCCTTTACGACTGTGCAATCAATGCTTCTAACGCGGCGAGTGAGGCAAGTTTCTCACCTTGCATCATACTTTCAGCCTCATTCACGTATTGATCGACCCCTTCTTTAACATCTTGCTGATACAACACCACATTGTTGAGCACTGAGGCCACCTTGATTCCACGTAAGCGCCCAACCGCAAATAGAGCTGAGGTTTCCATATCTGCGCCGAGAATGCCTTTCTTGTTCCAATACTGGCAAATGGATTCTTCTTCATCGGTATAAAAACTGTCATGAGAACGCACTACGCCAAAATGACACTGGGTTGATTGAACGGCTAGATAGTCATCTAACGCTTTTAATAGTGAAAAACTTGCGTAAGCCGGGTATGCGGCCTCAACATAGGCTTTTGATCCCCCTTCATCACGGACAGCCCCTTCGGCAATAATCAATTCGCCGAGTTGAATTCCTTCTTGCATTGCCCCTGCCGAACCCACACGTACGATATGGGTCACTCCGCACTGTTTCAGTTCTTCTACCGCAATAATCATTGAAGGCGCACCAATACCGGTACTGCATACCGACACTGGAACACCCTGGTATTGCCCACTAAATAAACGGTACTCACGATTCTCCGATACCATTTGTGCCTCGTCAAAGAGTGAGGCAATACGATTGGCGCGGTCAGGTTCACCACAGACAATAACCAAAGGAGCAACTTGCGTTGCATCGACGCCAATATGGGGCTGTTTAAGCATGGGGTTCCTCTTATTCTGTTTTCAGTGACTCGTCATGTGACCGCAAACGATTGGCGGACACTCTCTTACCAAATTTCCCGTCGCGGCATATCGAAGTCTAGTGATAATGCGTTTAAACTAGCGCAATATTAGGCGAATTACTCCGTGATAAAGGAGGACTTTTGTCCTACCAAAACACTTTAAAGCTATTGTAATTGTTAGATTTCACGAGAATGTGAGATTGATATCAGTGACAAAAAGTAAAGGTCGTTCGTCAGATGAAAGTTGGCTTAGCGATCCTCGTAAAAGACCAGGCATGAGACCGCAATGAGAATCAAACCAGCCCCAACCGGGCGCTTTAAATCCCTACTTGAGCAAAAAAGCTCTGCGTTTCGCGCTTTTATCTATCAATGTCAGGTTGGAACTCGCTATTTCAACACCGGCGAAGCAATTTTGACCCAAGGCGAACCATTGGATCATATCTATGTGGTGCCTGCGGGAAGGGTTTCGATGAGTATTCTCGCCGCCAATGGACGTCGCTTTCAACTCGGAAAAGCACATTGTGATGATCATATTTTTGGCGAGATGGAGTTTTTCACCCAAACAGCTTGTCAGTGGAATGTCGTGGCCGATGAACATATGCAGATTGACATCATCTGTATAAAAAAACTCACCGAACTGCTGCATCAACAACCCGAGATGTTATTTTTCTTTGCTTCTGCATTGGCTGATGACTATCAGGATTCTCTAGATATATACACTAACCGCTTGCTGCATCCCATTTGCTATAACATTGCTTATGATTTGTTAATGCAACAACGTACTACTCCGGCACTGAATGGTTTTGATAAGGTAAATCAAGAAGCAGAACGGTTCGGCACGTCAGGACGAGTTTATCGCCGCGCCGTAAAAACTCTGATGGATAAGAATCTGGTTCGTAAAGGGGAACAAGGGTTAGAAATTGTCGACGAACAAGCACTTAAAGCATTTATCGATACTCACGAATAAGTACCAATCACACTCAATAAAAAGCGCCACCTGCGTAATGCAAGGTGGCGCTTTAGTTTGACGATTAACGATTTAATTCAACGTCTAGACAAATAAACCAACAATCGCAGCGTTCATTAGGTTCGCTAGTGTTGCAGCGAGCAGTACCTTCATTCCTAGTTGGCCGATAACTCCTGCACGTTCTGGGATCATACTGCTTAGCGCACCGCATACCATGGCAACGGAACCAATATTGGCAAAGCCACACAGAGCAATAGTCATAATCGCGGTGGTGCGCTCACTCAGCTCAACCGCGCCCATGCTAGCAAACGCTACGAATTCGTTTAGCGCTATTTTTTGACCAAGGAATGCACCTGCATCCATCGCTTCATTCCAAGGTACGCCAATCAACCATGCAACCGGAGAGAATAACAAACCAAGGATCACATCAACGGTTAGGCCTTCAAAACCAAAGAAGTCACCGATGGCACCCAGTCCGCCGTTCAGCATCGCCATCAAACCAATACATGAGATGATGACCGCGCCCACAATCGCTGCGATTGAGATACCCGCCATTGCGCCTTTAGCAATCGCATCAATGAAACTGGTTGGCCTTTCGTTATCTGGTAATTCTGGCACTTCATCAATGGTTTGTTCCGTTTCCGGAATGATCAATTTGGCAAACATCAAACCAGCAGGGGCCGACATAAAACAGGCCATAATAAGGAAGTTAAGATCAACGCCCATACCCGCTAAGCCAGCCAAAATCGAACCCGCAATAGAGGAAAGGCCGCCAACCATAATGGCAAAAATTTGCGCGCGAGTAAGAACGCGATGGTATGGTTTTACCAATAATGGCGCTTCTGTTTGACCTAATACAATGTTACCGGCAGCATTCATCGATTCTGCACGAGAAGTACCCAACACACGTTGCAATCCGCCACCAATAATGCGCACAAACCACTGCATGATGCCCAAATAGTAAAGCAGAGAAGTCAGTGAAGCAGTAAAGATGATCTGTGGTAGTACTTGCAGTGCCCAAACAAAGCCAATGCCATCGACACTGAAGTTCACCAAGCTACCGAAGGCGAACTTGATCCCTTCCGCGCCATAGCTAAATACATTACCTACCGTATTTGAAACCGCCAGTAGTACATCGGCACCAACCTCAGTCGCAAGCACAAAACCGGCGACGACTAAAATGATGGCGAATGCACCCACGACTGCGCGCCAACTAATCTGGCTTCTGTTTTCAGAGCACAAGAAGCCGACACCGAGAAGTACGGCGATACCAATGAGTGATTGAAACATGATGATTTATCCTATGTGAGTGCTTACTGCATTTTGTGCTGAATGGCTGACTACATTGATGATTTGAACTGCATGTTGCTGTGCAAGCTCAATGGTTTTTTCAACATCACCGCCCTCTTCAGGAATTGCATTCATCTCAAATGTCACGATGGTATCGATAACATCCATTTCCGCGGCTTTAAAGGCATGTTCAAACGCGCGTTGGTAGTTCTCAAGCGGCATAAAGTTAAAGCCACTTTCTGAATACGATTCAGCCGTAGCCCCTGCCGTAATTGAGAACAGTAATTTCTTGCTTTTAAGCTGGCTACCATCAGGGCCAAACGCAAAACCATAAGTGAACACTTGATCGATCCACTCTTTCATCACAGAAGGAAAAGTACTCCAGTAAAGTGGGAACTGGACCACCACGAGATCCGCCTCTAACAAGCGCTGTTGTTCAGCTTTCACATCCCCGGCAAAGTCTGATGCATGAGTCATCTGCCAATCGGTTTTCTGCGCAAGCAGTTTAAGGATCTCTTTATTCGCAAAGGAGTTATTTAAATTAGGATGACCGTTAATAACCAGTACGTTCATTGGGTTTGCCTATGTTGTTCGAGCTTTTGTTAACTTGGCTTATTGTCGTTGTTTCACAGAAATAAGCGAGACGGAGCTAACCAAGAGCTGCCGGATGTATTGTTGTATTAATGAATCTGCGGGTAAGCATAACGCTGACGTGATAAGAACAAGAGGACAAAAGTCCCTCTTGTTTGGCGTCAGGTCAAAAATTACTACATTGGCTAGTCAAGAAATGAATTGAGGTTATAGCATCGGGCGCCTGCCAAAAAACGAACTGAGCAACAGATGTAGATGATGACGCATTTACTAGCCCACGCTTTCTTTTATACATTCCAAAATGGAATAGTTGTTATACCACCAGCACCACTTATCAATCACGATTGGAATCCTTATTATCTCTCCATCGCTTCAAAGCATACATACAACCGATAGAGAGCACTATGATGAACATGCAACAGAAACTACAACAACTACTCGACAAACAAGAGATAACCGAAATCATGTACAAGTTCGCCCGAGCATTAGACCGTGTCGATGGCGAACTGATGAAATCGACTTACTGGCCAGATGCTATCGAAGAGCACCAAGATCCCATCTTCCCTGATTTGTTCTTCTATAATGATAATGCTCACGCGTTTGTCCAACCTGCGATGGAAGGTTTTCGCGCACTGAAAGCGACTCAACACCGTATCAGTAATCCACTAATTGAAATCGAGGGTGATAGCGCAACCGCAGAGTGTTATGTATGGGCATACCACGTACATGAAGAGGATGGCGTTGATAAAGAGGGTATTCTTGGTGGGCGTCACCACTTTCATTTTGAACGTCGTGAAGGCGAGTGGAAGATCAAGCATCGTTCAACCGTATTTGATTGGAACCAAAACCAAATAGCGTCTGCAATTTGGGCGAAAGAGTTCGACGATAAGTACCGTGGTAAACGCGATATCGCCGACGACAGTTACAATTACTTAAAACAACAATAGACCGAGGTTTTTTATGCCAGCATTAAAATTTCAGGCCGGAGCAAGCTTCCCTCA
The DNA here is from genome assembly GCF_000222585.1 of Vibrio scophthalmi LMG 19158. Classification (GTDB taxonomy): domain Bacteria; phylum Pseudomonadota; class Gammaproteobacteria; order Enterobacterales; family Vibrionaceae; genus Vibrio; species Vibrio scophthalmi. The sequence goes on along the minus strand of NZ_AFWE01000112.1, from coordinate 20,354 downwards.
ATTATTAGTTAGCACACTGGAAGGTGAAAAAGTGGCCCTTGGCAACCCGAACGCCCCCTACGATTGGAAACTCGTGCTTGTGTACCGCGGTCAACACTGCCCACTATGCACGCGTTATCTAAATGACTTAGAACCCTTAGTCACCGAGTATCGTGAGTTGGGTATTGATGTCATTGCCGTATCGGCCGATAGTGAAGAACAGCTACGCGAGCATAAGGAAAAACTCTGTATCAGCTTCCCGCTTGCCTATGGCTTAACGGTGGAGCAGATGCAAACACTAGGGGTCTATATTTCGACGCCAAGATCAGAACAAGAAACCGATCATTTGTTTGCCGAGCCAGCACTGTTTGTCATCAATGAAAAAGGTCTGGTGCAAATTGTCGATGTATCAAACGCGCCATTCTCACGACCCGATCTTAATGTGTTGCTACAAGGATTGAAATTCATTCGTGACCCACATAACAACTACCCGATCCGCGGGACGTTTATCTGAGCAAAATTTGTCATCATGCATAGAATATCTTGGTCGCTTCTATGCATTTTGTTTTCCTCACACAGTGCTATTAATGTCGCTATAGCCATTGCATTAATGGTACTGAGGATCCTCAGACAGTTTCTGTTTTATATAATCAATAAAACAACGCACCTTAAGTGGCACATAACGACTTTGTAAATAGATAGCATTGAAAGGCAAAGGCTTAGATTCGTAATCTTGTAAGATAAGCTCAAGCCGCCCAGACCTAACATGCTCATCCAGCATCCAGATCGGAAGATGAACAATCCCCTCCCCATCAAGAGCTAACTGCAATATCACGTCGCCATTATCACAGCGACTTCGACCAGTTACCGGGACCGAGATACGATGCCCCTCCCGCTCAAAATGCCAAATGTTAATCGATTTCAACATCGAATAAACTATACAGTTGTGATCTTTTAAATCCTCCGCTGTCTTGATAACAGCAGATTGCTTTAAATATTGAGGTGCTGCTGCAACAGCAAAAGGGTTATCAAATAGATGCCGCGCGACAAAGTTAGAATCTTCAAGTTGTTTGGCCCGAATAGCCACATCGACACCATCCGCAATCAGATCGACATGCTTATCACTCACCAATAAATCGACTTGGATGTCAGGATAAAGAGTAAGAAATTCACTCAGAATGGGAGCAATAAATTGACGGGCGAATACGACAGGGGCAGCAACACGCAACAACCCCGATGGCGTTGCCATTTGTGAACGAGCATTAGCATCAGCTTCTTCAAGCTCACTTAAAATCGCCATGCAACGCTCATAATAGTCAGCTCCTACTTCAGTCAAAGACAGTTCTCGACTCGTACGTGACAAAAGCTTTGCGCTCAGCTTCGCCTCCAGTGCCGCGACTTTTTTACTAATCGTCGCTTGTGTGGTGTTTTGCTCTCTAGCCGCAGCAGAGAAACTGCCCATCTGTACCACACGAACAAAAACCCGCATCGCGCCTAACTGATCCATACCATCTCCTCACTAATGTCGGATGAGTATTCAACGAAATAACTGAGAATGAAAGGGGAAATTATGTCGATCATATAGGTAAGGCGAAACAGGCATGCGCATTCAATCGAGCCAATAAGCATCCGTATTGGGTCATTCTTGCCGATTAAAACACAGATAATGGCATCTCATAACATCGGAAAGATACATTATAAAAACAATGATTTAACTAGCAGCCAGACCTAACTGGAAGCAATATTTATTGCGTAAATACCTAAGCATAGTCTTATCTTAAATGGTATTTGGCACGGATGGAAAAAGCTTACAAGAGAAGAAGGATAATGCGACGATAACTGATGCAGAAAAAAATCGATATCACGAGGGACGAGCAAGCGTTAGGCAAATTTTAGATACAAAAAAGGCCGCCTAGGCGACCTTCTATTTATTCTTACGTGAAGCGCTAATTATAGTGCAACAACGTTAGTAGCTTGAAGGCCTTTTTGACCTTGTTCTACTTCGAAAGACACTTTTTGGCCTTCGTTAAGAGTTTTGAAACCTTCAGAAGCGATAGCACGGAAGTGTACGAATACGTCTGCGCCGCCGTTATCTTGAGTTAGGAAACCGAAACCTTTAGTTTCGTTAAACCATTTTACAGTACCAGTAATTGAGTTAGACATTTTATGCCCCTTATTTATTTAATTTAAGAAGAGTTCAATGTTAACGATATGTTAACTTCTTGAATTATATCATGTTACGCTAAAATAAAAGGGAAACGCCTAGCGACAAAAACTGTGTTTTGATACTTGAGGTTTTACTTGTACTTGATGCTGCATTTAATAACTCTTTGAACAACTGAGCGGTATAATAACCACTGCTTGTTTTTTGTATAGTCTTTTTTTTACTTTTCTTATGGTTTTCTGTTCAATAATGTTATGAATGTCTAACTTTCAAGCGCCTAGATGGATCTTTGCCCAAATAGATCGAAAAAGCACCGCGTTATTTTTTGAACTCTCAATGCTCAGTCGCATTAATCGGGGAAATTGTTCAATTCTGTTAGTCAGCCATGCCGTCATTCCCTGCTTTATTTTCTCTGTTGGTTTTACTCACCAGACTTCCAACACATATCACTTGTTCAATAACGCTCTCATCCCCTCTACATTACCGACGACGAGATGAGCCTTTGCAAACAACGGTGTCATCGATAGCGGCCAAAAATCGACACCCGCGATCGACTTATGATTGATTAGCAGTGTAAATCTTTAAAATACAAACATTTAAACCCCCAACGCGAGGGCTTAATTTGGCGATGTTGCTCATAACCTCTCAATTTATGTGGAAAACTTACCTTTCCCTCTGCAATTGTTTATTGTCTTTCCTATCAATCAGGATTAAATTTCGCATCACTATTCATTTTAGATGTTTCGCCCGTGCTGCGTATTCGCCCCCAATTAGATTATCCACTGCTTGCTGCGATCTGTTTTTTGATCGCCGCGGGGAGTATTAGCGTCTGGAGCGCTAGTGGTTTTAGTGAGCCCATTTTAGAACGTCATTTAGCGCGAGCTGTGATTGCCATTGGTGCATTAATCGTACTTTCTGCTGTGCCCGCAAAAAAACTGTGCGACATTGCACCGCCTTTGTTTACCCTAACGGTACTATTGCTGCTGGCAGTTGTGATTGCCGGTGATGCAACTAATGGTTCAAAACGTTGGCTCGCCCTTGGCCCAATTCGCTTCCAGCCTTCCGAACTGGTTAAGGTTGCAGTACCAATGATGGCGGCGTGGCTAATTGCTAAAGACCCTGGGGCTCCAACGTTTAAAAAAATCGGCCTTTGTTTAGCGCTCACGGCAATGCCAGCCGGACTTATAGTGATTCAGCCCGATCTTGATGGTGCAATCTTTACCGTTATTTACTCACTGTTCGTGCTCTTTCTTGGCGGCATGAGTTGGAAAATTATTGCGTCAGTGATTGCGATTGTTGCCACGGCAATTCCGGTACTGTGGATCTTCTTCATGGAGAGCTATCAGAAGATGCGCGTTACTCAATTTCTTAACCCTGAGTCCGACCCACTTGGCGCTGGGTATCAAATCATTCAATCTTTAGTCGCTATCGGTTCTGGTGGCATTCGCGGCAAAGGCTATATGAACGCGACACAAGGACAACTAGGGTTCATTCCAGAAAGCCATACTGACTTTATCTTTTCGACCTTTGCGGAAGAATGGGGCTACTTTGGTAGTGTTGCCTTAATCTCAACCTATCTATTTATCGCTGGTCGCACATTATGGCTTGCCAGCCAAAGCGACTCGGCTTATGGCCGTTTGGTGATTGGCGCGCTGGCGATGAGCTTCATGCTATATGCCTTTATCAATATGGGAATGGTGAGTGGTCTTTTACCAGTAATGGGTAGCCCGTTACCCTTTATCAGCTACGGTGGTACTGCAATGATCACTCAAGGGGCTTGCTTTGGCATTATCATGGCGCTCGCACCAAGAAAACGCAAAGCTGGCACCCCATTCTCTGCGATGGGCCATGCCAATTAATTAGCACCATTCATTTGCAAAAAAACAAAAGCCAGAGTTCATCTCTGGCTTTTTGCTTTCTCTTCTTCAAGATTACCCTCATACTTTGAATAGTCAAAACTCACTAAAAAACTCAAATATAAAAAAACAGAATCATCAATGAGTTTTACTGTGCTATATTTTGCTAAGTTTATTTCTATTATTAGTCCTGTAGCCGAAACCTAAAAAGGAACTAAGATGAAATTTATCAAACTTGCACCAGTACTACTTCTTGCTTCATTTGCCAGTTCAGCCATGACCTTAACCAGCCAAGACATTCAAGAAGGCTCACGAATTGCTGATACATTTGCTTTTAATAGTTTTGGTTGTAGTGGGGATAATTTATCGCCACAGCTTAGCTGGGACGATGTGCCTGCTGGAACAAAAAGCTTTGCTATCACTGCTTATGATCCTGATGCACCAACAGGCAGCGGTTGGTGGCATTGGGTTGCGGTCGATATCCCAGCAAACGTCACTACGCTTGAACGAGGTGTTTCAGGTAAATCTATCAAAGCTAACGAAATGAAAAATGACTATGGCTTGAAAGGCTTTGGTGGCGTTTGTCCTCCAAAGGGAGACGGAATGCACCGCTACGAATTTACCGTATTCGCCTTACCAACTGAGAAACTAGAGCTACCACAAGGTGCATCGAATGCTCTGATCGGCTTTATGCTGAACTCGAGTGCACTCGATAAAGCGAAAATTACCGCGACTTACGTCAACGAGTAATGCAAACCACGTAGAGAAAAAAGGATAAGGGCATGAACAAATCATTACTACACGTGACACATTTTCGAGGCAAAAGAGAGCAGCCTTTACACAATGTGTTCATTCATGCCCCAACACTTTATTGGGTTGAGCAAGGCCACAAGCAGCTTTGGTGGCAAGAGCAATCCTATGAGTTCAATCGTGCAAACTGGCTTGTGGTACCCGCAGGCCAGTATCTCACTTTCGTTAATACTCCGATGCAGAATGCTTTCAATGCGCGTGCGGTGACTTTTTTCCAACCACCTCCAGCAGAGTGGTTAAATCAAGAGGCATCCTCTAGCGGCAGCGCGCCAATGGTAAAAGTGAATGACGCTCTGCGCTATTGCTTTGAGATCATTTGTGACATGTCCAACAAAGATCTTTCTGCACACACTCAACAACAGTTGCTACTGGCATTCTATGCTGAACTTCGTCACGTCGGAGCTCTACATCTGCTTTTTCCTAATGATAATCAGCAAGTCCGCGATAAACTCGCCACTTATTTGAGTGCGGCTCCCGGTGATGATCATAAGATCGAAGTCGCTGCGCAGCACTTGGCGATGAGTCGGGCAACGCTAACCCGAAAGCTCGCTGCAGAAGAGACGAGCTTTCGACATATATTGACCGAAATTCGCATGTCTCATGCACTCGGTTTATTGCAAAGAAAGTTTAGCCAGATGGATACAGCGCTTGCCTGTGGCTATCAATCTGAAGTGCGTTTTACTCAGCGATTCAAAGAGCAATTTGGCTTAACTCCGCGCCAGTATCAAATGACGCTCTAGCCAGATTGTCCCCCATAGCGCAGATACGATGTTATTTTTTGCACAAAAAAGCGAACCATTCGGTTCGCTTTCTCTATCTCAACTCATTCAATATCAACTCGCATTAGTTGATGAACCTTGCTGAGCAAGTTTCATCTCTTGCTGTTTTAGCATCTCATCATACTTATCACGACGAGCGACAAACGCTGGCATCTCTTTTTTCGATACTGAACTTGCCATCGGGATATTAGCCTTCATCGCATTGACTGCGCGACCACGAACAATCAATTCATAGTGAATGTGCGGCCCAGTCACACGTCCGGTATTACCTGATAAACCGATACGTTGTCCACGAGTCACTTTCTGGCCTTTACGGACCAAAATCTTACTCAAGTGCAAATAACGTGTTTTATAGGTACTGCCATGTTGTATCACCACATAATTACCTGCATATGGGTGTTTACGCGTCATGATCACGACACCGTCACCTGTGGAAACAATCGGTGTACCAATTGGCGTTGCCCAGTCTGTACCATTGTGTGGAGAAACGCGTCCTGTCACTGGGTGTTTACGGTGAGCGTTGAAATTAGAACTTAAGCGGTAGTTTCCATTAACAGGCTTACGCTGGAAAGCACGTTGTAAGCTGTCACCATTTTTATCGTAATATTGGCCATCTTCATGCAGGTAAGCGGTATATTCACCACCACGGTTCAAGATCTTAATCGCCTGAATTTCTCGATTGCCGGTGAGTTGGTCATCAACATACTGACGCGATTGCACCACTTCAAATTTATCACCAGAGCGCAAATCACGAGAGAAGTTAATTTTATCTTTAAGCAAACTAACAATCTGCTCAATCTCGGCATTTCCAAGGCCTAGCTTGTTGACTGACTGAGAAAAGCTACCGTTGATCTCTCCAACCAACGCGAACTCTTTCCACACGCCGGGAATCTTAACGTCAGTAAACTCGTAGCTGCCATCGTCGGTTCGAGTATAAACCGCACGCTCAACCAAGCTAAACTCAAGTTCCATCTTCGCAAGACTATTAGTCTGTTCGTCGCGCCAAAAACGCAACGTGTTACCCGGCTTTAGGGTATCAAGTGCTAAAAAGTTAAGATCCGTCTCCATGATTTTCATCATGTCGCTGTAAGCAAAACCAAGGCGGTCAAAAATAGAGCTTAAATTATCACCGGCTTGAATATGGTATTCATAATCCGGCATATCAACATTCTCAATTGCTTCGTTAAGAATGGTATCGACTAATTGGGTGTCGTTTAGAGAAAGATCAATCGTGCGGATTTTATTGGTTGTGCCATCCAGAGTCGTTAATGCAACAATCGCGACTACTGGTAAGCTCAAAAGCATCATTCTCTTGCGTTTCGTAAGTTCAGAAACGCGCGCTTTTATCGTTCTTGCTTGCACAGTTTGACCTTATAACAATTTAATTATTCATTAATTCATGTAATACGTAGCAAAAGTCCACACCCTACGATGTGGAAAAATCGTTATAAGATTACGGATTTCTACTTCTTTTGTCACCCTATCGTACTAGTTATGCGATCAAAAAAGGCGCAATCATGCGCCTTGTTTTATTCACTCTATAGGTAAGTAAACACCAACTTATTGAATTTATTATTGATAAGTGGTTAGCAATCCATTGTCTTCACCAAAACCATTTGGTGTGTATTTATCCGCGTTTGGATCATTAATCCAGCGGCTTTCATCGACTAAGTAGCGAAATTCAAACTGCTGATCTTTTGGCAAGCGTGTTTTGAATCGGTACGATTTAGTTTTGGCGACTTTTTTCATCACGATCGGTTGCCAATCAGAAAAATCCGCCACTAAACAAGCTGACTGCCCCACTTGATCTTCCGGTAACTCAAACGTTACTTCCACTTCGTCCTTGGTTTTAAAGAAACGTTTATTAATCATGTATTACTCCATTAACAACAAGAAAATTTGCTTAATCAATATAGGCAATTAATGGCACACTCACAAGCCAAGGCTCACGGTAACGCTTTGAACTGCAATTTGTCATTCAGTTTATAATTGGCAATGAGGACATCCGACGGCTGTTCTGCATACGATTGCGTTGCGCCATGCTGGCGATAGCTCACTTGCACAGCGGACGAGTCCACATTGAGCTCATCAACCTGAATGCGATCGCCTAATAATGTCTCGTCAACTAACACTAAGCGCTGACGCTGCTGGTCATATTTAAAACTGGCCAAGTAATAGAAAATGCCACTGCCTTGATTGGATACCGTCATAATCGATAAATACTGTTGTTTATCGAGCACAGTCAACCAATCAAGACTCACGCTAAGTTGGCCTCGTTCTGCCCCAGAATCATAACGACCGAGTGCCCATTGTTGTTTTTCATCGATTTGGTCAATCAGCGCAAATGCATGGCTTTCAGGGACGCTAATAGTCCAAGGGTTCGGCGTAGAAAGGTGAAAGACTTGCTGCATCACACCATCATGACTCTTGGCTTGGTCTTGCACCTGCGAAGGAAACTTAGCTAAAATTTCCTCATCATCGAGACTAAAACGGTAGACGCCAGCGACAATCACCACAACGAGTAATACAATAGGTATAAGAAGAATCAAAGGGATCGGTAGTAGACGCTTTTTCATTTGCACGCTCAAGTTGTCCGTAGTTGAGAGGGTAAATAACCGACATTGTAATCAATAATTGGTGATCAACCTTATCAGTAGCCGTTTGTTATCTCAAGGAGCGACCATGACTCAACACGCCTCACATCACACCGTTACTCCACCACTTACGCGTATTGCTCAATGCAGCTGTGGCCAAGTCAATCTCATTTGTCATGGTGAACCGATTCGTACCGCCATTTGCCATTGTTTTGCATGCCAGAAAAGAACAGGAAGTGTCTTTGGTGTTCAAGCTCGCTTTCATCGCGCACAGGTGAGCTACAGTGGTGAGTTGACGGAATACACTCGTATGAGCGACTCAGGCCAACAAGTCAGCTACTCTTTTTGTCCACGCTGTGGCACCACGATGTTATTAACGCTATCTATCGCCCCCGAACATTTAGTGATTCCGGTCGGTATCTTTGACCAACACGATCTCCCTCAACCCAGTTTTTCTGTGTATGAACAACACAAACAAGGTTGGGTTAAATTTGACTGCCAAATTGAGCAGGCTCAATAACGCTGTTATTACGCTAACTTTCACTATCGAACAGCTCTTACCAGCGCTATAATCCACGCCTAGATTTTGGGAGTAAATTTGTGATTTCTCGACTACCACGCTGGGTGGAATACGGAGCATTCCTACTTGCCCTTCTTGCAGGAATAGTCAACGCGATTGGCTTGCTTGGTTTTCAACACCAAGCGGTTTCTCACATCTCCGGTACTGTGACGCTACTTGGCACCAGTATTGAAGCTCTTGATGGCATGACCAGCCACCTCTTTATGATTCTGTTAAGCTTTTTGATGGGCGCGACGTTAAGCGGTGCTTTTATGGAAAGTACCGCGTTAAAGCTTGGCCGCCGCTATGGCTTTGCTCTGTGTATTGAAGCGGGCTTGCTGTTTGTTGCTTACCTTTTGTTAAAACAAAATGTCACTTCAGGGCAATACTTTGCTTCTGCAGCCTGTGGCCTACAAAACGCGATGATCACCACTTTTAGTGGCGCAGTGGTGCGTACAACGCATATGACGGGTATTATCACTGACCTCGGCATCATGATTGGGGCTCGTTTACGCGGTGAACGCTTCGACTATCGTAAAGCCAAACTGTTTTTATTTATTTTCGCCGGTTTTCTTTCTGGCGGCATCGCAGGCGCGAAACTCTTTAGTCTTTATGCGATTGGCTCACTGATGGCACCGATTGCGCTTGCGCTTACCTTAGCGATTGGTTATTGGTTTTACTTGTACCAAACACGAGCGCGTTAAGCGCGCTCTACTCCTTCTCCTTTTACTACCAATGTCGCCTCTAACGGGTCGCTATGTCAGCCGCTTTCTGGCGATCCTTGCCTCCCTCGCACCCGTATTGCCAACATTGAAACATCCCTACCTTCCAACTAACCTTGAGTAAGCCAATGACATGAGAGTCGGAAAGTGAAGATCAAACGGTTGAATTAGAGAATGATTGTTTCGGTTTTCCATTCACTCTATAGCTCGAGAAATGAAGCTTTAGCCTCTTATATTATTGATAGCCTATATTCATTACACATCAAACGGTGATTCTTTCATCACATGTGCCTGACAAATGAAAATCAACAACAGATAAGACCCTGATTAACTGCTTAAAAAACATTAAATCATGAATATTTAGCGAATATTATTGAATAGTCTTGCGATAACAACAGAAAACCAGTAGTCTTGCCTGCAATGACTGAATACGGATGTTTAGTGAATATATATGCCAAGGACTCGGTGTATATTGACTAGTTGTAACATGAGATTCCTAATGAAAAACAGTACTCAAACAACCGAAACACACAAAGCCAAAGGCAATTTTTGGGTTTTCTTTATCCCATCGTTATTCGGTGTGTTCCTTTTCATGGCTCCAGTGAGCTACAACGGTGATATCACTATCCCTGTTGCTATTTTAGCGAAATCCATCCAAGTACTCTTTGGCGATTTCCTGATTGAGATGATCACTGCTATCGTTGCATTTATGGCAACGGCTTCTCTACTATGTCGAATTAAAAACCCTTCATTCATTGCTAACAGCCATTTTTTAAATGGGTTGTTTAACCCAAGCCCTCTTTGGTTAGCAGTGCGTGTACTTGGTGGTATCGCCATCGTGCTGACTTATTTCCAAATCGGCCCAAAAGCGATTTGGGAGCCAAACACTGGTGGCCTTGTATTAGAAGGCTTGCTACCAACCCTGTTCTCCGTGTTCATTTTCGCGGGTTTGTTACTGCCACTGCTACTTAACTTCGGTCTACTTGAACTTTTTGGCACCTTACTAGCAAAAGTAATGCGCCCTGTATTTAACCTGCCGGGTCGCAGTGCGATTGACTGTATGGCATCTTGGTTAGGTGATGGTAGTGTCGGCATTCTATTAACCAGCAAACAGTACGAAAACAAATTCTATACTGAACGTGAGGCGGCCGTTGTTGGTACAACATTCTCAGCAGTATCGATTACTTTTAGTCTTGTGGTGATTGCGCAAGTCAATCTAGAACATATGTTCTTACCTTTTTACGGCGCCGTTTGTTTAGCGGGTTTTGTTGCAGCGATCATCATTCCTCGCCTACCACCGCTATGCTACAAAAAAGATACCTTTATCGATGGTACGAAACCAGCAGACGATGCTGACGCCATCCCAGAAGGTCACTCTAGCTTTACATGGGGCATGGAACTGGCACTGTTGAAAGCAGGCCGTGTTAAGTCATGGAAAACCATCTTAACCGAAGGCGTACATAACGCGGTTGATATGGTGTTTGGTGTACTACCGGTCGTGATGGGCCTCGGTACAGTGGCATTGATTATTGCTGAATACACCTCAGTGTTTACCTTCTTAGGCCAGCCATTTGTACCTTACCTAGAGCTATTGGGCGTACCGGAAGCGGCTGAAGCATCTAAAACCATCGTAATTGGTTTTGCGGATATGTTTATTCCATCGATTCTTGCCGCGTCTATTGATAGCGAAATGACTCGCTTTGTGATTGCAGCGATGTCAGTCACTCAGCTAATTTACATGTCGGAAGTGGGCGCACTACTACTTGGTAGCCGTATCCCAGTAAACATTTTTGAACTGTTTGCGATTTTTATTCTGCGTACACTGATCACCTTGCCTGTTATCGCGGGTGTTGCGCATCTGATTTTCTAAATAAGTCTTTGATGCCATAAATCACATGATGGCAGAACGATATAAACACAAAGGGCAGTCCATTGGACTGCCCTTTCTATTTTGCATTTAATTTCGCCTAAGGTGCGAGCTGAATAGGCACGCCTCTGCGCACTAAGTTATCACGACGAAAGTCGGTTACTTACGTGGTTTGATACTGCGATAGGCAACATCGGTGAGATAGTCATTAAGGCGATGGGACGCCGCAACGGCCTCTTCAGCATCAGTGTGGCTCACCGCTCTTAACACGGCGGCATGCAGCGATGACGCAGCAACGAGATCTTGCCCTTCGTCTTTGTAAGCAAACCAAAATCGACGAGACAAACCTTGCAATGGTGCCATCGCCAATTCCAGATATTCGTTATCAGCCGCTTTGACTAATAGCGTATGGATCTCTTTAAGCAATTCCGCGTATTCAAAATCGTCACGATTTTGCGCGCAAATTTCTAAGTCATCGGCGAGTTGTTGCATTTGCTGCTTTTCATCCACGCTGGCTCGCGACGCTGCATAACGCACACACAATGCTTCTATATCACGACGTACTTCCAGTATTTTCAGTTGGCTCTCTACTGAAATTGGCGGAATTTGAATTCCCCTTCTCGGATGGATCTCAGCCATTCGCTCATAAGACAAGCGCTGCAATGCTTCACGTACTGGCGTGCGGCCCAAGCCTAAGTTTTCGGCCAATTGCTTTTCACTCACCATACTTCCCGGCTCTAGTTCGCGGAAGATAATCATTCTTTCTAGCTGATGATAAGCAACTTCATTCTTATTTACGGGGTTAATTTTCATTCCCTTTTGTTCCCTCGATAAATTCTTTAGTGAGCGATCTCACATTAAGGACGAAATTAATTGTACCACAAAAAATACGGGCATATATTAAAAACACACAACTGATATATCAGATGAACATCAGTCATCTATTAGTGAGGCAACAATGAAATCTTGGAACATTATCCGTCGTTTTGAATCTCTACCTGATCTGCCAATTTTGGCAGAAACCGAGGTATTGGTTATTGGTGGTGGCCCTGCAGGCGTAGCCGCAGCGGAAACGGCTAGTCGCATGGGTAAAAACACATGGCTGATTGAAAAATATGGATTTTGCGGTGGTGCCGCGGTGGCTGGCCTATCGGGCACGATTTGCGGCATGTACATGGCTACAGAAGATGAGAATGCTCAGCCAGAACAGGTTGTTTTCGGTTTCACTGAACGTTTTCGTCAAGAGTTGGAAAAACGTGGTGGTGTGACGCCGCCACAAATTTACGGCAAGACCTTCACCGTAACACACGATCCGTTGGTATGGCGCGAAGTCGCCGATGACCTTCTTGAGCAAGCTGGCGTAACGACGTTATTTCATACTGCCGTTACTGGCGTGATCATGGATGGCGATGCGTTCAAAGGTGTAGTCATTGAGTCGAACGCAGGTCAAAGCATCATTCTAAGCAAACAAATCATTGATGCCTCTGGCGATGCGGCAGTGGTAGCGCGCGCAGGTATGGATTACTACTTCGGTGATAATGGTCGCATTCAAAACCCAACCATGTTCTTCCGCTATGCGGGTGTGGATATGGATAAGTACCTTGCGTACTACGGTGAAGATACCATCTGTCCCCCAAAAGTAACCGAGAACATTCTCGCGGCGAATGCAACCGGTGACTACGATCTTCCACGCCATAAGATTTGGATCTTCCCGACCACTCGCCCTAGTGAACTCATGGTCAACGCGACTCGCTTAGCCGGGCAAGATGGCCGCACATTGAACGTTATCGATCCGAAAGATTTCACTGAAGCAGAGATTTTTGGCCGTCGCCAAGTTCGCGATTACGCACGCTTCCTCAATAAATACGTTCCGGGTTGTGAAAATGCTTACGTGGTGGATACCGGTGTTGAAGTGGGTATTCGTCAAACTCGTTCGATTGTTGGTGTGGAAACGCTGACCAACGAAGACGTGGTTAACTGCCGCAAACGTGAAGACGGCATTTGTCGTACTCCTTGGCCGATCGAGTTGCACTCTGGTGACAAACCTAAACTGCATTGGCTACTGAACGATTACTACGATATCCCATTCCACACACTAGTCCCTATTATTGGTGAAAACATTATCGTCGCAGGCCGCTGCCTAAGTGCAGAGCACGAAGCTCTTGCATCAGCACGCGTGACCGCACAATGCTTTGAACTTGGCCACGCAGCTGGGGTTGCTGCGGTACAAGCAATAAATACAAATACCGCTATCCGTGACCTTGATGTGTCGACTATTCGCGCCATCATGATTGAGAACGGCAGCAAATTATAATTAGCAAGGAATTGCAATGAAATTCAATAACCTAGACCACAAACTGTTCTGGCCTGCCATAAGCTTTACGTTCTTGGCACTCGGGCTCGCTGTATTCTTCCCTGAGCAATCAGGCGCGGCTGCAAATGCTGGCATGAAATGGGTAACCAACGATATCGGTTGGTTTATCCAACTTGCTGGTTTTTCATCTTTGATGTTCCTCCTTTACCTTGCATTCAGCCGTTTCGGTAACATCAAACTGGGAACGGATTCAGACACTCCTGAATTTAGCTATTCAAGCTATGCGTTCATGATTTTCTCTGCTGGCGTAGGCGCTGCGTTAATTTTCTGGGCCGTTGGCGAACCGATGTACTACATGCAAAGTCCACCGATGTTTGCAGAGCAAGGTTCTCCTGAGGCAGCACAATGGCTTATCACCTACACGTTATTCCATTGGGGACCAACAGGTTGGGCTATTTTCTGTTTACCAGCAGTTCCATTTGCCTACTACTTGCACAAGATGAAACGCCGTAATCTTCGCCTTAGCCAACTACTTGTTGATATTATTGGTGAAAAACACGCTAAAGGCATCGTTGGTTACATCATCGATATCGTTGCTATTTTCGGTACACTCGGTGCGTTTTCTACCTCGATGGGACTTGCTGTAGACCTAATCGGTGCAGGTATTGAAAACCTAACTGGCATTCAAAATGGCATTGAAGTGCAAGTGGGCATCATTGTTCTCTTTATCGCTTTCTATGCGCTCGTTATGTTTGCTGGTATGAAGAAAGGTGTGTCAAAACTTGCTAATGCGTGTGTGTACGCTGCGTTTGCGCTAGGTTTGATCATTCTAATCTCTGGTCCAACAGCTTTTATTTTCTCTTACTTCTTCGACAGCTTAGGTGTGATGTTTAACAACTACATCCGAATGAGCTTCTGGACTGATCCAGTACAAAAGTCTGGCTTCCCACAAGCATGGACTATGTATTACTGGGCTTGGTACTTCGCTTACTTGGTGATGATGGGTGTTTTCCTTGCTCGCATCTCTAAAGGCCGCACGATCAAACAACTGGTACTAACAACCATTACTTTTGGCTCTGCTGGCTGTTCGTTCTTCATCGCTATTTTTGGTAGTTACTCAGTATTCAACGAAATCACTGGCGCACTGCCAATTCTACAATGGATGACGGAATCTGGTGTCTCAAGCGCAATTATTCAAACCATTAAGTCTCTACCTTTTGGCGGGATCATTCTGGTTACATTCCTAATCGTAGAGTTCTTCCTAATGTCGACAACAATGACATCAGCAGCGATGGCCGTATCAATGATGACGACCAAAGAACTCGACCACGACGCAGATCCTGATGTTTCAGTACGTATGATTTGGGCAATTGGCATCGGTGCAGTATCAATGGCGGCATTCTTCATGGGCGGAAGTATCGATACCATTAAGTCAATGTGCGTGG
This sequence comes from Vibrio scophthalmi LMG 19158, assembly GCF_000222585.1. Lineage (GTDB taxonomy): Bacteria > Pseudomonadota > Gammaproteobacteria > Enterobacterales > Vibrionaceae > Vibrio > Vibrio scophthalmi. The sequence goes on along the minus strand of NZ_AFWE01000112.1, from coordinate 5,265 downwards.
TTGTTGGTCTGCCAATGATTGTTCTTTATTTCATGCTAGTCGTGTGTTTAATGAAATGGATTCGCCGTGACCATCCTGAGCTTTTTGCACAAACGGTGGCTGCACCAGCACAATTAAACGATAACGCTGTTGAACTAAATAAAGTTGAGGCATAACAATGTCTATTGCAAAAATTACCTCTGTTGAATTTATTCCAGTCAATGTTGAAGCGACAAACTGGAGTGAAAATACCGTTATCGTTAAAGTGACTGATGAGAACGGTATGTACGGTATTGGCGAAGCCGATGGTTCCCCTGAAGTCATCAAAGCCTTTGCCGAATTAGAAACCGAACATAAATGGCTTAAAAATATTAAAGAAGCGGTGATTGGCCGTGAACCAATGGCATTCCGCTCTATTTGGGAAAACATGTACGATACCACTCGATGGGTTGGCATGCGTGGCCTAGGAATGTTTGTCATTTCGGGTATCGACATGGCACTGTACGATCTTGCTGGCAAACAGCTTGGCGTACCTGCATACCAACTGATGGGTGGTAAGAATCGCGACAAGATTACCCCCTATTTCACTCTATACCCGAGTGTATCGTCAGATGCTTCTCTACAAGAAATCATCGATGCATACGCTGTACTATTCGATAAAGCGAAAGTGGTAGGTGCTAAAGCTGTTAAGGTTTGCATCATGCCTAGCTGCCCTGCGACAGATAGAGAGATTGTTTGGTATCTTCGCGAACTGCGTAATCTACTTGGTCATGATATCGATATGATGGTGGATTGCTTATACCGCTGGCATGATTGGCAGGCTGCACGTTGGACATTCGAGCAACTGAAAGATATCGACCTTTATTTTGTCGAAGCAGCACTTCAACATGACGATTTAATTGGTCACCAGAAGCTCGCTGCGTGTCTATCGACACGTTTATGTGGCGCTGAAATGTCGACCACTCGTTTTGAAGCACAAGAATGGTTAAACACGACGGGTATTTCAGTAGTTCAATCCGATTACAATCGCTGCGGTGGTCTAACAGAGCTATTACGTATCGAAGAGCTATGTGAATATCACAATGCGATTCTGATGCCACACAACTGGAAAACCGGCATTACATCTGCAGCAGCGCGCCACTTTGGCGCAGCGATGAAAACAGATCACTACATTGAATATCTGCATCAGGAATTCTGGCAAGGTGAACTGACTCAAAATCTAACCCTAAATGAGCCGCCAATCATCGATGGTATGATTGCAGTAAGCGACGCTCCGGGTTTAGGTATTGAACTAAACATGGATTACCTGAATAAAATCAGCCAATAATTTCAAACTCGTTTGGAAACAAAAATAAGTTATAAGTCAAAGGCACCTTCGGGTGCCTTTTTTTGTTTACTGAGGAGGAGCAGATCTATATCTAGCTCAGAAACTCGTCCGCATTCACCGCTGCACGCGATTGTTCTTGCGCCTCAAATAGGGCCATGACTTGTACACCAATAAGGCTGGCAACAAATGACATAGGAAAAACTTGCACTACATTGTTCAAATCCGTGACCGAAGTGTTGTAAAAACGACGACTTGCGCTGATATGAGACTCAACATCATTGTAGGTATGTATCGCCTCTACAATTGCTTTATCCGATCGTAATTCGGGATAATTTTCTACATTGATCATTAGTTTGCCAAACTTATCACTCAGTGATTGCACCGCTTGAACATGATCATTTACTTCAGCTGGTTTGGATTTGTCATACCCAGCCATCACCTTGGTACGTAACTCGGTTACCTCAAGAAATAAGCCCTTTTCATGCTCCATAAAGTGACGCGCTACTTTCAAAACATTGGGTACTAAATCAAAACGCTTTTGCATCTGAATATCAATTCCCGACAGCGCCTCATGAGCTTGGTTACGCAGTTTTATTAACTTAACGTAAGTAATATAAACCAATGTTAAAAGCCCAATAAAAACAATAATGAACAATTCCACTACATCGCCTCCTCGGCTTGATCTTGACGTTCCAACTCTTCAGCATTTGATCTATTTTTCAGTTTGAGAGTGTCGATCATTTGATGAATGAGCGTTATGTCTTTAAACATGTCATAAACTGGCGTGTCAAATACGATCGGTCTCATTATATTTGCGCGAAATTGGAAAAAATGATGACTCGTGGGGATCAGTAACAGCAGCTTACCTTGATGAAAAGAGGCTTGAATATTCGCACCATATTTTTTGGTTAACTCCAAGAATAATTCCATCGTTGCGACGGACAAAAGATATCGCGCTTCAACTTGATCGGTTGCATATACCTCAAATGCCGCCTCAAAGGTAGGATCTTCAAGTCTCACGCGCTCAAGCCCTTTTTTACGCGAGGTAAAATTACCGAACATTCCTTTGTCGGTAGCAACAACGGTCACCCCTTGAAACGTTTTAGGGTGATCGATTTCAATGCCTAGCCCAGAGAAGATTGTTTTGTATCGCGGCTTATCGTTCTTATCAGTTCCATTCCGCACATATAATGCCAACTGTTGTACGGAAAAATCTAAAGACTGATGGTCGCCAGAGAGATGCGCCCCCATTCCTGCCTTATCAAAGGACGGAAGCAGGTGATAGTCATCATAATGCTCAATTGTCGTTTGCGTCACAGCAAGGTATTGATACTTTCGACCAAAATAGCACAATGCGGTTTTATAAAGTTGGTCACCAATTTTATTTTGAAAGGCGTTGGTTGGACTGGAACAATAAATAATACAGGCCACAATAGGGACTAGATACGCAAAGATAGTCAGCAATATTTCCCAGATGACTTCATTACCGATATTCACCGCGATCATGTAATGGATAAGCATTGACAGCGCAACTGAGGGGATAAGGAAATGACGATAACGACGCTTCGTTTCGAGTAATGCTGCAATGCGCTCTGATTCGCATTGTTCACAGATAGGCTGCATGTTTTGGGCATAATACTCAGAAAATGCCTGAGCATGCTCCCCCAACTGGTCGAATTGAGGTGTTATCTTCCTTTGATCAATGGGTTTACCACAAAATAGTTGCCAATCACTTTTAGCGTATTCCTTGTTCGCCATAATATCAGTCCTTGATTGTATAAATTATTGATTTTTTAAGATATTCTTTTAACACCAAAACCATGGGCATCATGATTGAGTGTTTTTTGTACCAAGGATTGTATAGTTAAAACGATGAGTATTGCCGCTAACCCGAAGAACATGCGATCGACTTCTATTTGTTTATTGCAGTGCGTCCCTATTTCTCGCAGCCATATAAAAAGGCCTGGTCGCAACGCGATCAGGCCTTTAAAAAACAAATCATTAGGACAATCTAAACTCAATCAATGAGTATTGGCTATCCGATATTGCCAGTTTACTCGTCGTCCACTTTTGGCGCGACTTTCTTCTTCGGAATGAAGACTGAATCACCCACCGCCACATGTTGGTAGAAGCTCTTATCGCGCTTAACCGGCTTCCTAGCCACTTTCTTCGCTTGAGTTTTACCTTTATTGCGGTAATCCGTCTTGCCTTTTTGTACCGCTGGTTTAGGTGGTTTAATGCCTTTAAACTTACCTTTAAGACCTTCAAACGTTGAGAACGCAAGATCTTGGTGCAAGTACGCTTCAACACGCTTAAAGCTATCCCAGTCTTTCGGACCAACCAAAGATACTGCGTCACCTTTGTTACCAGCACGACCAGTACGACCGACACGGTGAACGTATTCTTCAGTATGCTTTGGCATATCGAAGTTAACTACGTGAGTTACGTTGGCAATATCAAGGCCACGAGAAGCAATATCTGTCGTCACAAGGATCTTAAATACTGCTCGCTCAAACTGGCTCATAATCGTATTACGTTGAGTTTGAGTTAGGCCACCACTCAGTGCCACGGCTTTGAGTTTTTGCTCGTTCAACTTAAGCGTTAGACGCTCAGTATCAGCTCGCGTTGCCGTAAAGATGATCAGTTGACGATAGTTCGCTTCTTCTAGTACACGATCAAGAATCGCTTCTTTATGATCAAGGTGATCACAAAGGTAGAATTTCTGCGTGATATCTTGGTGTTCTTGGTTCGACACGCCAATAGCAATACGTTTTGGCGAGTCTTGCATCTCCGCTGCGATCTCATTCATTTCTGCGTGATCAAGCGTTGCTGAGAACATCAATGTTTGACGACGACGGTGCTTAGCTGCTTTATGAATACGACGCAGCTCTGGCGCAAAGCCCAAGTCAAGCATACGGTCAGCTTCATCCAAGATCAGCGTTTCTAAGCCATCAAGGAAAAGCGATTTGTGCTCAAGATGATCCGCAAGACGTCCTGGCGTTGCCACGATGAATTTAGGGTAACGGCGCAACGCTTTTTGTTGATCGTTGAAGTTTTCACCACCCACGACTAATGTCGCGTCGTAGCTCAAGCCACCTAGCATTGCGCGTAATTCGCCATAAACCTGTTTGGCCAACTCACGCGTCGGAGCCAAAATCAGACCGCGTGGGTCTTTCGCCGAGAAAGCTTTGCTCTTAAGTGATTTATGCAACATTGGCAGCACAAACGCTAAGGTCTTACCCGAACCTGTTTTTGATGACGCCAACAAATCTTTACCCGCGATCGCTACAGGGATCGCTTGTTTTTGAATGTCGGTCGGCTTCTTAAAGGCATAATGGTTCAAGGTCTTTAATAAGCGATTATCTAAGCCTAAATCTTTAAACTGCAAAGTCTTCTCCAGGGCAGGTATTATTTGGCAAACATGCTTTCGTTGCCATCAATCAAAAATTAACACGTAATGATACATCGAAGCTGACAATAGGGATAGAGATCACAGAAAATATTCCCTCAACACGGCTGGGTGTTTTTTACACAACAACTAGCAATCATAGCTCGAAATTCCAGCAAACGAACTAATTGAGCTAAATTCTTGGATTATTTTGACTTTTCCCTACTGTGTAAACTATATAAATCAGGCTACACTTAGGTGGTTGCTATACAACACATGGTATAGCGCATCAATGATACTAACAAATGCAAGGAGTTCATCCATGAACAAAATGATTATCGCAGCTGCGGCATCTTCAGTTCTTCTACTAGCTGGCTGTGCATCAGGTCCAGATGAAGCAACAACTGCTAAACTTGACGAGCTAAGCAACCAAGTTAGCCAACTAAGCCAAGACGTAAATGCTCTAGCTGGTGGCGTTCAAGCTTCTGGTGATGCAGCAATGGCAGCTCAAGAAGAAGCAGCTCGCGCTAACGAACGTATTGACAACATCGCTCAGTCTTACACTAAGTAA
>NZ_AFWE01000113.1 GCF_000222585.1 Vibrio scophthalmi LMG 19158 | reverse complement strand
TGCATTGTGCAGCCTTTTTTGATCACGGAAAATACCAAATGTGGATAACTCTGTGAGTAATTTGTTGGTGTCTTATGGGTAAAGTTGAATAAATAAGCCGTTGCCGATAAAATCTGCGTCTAGTCGTTATTTTTGCAACTTTTGCAAATTAACGCTTGCCAATGTGACGATGATCTCTATAATGCCCACCTGTCGACGAGGCAAGGCTCTATAAGGGTTTAAGGCCAAAACGACAAGGTCAGAAAGAAAGGCGATGTAGTTAGAGTGGTTTACTTTTTAAAAGTAAAATAAAACACAAAAGTGTTTGACACTGAGAATTATCTCGCTAGAATGGCCGCCTCTTCCAGAGTGATGTAAGTCACAAAGAAGAACGCT
>NZ_AFWE01000114.1 GCF_000222585.1 Vibrio scophthalmi LMG 19158 | reverse complement strand
GGCAACTGGCTCCGTAGCACCTTAATAGATTGAGGGAAAATAATGCCATATTCAGCGACTAAGCCTCTTATCTGATTAGCAAGTGCTGTTCGTTGTTCTACCAAGCGTTTACGGACGCTACGCAATGCTTTTAGATCTTGTAGCTCAACAGATTTAACGGGGACAAAATGAATATCGGGTCTTGAAAATGCTTCACAGATTGCCCTTGCATCGTTGGCATCATTCTTTTGTCTTCCTACAAAGGGCTTAACGTGTTGTGCAGGAATAAGTGTGGCGCTAAACCCTAGTTGTTGAAACGCTCTTTCCCAATGATGAGACGTTGCACAAGACTCCATAGCAAGAGCTGTCTTATCCGGCAACTGACGTATTGTATCAAGTAATTTATCCCGCTTAACCTTGCGATTAGATACTATTTTTCCATCGGTACTCAGTACGCATACCTGAAAGAGGGTTTTGGCTAGATCGATACCAACAACTTTAATAGACATGCTTGTTACTCCTGTTCTCAATGGCTGCACCATTAGTTTGGTACAACGACGCTAAAAAGGAGGTGCGTCCATCACATCAAAGCCTGTTAACCTAACACCTTATGTAAGCCTATTGCTGACTTGCCAAATAAATAACCATCAGAGCCGCTAAAATAATGGCCACAATGATATTACGTTTTCGCTTACCTCTTGGGTCAGCTTGCCCGCAATGACAGCAAATCTTCACGTCAGGAGAGATTAACCCTTTACAAGCTCGGCACTGTGTCAACGTCATTTTCTATCTTAGTTATAAATGAAGAATTGCCGCCATTCTAAATTCGTTACGCACTTTGTTGAAATATTATTGACAGAATTATTTTTCTGGACACGATAGATAAATCGTTCCAATTATCCATAGCCTTGTTCTGGAGCTCAAACATATCGGTACTATTAGGATGAACTCACTACTTACGAAAATTCGCATTTCGTCCGAGTACAATAAAGGGGCACAACGAGATGCGCCCCTAAACTGACTAACCGTCCATTCTTAAGTTTTACATTTTAAACCACCTAATTACGCTTATTATGCTCTAGACTCACCATTACGCGCCGCCATTGATGCCAATGCATCGGCCTTTTCATTCCCTTCAATACCACTGTGCGCTTTCACCTTAAACACCTCTACATACTTATCGCTACGCAGCTCATCCACTTGTTGCCATAAATGACGATATGCCACTGGCTTTTTATTTGCTTTACGCCATCCCTTCGCTTTCCAACCATCCAGCCATTCGTTGTAGCCCTTCACACAAAACTCACTGTCTGAGTAGATAACATCACCATCGACGGCATACCCTAACGCTTCCACTAACGCCATAAGCTCTAGTTCTGCATTATCTGTTGCTCTATTGATGGTGATTGCGTAGCTATCCACCAAATAATTATCTTCATCGTACACCGCAATACCGATACCGCCTCTCAGACAACCGCTCTGATTGTTGGGTGCTGCGCCATCGATGTAAATTGAGTAAGAGCCTTGATTTTTATTTTGATTAATGTTCATGAATGTATTCCTTCTAGGAGATGACTGGCCTTATTGTTAGACCAGTCTCGATTGGTTAGTCATAGGGTATTGCTGGTGGCTATAGGGGTTATGCTTGTTGTTCATCGCGCTTGCTTAAGCGCTCTTGCATCCATTCTTCGATTTCACTTTCTACCCAAGCTACCGCTCTATCACCCAATGACACGCTTTGCGGGAATCGTTCTTCGTTCATGAACTTGTAAATACTTGAACGGCCTAATGCCGTTACTGCCATCACTTCTTTTAATCTTAAAAATCGCATGAGAATTATCCTTTGAGCTATGAGTTCAAAGGAATCCCCTTCGCTATTAAAAAATATTGAGTCCGACTTCGTGCTGGGCTGGCTCGCCACGTTTCCAAAAAATTTCAACCATATATTACCTCCTTGCATCTACCCATTAATCAATTCAAGGAGTGCTATTATGCATACCGATTACGTCACCACCGCCCCAATGACGGCCTTACAAGTCTTCGAAAAAGCCGCTGAGTTACTAGAGCACCAATACCAACGCGACCACTCATTCACTAAGCCTGACCACACCAAACACTACCTCTCGATGAAGTTAGGTCATCAAGAGCGGGAAGTGTTTGCGGTGCTGTTTTTAGATAACCAAAATCAACTCATCCGTTACCAAGAGCTGTTCTATGGAACAGTAGACTCCGCTTCCATCTATCCTCGTGAAGTCGCTAAGGCCGCACTGCAAGCCAATGCCGCATCTGTAATATTTGCGCACAATCACCCTTCCGGCGTAGCCGAACCCTCATCAAGTGATAAACGCTTAACGACTCGATTGGTGGACGCATTGAAGCTGTTAGACATTCGAGTGCTTGATCATGTTGTGGTGGGCTTAGTCTGTGTCTCTTTTGCAGAGCGAGGGCTTATCTAATGAAAAGAAAAATCAGGCTTCACGGCAAAGACTTAACCTTACCGCTCAATCTGCATCGTCAGCTTGAAACTGTGCTCGATAGCTTTTCTCTTCGCACTGATATTCATCGACTCTCTGTGAATTTTAGAGATACCGGTTACTACCACCGAAGAGAGGGATTGCACCCAGTGGAGATGCGCTTTGAGCGGGATGAAGATAATCGTCATATTTGGAAGTTGGTGTTTATTGCCAGTTTTTCTTATCCCGATGAACACAGCCCGCACGTTGCGCCCGAGCTCTATTTCAACTTTAAACGTGGTTGGTTCTATCAACCCGATATTCAAGGCTGTGAACTAGCAAGGCCCCAAGTCATTGACCTATTCAAGTCATGGGCGATAGCCTTCGCTCGTCAACTGCATAACCAGCATTTTGATGATATCTCCGCCAACGAGCTACGCCTTTAACCCCATCGAATCTCAACCCGATTAAACAAACTATTATCTTATTTCAATCATAGGAGGACACGCCGTGTCTGTATTACAAACTATCATCACCGTAACCAACCTTATCCCTACACTGTTACCGGTATCTAACAAACTCAATCAATGTCTTATTGATGCAATGAACCAGCAATGTAAAGACAACCCCAAATGGTTATCTGACTTAGAGACAACAAACAGCGTTATCTTCAACTTTCGAGATAAAAGCTACAGTGCTGAAAATGGCGGTTTTCATCCGGTGGAAATAGCCTTAACCAAAGAGGCGGATAACACGTGGCGCTACGCCTACATCACTGACTTTGCCTTTGTGGGCAATCACTATCCTGAATTAGCTAAGGAGTTAGATTTCGATTTTCTGAGTGGCGAATGGTTTGCCAGTTACTTAGGCGATTATTCATCCATCAAAGAAGACGCTGCTGCGAAGGAATTGTATTGCTTATGGGAGCATAACTTTCTGGCTTATGCCGATATGGGCATGTATGACGAAATCAATATCAACGTATCTTAATCATTGGGTTCTATGTCAACACATCACGCCGCAGCCATTTGGCCGCGGCTTTTTTATGTCTGTAAATCATCAATCAGGATCTCTCATCATGAGTAACATAATTAATCCAACCCTTACACCGTTCTCAGTCCTCGTAAATTGGTCTGAATCTAATGAGTTCAACGAAGGAGAAATCTATAACTTCATGGACTTTGAACATAAGGCATTAGCGATTGCAAAACAAAACCCTCTAGGGGGTTATGATAAAACCAATGTCACCGTCACATTTGAAAATGGCGATCAGCACCAATGCCGATTGGATTTAGGCTGCAATGGTAATGACATCGGCTTTGCTGATCATTGCTTGAGTTCGCTTGAATACCATCAAAAACATCAGTTTGATACAGATAAACCGTCGCTACGTAATGATGAGCACCACCAGCAATTAATCGCACTCATGCTCACCTATCGTTTTGAGATCGGTTTTGTCACTGACGCTCGAATTCAAACCATCAAAGCCACTGAACTTGCCAAGCAACAAGAACGAGAGAAAGAGCTGGCTAAACGTGAACAACAAGAAAAGGAGCAAAAAGAACATCAAGCGAATGAAGTCGCCTTTCAATCTGCGCTAGTCATTCCTGAATGGGCGAAAGGCGTAATTGTAGCCACTTATACTGAATACGATAAAGAGCTCAGTGATCCCCATGTAGGAGACCATCATACTAAAACCCCTCGTACCATTATCTTAGCGTGGTCTACCCATACCAAACGATTATTTCCAGAGCTGCGTAAAGCCTGTTTGAATCACCCTGATACGGTATTTCTAAACAACAAAGAACAAAGCTGTGAACATCGTAATAACTATGGCATAGGACAAGGCGATGGCTTAACCGTTCTAGATTATAACTACCATGGCTGGTGCATTCAAAAGATGGTGTTTTGGAATACCGCCATTAAAGCGAAATACGTGCCTTTTGGAGAGGTGGCGATCCAAGAATAAACCACCATCAGGCAGCAAATATAGCGGAGGCCATTTGGCATCTTCTTCTATTTCATCGTTCAAAAACCGCATTGGACGCTTGATGCCCAATGGCTATTTACACTCGAAAGAAATTCATTATCTGAGTCGCCATCATGCCCATTATCAATCGCAGCACCGCTCAAGAAAAATCTATCCACGAGTTGTTTGAATTACTAAAGACCGATAGCTCTAATGAAATAAGAGAGATCGCCATCGATGAATTACTCAAACGAGGTTATACCCTTGATGACATTAGTCTCATTGCCCATTCAGACGCTCAATAATCACCGAGCCTCACCACTATGAGCAAACAGATACGCTTTAGTACTTACGAGCACTTATCCCTTGTGTTTGAGATATACCAGCTCGTGCCTTATCACTTCAAGACCACCACGCTTGAAATCAAACACCAATTAACAGAAAGGGAAATACATCGAGACATTCGCACCATACAACGCAATCTCAATGTACTGGTGGTCCTTAATTTGATTGAGAAAGATGACCGTAGCAAACCTTACGGGTATCAAAATAAATTGCATCAACGTCATGCGCTACCGCCAAGAGATGCGCTCATCTTTCAGCTCGCTAATGAGCACCTCATTCACTTAACGCCCGCCAGTCTTCTTAACGCACTACAGAGCCGATTTGAAGATGCAAGACGCTCTTTATTTTCAACCGCCAGTGCAAACAAAGAAAGGCAATGGCTGAAAAAGATAAGCAGTCAGTTACCACGCCAAATTTACGAGGAGAATTTTCAGAAAATTAATACCGCGCTTTACCACAACCATTGGCTAACTTTGCATCTACATGAAACCACAAAACTGTATGTCATGCCTCTGGGATTAATGCATCACTACCCGGCGATTGAATTGATTATTGGGCAGTACGTCAATGAACAACTTGAAACCCAAGTCATTGCAATCGAACACATTCAAGCAGTGAGCGTATCAACGTTCACCTTCGAATACCCATCCACCTTCAATGTAAAAACACATCAACACAATTTACTAAACAACACAAAAGAGGAAACAGAATGAAAAAGACACTTACCGCACTCACCTTCATCACTAGCATCTTTGCCTCTGCTCATGTGTCGGCAGGATCTGCACCTTTAGAAATTTATAAGGAGTTCCGTGGTAACGCTTCCGTATTACGTGCTGTTGCAAGTAATAACAACGTAGTAATCAAGGAAATCATACTTAACCAAGGTAGTTGTCAAAACGGTAATGTCCGATTAACTACCGTAGAAAAAATACGTTACCCCAACGCTCGTCAAATGGCGCTACCATACACAATGAAGATGGGTGAAAAGCGCATGTTCTCACCATCGGCAACATGCAATATCATTGAAGCAACTGTACGTACCAATAACGGGGATTGGACGTGGACATTTAATTAATTCTCTCTGAACAATCGTTTGGGGGCCATGTTCGACCTCGGTTAGTTCCAAATAAATTGGAACTAACCTTTAAAATATTGAGGTATCGGCTAGATTTTTCGTGAGATTGAGCAGACATTACAAGCATCAGCCTATTCATAAAGCTGATAGTTGTGAAACGCCTCCTATTTGCTCTCACGGTTTATAGGAGGCACTTAGTCTTATTTGTGGCTTTGTTGCGTAATTCATTTCGAAGCCGAACAGCCCATTTGGACTGATTTTTAGCCAACACGGCAAGTTTTAGGCATACCAAGCCCTTTGAGCTTGTTCAATGCTTTGATCATCGCGTAGGTTTCACCAACTTGTGCGTTGTAATTTCTTAGACTTAGCCGTCCATCAAACAACTGTTTGACTCGATACATCGCCGTTTCAGATAGCGAGCGCTTGTGGTAGCCATAGCGCTTTTTCCAATGCTTATTCGAACCATATAGCTTTTGACAACCAACTGCTAAATTTCTCGGATGACCTCGTTCCCAGAATGCCGCACCCTCTCTTGGAGGGATAAGTGCTACAGCTCGTTTGATGCGGATTGCTGCGTGGCAATCCCTCGTGTCATAAGCCCCGTCGCCTGATATCTCAAGGATTTTTCGACGTGTTTGCTTAAGCAAATTAGGCAACACTTCTGCATCCGTCACCGTTGATAAACTCAACTCTGCGGCAATAATTTCGTGCGTACTCGTATTAACTGCGAGATGTAATTTTCGCCACACTCTGCGTTTACCATCCGTGCCATGTTTTTTTACTTTCCACTCGCCCTCACCATAAACCTTGAGACCTGTCGCATCGATAGCAAGATGCTGAATCGCTCCTTTGGTTTTCGTCTTAAAACTTACATCAACGTCTTTGGCTCGACGACTGATACAACTGTAATGTGGGCAGCGCAGTGGAAGGTGAGCAAGTTGAAACACGGAATCAATAAAGCCTTGCGAAGCGCGAAGTGGCATTGAAAAAATACGCTTTATCATCAAAGCGGTTGTGATGGCTAAATCACTGAAAACACGAGGTCTCCCGCGCTTGTTTTGCTTGCCTTGTTTCCACTCTCTTATCGCTTCCTCGTCAATCCAAAACGTCAGAGAGCCTCGGTTTATGAGAGCTTGATTGTATTGCTTCCAGTTGCTTGTTTTGTAACGAGGTTTCGACATGAGACTACAGAGTTGAATGAATGTAGCCGATCAGATCGTAAGCTTTGGATTTAGTTCCATCGATTTACGCAACAAAGCCCTTATTTGTGTGAATAACACGCCCCCATTATTGGTTGACTTTGCCCGCACTCCAACGCGGGCTCTTTTTATCTGAGTATCACCCCACCATTTATTTTTTGTACTCTGCATGTAAAACAGCGCTTTCCCTTTGTGGTTAGCGAACCTATAAAGCAGGGCCACTCAACAGAAAACCAACTCATTGTTTCAAGAACGATTTCGCATCAATATTTGAAGTGGTTCACATGAAAAAAACAGCCAAAATCAATCGATTTAATTCCTTATTTACATACAAAAAATAGGGTTAATATCTTGAGCAAATATTTAAGTTTACCGTAACACTGCAAATATACTAATAAGGAATAAGAAATGAAAAACAGTTTATTGTTAGCCGCCCTATTAACAGCATCACCTCTTGTTTTTTCCCAGGATTCCACCGTCGTTAACGGACTTGATTTTGGACCATTAGCAAAGCTTATTGGTGAATGGAAAAGCGCAGAGTCTGGTGGCGTGGACATAGCCCCAGGCCAAGATGGCACAAAAGTAGGAAAAGGTGGACCAGCCGTTGAGCCCTACTATGAAACTATCGTATTCGAACCTGCAGCAGATGCCAAAAATGCCAGTGACCAATATCTTGTTGCTCTTTACTACAAACAAGAAGTCTTTCGAAAACGCGATAATGGTAAATTTCATGACCAGCGTGGCTATTTTATTTATGACAAAGAAAATCAAATGGTTTACAACTCTTACTGCATCCCAAGAGCGGTCTGTGTTGTAACGGAAGGAAAAGTAAGCGATAAAATTGAATTTAAAACACAAAAACGTGGCATTGCAGAAAGTGAATACATGACAAAAAATGACACCACTACCGATTTCTCTATGCTGTTAGATATTAGTGCAGACGAGGTCATTCGATACTCACAAACAACTGCGCTGCATGTCTATGGCAAACCGTTTGCGCACACAGACACAAGTACCTTAATCAGAGTTAAATAATCCCTCCATTACAGCTTTGCTTTTTTGGACAGCTATCGCTATCCATAAGGCGAAAAGGAAAGAATATGTTCTACAAAAAACCATTATCATTGCAAACCATCGTTCTACACTGGACGACAGGGTTGATGTTTATCGCTATTTTTATCCTTGGCCTTTATATGGTCGAACTACCAAAAGGACCGGACAAATTTGAGTTAATCGGTTTACATAAATCACTCGGCGCGCTGATTTTGATTATTGCCATAACTCGTATTGTTTGGCGTATAAAAGAAGGTGCAATAAAGCCAGCCTCTATCGGGTCCGCATGGCAAAATCGGCTGGCAAACATCATTCATGGTCTATTAATGCTAGCCACGCTAACCATGCCCCTTTCTGGAATAGCAATGAGTGTAGGTGGCGGCCGCGGCGCTGACATCTTTGGCTGGCAGCTTATAGCGAAAGGCGATAGCATTCCATGGCTTCAAGAACTAGGTAGTATGGTACATGGTTTGTCAGTCAATATAATTATCGCTCTATTAACTTTACATATACTCGGAGCAATCAAGCACCAAATTATTGATAGAGATAATACCATGGCACGTATGCTAGGTCGTATT
>NZ_AFWE01000115.1 GCF_000222585.1 Vibrio scophthalmi LMG 19158 | reverse complement strand
TCGATATTAATGATTTAATGACCGCACTGGCTAAACAACCGATCAAATCAAAACGAGCACCACGCCCGGCAAAATACCGTTATATGGATGAAAATGGTGAAGAAAAAACATGGACAGGCCAAGGAAGAACCCCGTCAGCATTAGTGGATAAAAACTTAGACGACTTTTTGATCTAACTTATTGTTGGCCCTTTGTTCTTATAGATAATATCATTATTCAAATGTTCAAAGGGCTTTCTTCATAAGCGCGGCATTGACTTGTTTCTGAGTGCTATAATCCAAGTGCGACTTTCCATAAATAATCAAGTTCAGGGACAGGTGGTGACGCCTTACTAACAAAAACAAAGCTTGGTTGTGTCGGTCTTATTTTCGTGTTTCTGCCTTTCGGTTTAACATCATCTTGCCAAATTTCACAATCAACCAATCTAAAAAGCCTACCTTCGGCATGATTTAATCCAATGGTATTAAACCGAAAACCTTTCGATTTTAAACGCTTTATTCGAGCTGCCGCCGCTCGACAATTAATGTTAAAACGGACACTTAAATCTTGATAGGTAAAAGCGTTTACACTCAAGACAAACTCTGCCGTCATTGCGAGGTATTTGTGCTTACTGCGTATTTTAAGTTGCTGGATGTTATGAATAGCGATGTGTTGATTTTTGATACCATGCACCTATTACCTTATGTATCACTGGTCCTTTTTACCAAACTTAAGGCTGCATTTCATCTTAATTATCTGAAACTTAAAGTAATCAACTCTTTTTC
>NZ_AFWE01000116.1 GCF_000222585.1 Vibrio scophthalmi LMG 19158 | reverse complement strand
TGTTTCCTAATTCGATTTTAGTTAAAAACGCGCCTAACATGATTACTTGTTAGGCTATTGCTACCGTTTCAGGCATACCTAGCCCTGTGAGCTTGTTTAACGCTTTTATCATGGCGTAAGCAT
This sequence comes from Vibrio scophthalmi LMG 19158, assembly GCF_000222585.1. Taxonomy (GTDB): domain Bacteria; phylum Pseudomonadota; class Gammaproteobacteria; order Enterobacterales; family Vibrionaceae; genus Vibrio; species Vibrio scophthalmi. Next base: position 179 of record NZ_AFWE01000116.1, on the reverse strand, counting down.
TGTAATTTCTTAAGCTTAATGTACCGCCGAGAAGTTTTTTTACACGGAACATCGCCGTCTCCGAGATCGAACGTTTATGGTAGCCGTACTTCTTTTTCCAATGCTTATTTGAACCAGATAGTTTCTGGCAACCGACCGCTAGATTACGGGTATGACCACGCTCCCAGAAGGCTGCGCCT
>NZ_AFWE01000117.1 GCF_000222585.1 Vibrio scophthalmi LMG 19158 | reverse complement strand
AAAAAAGAAGGCCATTCATGGCATCACGATTATCGACCCTCTTTCGATGTGTACCGAGAGGGTGATTAGTCTTATGAATAGGCAACAAAGGCTCAATTTTCGCCCAAAGGGCATCAGAGATTAGGTATTGTGTTGAACTCATTTACAGTATTTTCAATAGGTGTTGATTTAACTCAGACAACACCTATTGAGATAGGTTCTAAGTCGTTTAAGTAAATATTGTTTTTGTTAGCCGAATTTATAAAGGCTCGCTCTGCATCAGGAAAATTTCGCTCTGCCAAGTGAATATAACCTAGTTGCCTTTCGAAGTACCCGTTACCTTTATCACACTGTCTTTCGAGTTTTCTCCAAGCATCTAAGTAACGCACGGGAGCATTCAGTAAATCATCATAATTTACCTTTTCCCAGAATAAAGTACATTCATCTAACAGTTCACTATTCGCTCTACTAGATGCACTCATAAAGCCAACCATCGCTCCTAGTAGTAATATGTTTGAAAAAAGTTTTTTAATCATAAGAAATATCAAGCCTAAATATAAAATTAATGAATTCTTCTTTTCCAACCTTTATAGGTATCATTAAACTCTTTGCAATCAGGTCTCATTTGTCTCGCCACCGACAAACATAACGCCGCGTTAAGTAGTGAGCAACGCCACCACCCTACCTAAAACCTTGCCACCTTAAACACCAAAGCTGACTTGAACTAAAAATGCCGAGCGTTGGGAATCTGTCTTAAACGCTTTGTTATGTACGTTTCACCGCGACCACGGAATATGTATGCCAATGCTTCATTCTACCCAATGAAGTCTTCGATTTTTCATCACGTTCAAAGAACCTGACTATTTCAAAACCTGAGAACAGAGCCTTTACCTCTGATTCCGATAAAGGTGTGGTTGGAGTACGATAGTTGTTAGCCCAACTGTCTTCAAAGCCCATGAAGTCACCAGCAAACACTCCACCGATTTCAATTGAAGATTTAATATTGCTCCAAGTCGATTCAAATTGGTTTGGGTCAGCGAAGAACAAACTGGAATTAGCAATAACTACGCCAGACTTTGGATAGTCGAATGATTCAAACGACGACTCTGTAATTTCCACTAATGACTTTGCCCCAAATCGGTCTCTACAAATAGAGACTGAATCAGGATTAATATCGAAGCCATGAACCTGATAACCCTGTTGTTCTAGGTACTCGATATCACTTCCTGTTCCACAACCACAGTCAGTGGCTATTTTAAGGTTTGATTCATTGAGTCTGGATGCAAACTCAGTACGTTTTGAATGTGGGCGAGACAATGCCTTTTCGTAGTACTGGCGCCAAATTTCAGTATTTTCATCCATAAGTTTCTGATTTTCCCTAAAAGTACATAACGCCGCGTTAAGTGGTGAGCGACGCCTACCACCCTACCTAAACCATTGTGACATAAACACTTAAAATGAAGAAACCCGAAAATGCCAAGCGTTGGGAATCCGTCTTAAACGCTTTGTTATAACCGTTTTTCCATGCGCACTAAATCCCATGCAACACCGTTAAACATTCTTGAGCCAGACTCAACCGAGACAACTAGGAAACCCAAAGATTCATAACAATTCATTGCGGCATCGTTATGAGAAAATACGCCCAAGCTTAAGGACTGAGCATGAAACTCAACTTTCGCTTTATCAATTAATTCCAGTAGTATCATTTTAGATATACCTTGCCCACGAAATTGGTTTGCTACGAATACGCGGCAAACTCTCATTTGATCATGTGACTCTTTATATAACTCGACAAAACCCGCATTCTTTCCGTCAATACGATATATATAGGGGAATACTTCACTCTTGCTACAGTGGCTCAATATTTGAGCATCGTCGAGAGGATAGCTATACGCTGGACCGCCCCACAAATAGTTTAGCTCTTCAGAGCTAATCCATTCGATAAGCTGCTGAAAATCATCGGTTTCAAATGCGAATAAACTCATAATTTCCCTGTAGGTTATAACGCCGCATTAAGTGGTGAACAACGCGACCACCCAAACCTGAACCTTGCCACATTTAACACTGAAGCCGAGCTGAACTGAAATTGCCAAGCGTTGAGAATCCGTCTTAAATGCTTTGTTATGTTTTAGCACAATTCGTTGATTTACTTGGCAAAGAACTGAGATGCAGACTTAGATTTCTGAACCAAGTCACAAGCTAGAACTCACTTGACCGCTAGATGCGCCAAACCAAAAACGAGTAAGTCCACTTCCCTGCGAATGAGGCAACTCGATCTAGCCTCAACAAGCGCCCTTTCTTAGCAACAACAGCGCAGAACAATGGCGATTTGCCGACTCAACTGCCAAGGTTATTGGCTGATTGAGAAATATACCCAAAGCGACTTTGAGCCAGAGAAACAAGGCGAGCAAACCAGCCGAAAACTTGAATGAAGCAACCCGCGAACCTTGGCATGTTTTACGGGCTAAGTGGTTGAAGAATGGATCGATAATACTGATTTGCTGAGTCTACTCCCAACGAATAGCCAAAGGGGCAAAGAACGACTCAAAGGCATTTAAGCCATTGAAATCCCATTAAAACATAACGCCGCATTAAGTGGTGAACAACGCGACCACCCACGCTAAACCTTGCCACACAAAGCACTGAAGCTGACCTGAACTGAAATTGCCAAGCGTTGAGAATCCGTCTTAAATGCTTTGTTAGGCAGAAAGCCCCCTACCAACTACAGGTCTTGCGCAAAGGAACCAAAGCATTTGATAAGCCAGCAGTATCGAAGACCGCTGTTACTGGACTTTCGTTGTAAGGGGTAATCTGTGCAACCAACTTATCCGACTTTTCCATGTTTTTTAAGAAGGAAATAGGCTTTCTATGAAATGTCGCTTTGCTATCAGTAGATAGGCTCCACTTAGAAGTAACGGCTTTGTTGGAACCTATACGCGTAAGAACTGAAGCTTCACGACCTAAATAGTCGTTCCAACCGATATAAACATCCGTTTTATTACTCTGACAACGAGCTACGAAAAACACTTTGTTATTCCACTTACTTTTACCTGATGACGCTTCCAGTACTAAAGTAACCGTTTTGGAGTCGTCTATAGGGTTGACCTCTTCAGAAACAATCCACTTTCCTGTCCCAGAAATTTTTGAACCAACTGTTTGTGGTTTATCAAGATTGTGCTTTTCCGCGAGGGAGTCATAGCACTCTAAACGCGCTAATTCTCCTTTTACCGCAGCACAAGAAGCAAATTCTTTTTCCAACTCAGCGGATAACACATTTGTGGATAGGAGTACTGAAGCCCCCAACAACACTACTTTTTTCATATTTATTTCTCGACAATATAACGAAAACTTGATGCCTAACGCCGCGTTAAGTAGTGAGCAACGCTGCCATTATACTTAATCAGACCACCGTAAACACGAAACCCAACGATGGAATGAAAAATGCCAAGCGTTGGGAATCTGTCTTAAACGCTTTGTTATAACTATTTTTTGATGAAACTAAATTCTGTTTTTCCAGCTTCAATGCCAAGTTTTAACATGCCATCCATTCCAATTTCTTTGTCGATTTTCACTTGAACATCTGCTTGTCGGATTTCTAAATACTTAGCCAGGAACTCGATTGAAGAACGAATAATCAGCGTAAGAAATTTCAAAAATCTTGTACTATCCGGTGGATAATTTAAATCTGTTTCTGATTCAAATATTCGATGTTTTTGATTACCATCAACATAAGTATTGATAGCTGTTTCAAGTATTAGCTGATTAACAACATAAGCGATATTGGGATCATCCATATCATTGAGGAACATCCTTATTTCAGGGTTCCATTCTAGAGATTTGTTTATCAATTCTTGCTTCAGATGCCCTACAAATTTATTGCGAAGATATTTCGCAAACTCACATTCTTTTGAGAATGATTTGTAAAACGTACTTAAATCAGGGTGATCTCGGTACATTCGACGAATAGTAACTTCAAAATCAACAAAGTTTGCAACCGATATTAGACTTTGTTTCAACAGTACCATTGACGACATATCCCCAATACCTTTCTCAGTAAATTGACTGTCGATTGATACTAAATCTGCTTTTAATACTTTTGCTTGTAAAAATTGATCCACTGAACTCTCTCATAGTTATAACGCCCTGTTAAGGTGTGAGCAACGCAATACTGAAGCCGCCGCATACCACCTTAAACACTAAACGCAACGCATAGTAAAAATGCCACGCGTTGCGAATCACTCTTAAACAGTTTGTTAACCGTATGATTAATGCTTTACTTTGCTTTTAGTAAAGTGATTTCTTGATCAAGAACGGAAAAGTCCCAATTTCCAAAGTTTTCGTACACCTCAAATCCATCAAGATTATCAGACCAAACAATATCTGTATTTTTTGATGCCCATCTGACTGAGTATGAAAGTGACTCACCATCAGAGCTACATTTTAACTCTTTCGGCACTCCATCACGGAATGTTTGGGACGTAACAATGGAAGTATTAGGCTTGCACTTAACTGCAAAAACAACACGCGCATTTAAAGTGTAATCAGGGTTTTTAGTTGCATAAATAGCATACTGCTTGTGTAAATTTACTTTTCTCAAAACCGTCTTCTGTAGAATTGGGATTTGACTAAACTGAATACGTTTATATTTGTCATACCACTCCCACTCCACATCTGAGAGAAATGTAAGTTGAGCACGATCTCTCTGAATTTCTTCAAATTTCATGTAACCAGCCCAGCAACCTATAATAACTATCAATAGCAAAGCAATGACTGTGACTATCTTAATCAGTTTCTTAAACAATTTTTAATTCTCTATATTCGAAACAAATACGGTTAACGCCGCATTAAGTGGTGAACAACGCGACCACCCAGCCTTAAACCTTGCCACACAAAGCACTGAAGCTGACCTGAACTGAAATTGCCAAGCGTTGAGAATCCGTCTTAAATGCTTTGTTATGTTTTAGCACAATTCGTTGATTTACTTGGCAAAGAACTGAAGTGTAGACCTAGTTTTCTGAACCAAATCACAACCTAGAACTCACTTGAGCGGCAGATACGCCAAACCAACAACGAGTAAGTCCACTTCCCTGATAATGAGGCAACTCGATCAAGCCTCAACAAGCGCCCTTTCTTAGCAACAACAGCGCAGAACAATGGATATTTGCCGAGGCTACTGCCAAGGTTATTGGCTGATTGGGAAATATGCCCAAAGCGACTTTGAGCCAGAAGAACTTGACTACCGAACCACCCGAAAACTCGAATGAAGCAACCCGCGAACATTGGCATGTTTTACGGGTTAAGTGATTTAAGAAAGGAACGATAATAGTGATTTGCTGAGTCTACTCCCAGCGAATGGCTAGAGGGGCAAAGAACGACTCAAAGGCATTTAAGCCATTGAAATTCCATTAAAACATAACGCCGTATTAAGAGGTGAGCGACGCCCTATACCACAGCCTCGACAAACCACCTTAAACACTAAAGCTGAATTTAAACGAAATTCGCCAAGCGTTGCGAATCCTTCTTAAATACTTTGTTAGGTTTTGGGGCTATTCTCCCAAAGAACTCCACTCCGACAGGTTTAATTGCTTTCGTCTAACAAAATAAAATGTCGCCATGATTAGCCCAAACAAAACACCACCAATCAGAGACATATAGACAGCTTCGAGAACTGGCTTATCTGCTTTACTCCAAACAACAAACCAATTTAAAACACCCCAAACAGGAGCGAACATGATGGCTGAAATAACCCAGTTGTTCATGAAGGTCTGATAATAAGGCGGCGGGAAGTTAAGTCCCATTTTGCATAGTAACTTGGCTATTGGTGGATTGTAATTCGACTTCCAAACACCTTTATCATTGAGCTCTTTATGTGAAAATTGGAGCTTCGTTTGATAATCCATGATACCCCCTCAATTCCATTTAACCGCGGAAAAACCTAACGCTCTCTATACGTCTAAAAAGAGCTTTTTCTCTCCTAATTGTGCCATTTTTTATGCGGGATAGAATCATGGAGGTTCACATAAGTCGCAACAAAGCCTAAATTTTTTAATCGAATCTCAAATTGAAATTGAGTTTTAGACGCTTAGAAGATCCTTAATTCTGTTTGAGGGAGAAAAACCACCAGCATGGATAGATAACCAGTTATTTTCCAGTAATTCATTTTAGCTTTTTACATTCACTTTTAGAGTCGTAGCGATGACAATCACGTTCATTCTAGCAGCAAAAAGCCAAGGGAATACCTTGGCTTTAAATGTAAATCGACGCGAGTTGGATTTAGTCAACGAGTGGATATACGCCGTCTTTATCATGTGTTTCACGGCCGGTGATCGGTGGATTGAACACGCAAGCCATCACCATTTCTTTATCTTTATAAGCGCGTAGATAATGTTCATCGTGCTTATCGAGGATGTACAATGTACCAGGTTTAATTGGGTACGTTTCACCACCGACGACTTCAATTTCGCCTTCACCACTCATGCAGTAGACTGACTCTAAGTGATTTTTGTAGTGGATATGCGTTTCTGTATTTTCAAATATCGTGGTGATATGGAAAGAGAAGCCCATGTTGTCATCTTTAAGCAACATACGTACGCTTTCCCACGTTTGTGATACTACGCGGCGATCGCTATCACGACACTCTTCTAATGTTCTTACAATCATGATTCGTCCCTACGATGCTTTCTTGATCAGTTTAGCAGCGACGTTATCGACTGCCTTTTCAAAGATTGTCATACCTTGTTCCATTTCACTCTGCGTGATGGTGAGAGGACAGAAGAACTTCACAACTTCATCATTTGGGCCAGCGGTTTCGATTACCATGCCGTTAGCAAAACACTCTCGAGCGATCAGCGTGGCAGTTTCACCAGCGCTACACTCTATGCCAATCATTAAACCACGGCCTTTTTGCTGTTCAAACAGCTGCGGGTAACGTTTTTGTACATTGGATAAGGTAGCAGAGACTTGAGCTGAGCGTTCTGCGATGTTCTCTTCTAGTGCTTTATCTGACCAAAATAGCTTTAGAGCGTGCGCGGCGGTAACAAACGCATGGTTGTTACCACGGAAGGTACCGTTGTGTTCACCTGGTTTCCAAGCATCAAGCTCCGGTTTAAGCAGTACGATCGCCATCGGCAGACCATAACCACTAATCGATTTAGACAGGGTAACCATATCTGGTTTAATGCCCGCAGGTTCAAAGCTAAAGAAAGTACCAGTACGGCCACAACCTGCTTGGATGTCATCCACAATCAGTAGAACATCGTTGCTACGGCAGATTTTCTCTAGTCGTTGTAACCATTGGTTAGAAGCCACATTTAGGCCGCCCTCACCTTGTACGGTCTCTAGCAATACCGCCGCCGGTTTATCAAGGCCACTTGATGCATCGGTAAGCATGGTTTCAAACAAGCTCAAACCGTCGATACCGGCATAGCCTTCATAAGGAAGACGAGTCACGCCCGCTAATGGCATACCATTACCACCACGGTGGTGTTGGTTACCGGTTGCTGCAAGTGCACCTGCGGTACAACCGTGGAAGCCATTAGTGAATGCGACGACGTTTTGGCGACCTTTGACTTTTCTCGCCAATTTGAGCGCAGCTTCCACAGCGTTGGTGCCCGTTGGTCCAGTAAACTGTACTTTGTAATCTAAGGATCTTGGTTGGAAAATGTATTTGTTCAGCGCGACAAGAAAGTCAGCTTTCGCATTGGAGTGCATATCCAAACCGTGAGTGATGCCATCGCCTGTTATGTACTCTACCAATGACGCTTGTAGTGCGTCATTGTTGTGTCCGTAATTGAGAGATCCTGCACCGGCTAGGAAATCGAGGTAACGATCTCCTGAATCGGTCTCAAGCCAAGACCCCTTGGCTTTTTTGAAAATGACTGGAAAGCTGTTTGAATATGAGCGTACTTTTGACTCATGCTGATTAAAAATATCCATAGTGGAACCGTAAATTAATCCTTATTTGTGAGTTATTCGTAGAGGGATGCGAAACAGGTATTCCGTGTCGTGATCACCATAGAAGTGCTGTGTCTGGTCGAGAAAAACCGACACGCTACCATTACCACCATGTTCACGGTCCAATTTCTTGAACAGTGCCCAAGAGCCTTGATTGTCCTTGGTGATGGTTGTTTCAACATACTCGATGCCAGCTGGCGCGAGACGCGCAAGCAGTTCGTTAAGCATCTGGTAAGCCAGCCCCTGCCCTCGAAACTTTTCATCGACCGCGACTTGCCAAACGAACAGTTCATTCGGTGACTGTGGTTTGATATAAGCAGAGATAAATCCCGCCGCTGAGCCATCAAATTCGGCTAGGACGCAAGTATCGCTAAAATGAGAAGCTTGAAGAAAATTGCAGTATGCAGAGTTTGTATCTAGAGGGGGGCTATTGGCGATCAATGCATGGATACGATTTCCATCATTGATCGTTGGCCTTCGAAAACCGAATGTCAGGTTTGAAGGTTTTGTATTTGCGTTCAGCACCCAAGGTGCAGAAGTAATCATATTAGGGCGCATAATCCTTTGAGCTCTAAGTTAGTTCCCTTATATTATTGATCATACCTCACAGTTCAGATCAAGGAGAGTTTAAAATAGCACCAATTTACGTGACAATAATCACACAATTAGTGTAACCCAATGAAATTGCGCTTGTTATCATTCCAAACGTTCTTTTTTAGGCGTTCATTCCATTCACTTAGAATCTGCTCCAATCATTATTTTAAAATTTAGTAACCCAGCTGAAAACTCGACATAATAACTCATAATTACAATAACTTATTAACAGTAGCCCGCTGTAATCATGCACTATTTTCGCTAGTGTTTATGCGGGCAGTCAGCTATTGGAAACACCTCAATAGTCAAATCTTCACAAATTCTATTTTATTGATTAAAAACAATAGCTTAACAATAAAACTGAATTTACCCCCTTCAAGTATGGAATAAGCACGAATTGATTTATTACCATTTTTTACTTAGAGTACGAAGGTTTTTCAAAATAGTGACACATAAAATAAAGGACTCTACATGTCGCCCATACTGGAAGTACAAGGGTTATATAAAGTATTTGGGGAAAACCCAGAACAAGCTTTCGCCCTCATAGAACAAGGTGCAGACAAAGATAGCATTTTTGAAAAAACCGGCCTGACCGTTGGTGTGCATGATGTTTCTCTCTCCATCAACGAAGGCGAGATCTTCGTTATCATGGGGCTCTCTGGCTCGGGTAAATCAACACTGGTTCGCCTTCTCAACCGCTTAATCGAGCCAACCCAAGGCAGCGTTCTTCTTCGCGGTAAAGACATCGCTCACATCTCTGAAGACGACTTACGCCAAGTGCGCCGCAACAACATCTCGATGGTCTTCCAAAACTTCGCATTGATGCCGCATATGACAGTTATCGAAAATGCCTCTTTTGGCCTTGAACTCGCAGGCGTCGATGTGCCAACTCGACATGCATCCGCATTGTCTGCTCTGTCTCGTGTTGGTCTTGATGCCTACGCCGATTCTTATCCAGATGAGCTCTCCGGCGGTATGAAACAGCGCGTTGGCCTTGCTCGCGCGCTTGCTTGCGACCCTGATATATTGTTGATGGACGAGGCATTCTCTGCACTTGACCCTCTTATTCGAACAGAAATGCAAGACGAACTGATTCGGCTGCAAAATGATGACAAACGCACCATTGTGTTTATCTCGCATGATTTGGACGAAGCAATGCGCATTGGTGACCGTATCGCCATTATGCAAGATGGTGTGGTGGTTCAAGTTGGAACACCCGATGAAATCTTAAATAATCCTGCCAATGATTATGTGGAAGCGTTCTTCCGTGGTGTGAACATCGCCAGCGTGCTAACCGCTAAAGATATTGCGCGTAAAAATCCCGCGGCGGTGTTTAAAAAATCAGAGCACGATGGTCCCGCTTCAGCCCTACAAATTCTCACGGACAATGATCGCGAATTCGGCGTGGTCGTCGATAAAACCAATCAATTCTCTGGTTTGGTATCCATTGAGTCGCTACGCCAAGCGCACAAAGAAAATCGTTGTTTGGTCAGTGCTCAACTTGAGTCAACCATCACGCTGTCACCTGAACAACCGATTAATGACATTCTAGGTGATGTCGCGGGAGTCTCTTATTCGGTACCCGTTGTCGACGAGCACGGCCAATATTTCGGCATTGTGTCGAAATCACGTTTACTTCAAGCATTGGATAGGGATTAATCACCATGTCAGCACAAGAAACTGCAAACGACCCTTGGGCAACGCCTGCAGCCCCGGAAAGTAATCCATGGGCACAAGAAGCGCCTTCTGGTGATGAAAACTGGCTCTCTTCTGAAAGTATTGAGCAAGCGCCTTTCGATATCATGGATCCATTTGCTAATGCCGTTCTCCCCTTCGATGTCTGGGTTGAAACCGGTTTAGAGTGGCTGGTTAATCATGGCCGCCCACTTTTCCAAGCCATCCGAGTTCCGATTGATTTTATTCTTAGCTCATTTGAAACCGCGCTGGTCTCGACCCCCGCGCCAATTATGTTGTTAGTGCTGTTTCTCATCACTTGGCAGTTTTCCAACTTAAAGCTCGGCGCGACCACGTTGGTGTCATTAGTCCTAATTGGTTTGATTGGCGCGTGGGGCCAAGCGATGACCACCTTATCGCTAGTAATGACCTCGGTGTTTTTCTGCCTGTTGATCGGCTTGCCCATGGGAATATGGCTGGCAAGAAGTGAGACGGCCGCCAAAGTGGTGCGACCGCTACTCGACGCAATGCAAACCACTCCTGCTTTTGTCTACCTAGTGCCAATTGTCATGCTGTTTGGTATTGGTAACGTACCTGGCGTGGTGGTCACCATCATCTTTGCCCTACCCCCAGTGGTGCGCTTAACCATTCTCGGCATTCAGCAAGTACCTGATGAGTTGATAGAAGCGGGACATTCGTTCGGTGCCAGTCGTAAACAAATGCTGTATCGAATCCAATTACCATTGGCGATGCCCACGATTATGGCCGGGGTAAACCAAACCTTGATGCTGTCACTCTCAATGGTGGTAATCGCCTCTATGATTGCAGTTGGTGGACTTGGTCAAATGGTGCTGCGCGGTATTGGACGACTTGATATGGGCCTTGCTGCTGTCGGCGGCTTAGGCATCGTTATTCTTGCTATTTTGCTTGATCGCGTAACACAGCAACTTGGCATTAATGCTCAAAATACAAAACAACGTTGGTATCACACAGGTCCAGCTTCGATATTTTTCAAGCTGCCGGCTAATAAATCGTTGGGAAACTCAATCCAGGAGAAAACTGAATGAATAATTCATGGAAGAAAACCCTCGTCGTAAGCGCGGTATCTGCGCTTGCTGTTTCAAGCCATGCATGGGCTGAAAAACTGCCCGGTGAAGGCGTAACAGTACAACCGGTTCAATCAACGGTTGCAGAAGAAACTTTCCAAACGCTGATCGTCAACAAAGCACTTGAAGCGTTGGGTTACCAAGTCAAAGAAACTAAAGAAGTTGACTACAACGTTGGCTACACATCAATCGCGAACGGTGATGCGACCTTCCTTGCGGTAGGCTGGTTCCCTTTGCATGCTGACAAGTACACGATGGCAGGTGGCGATGAGAGTTTCTTCCGTAAAGGTCAATTCATCAGTGGCGCTGCGCAAGGTTACTTAATTGATAAGAAAACGGCAGAAAAGTACGGCATCACAAACATTGGTCAGCTAACCGACCCAAAAATTGCCGCTCTATTTGATGCCAATGGCGATGGCAAAGCAGACCTTACCGGTTGTAACCCTGGTTGGGGCTGTGAGATGGTGATCGAAGAGCAGCTTAATGCTTATAAATTACGTGACACGGTCTCTCACAACCAAGGTAACTATGCAGCAATCATTGCCGATACGATTTCACGCTATAAGAAAGGCGATCCGGTAATATACTACACCTGGACACCTTACTGGGTAAGTGGTGTGTTGGTTCCAGGCAAAGATGTGGTTTGGCTAGAAGTGCCGTTCTCAGCCCTACCGGGTGAGCGTAAGAATGTCGATACCACCTTGGCTAATGGTAAAAACTACGGCTTTGAAATGAATTCAATGCGCATTGTGGCCAACAAGCAGTTTACTGACAACAACCCAGCAGCGGCTAAACTGTTCGAAATCATCAAAGTAAACATCAACGATGTGAGCGCACAGAACATGATCATGAGCAAAGGTAAAAACTCAGCTTCTGACATCGAAGCACATGCAAATGGTTGGATCAAAGCCAACCAAGCGCTATTTGACTCTTGGGTCGCAGAAGCAAAGCAAGCCGCTCTGTAACGCGCCTTTAGTTTTCGCTTTTAGCCTCTGGCTACACCTTAGCAAAATGCCTGTGGTTTCGATCACAGGCATTTTTTAATTGCTTCTCCCGGCTCTTTGCGAAACGAATAACGCTCAATCTGCCAAGCTAAGAAAGCTTAATGGGGCTCTACATAACACCTGATAAAGTCAGATATATCCGGTGAACACGGTAATATGAGACTCTGTGAGCTTTATAAAGCCTGCTATTGAGTGAATTATTGATCCAGTTCTCCTTCCTTACTTAAATCTCACTATAATTGGTCAACCAATTATATTAATCGCTTATACTAGCCCTTTCTAATGCAGCCACTGCGTGGCTATTGAGGTAATTAGTGTTTAAAGGCAACTTATCTAACTTGGAAGCTTGTCAGGGCCTTCCGGTTAAAATGTTTGAAGTTATCGAGCAGGTAAAACAGCGCTTAAGTGCTTCAGTGGAAAATGGTCGCTACCAACTTGAAGGTGATGATGTTTTCTTCTTCGTGGTTGATGACAACAGCAAATTAGTGACGGAGTGTAAATCTGAAATCCACCGTAAGTATATCGATGTTCAAATCGTACTTGCGGGTGAAGAACGTTTTGGTTACAGCCTGCAACCTTTCCAAAGCATTGCTGAAGATTTGCTTGAAGCGCGTGATGTTGCGTTCAGTGAAGATGTGGTGAACGAGCAATTTACCGATCTACAAGTCAACGACTTCATTATCTTCAATGCAGAACAGCCACACCGTCCACTGGTTGCGGTTAATGAGCCGATGGCGATCCGTAAAGCGGTGATTAAGATCTCTCACCAATGGTTAGCAGAGCAATCGATGCAGTCAACACTGACTTGGAATGACAGCAACATTCCACACCAAATTTCACTCAAGCAAACAGGTCTACGCACCAACATTGAAATGCGTATCGTCAAAGATGTTGAGCCTGAGCTGATCACCCTTGCGGTTGACCACAAAGTAGAAACCTTGATCGCGGCATGGCAAGGCGCTGCAATGCCTATCTCTGAAGCGTTTGATGATGGCAACCTGTTCTCACAAGCACGAGTGCTGTTCAATCTTGAACAAGAGGGTGAACAAGGCTGTGTGGTGTGGTTGGTGAATCACATTAAACTGCCTTGTGGCAACAAGATGTCGGCAGATAAATTGGCATGGGTGCCTGCGATGCATGCCATTAATGGCCAGCTAGTCGCGATTTAAATACTCATTTAAGAACTGACTAATTAATTGATTGGTTGAATGGTTGGTTAAGCAGCCCAACACCGAGTCCCGCTATTCTTAGATGGGCTCGGTGTTTTTATTTGTGCGATGTGATTACGTGGACGATGCTCGTGTTGTCAAAGCTTTATGATCAAGGTTTACGGTCAAAGCTTTGCAATCAGTGGTTTGCTATTGGGCGGGTGTAATACATGCGTAAGATTGTCACGCTGTTGACCATAATAAAGGTTAGCTCCATTAAGGTGCCACCAATTGAACCCAGTAAGAAGTTGTTAATGAACCAACAAAATGAATTGAACATCACCAGCAAACGCATTGTGATGCCCTGCATTTTAAACAAGGCATAGGTGGCAACTGACGAGCCAAAAATAGTCAAGATTTCATAGTAATGCTCAAGTTGTGGTACACCCATCACCCACAGCATCGCAATGAAGAACAACATGACCGGTGTTGATTGTGTTTTGGTTGATGCATAACTACGTATCGCACTAATACCGCATCCGAACGCGGCCACCAGCGCTCCCATCATAACAAAATGACTGCACAGCACGATTTGGAACAACATCAAATGAAGGCGAAAGCGTCGCCCATCACTATGTAAGAAAGCCGTCGCTCCAATAAAAAAAGCAACCATACCGATGGTTTGGGCAAGATTCCATTCTGGTATTGTCCAATTCGTTAATGATGTCATCATTGTGAATCACCATTCTCGTTATTTTCCAGCTCAGCCAATAGATACTCCAAGCACAAACTTGGGCTGGTTAAGGTGCGTTGACGTGTCGCTTGATCGAGCTGCAAAATCGCCGGTGCCATTGAAGCTTGCGCCAATACAATACGACTATCGTTTAGGCAATGATCGTGAATATATTGCGCGATGGTCGCTAGGTAAGCGTCATTGTCTCCTGCTAGATAATGTGCCCACGCCTCAGGGATCACTTCCACTGTGGCGCGCTGTGCAATATCAGCATCGTATTCTGCCAATAAGTTCATAGTAGGATTAATGGTGGTTTCAAGTGCCGGTAACACTTTAATATGACCACTTTGGCTCGCCTCGATTGCCATGGGCCTATCGACTCGCATCACTTGAGCAAAACGTGTTTTTGCCTGTTCAGCTAACGCACCAATGCTGGAACAAGTGCAGATAACCCAATCTGCGCCCTGCGCTTCCAACTGTACTATTTGCTGTTCAACCATCGATGCCAATTCATCATCAATTCCCACATTGCTCGCATGTTGCAACAATTGAGACGCAATATGATGGCGAATGGTTGCCTGTTTTTCTAAACCACTTGATGCGATAAAAGAGTCGAACAACGACTGGTTAGCCGCTAAGGTATGTAAAAA
Organism: Vibrio scophthalmi LMG 19158; assembly: GCF_000222585.1. Classification (GTDB taxonomy): domain Bacteria; phylum Pseudomonadota; class Gammaproteobacteria; order Enterobacterales; family Vibrionaceae; genus Vibrio; species Vibrio scophthalmi. Next base: position 28,163 of record NZ_AFWE01000117.1, on the reverse strand, counting down.
AGCAATCTGCATAGTGCCTCACTAGAAAATACTGATATCGTTCTAAATGGCTTATCGAAAAAAGGCTTCTCGAAAGAAGCCTTAATAATAGGGTGTTACGATTGCTGCGCGAGCTTATTTAACCAAATCTGCGGCTTCGCGTGCAAGGCGACCAATCTCGTCCCAACGACCTTCGTTGATCAGGACTTTATCCACCATCCAAGTGCCGCCACACGCGATCACGCGATCAATCGCGAGATAGTCGTTAACGTTCTTAGTGCTGATGCCGCCCGTTGGCATGAACTGAATTTGCGTGTAAGGGCCTAGCAGTGATTTCAGCATATTGATACCGCCCGATGCTTCTGCAGGGAAGAATTTCAGTGTAGTTAGACCCATTTCAATCGCCGCTTCCACTGCGCTTGGGTTGTTCACGCCCGGTACGATATCGATGCCAATTTCGCGGCATGCGTTAACCGTATTTGGGTTAAAGCCTGGTGAAACCACAAAGGTCGCACCGGCTTGCTTCGCCGCAATCGCCTGCTCGCGGTTGAGTACGGTACCCGCGCCGATTAGCATATCTGGCTGCGCTTCACGCAATAGACGAATCGCTTCTACTGCCGCATCTGAGCGGAAAGTAATTTCAGCCGCTGGCAAACCGTTGTCTGCTAGTGCTTTTCCCAGAGGAATAATGTCTTCTGCGCGGTCAATCGCGATAACTGGAATAACTTTAATTTCAGCCAGTTGTTGTGCAATCGTAGTCATGTTTAAATCCTTACTTTAAATCCGTTTCTCTACATCAATATCTAGTCAGCAATGTCTAGTCACCAATGTCTAATCATCAAGCTGACTAAACATCGAACTGGCTAAACAAAGCGAATCGTTTCTGTTGCATGTGTTGGGATGATCGCGCCTTTGTGTTGGATTACGATACCCGCCAATTGGTGGCCTTGACGCGAGCATTGCTGCGCATTTTTCCCTTGTAGGTAGCCTGCTAAGAATCCGGCGTTGAATGAGTCACCTGCCGAAGTCGTATCGACGACAGTTTCCACTGGCGTGGTCGCAATGGCCTCAAAATCACCCGCCGCAAATTCTTGGTACAAATTGCCCTTCGCGCCCATTTTCACCACGGCTTTCTTCACGCCCGCGGCTTGTAGACGGTTTAAGGTCGCGTGCTCATCGCTATCGCCCCACAGGTTTGCTTCGTCGTCATTGGTCACCAGTGCCAAATCGGTGATCTCAAACACTTGACGGTAGCATTCGCGCGCTTCATCAGCATCACGCCATAGCGCTGGGCGATAGTTTGAGTCAAACGCCACTTCCACACCTTGTTGACGCAAGTTTGCCAACAGCGCCACCAACTTAGTGCGATCTTCCGCGGGTAGAATCGCTAAGCTAATACCGCTCAGATACACCATATCAACCTTGGTTAACGCCGCTTCGATTTGGGCAAAATCCGTATGCTGCATCATATAACGTGCCGCAGATTGGTTACGCCAATAAAGGAAGGTACGCTCACCTTGGTCATCCAACTGGATCAGGTACAGACCCGGTTGGCGTGTCTCGTCACGCAGCACCAAATCGGTGCCGACACCTTCTTGTTGCCAACGTGTAAGCATTCCGCTGCTGATGGCGTCAGTGCCTAGCGCTGAAACGTAATCAATCGCCACTTTTTCACCCGCAACACGTGCAAGGTAAACCGCTGTATTGAGTGAGTCGCCACCAAACGCTTGAGTCATGGCGCCAAACGGCGCGCCATTTAACTCAATCATGCATTCCCCGATTAAGGCAATACGCTTCATGCTTTCTCTCCTGGTAGAACGAAGTAAGATTTAGCGTTTTGGTAGCAGATGTCTTGAACCATTTTGCCCAACATTGCGATGTCGTTTGGCACTTCGCCATTCACTGCCCATTGGCCGATGATGTTACAAAGGATACGACGGAAGTATTCATGGCGCGTGTACGATAGGAAGCTACGAGAGTCTGTTAGCATACCAACAAACTGACTTAATAGACCCAGTTGAGAAAGTTGCTGAATTTGACGTTCCATGCCATCTTTCTGATCGTTGAACCACCAGCCAGAACCGAATTGGCTCTTGCCTGCAATACCGCCACCTTGGAAGTTACCAATCATGGTCGCCATCATTTCGTTGTCGCGTGGGTTTAGGCAGTAAAGAATGGTTTTTGGTAGCTCGTTGGTAATATCCATCGCGTTCATTAAGCAAGACAATTGCAGTGCGAACGGACGGTCACCAATTGAGTCAAAGCCTGCATCAGCGCCGAGTAGTTGGAACATACGCGTGCTGTTGTTACGCTGTGCACCGATGTGCAGCTGCATTACCCAGCCCATTTTCGCGTATTGCTTGCCTAGCCACACTTGAACTGCCGTGCTGAACTGGGCAATTTCTAGTTCGCTCAGCGTTTCACCTTGCAGACGGCGCGTTAGCATTGCATCCAGTGTCGCTTCACTTGGTACTGCAGCGTAGCGAACCACTTCGATACCGTGGTCAGCGGCGCGACAACCGTGTGCACTAAAGTGCTCTAGACGACGCTCTAACGCAGTCAGTAGATCGGTAAAGCGGGTGATTTCAACATCTGCCACTTCACCTAGCAAAGTCATGTATTCCGCAAAACCGTCTAGTTCAATTTTGAACGCACGGTCTGGGCGCCAGCTTGGCGCAACTTCAACATCAAAGCTGTCATCTTCGGCGATAGCTTTATGGTATTCAAGCGAATGAATTGGGTCGTCAGTGGTACCTGCCATCACAACATTCATCTGTTTCATGATGCCGCGTGCTGAGAATTCAGGTGTTGCCAGTAGCTCGTTACACTCGTGCCAAATTTGATCCGCAGTTTCTGGGCCAAACAGTTTGCCAGTAATACCAAATGGACGACGCAGCTCAAGGTGTGACCAATGGTACAGTGGGTTACCCAATGTTTGCGGAACGGTTTTTGCCCACGCTTGGAACTTTTCGTAATCTGACGCTTCGCTGCCTGTGATTAACGCTTCAGGTACACCAGCTGAACGCATGCCACGCCACTTGTAGTGGTCGCCTTCTAACCAGATCTTAGTTAGGTTTTCGAACTGACGGTTCTCAGCCACTTCTTTTGGGTTTAGGTGGCAGTGGTAATCGTAGATCGGCATCGCTTTGGCGTAATCATGGTATAGCTCGCGAGCGATATCGTTAGATAGTAAGAAGTCTTCACACAAAAAATTTTTCATTTTTTACTCCGTAGGTGCCGGCCTCGCCCACACCAAAGAAATTTTAAGCACTATTTACAACAGCAAGATTTAAAGCAAAGAAGCCCTCACATAAGGAGGGCATCATTTTATCGATTAAAGAGAGGCGACGGCTGCGCGCGCACCTTTATCTAGGATCAATTGGTAAGCATCGGTCACTGCGCTCACGAAGGTTTCGTTAGCGATAAGATCTGTACCGAAAATTGCTTCAATTGAAAGTAGCGCTTTCACCGCAGAAACGTTCAAACCATGTTCGGCGTAAATTGCTTGGAACTGCTCAACCATTGGGTCGCGTACATCAATTGCTTCGCCTTGTTCAGTCACAGCGCCAACGTAGCGCATCCAACCAGCAATGCCCATTGCCAACCATTTGAAGTCCGTACCTTGCGCTAGGTGATGACGTAGCGAGCCACCCATACGTTGTGGGATCTTCTGGCTGCCATCCATCGCGATTTGCCATGTTTGGTGTTTTAGACTTGGGTTGGTAAAGCGCTCAATCAGCAACGTTGCGTACGCTTCTAGATCAGTCCCTTCCGGCATATTCAGTGTTGGCGCTTGCGCTTTCATCATCATATCGAACGCCGCTGTGCGGTAATCATCATTCGTCATGGTGTCAGAGATGTGCGCGTAGCCGCCTAGGAAGCCTAGGTAAGCAAGGAATGAGTGGCTGCCATTTAGCATGCGCAGTTTCATTTCTTCAAACGGTACCACGTCAGAAACAAATTCTGCGCCAGCAACGTTCCAATCTGGACGGCCTGCAACGAAGTTGTCTTCGATAACCCATTGACGGAACGGCTCACAAGCGATACCGCACAAGTCTTCAACACCCACAAGCTCAGCAATTTCAGTCAGCGTTTCTTCTGTTGCAGCTGGAACAATTCGGTCAACCATGGTGCATGGGAACGTGACGTTCGCTTCAATCCATGATGCTAATTCAACGTCAACCAAGTTAGCGAAATCCAGAACGGCTGCACGTGCTACGTGGCCGTTCTCTTGTACGTTATCGCAAGACATCACCGTAAATGGTTGGATGCCTTTTTCACGGCGCTGACGCAGTGCTTCAACGATGTAACCGATCGCCGAACTTGGATCTTGTGGGTTGGCCAAATCAGCAATGATCAAGCCGTTGTTTTTGTCTAGACGACCTGTTGCAGGGTCAGCGCAGTAACCTTTCTCAGTGATGGTCATCGAAACGATCGCCACTTGCGCTTCGGTCATCTTCGCTAATACCGCTGCTTTGCCATCTAATGTTGGGTGCAGTGATTCAGTTACTGAGGCAATCAGTTTTACGTCAGTTGATTCTGCGCCCTTCTCTGCCACTGTGTATAGGTGGTCTTGTGCGCGTAGCTGCTCAATCAGATCTTCGCCACCAAAAAGGTTTACTTCACAGATGCCCCAATCACTGTTGGTCTTCTCTAGCATTTCATTGGTGAATAGCGCTTGGTGTGCACGGTGGAAAGCACCAAAACCAAGGTGAACAATACGAGTTTTCAGGTTTGAGCGAGCGAAAGTTGGACGAATGACTTGTTCATTCAAGTTGGTATTTGCGATTGTTTTCATTGTTTTTTCCTTGGCCTCGCAGCCGATTAAGCACTGCGAGGCGATTAGATGGAGGCAAATCCGATAATCAAATCGTATAAAGTCGAAATTTGTAGCGCTAGATTAGTAACCTAGAATCAGCTGTGGAAGTAATAGGCTGATTTGTGGGATAAACGTAATTGCCAATAGTGCTAGGAATAGCGCCGCGTAGAACGGTAGTAGTGGCTTGATTACTTTATCGATAGAGATGTTTGCAACCGAACAACCAACAAACAGTGCACTACCCACTGGTGGAGTACATAGGCCGATAGCAAGGTTAAATGTCATCATGATACCGAAGTGCACTGGATCCACGCCCATATCCAACACGATTGGTAGGAAGATTGGTGTGAAGATCAGAACCGCTGGTGTCATATCCATGAAGATACCAACAATCAAAAGGATTACGTTGATGATCAATAGGATGATTAGTGGGTTTTCTGAAACTGCTAGTAGTGCATCAGCAATCATGTAAGGGATATCAGCATTCGCCATTGCCCAAGACATGCCCATTGAAGCGCCAACCAATAGCAATACAATTGACGTCGTTACCGCAGACTCAAGCACGATTTTTGGTAAATCACGAACCGTTACTTCACGATAAACACCCACCGCAAGAACCAGCGTGTAAACCACAGCAATTGCTGATGCTTCTGTTGCCGTAAAGATACCGCCGATGATGCCGCCCATGATCACAACAATAAGAAGAAGTGACGGTGCTGCTTTAATAAAGGTATCCCAAACCGCTGCTAGTGTTGGGCGCGCTGCAACTGGGTAGCCACGACGCTTGGCGATAATACCTGCCACAACCATCAAGCTTAGACCCATCAAGATACCTGGTAGGTAACCTGCAAGGAAAAGAGCTGCAATCGATGTACCACCAGAAACCAGTGAGAATACGATTAGCGTGTTACTTGGCGGGATCAATAGACCAGTAGGACAAGAAGTGATGTTTACCGCTGCGCTGAACGCTTCATCGTAGCCATCTTTCTTCTGTAGTGGCGCCATCGTGCCGCCCACTGCTGCTGCAGACGCAACCGCTGAACCCGAGATTGAACCAAACATCATGTTAGCAAGAACGTTAACGTGCGCTAGTGAACCTGGTAGCTGACCGCCCAGTACTTTAGCGAAGTTAATAAGACGGATTGCAATACCGCCTTGGTTCATGATGTTACCCGCAAGGATAAAGAAAGGGATTGCCAATAGTGCAAAGTTATCCAAGCCAGCAGCCATACGCTGCGCCACTACCGCAATCGCCGGTTCCAGCGGCAAGCTCATCATAATAGTCGCAAGCGAAGACAGACCAATCGCAAACGAGACTGGAATACCCAGCGCCAATAGCACACCAAACGTGCCAAATAGAGTAAGAATTAATTGCCATTCCATTGTGGAATTCCTCTTCGAAATTAGTTTTGTTGTGCGTCGCTTAGAGCCACATCACCAGAAATAAGTTGTTGGATTTTTTCGATGGCATAAACCACTGAGTAGAAAATCATCAATGCGCCACTGATTGGAAGACAGAAGTAGATGTAACCCATTTCCCAACCTAGAGCTGGAGTTAGCTGACCAGTTGCTAGCGTTTTAATCGCAAGGTTCGAACCGCCGTACACCAATACAACCAAAGCAAAGACCGCAATCGCGATTTGGATAATCAGTTCGTTAATGATTTTGCGTTTACCTTTTAACTTCATAGTTAATAGGTCGATAGCAAGGTGACGTTTTTGACCAGTGGTGTAAGCTGCACCTACAAGGGCAACCCACATAAACAAATAGCGAGCTAGTTCATCCGTTACGGTACTTGGGCGACCAATAATGTAGCGAGACAACACCTGCCAAACTACACACAGTACGAGGAAAGTTGAAAGCGAGACAGTAAACCCTGCCAAGCCTTTATTGATGTATTCGACCAATTTTTTCATTATTGTTTCCTTAACATCGCTGTCATGTCATATGACGAGCAAATTATCGTTACCGGTCAACCAATACAAACTCACGCTCATATCCTTCACTCAATAACATTTCTTTTTCTGCGGGCATTATATTCACTACTAGCACATCGTCCGTGACCTACTTCACACTTGAATTGGTTGACCAATTCTTTGACAGTAAGTGTGATATTGCTCAACCAATTGTGTTTTTTGCTTTGACGATGACGTAAATTGGTCGCAAGATTGGCTCCGAAACTTGTTATCCCTACAAAATTAACGGATTCCATCTCACGGAGAAATAATAATGAAAACACGTAAGAGTCTACTGACTGCAGTGATCGGTGCAGCACTAACATTTGGTGTGAGTGCGCAAGCTTTTGCAGCAACTACTCTAAAACTGAGCCACAACCACACTCGTGACCACGCGGTACACAAAGCGATGGACGCAATGGCGAAAGAAGTGGGTAAAACCACTGATGGCGAAGTGCGTATTCGTATTTACCCAGATGCACAGCTTGGCTCTCAACGTGAGTCAATGGAACTGATGCAAAATGGCGCGCTGCACATGGTAAAAACCAATGCAGCTGAACTAGAAGCGTTTGCTCCGGCCTACTCTGCATTTAACATGCCTTACCTTTTCCGTGATCAAGCACACTTCTATGCAACGCAAGAAGGCCAAATTGGTGAAGAGATCCTTGAATCATCACGCGACAGTGGCTTCATTGGTCTAACTTACTACGATGCAGGCGCACGTAGCTTCTACACCAATAAGCCAATCAACACGCCTGAAGATCTAAAAGGTCTTAAAGTACGCGTACAGCCAAGCCCATCAGCGATCGCTATGGTTGAAGCACTAGGCGGCAACCCAACACCTCTAGCGTACGGTGAACTATACACAGCACTACAACAAGGCGTTGTAGACGCAGCAGAAAACAACATCCCTTCATACGGCATGAGCCGTCACAGTGAAGTATCTAAATACTTCTCTCTAGACGAGCACACAATGGTTCCTGACGTATTGGTAATTTCTACTGACGCTTTTGATGGTCTATCTGAAGAGCACCAAAAAGCAGTTAAAACAGCAGCACTAAACTCTATGCAGCTGATGAAAACACTTTGGGCTGAATCTGAAAAAGAAGAGCGCGTTAAAGCAGAAGAAATTGGCGTGAAATTCGTTAACGTTGATAAAGCATCATTCGTAACTGCGGTTCAACCAATGTACGACGACGTTAAGAAAAATAACCCTGAGCTGTTCGCTTTGATCGAGCGTATTCAATCAGTTAAGTAAATTAGTCAATCGTTTTATTAGAGAAGTTAAGGTATTGCCACATAACTATTGAGATAGGTTGACCAATTATTCTGGTTAGTTATGATGGTGTGAATAGTAATGGAAAGAAGCGACAATATCATCATGATGCCTTTTGAACCCAAACGTCCTTACCAAGAACTGGGTTTGGTTTTACGACAAGAATTGAGTGATGGCCACTATAACGTGGGCGATCGTCTCCCGCCTGAGCGCGATATTGCGGAAAGACTTGATGTCAGCCGTACTGTAGTGCGAGAAGCAATCATTATGCTTGAGCTGGAAAATCTTGTTGAAGTGAAAAAAGGCTCTGGGGTATATGTGATTAATATTCCAAACCAATCACCCCATCGTGAACGTATCATCACTGATGATGCGGGACCTTTTGAAATGTTACAGGCGCGTCAGTTACTTGAGAGTAATATTGCAGAATTTGCAGCATTACAAGTAACGCCGGGAGATATTGCCAAAATGCGTGCGGCGCTCAAATTAGAGCGCCAAGAACTTGCGGCACAAAGTGAACATTGCATCGGTGACGAACAGTTCCACATGAGTATTGCAGAAGCGACCCACAACTCTGTGTTAGTCGATATGCTGAAAAACTCTTGGGAACGTCGCGAGCAAAGTCCTATGTGGCAAAAGCTTCACTCACGTATTAGTGGCCATGATTACCGCCAGGAATGGATGGAAGATCATGCGCGGATTTTAGCTGCAATGCAGCGTAAAGATCCGGTCACGGCAAAAAGCGCTATGTGGCAACACCTTGAAAATGTGAAACAACGACTTCTCGAACTGTCAGATATTGACGATCCGGATTTTGATGGCTACCTCTTTAGCTCTAACCCGGTCGTCTTATTTGGAGGCGAGTAACCCTCGCCTTCTATAAAAAGCTGCGTGAGCAGTAAAAAAATAAACTAAATAAGTCGTTATTTATATTTGTTATTCGCAACTTAATACTCTCAATTTTCTTGAGCGGGTTAAGTCTGCCTATTAAAAGGTGATTTGTCATGGAACAAACGTGGCGTTGGTACGGTCCGAACGATCTAGTTTCTCTCGACGATATTCGTCAAGCAGGCGCAACAGGCATCGTAAATGCTCTACACCATATTAAAAATGGTGAAGTGTGGTCAAAAGAAGAAATCCTTGCACGTAAAGCAATCATTGAAGCAAAAGGCCTAACTTGGTCGGTTGTGGAAAGTGTGCCTGTGCACGAAGAAATCAAAACTCAAACGGGTGACTTCCAACTTTGGATCGACAACTACAAACAAACACTGCGTAACCTAGCGCAATGTGGTATCGACACCGTTTGTTATAACTTCATGCCTGTCCTTGATTGGACCCGTACTGACCTTGAGTACGAAATGGCAGATGGTTCAAAAGCACTTCGCTTTGACCAAATCGCATTTGCTGCGTTTGAATTGCACATTCTAAAGCGCCCTAACGCAAACGCTGATTACACTGAAGTGGAACAAGCACAAGCGCTTGAGTACTTCAACAACATGTCTGAAGAACAAATCAAGCAGCTGACTGCGAACATCATCGCCGGTCTTCCTGGTGCTGAAGAAGGTTACACCCTAGAAGCATTCCAAGCTCAACTTGATCGCTACGCGGGTATTACTAAAGACAAACTACGTGAGCATATGGCGTACTTCCTAGCGGAAATCATGACCGTGTGTGACGAAGAAAACATTAAGATGGCGGTTCACCCGGACGATCCACCGCGCCCTATCCTAGGCCTTCCACGCATCGTTTCAACCATCGAAGATATCGATTGGTTGACCGAAAAAGTGCCTAGTTCGAACAACGGTATCACTATGTGTACTGGTTCTTACGGCGTTCGTGGTGACAATGACCTAGTGAACATGATCAAAAAGCACGGCGATCGCGTTTACTTCACTCACCTGCGTTCAACGCAACGTGAAGAGAACCAAATGAGCTTCCATGAAGCGGCGCACCTAGAAGGCGACGTGGACATGTACGGCGTAGTAATGGCGATTCTTGAAGAAGAGCAGCGTCGTGAAGAAGCTGGCGATCTACGTAAGATCCCAATGCGTCCTGACCACGGTCACCAAATGCTGGATGACCTGAAGAAGAAGACCAACCCTGGTTACTCTGCCATTGGTCGTTTGAAAGGTCTTGCTGAAGTTCGTGGCCTAGAGCTTGGCTTAAAGCGCGCATTCTTTACTAAATAAAATGCACTGAGAAAATTAACCGCCGTGTTGATTTACTCACTGAAAATCAAAAGCCCCTGAACGCGTTCAGGGGCTTTTTTTATCTTTGTTCAATTGTCGTCGCAACAAGACAATTAGAAGCGTTCTTGCATGGCAAGATAACGCTGGCGAAGATGTTCAATCAATACCTGGATTCGTTTGGCGGGCTTTTTGGTATAGGGATAAACCGCATACACCCCCACTACTTTGGCGCTGTGAGGCGCAAGCACTTCGACCAAATCCCCTTGTTGAATATCGTCGTAGATCAAACACATTGGCAGATAGGCGATGCCATTGCCGGCGAGCACTGACTTGCGCAAGCCAGCGGCGTTATTGGAAGAAAAGTTGCCATTAACCTTAACGGTATAAACGTCGCTGTTGTTTTTAAATTGCCAATCAAAGGTTCCGCCACTTTCATGGGTATAGCCGAAGCAGTTATGCTTGCGTAAGTCGGTCGGTAGCTGGGGAGTCCCCTGCTTGGCTAAATAGTCAGGCGAAGCACAAATCGCCCAGTGGGAATTAAAGATAAAACGAGCAATCAAACTCGAATCTTCCAGGTAGCCGGTACGGATCACCAGATCATAATTGTCGGCAACCAAATCCACAAAGTTGTTGTCCATCGCCATATCCACGCTTAAACCGGGATTTTGCTGACAAAAGTCTGAGATGGCTTCCGCTAACAGTAACTCTCCTGAAATAGTCGGTACTGACATGCGTATATGGCCGGAGAGGTTTTCGTTATAGCCAGTCACCGCATCAAACGCCGCTTTTGCCGTGGCATTGATATCTTTCGAGCGGTAGTACAGCACTTCGCCCGCCTCTGTGAGGGTAAGCTTACGTGTGGTGCGATACAGCAATTGGGTACCGAGCTCTGTCTCCAGTTTACTCACCCGCTTACTCACCATCGATTTGGTGATATGGTTGGCCTGAGCCACTTGGCTAAATGAACCATGTTCGACCACTTGTGTAAATAAAACCAGATCATCTATTTGCGGCATACCCTGCTCTCTACGGCTAATCAATAATGGAATGGGTCACGATCACTTTTTATCGATTATACCCTTTGTCCTATCATCTCGCCGTTAAAAAAGGCACACCCCGAAGAGTGTGCCCTGGCGCCCTGTTCCAAAGAGCATTTTCATTCGTTGAGCGACCGTTTCTAAACAACCTAGTTAACCAAAATAGTTAACCAACATCGCTCAACACTTTAACTCACATATCATCGACTACGACATAAGTAGCAAAGACAGGGCCGTGAACCCCGACGACTTTGATCAACTCGATATCAGCGGTGGAGCTTGGGCCAGAGATGAAGTTGACGCACGACGGAATCCGCTCGCCACGGCTCGCTTTTTGATGAAGCAATGCCGTTGCTTGAGTCAAACGTGGAGCAAGAGTACTCTTTGCCACCACAAACACCGATGCTTCCGGTAATAAACTCACTGCGCGGCCTTGCTTAGCTTGGCTATAGAGCACCATGGTGCCAGACTCAGCCAAAGCTTGCTCAGCCAGAACGATGCCCACTTTTGCTCGCTCTGCGATGGCAATATTCGCCTCAAACCCCGCTGTCACATCCCAGACATGCACCGTATGCTCTGGTGTGGCTAATGCCTGTGGTGAAACCCACTCCAGCAGTGCTGGTGAGGCGGAAAGTATCGTTTCGCCGCGAATGATTTCACCCTTGTCATCTTTACAGTAATCCAGACAAACCTGTTTTAAGGTCGCTTCGAGCTGCGCTTTAGTGGTGATCACGGCATGGGCACCTAATGAGGTTTCGGTATACCCCACTAGCACTTCTTTCAGTTCATCTTGGGTTAGATCCGCCATCACTTCATGGTGGCACGTGTGGCGCAATGCAGGACGTACTACCTGTTCAAGCGGTTTATCTCGCCCCAGTTGGCTGGCAATGTTGCTAAGGAACGCATTGCGATTGTGTAAGCGCTGCTCTCTATCGTTGATATTATTCATGGTAGCTCCTACTTCTTCGCTCTTGATTCAAACCAACTACGGAAGGATTCTCCGTCTGGCTGAGGTAAGTCACGCGTTTGTGACCATTTGCCAATCGCGCCCATATTGAACGGCATTTTGCCATTTTTGATCAGCATACCGCCCATCACTGCGCCCACTTTTACGCCGACATTCCATACCAATGGCGTAGCATTAAGCACAGTAAAGCCCTTCACCACCGCACGTTCGCTCAATGGCGTGATGCCCTGTTCAGCCATTTTTTGACGGTGCTTCAGCAGTAAATCCGACAACGGGATCTTCACTGGGCAAACATCATGACAGGCTTTACACAAACTGCAGGCATACGGCAGTTCTTTAAAATCATCATAGCCGCCAAGCAGTGGCGACAATACCGCTCCAATCGGGCCGGAGTAGATCGAACCGTAGGATTGCCCACCGATATGACGGTAAGCTGGGCAGGTATTCACACATGCTGCGCAGCGCACACAGCGCAAAATATCGCGAAATTCTGAGCCTAAGATCTCTGAGCGCCCGTTGTCGACAATCACTAAGTGGAACTCTTCTGGCCCATCACATTGATCATCCTCTCGTGGACCGGTTAATGCCGTCACGTAGCCAGTTAACGGTAAACCCACAGCACTGCGACAAAGAAGACTGATGACGATATCCAACTCTTCAAAGGTTGGCACCATGCGCTCCATCCCCATCACGGCGATATGTGTTTTAGGCAGACTGGTCGCCATTCGCGCGTTACCTTCGTTAGTCACAAGGGCGATCGTGCCAGACTCGGCAACGGCAAAGTTACAGCCCGTAATACCAATATCCGCCTCTAAAAAATCATGACGAATGTGATTACGTACAAAACGCGTCATCTCTTCAGGATCATTACTGCCTTGATAGTTGAGCTTATCTTTGAATATATCTCGGATCTGAGTGCGATTTTTGTGCAGTGCTGGCACCACGATGTGAGAAGGTGGATCGCAATCGTCCACTTGCAAAATGTATTCACCTAAATCGGTTTCAATCACTTCACAATCGTTGCGCAAAATCATCTGATTAAGCCCAATCTCTTCCGTCACCATCGATTTGGATTTGACCACTTTCTTGGCCTTTTTCGCCTTGAGAATGCCTTCAATATAGTCTGTTGCATCTTGAGCCGTTTTAGCGAAAAAGACGTGGCCGCCATTATCGAGCACTTTCTCACTCAATTGGTGAAGATAATAATCGAGGTTTTCTAATACGTGATTACGGATATCCATGCCCATTTCACGCCACTCTTCCCAATGACCGAGCTTATCTGCGGCAATTTGGCGATTAGCGAACATACGCTCTTGGGCATTGGCGACTGACTTCAACATAAAGTCGTCTTTCATATGCACATCGATACGTTGTTTAAAACTCTCGTTGCTGGTTTTCATCGACATAATCGCTTCTCCTATCGGCTTAGCAACACATCGACGATGTGCATGACTTTAACAGGTTTACCTTCACGAGAAACGCGACCGCCAATGTTAATCAAACAGCTGCTGTCGGCGCCGATAAGAAAATCTGGCTCTGCGTCGCTAATATGCTGCACTTTCTCTTTAACCATTTCACCTGAAATCTCAGCCATTTTGACAGAGAATGTGCCACCAAAACCGCAGCAAGTTTCTTGGTTTTTGATTGGCACCATTTCCAATCCTTCCACCGCAGCAAGCAGCGCGAGAGGCTCTTCACGTACACCAAGTTTGCGAATTAAGCTGCAAGATGGGTGGTAAACCGCGCGACCTTGTAAGCGCGCGCCCACATGGGTTACTCCCAACTGATTGACGATAAATTGGGTCAATTCGTACAAACGATCCGCTACCTTTTGTGCACGCAGCGCCCACTCAGGCTCATCAACTAGATACTCTGGATACTTCTTAATAGCCGCAGCGCAAGACCCAGCAGGCGTGACGATGGGATAATCATTACCTTCGAATGCTTCAATCAAATTCTTCATCGCGGGTTTGCTTTGCTCAATATAGCCGCTGTTTAACGAGGGCTGACCACAGCACCCTTGTTTTTTGGGAAAGAGAATTTCACAACCAAGCTCTTCTAGTAACAAGACTGTTTTTTTCGCGACTTCCGATTTCACCGTATCGCAGATACAGGTAACAAAGAAATTGACCTTCATAACATTGCTCCGATTAAGGAATTTATCTTTTTTATATGAGTAAAGCCTAGCTTCCTTTATAAAATTTGGCGTGAAGCTAGGCAGATTTAATGAATGACTAAAGCGCTAGGCTCACAACGCCTACAATGGCGCCGTACAACAGCATTGGCAGCACCGTGCGCTTGATGATGTAACCTTCTTGGTTAGCAATGCCGAGAATGGTCGATACCGCAATAATGTTGTTGATGCAGACCATGTTTCCCATTGCCCCACCAACCGATTGCAGCGCCAGAATCAAGTGTTCAGGTAAACCAACATTGAGTGCGATGCTTTGTTGAATGCCACCAAAAGTGAGGTTAGAAACCGTCGCAGAGCCGGAGAAGAACGCTCCCAGCGCACCAAGATAAGAAGCAAAGAACTGCCAATTGGTACCAGTGAGCTCAGAAAAAGCGCGTCCAGTGGTCATAATTGGTGAGTGGTCACCGCCCATCATCATAAATTTGACCATGATCAGCGCGCCAACCAGCGCGATGAATGGAATTTTGATGCGGCTGCCCGTTTCACTGAAGACTTGTTTTACCTGTGAACGAGACATGCTGAAAATAAAAATAGAAACGAACACCACCAGCAAGAATGGGATTAATGCGGGTACATATAGCGTTTTGTACGACCATGCCGCATTCGTCCCGAGAATATGAGCAAACTTAATGATCAAGGCGTGACTTAAGCTGAATTCGCCTAACCCACCAAGCTGCACACTCAGCAATGGTGTGCCATCAGTAAGCAGCGCTTTGATCCCTAGCTGTTGAATACGGGTCACAATCAAAATTACAATCAACAACAAGGTTGGGCTCATCGCTTTGAACACTTGCCCAAATGACACCGCCACCGTTTGCTGATTGTCACTCTCGATACGTTTTTCCATACCGACATTGTAACGAGCTAATACGGTGGAAATCGCAAGGCCAATCGCCCCACCCACCAGCGCCGGAAACTCATAGTTCCATTGGGCAAACAGCACATAAGGAATGGTACACGCAAGAATGCTCAATTGAATGAAAACGAAGTTACGTTTGATGGCGTGCCAATCCACAACAAAACTCAGAGCGATCACCGGGATCACAAAGGCCGCGACGGTATGCAAAATGGCAGAGTACTGACCGATATTGAGTAAGGCGGCTTCATCTAAGCCTAGTCCAGCAAAACCAAACCATGTCGGCGTACCTACCGCACCAAACGAAACAGGCACGGAGTTCATCACTAACGCCAACATTGCAACCCGCAATGCCGGAAAGCCTAATCCAACCAGGATTGGCGCCGCAATGGCCGCTGGCGTACCAAAGCCTGACGCACCTTCAATCATAAAGGCAAAGGCCCAACCAATGATCATTAACTGCGCGACTTGATTGCGACTGATACTTTCCAGCCAATGACGGATAACGGTTTCAGCGCCGGTAATCGCAATGGTTCTATTTAATAAGATAGCGCCGGCAATAATAGAAATAGGAGTAATCGCAGAAAGGGAGCCGGCAATGATATTGGCGAGAAGATGGGTGGTGTCTGCGCCAAAATAAAACAGTTGTATGAATCCAATCAGTAGAGCCGTGAGTGGCAATGCAATATGGGATGGCAGGGCATTTTTCTTCGTCATCATCCAGATCAAGAGGATGATCGGGATAGTGGAAATAATCAGATTCAGCATTGTTTTGTTCCAGTTGTCACCGAGTAGCTCCAAGGCACAATAACCACCTCGAAGTCTCTAGGGCATATAGTTATTTTCGTTAATGACTTACGCCTAAAGAGTCAGACTCTCTGGTGTAAATTCGATAACCTTTGTAGTGCCCCACATCTTAGACAAATTTAACATTCAAGCTATCAATATAAATTTCACTGCTTTTCTAAAGCCTTGTTTTTTGTGATGCCTTACTGTTAGCAGAAAAACAAGAAAGAAAAATAAAACTTAAAAACAATGAGTTAAGAAAAACCCCATTTAAGACCGTGTGAGCATTGGAGCGCTAATGGAAACAATCAAAGTCAGATTGAAAACCAATTACATTTCACATCAAGATTTAACATTGTGAACAGGCAATAACAATTTGATAAAATAACGCTGTTTTTGAAGAACTAAATATAATTGTGAACAGCGATACGCTAAATCGTTAAATTGATTTCATACCGCACTAGGTGCGCTTATTAGCCCGCGTTGATATGGATGTTTGCATGGGGGTTGATATATCAAAAAGCCTCAATCCAGTAGAGCGTGCTCTGCTTGCTGGATTGAGGCTTGATAGTTCTATTGAAAATGAGAGGAGGATTACAGCACTTCTATTGGCTGTTTTTTGTTGTAGAACTGCTTTTTGTTTTCGTACATCACATCATCTGCAATTTTGATCGAACCTTTAATGTCATCAATATCATTCAAAACAGTGCCAAATGAGAATGACAATTTAAGTTCTTTATGCTCGAAGTAGCGACTGATTTTAGCGTTGATATTCTCAAGTTTATTGTTGATGGCTTCGTTATCTGAGGAATCGAACAGCACAACAAACTCATCCCCACCATAACGAATGAGTACATCATTACTATGTGTGTAACGAAGATTCAGCTTGAATATATTAACAAACTCTACAAGGCAATCATCACCGAATTCATGCCCTTTGCTATCATTGATAAATTTAAATCCATTCAAATCGATAAATGCGATCACTTTATCGCGGAACTTCATTTTAATATCAGAACGAGTCAAGTAATCACGCAGCATGCAACCAGTCAAAGTATCCGTTGAATAACTGCCACCATGCTCCTCTTTATAGATCGAAACAATCACAAAGCACTGATCATTTTGGCGTGATTTTTGTCGGATGACCTTATAGTTCTCTTTATCGAAGCACTCTCTTTTTATCGAGAAAAACTGCGTTGAGCTAATGAGTTCCTTATCATCAATCAAGCACCGCTCATAATCCGGAAACATTTGGGTGATGTCTTCAGGATTTAATCCCACTAGACTCATTCCCATTAAATCTTGATGGGCTTGGTTATCATAAATCACCCGACCAGAGGCATTTCGTATCACGACCAGATTAGAACTACTGTCGATAATTTTCAGGATTGAATTAATGGAAATATCGTTCTTGCGATAGTAAACATCACTAAAATTCGCTAGCGTTTGACGATAATCCTCATGATATATCGTACCGATACTATCTAGCTGTTGGATCTTATCGTTAATACTGCCTTTATCCTGAGATAGCGCCATATCATAAACGAGCTTTTCAATATTCTCTTCGCCAATGCAAAGCGGCGCCTTTTCTCGCGCAATCGACGCGTTTGAATCACTCAATTGAGCAATAGGGATTGGGTGAGAATAGTAATAGCCCTGAATAAATGCATTAGGATCAAACAAAGCGATCAAATCGATCTGCGTTTGACGCTCAACCCCCTTGTAAACCACATTACAAACGCCAAACTGACGCAGTTTATTGGCGATAAAAGCCAAATGTTTATAGCTACAGAACTCGCTATCAATCCCATCAACGATACGTTTATCAATCTTCACTTCACTAAATTTCAAATGCTCAAGCAAATGTGCTTTTGATAAATCGTACCCAAAATTGTCTAATGAAATGGCAATATTATGCGCACGAAAGGCTTCAATACTCGCTTGCAGTGCGGCAATATCCTCAATCTCGAAGTGCTCGGTAAGCTCCAAAGTCACCTCGTAACCACTCAGCATATCGATCGCTTGTTGTTGAAACTCATCATTAATCAGACTGTGATAACTGACATTAATTGCCACAGGGATAACCAGCTGCTGACTCACGAGATCTTGTTGAACCAATTCAATGACTCTTGAATCCAACTCGACTGGATTGCGGTAATTTTTGACATAGTCTTGGATATCTAAACACCCATCAATCCGCAATAGAGCCTCAACCGCGGTAATTTCTTGAGCTTTAAATTTTGATTGATAAACAATATGTGCATGTTCTAAGTTCATTATAATTTTTCACTGCATTTCTATTGTGTCTAGTGTTACTCATCCCGGGACAAGTAAATCAGCGGCGGTTTGTTCGGTAGAAATCTCTGCCTCTATGTTTTGCAAAGATGCCATATACGCTTTAGCCGAGATCCCAAATTGCTCTTCAAAATAAGCCTCAAATCGACTCACCGATTGATAACCACAGCGTAAAGCGACCTCTTCTAATTGAAAGTTTTCACTCTGAATTAGAAATAAGGCATGATTCATTCTGACTTGCCGCACTAAATGTTTAAATTGAGTCCCCGACTTTCTGAGACGTCTTATTAAGGTGGCTTTGCTGACGCCAAACTGACTGCATACACGAATGATGTTGTGCTCTTCAGGAGGCAAGCTTTCTAATAGGTCATACGTTTTTTCGTGGAACTGAACCTTATGATAGGGAAACAATACATGTAGCATGCCCTTCTCAGCCAACAAGGAATAAACACCGTTGAGCCAGTGCTTCCTGACTTCCTCACTGGTTATGATTTTTTCAGCTTGATAAATGAGATCCAATATTCTAATCAGATCATCATCTAAACGAAGGATCTCAAGACCACTACTGTATTGACTGTTTTCTCGGCTTTGCTTTAGGTGTTTTTCGCATGG
Source organism: Vibrio scophthalmi LMG 19158 (assembly GCF_000222585.1). GTDB lineage: Bacteria > Pseudomonadota > Gammaproteobacteria > Enterobacterales > Vibrionaceae > Vibrio > Vibrio scophthalmi. The sequence continues at coordinate 9,198 of NZ_AFWE01000117.1, read as the reverse complement.
CGGAGACATAAAGCTAATCTGTCTAGAAGAGAAGTAGCCATTATGTGGGATATTCTCAAAGACGATTTTTCGATTCGCACTTAAAAACAATCCGTCCCCGCACGTTAATAACTCTATTTTGCCATTGGTTGCTAGTCGTTTCTCTCCATTAACTATCCAGATGATGCAAGGGTGAATAATAGCGACATTCCTTAACTTCTGAACTGCAACGCCCCGGTAGCTAAACGTTTTGAACAATTGTTGTTCCTATTGTACTGACTATACAAATTACATTTAACATTATAATTCGATATCAAACCATGAACCTATACGCAAAAGTGTCAACTTTCCATCATCACGTTTATAATTTGACACCTTATTATCGTTCCTCTCTATAACCTCGAGATTATCCCTTCTTTTTGACGTACATCGATTTATCGGCCTGAATTAGCAAATCATAGATGTTTTGCATTGAGGTATCATAAACGGCATAACCCGCACTTATACTGACTGGAATGTTAGCGTCTCCAAAAACGATTGGCTCTCTAGTCACTAAATCCACCAACTCATCCAATTTATCGCCAATCTGCAATTTTTCTTTTTTAACCCGCATTAAGATGATGAATTCATCCCCTCCAATCCTAGCGACAATATCAGACTTTCTGATATTGCTTTGGATCCGGCGGCTTAATACTTTTAACACCATATCACCAGCTGCATGGCCGTAGGTATCATTGATTAATTTGAATTTATCGACATCGATACTGACAATCAACAGAGTACAGCGCGATTTATCTTTACTCGCCTCCTTAAATAGTTTTGTGGATTTTTTAACCAAATAACGCCTATTGGGGATTCTCGTTAGCGCATCATGGTTAGCGCGATGCTCGTTGGTGATATAGAGAATGGCGGTATAAACAAACAACGCCAAAAAGCAAAACAGCAATGGATATGCAATATATCGAACCTTATTTTTCTGGAAATGATTAATCACATTTCCTGAATAATAAATACTCCATGAACCATAGGGCAACCGTACTACTTCATGTAATAAGTCGTCATTAGTGGGAATAGCATGTCCAAAAATTAAATCCGTTGAAGAATCACCATCATTATTATTTACAATACTTAGATTTCGTTGATTAAAGTAATACATAGATTTAATCCCACCAAACAACTTATCATAATTAATTACACCACTAACAACTCCCCAGTAATTATTATTAATTGGATGATCGTAGAATACAGGAACACGTACTATCAATGCTCGCCCACCTTGTATTAAATTAGTTGGTCCAGCGACTATAATTTGTTTCAACAATCGAGCTTGCTTTACACTTTTCCATTGCTTAGGGATATCACGATAAGCTTTACCAATCGCTTTAGAGTTGGCTTTGTAAGGATAAACAAAATTAATGATGTCGTTTTTTGCAAACCCCAAACTGGTTAAGTTATCACTTCTTTCAATCACCGAATTGGAAAGTTTAACCAACGTTTGCTCTCGGGTATCAAAATCTAATACCGCGATATCCCCAAGAGTACTGGTAAGATAAATGTCGTTGATCAATGCTGATTCAAGCTCGAAACGTAGCAGAGCTAACTGCTGCTTGATTTTCTCATTTCGTTCTTTTAATTGCCTATCATTATATTCCGCATTAATACGCTCGATGAGCACAACACCGCTAACAGCCAGTATCGTTGTCATTATGATTATAATTACCAATTTATAGTCTCTTGACACTAATAACTCCTGACCTCTATCAAATTCTGACTATCCCCCCCAGAAAGTAAGGTTTACTTTCTGGGGTTTAACTCGACGTTGACAACGTAACCCTCTTGTTCGTCATCAACCTCCTAAACTGAATAGGCTCCTTAAAAAAAAGAATCAGAGTCCGAATAAAATAATACCAACCGCTATTTTTGTGCATCCCGACTTTAGCCTTGAACTGTGTTATTTTTTCATCGGACATATCGAAATATAGTCTGCTTTATTGACTATGCACACAATTTCAAAAAAATTCGTCAAAATAATAATTTTTCGAATACTACACCAACGAGTACCCACTATTTATTTGTGGTAATATCCATCACACAAGGCAATAACCAGATAAAAATAAAGGCCATCGTTAAGACACGATAGCCTTTAAATATTATTGATACCTATAAAACAGGCTTGTTAGATAAAAACAGACAACGTTATAAAAAATTCATAAAACCACTACAGCTGAATTAAATAACTCTGAATATCGACATGATCAATTAGCTCATCTGGCAAGTAGCGTTTCGCATAACGTAGGTAGACTCCGCTAGAGAGTAATAATTTAAACACGTCTTTATCAATGTGCCCACCTAATGCCATATTGGACATGATTTTGATTGTCTCACTTAGCGATTTCGCTTTTTTGTAAGGACGATCAGCCGCAGTTAACGCTTCGAAGATATCAGCCACAGCTAGAATACGCTCAGGAATTGATAACTCATGACCTTGCAAACCACGAGGATAACCAAACCCCTCCATTGCTTCATGATGGGTCGTCGCATAACGAGGGACTTGGGCTAATTCTGGCGGAAATGGAATACTTTCCAGCATCTTTATACCACTAATCATGTGTTCATTAATTTTGAAACGCTCTTCTGGGGATAGAGTGCCGCGTTGCACTGCCAAGTTATACAATTCACCGTGATTATAGAGTTTTTCCGGGACCTTCATATTAATGCCAAACTCTGGTGATAATTCAAACGGCCTTTCACGTTCAATAACGTGTTCAGGGCGATCTGAAAGCAGTTTCTCGGTCGCAGGCGTTGGCTGTGGTTGATAACGTGTTTCTTCAAGGGGCGAGAGCCCTAATCCACAATCAAAATAACGAACCCATTCTTTCTCTGCTAATTTATAAAGACGTTCAATATCTTGTTCTGACATGAATTCAGTACCCACATTCGCGTTTGCGATAAATTCAAACTCTTCTTTCAGTGCTACGAACTGCTGCTGAAGAGCCTGAGATGGCTGCTCATCTATTCCTAATTCTTGCAGTTTATTGAGTAAAAACTGAATTTGTGCATCTCGCCAAAGCACTTCAAATCGCATTCGTACTTCATGGATACGATTATAATTTGTCTCGAGCTTAGTACCTTTATCGACGACATACTCTGGCGTAGCGATTTTACCGCAATCATGTAACCATGCGGCGATTCTAAATTCTCGTCGTTCCTCATCACTTTTGAAGAAAAAGGTTTCAAAAGGTCCTTGCCCCGAATTCTCCGCCTCTTCGGCTAACATCAGAGCAATCTCGGGGACACGGTGACAATGTCCTGCCGTATAGGGCGATTTTTCATCGATTGCACGTGCAATCAGCTGAATCACAGATTCAAAAAAAGCATTTTGTTGCTGTTCAAATTGTTTGAGTGAGTGGCTACCTCGCATCAACGACAAACCAAGTTGATGGATTTCTTCAATCCGAGAATGAACACGCTGAACTTTATCGTATTCTCGCTCTCTCACGAAACTGACTTGCTTTCTTAGTTCATTAATGGGTGTCGAAATCGGTTTTGCCATCACCCAAGCGATTGGAATTAAGAGAGTTAGCACAAGAAGTGATGCTCCCACGGCATAAACAACTGTCTCATTGACTCCTGCCATTAGGTAGGATTTAGGAATCACCACCGCGAAATAGCGCCCCTCTTTATGGGTTAATTTGGCAACATAAACATATTTCTCTACGCCATGGACCAATACCAAGTTCACCGAGTTGATAAATTTTGGATCTTGGGTAAAGGTCAGCAGTTCCTCATAGGGTACAAAAGTACTAACTGATTGATCTGCCGCTCCTTCGAACCATTTTTCACGCAATTCTTTTCTTTGTTCTGGCGTAATCGTGTCTATCGCAAGGTTAATGATCTCGACTAAATTACCATGCTCCTCATTCACTAAATAATAAAATTGGTTAGCAATATTTGAGCCCTTGAGCGGTGTTATCACCAGATTTTGACGGAACGTTTCACGTATTTTGTTTATCAATATTTGTCGAATATCTAATACGGCAACAATATCGCCATTCAATACACCATCAATCGCATCGTGCAACGAAGCGTAGTTAATGATTGTCATCTGTGGATAAGCTTGTTTCAAATCATCTTGAATGCTCCACCCTTTCAACAATCCAATCCGCCCCTGCTTAACCTGCTCTAGAGTATTAATGTGCTGATTTTCCTTTCTCGTCAAAAAAGCAAACTTAGCGCGATATAAAGGGCTTCCTACCACACCAATACTGCTAAGATTATCTTGGTCAGCAATCGAGTGAAGAATGTCAATATTACCCTGGTCAAAATCACTCACCAGTTCATTCCAACTGCGGCCATTCACAAACTGGAACTTTAAGCCTGTCATTTCCGAAATCATCTTGAATAAATCTATCGCAAATCCATTTGGACGCCCGCCAAGAGCAAAGTCGACCGGCCCCCAGTCGTTTTGATTTGACACTTTAAGCTCAGGAGCCTGCTCGACAACCCTGCGCTGCTCATCGGTAAGATTTATTGCAGAGACCAACGGTAACCGCTCTTCGATATCCACCTTCTTATTCGTCGCGATCAATTGTCCATTCGCTTGATAAATAAAGGCTTCAGCTTGTGGCGTTTTATCATTCTTGACAAATCGATTCTTCAATTGTGCTTCTAAAGAAGAAAGTAGGATATCTACCCCCACCACAGTGTCTGATCCTGGCACTTTAATTGAGAAGGTTTCTCCTGAGACCTTTAGCGTATTGAACAAATAAGGCGATGTATTGTAAGTTTCATCATAAACAGCATTTTCATACCAACTCCGCTGAGTTGGTACAAAACTGCTGAACTCACGTGAAGTGTGGCGTGAAACAAAATTTTCATCGTAGTAAATACTTACCTTGCTACGCTCTCGTTTCACACCGCTATGCACCACAAGCAACCACTTATCGCCGGGTTCCGCTTGCACTCTCGAACGTATTTCCTTGGAAGTGAGATTAATCAGTTGAAAGAAATCATCGTTTTCTTTAGCCACAAAAATACTATGGATACTAGGTTCTCTAACAATCAATTTAGACAAAGGAATAATGATGCTCTCTTCCGGCGAGTCTATACCGATAAGAGAGACTAATTGCGCCCCACTTTGTGTCACATTTTCAGCTGAGTTTTGAAGATTCGATAAATGACTCGACACCCCATTCGCGATAGTTTCATACCGGGTAAGAGTGTGTTTTAGTTCATTTTTTTTTGCAAAATGGTATTGCAACAGAATGGCTGTGCTGGCTGTCACTAAAGTACAAAAGACAAACATTAATCCTAATACTGTCCTTAACGATATGCGTCTATGTTTTTTGATCATGTTTATTGAAACGACTCAGCGCCTTCATATTTTAACCTACTGAAAGTATTACCTAAGAACAACAACGAAGCCAGTAAATAACACCAATTAAACATTAAGCCATACGAGTTAACAAAGGACATTGGGCATTGTTAACCAGCATTCTATCTTCATGTGTTAAGCCACTCTAAAAATCAAATCGTCAACCATAAGATCGCTTTATCCACTGTGATAGTCGTCGAGAGGCAGTAGAAGGCGGTGATGATGAAAGGCGTATCATTGAGAACGTTAGTCACATTAAAACCAACGAAGCGGCAACCATTAACAGTGCTTAGATAGGGTTGCCACAGTGCAATCACTGGAGTCAATGCAGTCAATGCTCAGAAATACTTCTATGTGAGATGAAAATAGCGTCAAAAACGCGCAATTTTGCAATCAATCTCTTGCTAGGAATTTGAGGCTTTAGCCGATTGACGCTTATTCTCCTCAAGAAAGCCCTTTATTGGCGGCTTGAAGCCTTTGATTATTATCCATATCATAATCAATCCTGCGAAAACAAAAGGCATGGTACCAACAGCAAATAACGCGCAAGCTATAAAAACGAAAATTCCGAAAAATCCCCCAAGCAATCCCACGACCGCAATAACACTCCCCGGTTTACCTGAACGCCATGCAGAGACAATACTTTCCATGGAATAATCGTAAGCAGCCACCACATAAGCCTCATGACTCACAGCCGAGGATCTGCGCGACTCACCAAAATGATCTTGGTCTGATTTTATAGGCGCACCTAATGCTTGCTTAGCGACTCTTTGGTCAGTGGGAGTAAATCCCATTTTCAATGAAATTAGTACGCTGCATAAGCATAACACTGCAAGACCAACAAAAATCCATACTAACATTGCCTCTATTCCCCGCTTACAAATGATGAATATCTCTCACCAGTAATGAGCACTAAAACTCACTTACTTTAATAAGGCCAATCCAAATTAACGATTGGGTGATGTGTATTGCTCAAAATAAACTAACGTCTCGGGCGTGAGTAATATGCGCCAACTATCTTGGTACTTTTTAAAGTGATGTTGAACGATATTGGACGCCGACTTACCGCTAATATTAAACGTCATTTTGTAGGTGACGGCGATGATGTCGCCATGTGTGACCTCACCAAGGTACTCAACTGAAGAATTCGCGATTTCTATGTCTTGGTTCGGGAATTTTGCCATAAGGCTTTGGGAAAAATTAATATAAGCTTGTTTAGCCGTTAACTCTGCCGCCTGTTGGCGAGAATCCACACCAAGCAAAGGAAGCAACTCTTTCTCAACCAAATTTTGCTTTGAACTTTGGAGTGCGTTGTCTACTTTCTGTTTAAACACTGCCAGAGCGTCAGGATGGATAAACTCTGCAACCTGTTCAAAATCATGACTCACTATCGCCGCAACATAATGTTTGGCGACCTTATCGCGCTCAGTGGCATGCGTGCCAAAAGTGACGATTAATGACATGAGAATAACGATAATTCTCAATGTTTTCTCCTTATTCGCAATATCTAGGAAGAAGTAAAATACCAGCCAAGTAGTCTAAATGATTGCACGATTAATGACTTGTTAAACTAAAGGGGCTAAGTCTCAAAACTATCTTAAACATCGTTTAATGAACGTCACTTATCCTAGTGCTCTAAGTTCCGTGGGTAAGTCCATTGCCGCGGCTACATACAGCTCGAATAGGATAACTTTATATGCTATTTTCCTGCCTTTCTCCGCATGATATAGAGTAATACGGTGTCATTAGAATCTGCGATAACATTTTTCATTGCCATGTTCATATTCGGAATTACGCCCGGGCCTGGTATTTTTGCCATTTTGGCTCGAGCGATTGTATATGGGCCAAGAAAATGCCTTATGTTAGCGACCGGAATCATTACCAGTGATCTTGTCTATCTGAATCTGGCCTGTTTTGGACTCGCGACAATAGCCGACAATTGGTCGAACGTTTTTTTGCTGGTTCGCTATTTAGGTGCGGCTTATCTGATCTACCTTGGCTATAAGATGTTCCGTGCATTACCTGAACATCTTAAAGGAGACGCCCTATCAGAACCGACGCAAGATAAAGTTGCGGGGCCTTTGGCAAACTTTACTCAAGGATTTTTAATTTCAGCGTCCAACCCTAAGGTCATTCTTTTCTACATCTCGTTTTTACCCACGTTTATTGACCTTACCGTGCTGCAAGCTCGTGATGTTTTTCTTGTCTCCATGCTTTCATCTATCGCTTTAATGTCTGCCATTATGCTGGTCGCGTTGGGCGCTAGTGTCGTCGCGAAAAAACTAACAACACCAAATTCGCAGAAAAGATTAAACCAAGGAGCGGGGGCCGTAATGATTGCCGCTGGGTCATACCTCGCTATACACCGTTAGATGAAACACCAATCCTCTGTCACACAAGAGCGATCCACCAGCTAACAGTGCACAATCAACTCTCCGATATGGCGTGTTATTGAAAATACGTTGGCTTTGTGGATTTAAGGTGAGATTCGCGATCTTTACTGACTCAATCCTTTACTCTGTGCTATTTCCCCTTACAATTAGCTCAAAATCAGAAAACAAGGTTATTTTCATGTCTATTCAATGGTTCCCTGGTCTAAAGCAATGACATTCAACAGAATCTAAAGGCATCCATTATAACCATTTAAAAACAATGAGTTAAATAAAAATAAGTCCAATACCGTCCACTAAGCAACACCCAAAGCAAGCAGTTTTAGTACCCCAGGATGTACCCCATGATTCACAATTAATATATACTGTTTTTACTTAGTTTTGAGGTAATGTTCATGGCTCGCCAAGTAATACGACTTACAGATAGAAAGATAAAATCAGCGGCTTCAACCGGGAAAGAGTTTACATTATCTGATGGTGATGGATTGCAATTGCGTGTACGTCCAACAGGGGCGAAATCATGGCAATTCAAATTCAGTGACCCTGTAACAAGCAAAATTCAGAAAATAGCCCTTGGCCCATACCCTGAATTATCTCTAGCTAATGCTCGCTCAAAAGTAACTGAGTATCGAACACTATTAGCTCAAAAAGTCAACCCTAAGTCATTTGAACAAAGTAAATTACTTGAGATTCAAAAAGCACAGACGTTTACTTTTATCTCAGTTTCAGAGCAATGGTTTGAACGAAAAAAAGATAATGTTTCCCCTGGTCATGCATACCGTGAATGGCGGACATTAGAAAAATACATTTTCCCTTGTATGAGCAAAATACCCATTGCTAATATCACGGCATTAGAAACAATAGATGTCTTACGACCTCTAGAAAAAGAAGGGAAATACTCGACGATAAAACGAATTTGCCAAAGCCTTAACCAAATCATGGATTATTCAGTTAATCACGGTTTAATACACGCAAATCCATTAGCAAAGATCATTAAAGTCTTTCGTAAAAATACAGTCTTACATATGCCAACAATTCGACCAGAGCAATTACCTGACTTTTTAGAACGACTTCATTCATGTTCAACAATACAAATTAAAACTAAATTGCTTATTTTGTGGCAACTGCACACAATGACACGCCCAAAAGAAGCAGCAATGACCCGCTGGGTAGATATTGATTTAGAAAATCGCGTATGGACTATTCCTGCTGAGAATATGAAACGTAGAAAAGAACACCGGATACCTCTGACAACGCAATCGATCAAAATTCTTGACCAAATTAGATTACAAAACAAACATTGTGGTTATGTCTTTCCCGGTGAGCGAGATACAAATACCCACGTTAGCCTATTTACAGCGAATGCCGCCATAAAGCGTAGTCTTGGGTTAAAAGATAAATTGGTCGCTCATGGGCTACGAGCTATTGCTTCTACTGCTCTTCACGAGCATGGCT
>NZ_AFWE01000118.1 GCF_000222585.1 Vibrio scophthalmi LMG 19158 | reverse complement strand
GTTACCGCCGATGTAAAAATGACCCACTAGCGCCGACTTAAAATTGACCCACCTGAGGCACAATGTTCGTTCGTTTAACGGATAAAACGGCGAGCTATGATAAATCAGGAGCAACTAGTGGAAATTCAAGTTTTATATCGTCAGGGATATAGTATTCGCCGTATTGCCAGAGAGCTAAATATCTCACGAAACACGGTACGGCATTACCTACGGACTAAAGCGT
>NZ_AFWE01000119.1 GCF_000222585.1 Vibrio scophthalmi LMG 19158 | reverse complement strand
AAAAAGGATCGTTCAAGCCCAATGAGGCGATCAGTATCCTAGCTCACACTTCTCGCCCATAAAGCGGCTGATGAGCCTTAGGGTTTTCAAGGTTTAGCCCTGATAATAGCCAGTTAAGTTGTTGAGTTGAGATGTGTATATGACCCGATACTGTCGGTTTTGGCCATTTAAATCGGCCTTTTTCTAGTCGGCGATAATAGAGCCAAAACCCATTGGTATCCCAAAAGAGAATTTTGATTTTGTCTCGACCACGATTACAAAAAATGAACCATGCACTGCTCAATGGATCCATTTCTAACACATCGGCCACAATGAGGGACAGACCATCAATCGACTTTCTCATATCCGTAATACCAGAGACAAGATAGACGGCACCACTTGGGATCATTGCAGTGCCTTCAGCCAAATTTGAATTTGGGTTAATGAAAGTGAGGTTGGCAACTCTGCTCTCAGTCCATTGGGTAGATGTAAAATCACAGCCTCCAAACCAAGAGATGGCCGATCACTCATGACCACTTGGTGGGCGACTTGTTCATCATCGGTTTGTTTGAGTTTTTTAGCCAATAATGAAATGTGGGATAGCTGATGTCTTGCTCTTTACAAAAATTGGGAACAGAAAGCTCGCTTTCTTGCTGCTTAGTGACGATGGCCGTCCAGTACTGGTGTTTTTCTGATTGAGTCATAGTTCCTCCATTGGGTTAGAAAAACTATGACAAAGTCTTGCTGGGAATAGAATGTGGGGTTAATTGCGCGCTTAC
>NZ_AFWE01000120.1 GCF_000222585.1 Vibrio scophthalmi LMG 19158 | reverse complement strand
TTAAAGAAAAAATATGATCTAATTGAGGCTATCGAAACTACCGTTAAACGTCGCTATGGATAGCCTTAATAATACCGATTTCAGAAAACTAGCCAGCCAACAGAAAACCATCCAAATGAAGATGCGATTACTCGCTCTCGCACACTTCAAAGACGGTCACTCTCGCACTCAAATTGCAAAATATCTCAAAGTCAGCCGAACGAGCGTGAACAAATGGGTTCAACTATTCCTTGAAGAAGGTTTTGAAGGACTTAAAGAAAAACCACGCTCAGGCAGACCTGCATTCCTTACTGCAGAACAGCAAAATCAGCTAAGTGAATACATAAATAAAGAGTCGGAATCCTCTGTAGGTGGACGTTTAGTTGGGAGTGATATCCACAACTATATCGTCAAACATTTTGATAAACACTATCACCCAAATTCTATCTATTA
>NZ_AFWE01000121.1 GCF_000222585.1 Vibrio scophthalmi LMG 19158 | reverse complement strand
GAGAACGCTGCTCCGAGATTTTAGATGCGAGAATTGAAAGGCAAGTCCAAGCAAAGAATTGCATTGATTGAAAACAACCGCCCCACCCTACTTCGTCATCCTCGAGAGGGAGGAACGACTGAGTCGGGGATCTCTGGCTTCGGCGTACACAAATCAGATTCCCTACTCGCGCTTCGCGCTCTATGGAATGACCAAAGGGTTAAAGGCGCTGCGCTTAGAGACTCGTGAAGTGAGAAT
>NZ_AFWE01000122.1 GCF_000222585.1 Vibrio scophthalmi LMG 19158 | reverse complement strand
TGAGCTGCTGGATGAGCGCACCCACGTGGGGCTTTATTCCCATAACCCAACATGGCAAAGCGCTTACGAGCAAGGCTGGCACAGTGTCACGCCTTGGGATATTCACCATGCAAAACAGCAAGCCTCTTCACCCCTGCATGGTCTTGAGAGAGCGAAAGCGCTTTTTGTGAGGTATCCATGAGCTTTTTAAAAAACATCGCTAACGCATTAACGGGCGGATTGGCTGAGACGGTACTTGATACCGTCAAGGCGTACCTGCCACCGGATTTAAGCCCAGAGCAGCAAGCCAACATTGAACTGGCTCTGCAAAACCTTGAGCTAACCAAGAACAAGCAAGCGGCCGAGATTGCGCTTTCAGCCGAGCAGCAAATCACCGAGCGCATTAAGGATTTAGAAGGCACCGCCGCCGATTTAAAAACCATTCCGATACTTGGCCCGTTAATGCTTTTCTTGCGCGGTTGTCAGCGGCCTATCTGGGGGTTTCTCACCATCTATATGGATGTGATGTGGTTTAGCGGTCAATGGACAGGACTGAGCGAAACGCAAGAGTCTGCCCTTCTTTTGATCAACTTCTTGGTGCTTGGCTTTTTGTTTGGTGAGCGTGCAATACAAAATGCCGCCCCAGTCATCGAGCGCATGATGAAGCGGAGACACAACGTTGAAACGAAACAATCCATCCCATAAAGGGAGACATCAAAAGGTGCCCAAGCCTGGCAAAATCCAGATGCTGCCACCGGATATCAAAAAGAAAGTCGATAAGCTATTGCTGGATGGCAAACTCCAACAAGCCGATATCGTCAAGCAAATCAAAGCGCTCTTAACGGAGCGCGGATTGCTCGATGAGCACGATTTTTCCTACCCAACCTTTAACCGATACGCCAATCGCTTTCATGACTCGATGCAGGTGATGCGTGAAGCGCGAGAGCTGGCGGCGTCACTGGCTCAGAACTTAGGTGATGAGCCAACCGCAGATGTCAACAACGCCTTGATTGAAATGGTTAAGGCGGAAGTCTTTAAAGTGCTGGCGACCTCGAAAAAGAACGAGGACGGCTCTGAGGCGACTATCCCCGTAGAGCAGCTTAATAAGATCATGCTGGCTATCCGTCGTATTACTGAATCCCAACGCACGCAAATGCGTATGGAGAAAGAAGTGCGCCGCGCCTTTGTGGAAGAGCTCAGTAAGCGTCTGCCTGGTGAAATTACCAAAGGCATGGATGGCACCAGTGAAGACATGGAGCGCGTGATTCGCCAAGCGCTAACAGGTATCGCCAATGAGCAATAACGCATCCACCGTGCGCGAGATTGATTTACAAGAAGAGTGCGACGCCGCAGGCATTGACCTTGGCAAGATTGAGCAAAACTCAGTGCTGCAAGAGGCGTTCTTCTTACCCTATCAAGCGCAGTGGTTTAACGAAGAGGCCCCGCTAGCGATTCATGAAAAGAGTCGTCGAACCGGTATTACGTTTGCGCAAGCGGGCAAGGACGCCCTGACCGCTTCAAAACCTCGATCGCGTGGTGGCCGCAACACCTTCTACATCGGCACAAAAAAAGAGATGGCGCTGGAATACATCGCCGCCGTCGCTTTGTTTGCGAAAGCCTACAACGCAGGGGCCAAGGCAAGCGTCTATGAGGTGCCGTTCTGGGATGACGACAACGAGCGTGAAATCCTCTCCTACATGATCCGTTTTCCAAAATCGGGTTTTAAGGTTCAAGCGCTCAGCTCTAACCCTGCCAACATCCGTGGTCTGCAAGGTGATGTAACCGTCGATGAGGCGGCGCACCAACCAGAACTAGCCGAGATGTTAAAAGCGGTGCAAGCGGTATTGATGTGGGGGGGCCGCGTTCGCATGATATCGACG
>NZ_AFWE01000123.1 GCF_000222585.1 Vibrio scophthalmi LMG 19158 | reverse complement strand
AATATCTCGTAGATATGAGAAAGATGAATAACCAGTACCAAAGTCATCAATTGAAAACTTAATTCCTAGATCTGAAAGTTCATTTAAGTTATTCATGACCATTTCAGACTCCATATAAATAGACTCTGTAAACTCAAAGTGAACGTTCTTATAAGAATAACCTAAACTAAAAATCATATCCTTAACGTCTTTTGAGAAATTCCTATTCATCAATTGTTTTATTGAGACATTAACGTGAAGACTAAATTCATTAGCATCTTTTACATACTGAGCGTTATTTTTAAACCAAATTAGTGATTCTCTTAGAATCGACAAACCGATAAGATCTATAAGTCCAGTATCTTCAGATAAAGAAATAAATTCTATAGGACCTAAAACTCCACGTTCAGGGTCTATCCATCTAGCCAACGATTCCGCGCCTACAACAGAATTAGTTTCTAAGTCTATAATCGGTTGAAAATATGGCATAAATTCATTATTTAATATCGCACTCTTTAATCTATTATAATTACTAACTTTAAGTTGACTGTTATAACGCATAGAGGATTCAAAATGAACATGCCTAATCATAGTTCGTTTAGATTCATACAATGACAATTTGGCATCATCAAGTAAATCAACCATACGCATACTAATATCAGTCTTAGCAGATGAACCGAACCAAAAGTTCACATATATTTGATTTCCAGACACTTCAAATGGAAAAGTACCAATACTTTTAATTAGATCAACAAAATGTTCAATTCTAAAACAACTATCTAACCCTACTGCATACTTACCTTGTTCAACATATATTATTAAAACATCATCTCCGAGCACACTTTTTAATGCAGATATAAATTCACGTATAAACACTTCATACTCAATATATTTTAAACTCTCAATTTCACCGTTAATTGATTCAATTTCAAATATAACAAATGCTTCTACACTTACGTGATTTGAGTTTTTACCTACCCAGTTTATGTTTGGAAGTCTAGTTATGTTTTCAATAGAATTTTCGCAACTTTGATTTTCATACTTTTCTCTAATCCTAAACAACATTGTGTTAATAGAATTAGTCAGTTCTAAGATTGGCAACGTTTTTATTTCAGTTTTTATACCAACAGACTCTCTAACATCATGTGATATAACAGCCATTTCAAGTAAACCAATTGAGTGCCGTAAATAATGGTATGATGCAAAAAACCAGAACCAAACTGAAAATAACACAAAAGTTATCAACATGAAAAAATAGTCTTTATTTTCTAGCTGCATTGACCATACAGACTTAGCTATATATATTACTGCACTAAGAACGAAAACAACAAATAACACAAACCTAAATCTGTTAACACTCATTTAAATGCTCCTTACATTTAGAGTAGGCCTCGTCATAAATAGATTGATAGTCAATGCTATTAAGTTCCCCTTCCTCGACAGTATGTCTGATAAATTGGTTACTAAATTCTATAAGACTATATACTTCAGGAGCCGAATAACCTATAGGCCAGCATTTTGCCAATAGTTTTATTATATTAACATTTACACTTTTTATATAAGGGCATCTATTTTTTATAGTTAAATAAACATTAATTAACTCTTGCCTATTAGAAATGTTAACTTTGATTTCTTTATGTTTCTCCTTCAAAAATAGAAGCTTATCTTCATTTGACTTAACCAACTCAGACTCCATCACTATCTTACTGCTAAGAATTATTGCGCTAGATTGGTTTTTATCTATCAGTAGATTTAACCTTCTAATCGAATGACAAAATTCTGATTCATAACACAGTTCATTCAACAACCAAGATAAATGATAAGCACCATAAAAATGATTTAATTTATTATTATTAAACACTTTATTTATAATGCTCATGGAGAGTTTGTAGTTGCCAGTTTCTAGCGCAATATGAGCCAATAAGAGTTCAATCTCGTCATGAATATCCTTATCAAAATGACTTCTCACTTGAGATAGTATTGCTTTAGCTTCATTTATTAAGTTGCATTTTTCTTTATTTCCTTTGCATGCGTATAATAAAACTCTTATGTTATTTATTTTTGAATAAATACCATCACGATATGTATCTTTATTTATTCTCAAATAAAGATCATACCGTTCCAAAGCTGTAAAAAACTCATTTTTAGATAGACAAAGATTCACGATAACAAGTTCCCTTTCTGAGTTACCAGGAACTAATTTGCTCGCAATTTCTAATTCAGCTATCGCTCTCGGTACATCATCGTTTAACAAGCGTATATTCGCAGCACCCATCCGAACACTTACATCTTCTGGTGTAACTCTTAACATCTCGTCAATTAAAGCGGTAGCTTCTTCTAAATCTCCTGTTTTACCCATCTCATTTGCTAACCCTATTTTAGCCCAGTTAAATTGTTTTTTATTTAGAATGTTTTCATATACCACTCTAGCATTCTGATGCAAATCTTTAAGGCTAAGGAAAGAAGCTCTAAACTTTTCTATTAAAAAATAATATTCAGGATAAAATGGTGATAATTCATCACACAATAGCAATCCATTATCATAGTCTTTGTTTTTTTCATATGAATATAAATTGTGTAATACCTTTTTCTTTTAATCGCAGACGAAATCCTATTTTTAAGAGTAATTATATTAAATGGCTTCAATAAATACTCATCTGGCTTTAATTCTATTATTGCTCTTATAGTGAAAGCTGAATTCTCACCTGTAATCATTATGAATACTGTATCATCAACTATGGCATTAATATGGACTAGTTCTTCAAATAGTTGTTTGCCATTAATACCTTTACCAAAATTGTAATCGCTTATGTAAACATCAAATTTGATTTTTGAGGCATAAAAAATCACATCTCTAGCTGTTTTAGCAACATACAGATTCCTATCTACTATTCCTAATTTTATTAGCATAGACTTCAACGAACTGATCACTACAGACGAATCATCAGCAATAATTACAACTAGGTCCGAGAATCTAAACTTATCTGGAACCAAATCCTTTTCCTCCCTTTCATCTAATTTAGTGCACGCCTTTAACCCACGATCCTTACAAAAACAACATAAAAACAACAACTAATGACACAACACTCAGTATATGCATCAAAGTTTACGTTGCATGTCTAACCTATCACATATGAGCATTAACGATGTCTATTATGTTGGGTAATAATTTTTATCGTAAAACAAACAAAATCGATCGATCGAAAACATCGATCGTGTCGATCGAAAGTATCGATCAATAAATCAATCGTCAGCATAAAAATCCGTCTTTTATAAGGAGTTCAGATTCATATTGTTTGTTGATTTGCTCTTGCTAGCACATTCAGGTGTAAATCTCAGATCTATGGTGATCAATAAATCATCAGCTCAATGCCATGAATGCAGGACACTGGCCTTACTTATAGATGATTAGTATCTAGGAATTGATGAGCGCGATTGCACGATTGGAATTAAATTTGATTGCGCACTGTTCTAACATTCAGAATGACTAAAAGTTTAACTGGGGAGATTCTCTTCAAGCCATAAAAATGAAAGACTGGCTCTATAAGAAAAAATTTAAGTAGAGTACATAAGCTGTAAGGCTTGTAGTCATAACCGACTATGCCAAGCATAAAGTTCATTTTCGGCAGTATAATTGCCAAGGTTGTAATAACTTACCATTCTAACTTAGAGATTTCGTGCTTATAGTCTTCACCCTTAGCCAGAATAGGCAACAGGTGAAGCTCTAATTGATAGACTCTAGCTAGGCGTAACAAGGTCTCGATCGTGCAAGATGCTGAGTCATTTTCTATTTTAGATATCGTTGCTTGCCTTAGTCCGCTTAACTCTGAAACCTGCTTTTGTGTTAATCCAGTGTTTTGTCTTGCTTCTCGCATCCAGTTTGCCAACGCTGATGGATCACTAACGTACATCTTCTGTCTTCCTTTTACCCAGTAAATCAAATCGTCATATACTCTCTAGCGTATATTTGACGTTTATACGCCAGAGAGTATATTTCAGCGATCAGTTTTGAGCAGATAGATACTTGTAGTAAGTTGCTCTACCTACACCTTGCGCTTTACATGCAGCACTGACGGTTTCACCGTCAGAAACGAGCAATTTAACTGCACGGCATTTTTGCGCGGTCTCTGCGTTTACAGGTCGTCCTTTATAGCGCCCTTCTCTCTTTGCTTTTGCAATGCCTTGCTGGGCACGCTTCTGGCGGGTTTCGTAATCATCACGAGCCATGGCAGCTCCAAGATCCAACATGAAGTTTGTTAACGCCTGCTGAATTGCCGAGATCGACACATCTACATCAAATAAAGACTGATGGGTCATAGGTTGATCGACAACTACTATTGATATCCCTTTAGCTTTTATTCGTCCTTTAAGTGTTTCCCATACTTGGAATGGCAAGCGTGTTAATCTGTCCATTTTTTCAATCAATAGAACATCACCATCTTCAGAGTCTTCAATCAACCGATCTAATTCAGGGCGTTCGGCTGCTGTACCAGAGAT
>NZ_AFWE01000124.1 GCF_000222585.1 Vibrio scophthalmi LMG 19158 | reverse complement strand
TTTTTTTATCGCTGCGATTTGTCCTTGAACAAAAGGGCATCAACACTCTTTTCCACAATTGAAGATCGTTTTTAGATCTCGTTGCAAACGATCGATCCTTTCATATTTTCTTTTAAAACAAGATCTTATTATTGTACGGGCTAATAAAATGGCAAAAGGAAAAGGCAGTGGATAATTATTATAAACAGAGTTATCCACAAGTGGTTGCTTGGGTTGTTGAGATTCTAAACAAATGTCGTAAGAGACATCACAGAGTTTGCATGGCATCGCTGCCATAGTCGTGGCATTCTAAGCAGATCTTATTTTGCATTTTCTTTGGAAACTAAAAGACTATGGCTCGTATTCCAGATAACCCGTTAATTCTGATCGACGGTTCTTCCTATCTATACCGTGCATTCCATGCTTACCCAGGCACCATGAGTAATGGTGATATTCCAACCAATGCGGTTTATGGCGTGGTAAACATGCTGCGTAGCATGATGCGTCAATTTGCATCGGATCGTATCGCGGTGATCTTTGATGCGAAAGGAAAAACCTTCCGTGATGATATGTATCCGGAATACAAGGCAAATCGACCTCCGATGCCTGATGATCTTCGCTGTCAGATCGAGCCACTGCACAATGTTATTCGCGCTATGGGCCTACCATTGATCTCGATCTCGGGCGTCGAAGCGGATGACGTAATTGGCACACTTGCACACCAAGCATCGCAGCAGGGGATCCCTGTTTTGATCAGCACTGGCGATAAAGATATGGCGCAGCTGGTGGATGAAAATGTCACCTTGATCAATACCATGACCAATGTGGTGCTGGATCGTGAAGGCGTGATTGAAAAATTTGGTATTCCACCAGAACTGATCATCGATTACCTCGCACTGATGGGTGATAAAGTGGATAACATTCCTGGTGTTCCTGGGGTGGGTGACAAAACGGCCACGGCTTTGTTGCAAGGCATTGGTAGCATGGAGAAGCTATATCAGAATCTTGATGATATTGCGCCACTTGGCTTCCGTGGTTCGAAAACCATGGCCAAAAAACTGGAAGACAACAAAGAAAATGCATTGCTTTCTTACCAGCTCGCGACCATCAAGCTTGATGTGGAAATGGAGTTCAAGCCTGAGCAGTTAGTGAAAGAACAACCGAACACTGATGAGTTGATCAAACTGTATGGCCAATTGGTTTTCAAATCATGGCTAAACGAGCTACTTGAAGGTGGCACAGGTGTGGTCGAAGCGATAGAGAAGAGTGGTGCAGCGGTCCCATCAGCACCTTCGGCAAGCGAAAACCAAGTGGAAATTGACCGTTCAGCGATCAGCATTGACCGTAGCCAATATGAGACCATTCTTGATCAAGAGCGCTTTAACCATTGGCTTGAAAAGCTTAAAGCGAGCGACGTGTTTGCTTTTGACACCGAAACTGACAGCTTAGATTACATGGTCGCGAATCTGATTGGTGTCTCTTTTGCTACCGAAGAAGGCGTAGCCGCTTATGTACCAGTGGCGCATGACTATTTAGATGCTCCACAACAGCTTGATCGTGATTGGGTATTGGAGCAATTAAAGCCTCTGCTAGAAGATGACAATCAAGCCAAAGTAGGTCAAAACCTCAAGTACGATGCGAGCATCGTTGCTCGTTATGGCATTGAGATGCGTGGCATTAAATTCGATACCATGTTGGCTTCCTACGTATATAACAGCGTGGGCGGTAAGCATGATATGGATAGCTTGGCATTGCGTTTCTTGCAGCATAGCTGTATCTCATTTGAACAAGTGGCAGGTAAGGGCAAGAAACAGCTGACCTTTAACCAAATCGACCTTGAGCAAGCGTCACCTTATGCCGCAGAAGATGCTGATGTGACATTGCGTTTGCACCACCGTTTAAATGAAAGCCTAGCAAAGGATGACAAACTCAACGCGATTTATCATGAAATTGAAATGCCTTTGGTGCCGGTTTTATCCCGCATTGAACGTACTGGCGTTTTGATTGATGACATGAAGTTGTCTGCACAGTCGCAAGAAATTGCTGTGCGCTTGGATGAGTTAGAGCAAAAAGCGTATGAACTGGCTGAGCAAGAATTCAATATGAATTCACCAAAGCAGTTGCAAGCTTTGTTGTTTGAAAAAATGGGTCTACCTGTTATTAAGAAAACGCCATCAGGCACACCTTCAACCAATGAAGAAGTGTTGCAGGAATTGGCATTAGACTATCCATTACCAAAATTGATTTTGGAATATCGTGGTTTGGCTAAGCTTAAATCGACCTATACCGATAAGCTGCCAAAAATGATCAACCCAGAGACAGGTCGTGTGCATACCTCTTACCACCAAGCGGTAACCGCGACGGGCCGTCTTTCTTCGACCGATCCAAACCTGCAGAATATTCCAATCCGTAATGAAGAAGGACGTCGTATTCGTCAGGCCTTTATTGCTCCGCATGGTTATAAGATTCTCGCGGTCGACTATTCCCAAATTGAATTGCGTATTATGGCGCACCTTTCAGGTGACAAAGCGTTGCTTGAGGCATTCCGTGAAGGCAAAGATATCCACGCGGCAACCGCGGCAGAGATTATGGGAACCACGATTGATCTTGTTTCATCAGAACAACGTCGACGCGCGAAAGCTGTGAACTTTGGATTGATTTACGGCATGAGTGCGTTTGGTCTGGCTAAGCAACTTGGTATTCCACGCGGCGAAGCGCAAGATTACATGAACAAATATTTCGAGCGTTACCCTGGTGTGATGCAATATATGGAAGACACACGTAGCGCGGCTTCAGAGCAAGGCTATGTGGAAACCATCTTTGGCCGTCGTCTACACCTACCTGAAATTCAGTCACGTAATGGTATGCGTCGTAAAGCAGCCGAACGTGCGGCAATCAACGCACCAATGCAGGGAACTGCAGCGGATATTATTAAAAAGGCAATGTTGCTGGTTGATGAGTGGATTGAAAAAGAAGGCGATGGTCGTGTGAAATTGCTTATGCAAGTGCACGATGAACTCGTATTTGAAGTTCAAGAGACGGCACTGGCCGAAATTGAAACAAAAGTACAAGAATTGATGGAATCGGCGGCCACACTTGCGGTGCCGCTAATTGCTGAAGCAGGTCACGGTGATAACTGGGATCAGGCGCACTAGACAAAAATTAGACAAATTGCCTTAAATAGCATGAGCCAGCGCACAAACGCTGGCTTTTTTTTGATGTTAAAAAAGCCTAGTAGAACAATGCTTTTCTGTTGCTGAATTAAATCAAAATGAAAAAAACTTACAAAAATAGTTTTCATCACTGACCAATTGTTGTACATTAATCGACGTAGGGTACAGAGGTAAGATGTTCTATCTTTCAGACCTTTTGTTTCACGTTATTGGATTAGGCTGATTCAGCCGCCCCAGCCAGTTTTTGGCTGGGGCGTTTTTTATTGTGCCAAGCAAAAATATCCTAATAAAGAATAAGTTACCTTCAGAGCTGCGCAATTCCTCTTATTTCCCCTGCAATTCGTGACCAACTTACGATAATTAGACCGTTCTGAAACAAAATATGTCACTTAGAAGCATTTTGTAATATTTTTCCAGCTTCTTATTGTTATTTCTGTTAGAAAATAAAGCGGTGTATTTAACCGATTTAACGCTTTGGGTACTTTTCTCTTTTCACTCACTAATCAGTCGATATTAAGCGTTATTGTGGTAAATGTGGGCAGTATGACCTTCGGCTAGAGCGGAAAATTGGCATAAAAAAACCTCGCACAGGCGAGGCTTTTAGCAACAGAAAATGGCTTATTCGCCGTCGAAATCTGCGTGATCGTCTTGGTCGATATCTTGCTCAACTAAATGAGCAAATGCAGGTGCAAACCACTCATCCAATTTGTTGCGTAATACATCAACACCGATCCCTTTTAGTGACGAGAAAGCATCTACTTTCACTGTGCCACCAAATCCAATTGCTTCTTCTTGGATTTTCAAAAGCTGTGCTTTACGTGCGCCGCTCTTTAGCTTGTCTGCTTTAGTCAGAAGAACCTGAACTGGAATACCGCTGTCAACCGCCCAGAAAATCAGTTGTTGGTCCAAATCTTTCATTGGGTGACGAATATCCATTAACACCACCAAGCCTTTTAAGCATTGACGTTGTTGTAGGTATTCACCCAAAGATTTTTGCCATTTTTTCTTCAACTCAAGTGGAACTTGCGCGAAACCGTAGCCCGGTAGATCGACAATGTGGCAACCTTCGGTCACCTTAAAAAGGTTGATCAATTGGGTACGACCAGGTGTTTTACTGGTTTTCGCCAAGCTCTTTTGGTTGGTTAGGCGGTTCAAAGAGCTTGATTTACCCGCGTTGGAGCGTCCGGCGAACGCAATTTCGATTCCCTCATCCTCTGGCAAATGACGAATATCAGGTGCACTTGTGATGAAATGGGTGTTTTGGTAATTAATTTTTACGCTCACTGTTAACTCCATCTCGACTTTGTGTAGTCAATTGATTACTTTTTTGTGAAATTGTGTAAAATAACCGCACTCGGCATAAGATCGCCTATTGTAGCATGAGTGGTTGTGCAGAGTGGTACTGGAAGCTTGATAATTATAATGGAATGTCATGAAGAAATTAGCGCTAATTGTGAGCCTATTAGCCAGCTGCTCCGTGTGGGCCCAAGGCAGCATTGAAGCTGGTAAAGAAAAATCTCAAACTTGTGTTGCCTGCCATGGGGCTGATGGTAACAGTTTACTTGGCATGTATCCGTCACTGGCGGGTCAGCATGAAAAGTATTTAGAGAAGCAGCTTAAAGACCTCAAACTTGGGATGACAAGCGGTGGTAAACAAGGCCGTTTTGATCCAGTGATGAGTGGTATGGCTCTTCCTTTAAATGAACAAGATATGGCTGATCTTGCTGCTTATTATGCCTCTCTACCTTTGGCACACAGCACCACTCCAGAAAATGTTGTGGAACAAGGTAAAGTTCTTTATACCGCGGGTGACGCCGAGCGTGGATTGACCGCTTGTATTGCTTGTCATGGCCCTCGTGGTAATGGCACTGAGTTGTCAGGTTTCCCGAAAATTTCGGGTCAGCAACCTGATTATATTAAAGCACAATTGGTCAAATTCCGCGATGGAACTCGTGAAAACGATATGAACGCAATGATGCGTGATATCGCGCAGAAATTAACCGATGAAGATATCGATACACTTTCGAACTACATGGGTGGCTTACATTAAACCGATGTAGTTCCTTATCTGTTGTATTCAACAGTTCGACATCAAAAAGCTGCGACTCGGTTGCGGCTTTTTTTGTCCCTCTCTTTTACTACTCGTCTTCATTTTTAATAATCGTGCTTATTGGTCATACACTTTAGTCATGGATGAATTGCACTTAAAGTGTGATTCGAGTCACTAAGCCAGATAACGAGCCAACGGCCATCTTGCTCATTGCGGTGTAAGAGATTCGCTATAGTGTGGCAAGCCAAAATGGCATCGGAAAAGTAAATTAAAATAAAATCATTAACTTATCGCGCTGGTGAATAAGTGAGCATAATTTTTTTGTTTGATGGGTTGTGCTGAGAGAGAGCTGAAGTAAAGTAATCATATTCACAGGGAGTGAGTTAGGAACAAAAGACTAGGATGGTCTCCACGGATGCAAGCAACGAATGCTTGGTAGTGAATAAGGATATTGGGTAGGTAGGATACCTGCTCAAATAAGGATGGTTGACTCGTCTAACGGTTTAGACAGGGAAACGGATCAGGCTGAGGATTAGCCCAGTAACAGGATGTTGAAAAGGAAAGCCAAAACTCATCAGGATGATGGCAAACAACACCTTTTGGCATGGAAAGCATTAAGAACAAATGGAATTTTGGAGTACAACTTTTTGTACGACTCAGTTTTGCCCTTGTGGCATTTAGAAAGCGATAGGCCATCTATCGCTTTTTTTATCTCTATTTTTTACCAATTTGACGATAAATTGCACAATAGTACTCCACTCTAAGCCGAGTTTCTGGTATGTTTCGCATCCCCGTTTGAGGATGTAAAGATGCACCATTGTCCGCTTTGTCAAAGCAATCACACTCATCACTACTTTGAAGACAAACACCGCCAGTACCTCGAATGCTCGAACTGTGCACTGGTCTTTGTTAACCCAGAGCAGCGATTGGATGCTAAAGCTGAAAAAGCGCATTATGATCTGCACGAAAATAACCCCAATGATTTGGGTTATCGCCGCTTTTTATCGCGTATGGCTGACCCTATTTGTCAACGCGTGGCACCTCAATCTCACGGGTTAGATTTTGGTTGTGGGCCAGGACCAACACTTTCGATAATGTTGGAAGAGCTGGGCCATACCATGAAGTTATACGATATTTACTATCACCCACAACGTTCGGTGTTAGAGCAACAGTATGACTTCGTGACTGCTACCGAAGTGATTGAGCACTTATATGAGCCGGCTCAAGTGTGGCAGCAATGGTTGAATTTAGTTAAGCCCGGTGGCTGGCTTGGTGTTATGACCAAGATGGTTATCGATGTAGAAGCGTTTGCCCATTGGCACTATAAAAACGATCTCACCCATGTGATCTTTTTTAGCCAAGCAACGTTTGAATACTTGGCAGAGCGGGATAAGCTCGAACTTGAATTTGTAGGAAATGATGTAATTTTACTGAGGAAAGCCCAGTAATGAGTCGTAGTAAAAAATCTAGATCAGGCGGCGCAGCTGCTGATGTTATCGTTGTTCGTAATCGCACCCAATCGGATGTTGAAGGTCGCGAGCGCAAAAGAGATAAAAAGCGTAAAGGCCTAAAAACCGGTACGCGTAACTCTGAAGCAAAACAGAATAAAGATCAGAAAGCAGCACAGCAACGTGATCCTCGCTTAGGCAGCAAGAAGAAAATTCCTCTTATCGTTGCAGAAGTGAAAAAACCAACCAAAGCAGAGCGTCGCGTTAGCGCAGCGCAAGAGCTGGAAATGTTGGAAAATGATGCTCAGTTACTGGTATTGCTTGATCGTATCGAAGATGGTGAAAATCTAGGTTCAGGTCTACAGAAATACGTAGATGAGAAGCTAAACCGTATCGAAGTACTGATGAAGCAATTGGGTCTTTACGAAGAAGACATCGCTGACGATGTTGAAGAAGAGACGCCTGCGCCAGCAACGAAGAAAACAGCGAAAAAATCAAACTCAGATGACGATCTTCTGTCTGAATTTGAATCGTTCGATTTCGACCAATTTAAAGGATAACAGTCAGTATGAGCGTAACCTTATTAGCCTTAGCTGGTGGAATTATCATTCTTGGCTTAGCGTCTTACGCAGGTTACCTTCTGCTCCAACTGAAGAAGCAAAAGGAATTGCAGCTTAAGCATCAAAAGCTAGCGATTGAAAAACGTAACGCGAATATCTTTGAGAACGTCACCACACTTTGTATGGCAGGCATCCAAGGACAATGTGATTTATCAGAAGTCAGCATTCGCGTTTACTGCATTATGGATTATGTTCAAGGCGATGACCGTATTGACTTCGATACGAAGTTTCCGGCTACCGCTGAGCTTTACCATATCGTGAAGGACATGGCGCGCGGTGAAGACCGTCAAGCGCTGCCAAAACAACAGCGTATGCAACAGAATTTGGCCCGTCAAAAAGCAGAATCACGCCTGCAAGATGCGATTGTTGATGAATTAAAACAGCTGCAACAAACCGTACAGCCGCTCAACAATCAAATCAATATTCAAGTGCTTTAAGCCTCATCGGTAGTTTGACTGAACGATATAGCCTCGATCGCTTACACTTAATAGTGAGTGATCGAGCTAGCAGTTCTGAGTTTTGCTACTCAAAAAACGGTTTGTCTTAGTTTTTCCTTTTTAGGGCTATGGCAAAATAGACCGTTCACATAACCATGACCTTTCAGTCACAAAGTGGAAATATCACCATGTCGCAGCAAGTAGTCGCAAGCCAACAAATTGTGTGGGATCAAACCGTTCTAGATAAGTATAACTACTCTGGGCCGCGTTACACATCCTACCCAACCGCATTAGAGTTTCATGAAGCTTTTACGGTGGCTGATTACGATATGGCCTGTGCGGCATACCCTGATAGACCACTCTCGCTTTATATCCATATCCCGTTTTGTCATAAACTTTGTTATTACTGTGGTTGTAACAAGGTTATTACGCGTCACGCCCATAAAGCGGATGAATACTTGGATGTACTTGAGGCTGAAATTCGCACGCGCGCGAGCTTGCTACAAGGTCGTCGAGTAACACAACTGCACTTCGGTGGCGGAACGCCAACCTTCTTATCAAAAGCGCAAATCAGCCGTGTGATGGCGATTTTACGTGGGGAGTTTGATTTTGAGCCTACCGCAGAAATCAGCATCGAAGTTGATCCGCGCGAAATTGAGCTTGATGTGCTAGACCACTTACGTGGTGAAGGCTTTAACCGCCTCAGTATTGGCGTGCAAGATTTCAATAAAGAAGTACAGAAGTTGGTTAACCGTGAGCAAGATGAAGACTTTATTATTGCCATGGTTCAGCGCGCCAAAGAGCTCGGCTTCCGTTCGACCAACCTTGATTTGATCTACGGCTTACCAAAGCAGACCAAAGATTCTTTTGCTGAAACCTTAAAGCAAGTGTTGGAAATGCAACCGGGTCGTCTATCGGTGTTTAACTACGCGCACATGCCGCAATTGTTCGCAGCGCAGCGTAAGATTAAAGATGAAGATCTGCCACAAGCATCTGAAAAGATGAATATCTTGCAAGACACCATTGCGACACTGACTGGTGCTGGCTACCAATTTATTGGTATGGATCACTTTGCTTTACCAGAGGATGAACTGGCTGTAGCTCAGCGTGAAGGCATTTTGCATCGTAACTTCCAAGGCTACACTACCCAAGGTGAGTGTGACTTAGTTGGTTTTGGTGTTTCGGCTATTTCAATGATTGGTGATGCATACGCACAAAACCAGAAAGAGCTGAAAAAGTACTATCAACAAGTGAATGAGCAGCGCCACGCATTGTGGAAAGGCGTATCACTGGATAATGACGATTTGATTCGTCGTGAAGTGATTAAGCAGCTGATTTGTAACTTTAAGCTTGATAAAGACTTCATCGAAAAAGAATTTAAACTCGATTTTAACCGCTACTTTGCTCAAGACTTGGAGCTGCTGCAAACCTTCATCAATGATGAACTGGTGGAAGTGGATGAGAGTGAAATTCGCGTCACATTACGTGGTCGTTTGTTGATTCGTAACATCTGTATGTGTTTCGATAAATACTTACGTGACCGTGCTCGCCAGCAGCAATTTTCTCGTGTGATTTAAGCGAAGAGTTAAGCCAATTTTTAAAGCCACGCTATTGCGTGGCTTTGTTGTTTTAAGGGGTAATGAATTTCTCTTGCGCGACTTTCCATAACGCTTTGATGAGCGGATTGTCTAGTTGCGAACGTTTGCAGCACACACCCAGCTCAAAAGGGGCAATCGAAGCCACTTTTAAGCGTTCGATCTTATCTCTTACTGGACTGTTATTGATCACCACATCTGGTGCAATACCCACACCACACCCTAATGCCACCATACTGACAATCGCTTCATGACCGGACACCTGAGCGTAGATGTTGGGTTTAATCTTCATTGCTTTGAACCATGTATTGGCGCGCTCACGAGCGGTACCCGCCTCAGGAACAATAAAGGGGATCTCACTCCAGTTGGGTTTTTCTTGCTGCAGTTCTTGGGCAAAGTGACTTACCCCAGATGGTGCAATCACGGACAATGGAATTTCACTGATGATTTCAAATTCTACTCGGGAAGGTAGCTGGCTCGGCATGGCAGAAATTGCAATGTCTGCGTCATCATTGAGCACCTTGTCGATCGCTTGCGCAGGGTCACCGGTCGAGAGTTTAAATTCAATAAAAGGGTGTTGGAGACGAAATTCTGAGAGTAATTCAGGTAGATGACTGTAGCTGGCGGTGACCGAGCAAAACAGACGGATTTCGCCCTTTAGCTCTTGGTTTTGCTCAACAAATTGCACCTGATAGTTCTGCCATTCTGCGAGAATATTGAGCGCTACAGGTAATAATTTTTTGCCGGAAGGGGTTAATTCCACGCTGCGATTATCGCGTAAAAACAGCGCTTGGCCAGATTCTGCTTCCAGCTTTTGAATTTGGCGACTGAGCGCAGAAGGGCTAATGTGCATCGCTGAAGCCGTCTTGGCAAAGTTTTTACTTTCACATAAGTGAATGAAAAGCTGCAGACTCTTAATGTTCATTTTAGTTACGTCCATGTTGCATAAATTGCAATTACTAATTGTGAATATATCACTTTAAGCAATTTAATGTCTGCTTTAGTATCAGGTTATTCGGTAAGCAAAATTGCCGACCAAACGGACATTATTCTTAAAGGAGAGCCCTACAATGGCTAACTATTTCAATACCCTAAACTTGCGTGAGCAACTAGACCAACTAGGTCGTTGTCGTTTTATGGACCGTTCAGAGTTTGCAACAGAAGCAGATTTTCTGAAGGGTAAAAAAGTAGTCATTGTTGGTTGTGGCGCACAAGGTCTTAACCAAGGTCTTAACATGCGTGACTCAGGCCTAGATGTGGCATATGCACTTCGCCAAGCAGCGATTGATGAGCAGCGTCAGTCATACAAAAATGCCAAAGAGAACGGCTTTGAAGTGGCAAGCTACGAAACGCTAATCCCTCAAGCAGACCTAGTGGTGAACCTGACCCCAGATAAGCAACACACCAATGTTGTTGAAACCGTAATGCCATTGATGAAACAAGGTGCCGCACTGGGTTACTCACACGGCTTCAATATCGTTGAAGAAGGTATGCAAATCCGTGACGACCTAACGGTTGTGATGGTTGCGCCTAAGTGTCCAGGTACGGAAGTTCGTGAAGAATACAAACGCGGTTTTGGTGTACCAACGCTTATCGCCGTTCACCCTGAGAACGATCCAAAAGGTGAAGGTTGGGATATCGCTAAAGCATGGGCTGCGGCAACTGGTGGTCATCGTGCAGGTTGTCTAGAGTCTTCATTCGTTGCAGAAGTGAAGTCAGACCTAATGGGTGAGCAAACTATCCTTTGTGGCATGCTACAAGCGGGTTCAATCGTTTGTTACGAGAAGATGGTTGCGGAAGGTATCGATCCAGCATACGCAGGTAAACTGCTGCAATTTGGTTGGGAAACGGTAACTGAAGCACTGAAATTCGGTGGCATCACACACATGATGGACCGTCTATCAAACCCTGCAAAAATCAAAGCGTTTGAGCTTTCGGAAGAGCTGAAAGATCTGATGCGTCCGCTATACAACAAGCACATGGATGACATCATTGAAGGTGAGTTCTCTCGCACCATGATGGCTGACTGGGCAAACGATGATGTGAACCTACTAGGTTGGCGTGCAGAGACCGGTGAAACGGCGTTTGAAAACTACCCAGAATCAAACATCCAAATCTCAGAGCAAGAGTACTTCGATAACGGCATCCTTATGGTAGCGATGGTACGTGCTGGGGTTGAGCTAGCATTTGAAGCGATGACAGCATCAGGCATCATCGATGAGTCAGCGTACTACGAATCACTACACGAACTGCCGTTAATCGCCAACACTGTTGCGCGTAAGCGTCTATACGAAATGAACGTGGTTATCTCCGACACAGCAGAATATGGTAACTACCTGTTTGCTAACGTTGCAACGCCGTTACTGCGCGAGAAATTCATGCCATCAGTGGGTATTGATGTCATCGGTAAAGGCCTAGGTGAAGAATCAAACCAAGTTGATAACCAGCAACTGATTGAAGTGAATGATGCGATTCGCAACCACCCAGTAGAATACATTGGTGAAGAGCTTCGTGGTTACATGACGGATATGAAGCACATCGCGGTAGGCGGCTAATTTATTGTGCTAGGGGATAACTCTGATGCGCTGATTTAGTTTCGTAAACGGCGCGTCTTCTCTTTAGGAACTGGAGCCTTATCCCTGCGTTCTTGATTTGAATCGAAGGCGCAAAAATAAAGATAAAAACAGCATCAACAAAAAAGGCTTGTTCCGTATGGACCAAGCCTTTCTCGCTTCTCGCTTCTCGCTTCTCGCTATTTATCCGCTAGCTTTGCTTCTAGATCAGACAGTTTCTTTTCCATTTCAGTTAGCTTTTGACGAGTACGTAGTAGCACTTGAGTTTGCACGTCGAACTCTTCGCGGCTAACGACGTCGAGTTTGTTAAGTTGGCCTTGGATTACTTGACGTACTTTTTGGTCAACATCTGAGCCAAGGTCTTTTACTGGCTGAGGCATTGAATCATGAATTTGTTTCGCGATTTGCTCTAATTTCTTTGGGTCAAACATGGTGTGAACACTCCTGTATCTTTGGATTCATTCTATGTAATTGATACGCGAAAGTCGCCATTTTGATGCTAAAAAATCGACTCTTTACTCATTGGTAGCCTGGTTTCTTTTTGTACTAATGAAAAAAAGGCCACCGAGGTGGCCTTTATAGAGAGGTATAAATCTTAACTTGGTTTATTTGCTCGTTCACGGTGAACAGCTTTCGCTTCATCCACTCGTGCCAGTTTTTCTAAGTCTTTATCTTCAACAAACACAGGTAGTGGTTTGTGTTGCTCTGCTAAGTAACTATAAATCACTGGCAGTACAAACAGCGTGAATAGTGTACCAATCGCCAGACCAGATACGATAACAATACCAATACTAAAGCGCTGTGCAGCACCGGCACCCGATGCATAGAGCAGTGGTATCAGGCCGGCGATCATCGCTGCGGTGGTCATCAGAATTGGGCGAAGACGTACTTTCGCCGCTTCTTTCACCGCGTCAATGCGTGAAAGCTTGTTATGTAACTGTTCTTCTTTGGCCACTTCACAAATCAAGATACCGTGTTTGGTGATCAGGCCCACCAAGGTAATCAAACCAACTTGCGAGTAGATGTTCATCGTCGCCGTCCCCCAAGCCAAGGCTATCAGGGCGCCACAAATGGCCAGTGGTACGGATACCATGATGACCAGTGGGTCACGAATCGATTCGAACTGAATCGCCAAAACAAGGAAGATGATTGCCAATGCCAAGCCAAAGGTGGCGTATAGAGCGCTCCCTTCGGTGACGAACTGGCGTGATTCACCCATATAGTCGTGGTTATAGCCGGTAGGCAAGCTGCTTTGCGCGACATCTTCAAACCACTTCACCGCATCACCCATTGCCACACCCGGCGCAGGGACCGCGCCGACAGTTGCTGAGTTGAGCTGGTTAAAGTGAGGTAGGGCACGAGGTGCGGCTACTACATCAATGTTGATTAAGCTGCCAAGTGGAATCGATTCACCACTGGCTGTTCTGACGTAGTAGTTATCCATTGATTCAGGGTTTAAGCGCCATTTACGCTCTACCTGAGGGATTACTTCGTATGAACGGCCGTTGAGGTCGATACGGTTTACATAACCATCGGCCATCATGGTACTTAAGGTGATACCGATATCTTGCATCGTTACGCCATACGCACCTGCTTTATCTTTATCGATGCTGATTTTCATTGTGGCAGAACCATAGTTCAAATCGAGATCAGAATAGACAAACATTGGGCTCTTCATCACTTGTGTCAGGATATCGCTGGCGATAGTGAACAAGCTCTCAAAGCTATTTGGTGTCGTAATAACGAACTGCAACGGTAGACCTGAACCCGCCCCTGGTAGTTCTGGCATCTGGAATGCCGTTACTGCCATGCCTGGTACATTAGCGACCAAATCGCCGACGCGCTTAGTTATTTCAGCTTGGCTGGCATCACGTTGGCTCCACGGTTTTAGTGTCGCAAGACCAAAGGCTTGGTTGGAGTTTGGTACACCAGTGAAGACCTGAGCGTATTCCACTTCAGGTTGGTCTGACAGAATCTTATTCACGTCATTCATGGTGTTTTGCAAATAGTCTAAGTTGGCATTCGCTGGGCCAGTACCCAGTAACACCACCACGCCTTTATCTTCTGATGGTGCCAGTTCACTTGGGATGAACTTAAACAGGATCGGAAGAGTGGCAAAGACGATTATCGCAAAGGCAATCACAACTGGGCGATGTTTCATTACCGCGTCAATCATGCTTTCGTAGCGATTGGTCATCTTATCGAGGAAGTGATGCACGGTTTGTTCAAACTTGCTTGGCTTGTCGGTGGCTTTCAGCATCTTCGAACACATCATTGGTGATAGTGTTAATGCGATGATACCTGAAACAAAAACCGCACCCGCCAAGGTCAGCGCAAACTCTTTAAATAGCGCACCGGTAATACCACCCATCAAAGCGATTGGCGCATATACCGCACCTAATGTCAGTGTCATTGCGATAACCGGAACGGCGATTTCACGCGTACCAATAATCGCAGCACGGAATGGCGATTCGCCTTCTTTGATATGACGGTCAACGTTTTCCAATACCACGATGGCGTCATCCACCACCAGACCGATAGCCAAAACCATCGCCAACAGTGTCATCAAGTTCCACGAGAAGCCCATGCCTTGCATTACCATTGCCACACCAATCAGTGAGAGTGGAATGGTGACAATAGGGATCACAACCGCTCGGAACGAACCGAGGAAAATGGTGATCACCACCAATACAATCAAAGCAGCTTCCAAAATGGTTTTGATAACTTCATGAATTGACTCGTTGATGGCAATCGTGGAGTCATACATGATGTTCATTTTGATGTTACTAGGTAAGTTACGCTCTAGTTGAGGCAGTAACGCCATTACATCTGCAGCAATGTTGATTGGGTTCGCGCTTGGCGCGGCATTGATTGCTGCGACCACAGCTTCTTTGCCATTAGCACTGGCGCGGTAAACGTCGTGACTCTTGTCTAAAGTGACCTTAGCAATATCACCTAAGCGAATAACGTTACCTTTACCGGTTTTCACCACGAGTGCTTTGAGCTCTTCAACATTAGAAACCTGAGTGTCAGCACTGCCGTTATACAACACAAACTCACCAGTGGCTTGGCCTGTGGCGGATTGATAGTTGTTGGCACTAAGAACGCCCATAACATCGGTTGCAGTAAGATCAAGCGCGCCCATTTTGTATGGGTCAAGCCAAACACGTAGGGCGTATTTCATACCACCATACATGTCGACTTTGGATACACCATTGACCGTGAATAGCTGTGGGTTAATCACACGCTCAAGGTAATCGGTGATCTGGCTTGAAGAGAGATCATCACTGGTAAAACCGATGTAGAGAACCGCCGTTGTTGAACCGGTCGACATACTTACTGTCGGATCTTCCGCTTCTTTCGGTAGTTGTGACCGCACCGAGTTGGTTTTTGCCAGTATGTCTGCCAATGCCGCGTTGGGATCGGTATTGAGCTTCATTGTCACAGTAATCGTTGATTGACCGAGTACCGATTGTGATGTCATGAAATCAATATTGTCGGCCTGTGCAACGGCTTGCTCCAATGGCTGAGTAATAAAGCCTTGGATTAAGTCTGCACTGGCACCGTAGTAACCGGTGGTCACCGTGACCACGGTATTTGTCATTTCAGGGTATTCTCGAACCTGCATCTTGAAGATTGCTTGAAGACCAAGCAAAGCAATCAAGAAACTGATCGATACCGCTAAAACTGGACGTTTAATAAAAACATCAGTAAAGCGCATGAAGCCTCCGGTTACAGCATTGGTGTTTCTTTTGGTGGAGTAAGGGCCGTGTCTTCAACCACACGCACTTTGGCATGGTTACTCAGACGAACCTGACCAGAGGTGACAACGACATCACCGGGTTTTACGCCTTCAAGAATATGAGCGATATCTGTTGTACGTTCGCCCACTTTCACCACTTGCTGTGTTACGCGTTTCTCTCCGTCTTCTTCAGTAATAATGTAAACATTATCGCCGTATAAGGTGTAGGTAATCGCGGTTTGCGGCAAGGTCACTTGATCAGCAACGAGTGGTAAAATGATATTGGCACGCGCGAACATGCCGCTACGTAATTTACCATCGCTGTTTGGAATGCTTGCTTGCACTTGAATCAAGCCACTTTGTACTGCAACGGCTGGTTCTATGGCCGTAATTGCGCCTTTGAATGGACGTTCAGGGTAAGCATCAACGAAAATGTCGACTTCTTGGCCTAGATTGATACGAGAGATATCGGTTTGCGGAACGGTGAAACGTAAACGCATCACACTGGTGTCTTCTAAACGGACAATGTCAGTACCGGTTTGCAGATATTGACCAAGATAAACGTTACGGATACCCACTTCACCGGCGAAAGGTGCACGGATTTCACGACGATCGATAGAGGCTTTTAAACTTTCGACATCAGCAACAAGAGAGAAGTAATTTGCACCAGCTTCATCGAGTGCTTCTTTAGAGATGGAGCCTTTCTTGAAGAGGCCCTGGTAACGCTTGTATTTGGCTTTTGCCGCAGGAACTTTGGCTTGAGCACTTTTGAGATTGGCTTGCTCGACTGCAGAATCTAGCTCAACCAGGAGTTGGTCTTGCTCGACTTGGGTACCTGAATCAAAGCTAATGTTATCAATAATACCGCTGGTTTCATTGGCGAGGGTAACGCCCTGATTGGGTTCGATGAAGCCGATCGCCTCGATCACTGGTACCCAATCTACCGATTTAACCGTAATGGCGGTGACGGGGAATTCCGCCTCGGGTCGGTTCGCCATGTATTCGGCAATTTTATGCTGCTTGAACAGATTGAAACCTATCACACTACCGAACAGTAGTATCGCAATAAGTAACATGAAGAAAGTCCACTTTTTCATTCTAATTGGAACTCCAAGTTAATGAGTAATTATTGCATCCCAACTGGCTTCGATGACGGCGTCTAATTCGTCATCTTTCAGTTTATAGAATCCCAGCGCGTGTTTTCTCGCAAGGGTGACACTTGATTCAAAGCTCAAAACAAATAGCACTTGATTATCCAATTGCTTAAATATCTTTTGTTTCTTGCCTTCAATAAACAAACGCTCTACTTGGTCAAACATTTTGCGCTCAAGTTCCCTAACCTGTTGATCGTCGGTCGCGGGAAGAGATTCATATTGGACTCGGCTACTTAGTGCATCCATCTCACAGGATGCCAGGTTCCAAATGTTTAGCCACATAGTATGGAAGGCCGTTTTTAAGGGCATATCGTCCGTTACGCCGCTTTGAACGGCTGTGGCTATACGTTTGGCTACATGAAGTCGAACTTCATTGAGTAATTGTTCTTTGTCAGAAAAATATCGATAAATGGTACCCGCGGCGACTCCTGCTGCCGTGGCGACTTTTTGCATCGACAGGCCATGAAAGCCTGAGTCTGCAATTAGCTTTTCCGCTGCAGCTAAAATTTGTGCGTGTTTATCTAAAGAGATCTTTCTTGACATTTTTCCTATCACTAATGAATGAACGTTCATTCATTATTAGGCCAAAATCGGCCAGTGTTTGCAATATAGTATGGCCCTAAATCTGTAAAAATCTTGTCAATCCAATGATTTTTCTTCGTTTTGAGTGAAATTATTTGGCCTACCATTAATCATGGTAATAACAAGGTTGCACTATTATTATAAGCGGCAATATTTTTTCGAGATGAGACCCTCATGAAGCTGAACCCCGGACAAGATCAAGCGGTAAAGTATGTGTCAGGCCCATGTCTTGTGTTGGCAGGCGCAGGCTCAGGCAAAACTCGTGTTATCACGAACAAAATCGCTTATTTGGTTCAGCAGTGTGGTTACAAGGCGCGTAACATTGCTGCGGTAACCTTTACCAATAAAGCCGCGCGTGAAATGAAAGAGCGCGTTGGGCAAACATTAGGTAAGCAAGAAGCAAAAGGCTTGATGGTTTCCACCTTCCATACCTTAGGTCTTAACATCATCAAGCGTGAACACAAGCACCTGGGCTTAAAAGCGGGCTTTTCGCTGTTTGATGATCAAGACCAGTTGGCACTACTCAAAGAGCTGACCGAAACCCAATTGGATGGCGATAAAGATCTGCTGCGCCAATTGCTCAGCGCGATATCCAACTGGAAGAACGACATGCTCACGCCAGAGCAAGCTAAAGCCTACGCTCAAGGCGAGCAACAGCAGTTGTTTGCTTTTTGTTTTGAGATGTACCAGAAACAGATGCGAGCCTACAACGCGCTTGATTTTGATGATTTGATCGCATTGCCGGTATTGTTACTGCGGACCAACGAAGAAGCTCGAACGCGTTGGCAGAATCGCATTCGTTACCTGCTGGTGGATGAATATCAAGATACCAACACCAGCCAGTATGAATTAGTACGTTTGTTAGTCGGCCAGCGCGAGCGTTTGACGGTGGTGGGCGATGATGACCAATCAATTTACTCATGGCGTGGGGCAAAACCGCAAAACTTAGTGTTGTTGGGGCAAGATTACCCGAACTTAAAACTGATCAAGTTGGAGCAAAACTATCGTTCGACCAACCGAATTCTGCGTTGTGCCAACATTCTGATCGCCAATAACCCGCACGTATACGAGAAATCGTTGTTCTCTGAGCTGCCTGATGGCGAAAAACTCAAGGTGCTACTGGCGAAAAATGAAGATCATGAAGCGGAACGTGTGACCGGTGAGATCATTGCGCATAAGTTTCTTAATCGTACCAACTACCGCGACTATGCGATTTTGTACCGTGGCAATCACCAATCTCGTCTGATTGAAAAGTCACTGATGCAAAACCGGGTGCCATACAAATTGTCTGGCGGCACGTCGTTTTTTGCACGCGCAGAAATCAAGGACATCATGGCTTACCTAAAAGTATTGGTAAACCCAGATGATGACAATGCATTCCTACGTATTGTCAACACGCCTAAGCGTGAGATTGGCCCGGTCACTCTAGAGAAGCTCGGCAGTTACGCTAACATGCGTGGTAAAAGCCTATTTGAGGCCAGTTTTGAAATGGGCCTCGAGCAGCATCTTACCGGACGAGGTTTAGAGAATTTACAGCGCTTTACGACCTGGCTGGTGAAGATTGCCGATCAAGCTGAGCGTGGCGATACAGTTGAAGCGGTACGATCATTGGTGCGTGATATCCATTATGAAGATTGGCTGTATGAGACATCTTCAAGCCCGAAAGCGGCAGAAATGCGGATGAAAAACGTTTCGGATCTCTATTCGTGGATTGTGGCTGATTTAGAAGGTGATAATTACGATCAAGAAGAAAAATCCTTAAAAGAGGTGGTTCAACGTCTAACTCTGCGCGATATGATGGAGCGTAATGAAGAAGATGAAGACAGTGATGCAGTGCAATTGATGACGCTACACGCTTCGAAAGGTTTGGAGTTCCCTTACGTCTATCTGCTCGGTTCGGAAGAGGGCATCTTGCCACACCAAACCAGTATTGATGAAGATAACGTCGAAGAAGAGCGTCGCTTGATGTACGTGGGGATCACTCGAGCACAGAAAGAGCTGACCTTTACCATGTGCCGTGAACGTCGCCAATATGGTGAGTTACTGAAACCAACGCAAAGCCGCTTCTTAGATGAATTGCCATTTGATGATGTGGAGTGGGAACAGACGAAGAAGCCGGTCACCCAAGAAGAGCGTATGGCGAAAGGGCAGGCGCACATTGCCAATTTAAGATCGATGTTTAATAAAAAGTAACGAAGTTAAATTGATTCGCCTAAACCTGGGTTAAAGGTAGCGACTGCAAATCAGTACGATTAAAAACACAAAAGGCTTGGTTTCGACCAAGCCTTTTTCACGTGCATCATTTAATCCAGTAGCCGTTTTTATAGGCCATCAGTCATGTGTTTGATGGCTGCGATGATTTCTTCATCAGAACAATCCATACATGCCCCTTTGGCTGGCATCGCATTGAAGCCATTAATAGCGTGGTCATTTAGCACCGCTTCGCCTTGAGCAATGCGAGGAGCCCAATCAGCAGCATCACCAATCTTAGGTGCGCCACTGACGCCTGTGGCATGACAAGCAATACAGAAGGTGCCATAAACACTCGCGCCATCACGAGGACCGGTTGGTTCCGCGACCACAGGTTCACTGCCCGCTAAATAAACATTACCAACAGGTTTGATCCTTTCTGCTATCGCATCGTATTCTTCTTGGTTCACACTTGCTGCAAAGGCGGCGCCAGAAAAGGCGACGGCAGCGATTAAGGTGGTTAAGATTTTTCGAGACATATCCATTAAACTCACTGTACATTCCTGAGGGTAAGTTCAAGCTTACCTTTTATTAGTGTGTAAATTGACGAACAGCAAGTAAAGCTGTTAAATCAATGTAAACATTAGGTGATTATATCCCGATAAGTTGTTGCAATAAACAATAACTTCCCAGCGACAGGGGGTACATCACACGCAGGATTGGTTTTTAATTAGTCTATGTTGCTGAAAAAGGCGTCAAACGGTAAAAAAAGTTGAAAAAGTACTAGACGCAATAGTGTGATATCCGTATTATTCCTCTCCGCCGATAGGGCATGCGCCCGTAGCTCAGCTGGATAGAGCGTTGGCCTCCGGAGCCAAAGGTCGAAGGTTCGAATCCTTTCGGGCGCACCATGTGCCTCGGAAGTATTATCGGTAAAAAAACAGTGGTGGCTATAGCTCAGTTGGTAGAGTCCCGGATTGTGATTCCGGTTGTCGCGAGTTCAAGCCTCGTTAGCCACCCCATTATTCAGGTAGCATTTGCTCCCTTTCTTGATGAAAATCGAGAAGAAACTTAAGTCGGTGAATAGCGCAGCTTGGT
>NZ_AFWE01000125.1 GCF_000222585.1 Vibrio scophthalmi LMG 19158 | reverse complement strand
TCAAAAGTATACGGCGGTTCAGCTCGTGACTTCGCATCAATCGATAACGCTCCAGAAGAGCGTGAGCGCGGTATCACAATCTCTACTTCACACGTAGAATACGATACTCCAACTCGTCACTACGCACACGTAGACTGTCCAGGACACGCGGATTATGTTAAAAACATGATCACTGGTGCTGCACAGATGGACGGTGGTATCCTAGTTGTTGCTGCAACAGATGGTCCAATGCCACAAACTCGTGAGCACATCCTACTAGGCCGTCAGGTTGGTATCCCTTACATCATCGTATTCATGAACAAATGTGACATGGTAGATGACGAAGAGCTACTAGAACTAGTAGAAATGGAAGTTCGTGAACTTCTTTCTGAGTACGATTTCCCAGGTGATGACCTACCAGTTATCCAAGGTTCTGCACTAGGCGCACTAAACGGCGAAGAGCAGTGGGAAGCTAAGATCATTGAACTTGCAGAAGCTCTAGATTCTTACATTCCAGAACCTGAGCGTGCAATCGATATGCCATTCCTAATGCCAATCGAAGACGTATTCTCAATCCAAGGTCGTGGTACAGTAGTAACTGGCCGTATCGAGCGCGGTATCCTAAACGTAGGTGACGAAGTAGCAATCGTAGGTATCAAAGATACTACAACTACTACTTGTACTGGTGTTGAAATGTTCCGTAAACTGCTTGACGAAGGTCGTGCAGGTGAGAACGTTGGTGCACTTCTACGTGGTACTAAGCGTGATGACGTTGAACGTGGTCAAGTACTAGCTAAGCCTGGTTCAATCACTCCACACACTAAGTTCGAGTCAGAAGTATACGTACTTTCTAAAGACGAAGGCGGCCGTCATACTCCGTTCTTCAAAGGCTACCGTCCACAGTTCTACTTCCGTACAACTGACGTAACTGGTGATATCTCTCTACCAGAAGGCGTAGAAATGGTAATGCCAGGCGACAACATCCAAATGATCGTTGAGCTAATCGCTCCAATCGCAATGGATGAAGGCCTACGTTTCGCTATCCGTGAAGGTGGCCGTACTGTAGGTGCTGGTGTTGTTGCTAAGATCTTCGCTTAATTCTT
>NZ_AFWE01000126.1 GCF_000222585.1 Vibrio scophthalmi LMG 19158 | reverse complement strand
AGCTACAGCGGCTATCACTACTGATGGCACTGCTGCAATCACTGAAATTGGTGGGGCGCTTATCGGTCTAGCTGGCGTTGCTGTTGTGTTCAAATGGGCTAAAGGCGCGATTTTTGGCTAACCACTTACCAACCAATTTTTAAGGGGCTTTGTGCCCCTTTTTTGGAGCTCAACATGCCTTATGTCTTTTCCCCTAATGATTTACTTCTCGTTTTTGTTTTACTCGTTGTTACTGACTGCATTCGTCGCCTGATGCCCTAGGGAATCCCATGAATATCAAACAATTTTCACTCCTTTTATTTTTATTTTTTGGTGTTTCTTTTGGTGCTTTTGCCTCAACGAAAATAATTACTCCAACCCATTCGACTACTTTAAATGTACCTTGCTTAACTTTTGGCGTTAGTGGCACTTGGTCTTATTGGAATACACAGTGCATTGGTACTAGTTATGAATATAGTGGCACTCGTGTTATAACTCGCATTAGTGGTTATCGTGGTCAATTTAAAATTTATCACCGCCTTCCTGATGGTACCGAAACTTCTGCTGGTACTGTCTTTTATTCTGAAACTACTTCTTGTCCTGTTGGTTCTGAATTGAATTCTTCTGGTGCTTGTATTGTTCCACCTCCTTCATGTGAAGGTGATGATATTTTTAATCCAGATACTGGTCTTTGCGAAGATATCCCTTTCTGTGACCGTCAATCTACCATTGACCAAATCATAGAGGCTGATAACGCTTGTCATGCTCAGGGTGGTACTTTTGTTTCTCAGTGTAATAACGGTAATGACCTTATTGAACCTTCTTTAGACCTTAAATGTGTTATGTCTGATAGTTGTGTTGTTGGTGGTGCTAACTGGCCTGAATGTTTGTCTGATTTAGATCCTTCCAAACCTATCGACCCTCCTAGTGGTGGTTTTAATCCTGATGCTCCCGACACTTCTAACCCTAAGCCTCCAAGTTTTGAAAAACCCAATCCTGATGAAGTTACTCCTGAAGAAACTACGGATACCGCCGTTCTTACTGCTTTACA
Organism: Vibrio scophthalmi LMG 19158; assembly: GCF_000222585.1. GTDB lineage: Bacteria > Pseudomonadota > Gammaproteobacteria > Enterobacterales > Vibrionaceae > Vibrio > Vibrio scophthalmi. The sequence continues at coordinate 2,538 of NZ_AFWE01000126.1, read as the reverse complement.
GAACTTAAACCGTGACCATAACGCTGCTGCTACTGCTTTGAATAAAGATTTGAATGACGGTATCGCTGATTTAACAACTGAACTCGATGGCATTAATAAAACCACTCATGCTGTTGGTGAAACTATTGATTCACAAATTAAACAAGATTACGAAATCTACCTTGCGCAAAAAGCTTTAAGCCTTTCTCAAATTGGTGCAATTAACAATATTGGCTCAGATATTACCTCTGCTATTGATGGCTCATCTAAAGATATTGTTAACGCCATTGATAAGCTTGGTGAGAAAGAAAAGGGGTCTATTACTGCTGTTGGTTGTGCTTCCTTTGAATGTGATGGTGACGCTGCAACTTGTTATCTAGCTAAATCCAGTTGGCTTAATGAATGTGGTACTCGTGACGCTCTTTCTGGTTATGAAGATTCATTATCTAGCCTTCACGATGACCTAAAGGGTATTTCTCAAAGTTCTGTTAATGCTGACGGGGCTTTTAAGGGTGTTTATGCAGAATCCAAAACTAGCGCTGATGATGCTCTTGATGCTTACACCACTGCTAATGGGTTTAGCTTCGATGGTGGTTGTCCTGCTGCCCGCACTTACCACGTTTTAGGTCAGCCTTGGGTTATTGATTTTCAACCTTTTTGTGATTTGGCTTTGGTGTTTCGTTTTTTCATCATGGCCTCCGCTTCTGTCGCTTCGTTCTTAATGATTGCTAAACATCTGTAATAGGGGGTTTTATGCCATTACTCATCAATGCTTTTTCGTTTTTGTTCGGTTGGATTCGTGCTGCTTTACCTTGGCTTGCTGGCGCTCTTGGTGCAACCGCTTCAAATATTCTTATCTCTGCTGGTTTCGGTATCGTCGTTTTTTCCGGTATGGATTTACTAACAGGTCGTCTTATTGCTACGGCGGTTGAATCCTTTAACGGGCTAAATTCCCTTGGCGCTCTAGGTTCTGATGTTGTCGCTCTGGCTGGTTACATGTGGCTTGATAAAGCCCTTAACCTTATGATTTCTGCTGGCGCTTTTCTTCTTACTTTGAAGGGTGTTCGTGAAGGTGCATTTGCTGCTCAAGCTTGGTATAAGCCCGGCGCTAACCGTGGTGGATTTGACGCATGATTTATTTACGGACAGGTTTACCAGGTGCATCAAAAACACTTAACAGCCTAAAGGAACTAGTTAGCGGTCATGACTCTGACCGCCCATACTTTTACAACAACGTTAAACTTTTGATGCTTGATATGGAGGTGGCTAAATCATTCTCCGGTTGGTATTACGGCTGGTACTTTCCACGTCTTACCGATAAAGCTCAGAAACGCAAACTCATCAAAATTATGAAACCTATCCATGATGAAGGTGATTTTGTTACTTTGGCTGATGTTCCTTGGCTTGAAACTTTGTTTGATTCCCATGATCATTTTTCAACGTGGCTCTATTGGGTTAAACGCTGTTATCCGGTTAAGAAACTCGTTAAGCTCGATAGGGTTTTAGAGGCAGCAGGGGATTCCGATGTTGATAAATTTGAGATGGTAAGATCTCTCAATTTTCACTTCACTCATTTCTCTGACCCTAGGAACTGGATGGAACTGCCCAAGCGTTCCATTATTTTCATTGATGAATGTCAGCAATTTTTTCCACCTCGCGCCGTTGGCTCAAAAGTCCCTCCGGCAATTGGTGCATTAGAGACTCACCGTCATGGTGGTTATGACATTCACTTTGTTACCCAAGACCGGACTTTATGTGATGCCAACTTACGTAAATTAGTTGGTTGCCATGTTCATTATTTTAATGCGTTTGGTGGTAGTCAGGTTACTCGTAAAGAATCACCCAAGTGTTTCAATCCCGATGATTACCATGATTCCAAGCAGGCCAAAAAGAAATCCATTTCCCGCGACAAAAAATTCTATGGTGTTTATTGGTCTGCTGAGATTCACACCCATAAATTCAAAATTCCGTTCATGGTCTATGTAATGATCTTTTTTATCGGTCTTTTGATTTTTTGTATTTACTCATTCAGCTCTAAGTTTTTGTTTGGCGATTCATCAACTGACACACCAGTAGAGCAGGTTGCACCAGCTGGCCAACCGGCCCCAAAAACTACCGACGAATTTAACCCGCAAAATATTCTTCTTGAGTTGCTTACTGATGTTTATATCTCAGGCTCGGTAACTGAACATCGTCACGCTGGCAAAGATATTTTTTATTCATTCGTTCGCACTTCTGATAGTGCGGTTTTTTATCCTGAATCCATTGGTTTAGTTGTTGAAGATATTTCACCTTGTTTGGTGAATTTGCGTTTGGGGGATATGACTCAGCCAGTTACGTGTAATCCGTTTTATGTGCGAGAAGTCATTGAAGATGACGAAGATATCGACGATATTCAGGGGCATTTAGCTTCAAATGAAGATGCTGAGCGTTTTCAGCCTAACATTACTTTGTTCTAAGGTGGTTTTATGTATGAATTTATATTTTGTCTGCTTTTGCTAGTTTTTGGTTTTTGTCTTTATTTGTTCTGCAATTTTCTCGATAGTTTAAATCGCCCTT
>NZ_AFWE01000127.1 GCF_000222585.1 Vibrio scophthalmi LMG 19158 | reverse complement strand
AAGTCGTTCGACATTGATCTTATCTTCTAAACTGATTTCATTAGAGTGGAAAAAGAGGTCAGGTCTTACGTTTTTCTGCTGCTGATCCTCAATGCGCACAAGGGCTTCGACGCCAATTGGATGATTTTTATGATCAAAGATAGGCTGATAAACGCTACGAAGATTTAGCCCTTTATAGGCGGCGACAAATTGTCTTTCTTCATTGAAAGAGACGCATTCGTGAAACTGATGTTGACTAGACAGAATCATTTTACGTTTAAGCCTTTAGTATCAAGTTATTCCGTATGCAATAGTGCAAGCTCATGTGACATGATATTGACGCCGACATAATTTTGTCAACGAATAAAGTATTGTAACTAGCGTTTGCCCGCGACTAATGTCCACAAATTTGATGTTGGTTCTAAACTTATGTATCAATTAGACATTTCGCTAATGTCATTAAATAGTTTATATGACATAGGTCGTTTAATCAGAAATAGGTCAAACGCCTCTCACTAGACGGTTTTTCGTCTCATGAACCTTAGACTCAAGAATTGATTTTACATCCTTGATAACTTTACTTGAAAACGCGGCGGCTTATGGCAGTTTTTGCGGGGCTTACCGCGCAGAGACAAAAAGGTAAAGTGATCACCGTTACTGTATTAACCAATAGGGCGCTGAACGACTTAGGAACTCTGCTTGGAAAGGGTATTGTTGTGTACTGGGAAATGGGTGAATTAACTGAGCTGTATTACCGCATAAAGTTGCACGTACTTGCGTACCAACTGTTTATCGGTCGCACGTTTCAGAGGATGGGTAAATTTAATGTAATACGGACTGATGCTAAAACACTCCTCTAAGGTCAAAGAGAGTTGCGAATCACTGGTATAAAGACTAACACCTTGGGATTTGTAATCATCAACGTCGTCAGGAATATGGCCTGTCCACCAATGGATAAGCTCGCGGCTCTGCTTACTTCGTGTGATCCAGTGATCCGTTAGCAATAGCAATAAATCATTAGGTTGTATTGCGTAATCGTATTCGCTCTGCCAGTGGTGAATAGTTTTGAATAACTTACGTCGGCATGAGTTGCCAGCGCTGACTAAGTGTGAAGTCAAAATCCATACGGTTCCGGCATCGGAAGAGACGCGAAAGTGGCTAGGCTGTTCTGTTGATGGATAGCATTCTAGTGTTGCGTAGTTGCAATGGTGACCAAATTCAGTAAGGGTTCGTGCTAGGCGGCGTGAAAAGGCCAGTCCGAGATGATGTTCACTCATGCCACGGTTATGAATAGTGGGATAATGCTGTTCACATAGCGTCATACAGTCCGCTTGAAACTCATTAACGCTTTGAATGAGCACATCCAGTAACACAGTTATTCTCCCTGATAGACCTCAAATTTAGATAGTAAGGTTAACATGCAGGCGAAGCTTTTCGTTACACTAAATGGCTTTAAACGCCAGAATAAGAAGGGTTTATGTCTAAGATTGAATTTACATCACAACAAAAACAGAAGATGGCGATGCTTATCCAAGACTATCTTGCCGATGAGTTGGATATTGAAATAGGTCAGTTTGATGCGGAGTTTTTTGCGGATCATATTACCCAAAAGCTGGGACCGGTCTTCTATAACAAAGGATTGGCGGATGCACAGAGTATTATGCACAACAAGATGCTTGATATCGCAGATGAAATTTATCAAATCGAGCAAGTGGATGAGATGAATTAATTTCTATCTTGATAACTTATAGAGATATTCAAAATATTTGAATGACTTCATCAATAGGCGTAGATGTTCTGTATACATAAGTTGGGTAATACTGAGCTCACAATATGATGAGTTTGAATTTAGCGAAGTAGGGACACAAATGAAAACCGAGGTAAAAAATTACAATCCAATCGCGAGATTAATACACTGGCTTTCAGCCATCGCTATTATTGGTTTGTTCGCAGCCGGTTTGTGGATGGTTGATCTTTCTTACTACAGTGAGTGGTATCGCACCGCACCACATTGGCACAAATCGATCGGTATTCTACTCGCAGGCTTAACCCTAATTCGTTTGGTTTGGAAAAGTGTTACCGTGTCACCTAGTGTCCAAGGCAATACGTTAGAAAAATGGGCTGCGAGAATAGCGCATGGGCTGATGTATATTGTGCTTTTGATTCTTTTTACATCTGGTTATCTCATCTCTACAGCGGATGGTCGTGCTATCGATATTTTCGATTGGTTTGCCATTCCCGGCGCTGGTGCTTTATTTGAAGGGCAGGCAGATATTGCCGGAGAGATTCACTTTTATGCCGCATGGACGTTGATCATACTGGCCGGCCTCCATGCCATGGCAGCACTCAAGCATCACTTTATCGACAAAGACAACACGCTACGCAAAATGATAGGAGCTTCAAAATGAACAAGACGTTACTTGCTACAGGACTAGCGATGGCAATGGTTATGCCGTTGAGTGCCAGCGCAGCGGATTATGTGATTGATACCAAGGGCGCGCATGCGTCGATTAACTTTAAAGTAAGTCATTTAGGTTACAGCTATATCCAAGGCCGATTTAATACTTTTGACGGGAATTTTTCTTATGATCCCGATGACATTTCAGCATCATCCATTACGGTCAATGTGGATACCAAAAGCCTAGATTCTAACCATGCTGAGCGTGACAAACATATTCGTAGTGCCGATTTTATTGATGCGAGTAAATACTCAACGGCAACATTTAATAGTACGCAGGTTGTCGATAAAGGCGATGGTACGTTTGAGCTGCTGGGCGACCTTAATCTGCACGGCGTCACCAAGCCTATCGTGATTCAAGCGCAGGTGATTGGTCAAGGTCAGGATCCTTGGGGTGGGGAACGTGTCGGATTCTTTGGCACCACCCGTCTAGAGCTTGCTGATTACAAAATTCCAGTCATGGGAGCGTCAAGTTACGTGGATATGGAACTGCATGTGGAAGGCATCAAGCAGTAGAACACTTCTATAAATACCGTTTTATCGATAATAATATAAAAGCGCCTCGATGATGAGGCGCTTGTGTATATTGGACAACTAACGATGTCGTTAAGCCGTTTGTTTGTGCTCTTCAACCACTTCAGTTGGTTTACCAAACACATCACGCATTGCGTTTAGCACTTCTAAGCGGCTCACAACACCAACCATATGACCGTTTTCTAATACTGGTAATACATGTGGTTTGCTCACTTTCATGCTCTTAGCGCGCTCTTCAACCGATAGAGTGCTAAAGCGAGTTGCGATACCCATGCTTGTGGTTGGGTAAAGTTGCTCTTTATCGATGCAAAGGAATTCCGCTACATCTACCAGTTTGTCATTTACATCGATTGCCACTACATCACGAGCCATTAGATCCACCACCTTTTGACCTTGAGTTGGGATGTAGTTTTGGCACCATAATTCAACCATCACGTCATGAGCAGAGAAGAAACCAACAAGACGACCTTCGATATCAGTTACTGGCGCACTTACTTCGTGATGTGCTAGTAGGTGATCAATAGCCATTGGCGTGGTCATCTCAGCGCTTAGAGTGATTGGTTGCGTGTTCATGATATCTTTGATGATGATGTTGTTTTTCATAGTGCTTTCCTTAACTGACGTAATATTTGTGGTGGTGGTAATGGTTGCGATGTTGGCTGCTTTTAACTGTGGACGGCGGTAGATACACCAGTTCGCCAATCCAACAAGTACGGCACCACCAACAATGTTGCCAAGGGTTACAGGGATTAAGTTGGCAGTAACAAACTGCATGACATTTAAGTCGGCATATTGTGCTGCTGTTGTTCCAGTCATTTGCCAGAAACTCTCTGGCGCAAAGTTTTGAATCACAATACCAAGTGGCACCATAAACATGTTTGCTACACAGTGCTCAAAACCACTAGAGACAAACATGGCTACAGGCATGATGGTCATCGCCGCTTTGGTCATTGCATTGGCACTACTAAACGTTAGCCAAATTGCAAGACACACAAGAAGGTTACAAAGAATGCCTAGGGCAAAGGCTTGAACCATAGTGTGGTGCAGCTTGTGTTGCGCGATGTTTAGTGCATTCAACCCCCACTGACCGCCATCCATTTGATATAAGCCAGCAGCAGAAACGATAACAAGCAGTAGCATTGCGCCAATAAAGTTACCGAAGTAGACTTTTCCCCAAGTTGAAATCATCTTGCCAAAGGTGATTTGTTTATTTGCCCAAGAAATGCTTGAAAGCACTGAACTGGTAAACAATTCGCCACCGCAGATAACAATCAGAATCAAGCCCATACTGAATGCAAGCCCGCCGGCAAATCGGCTAAGTCCCCATCCAGCATCTGCACTACCGGTTGTAACAGTGATATAAAAGAGAAACGCTAAACCGATGAATGCCCCAGCCATTACCGCTAGGCTTAAAGTCATACCGCTACTTTTTTTTGCTTTACTTAACGCAAATTTCTCAGCCTCAGCCATCATCTCCATGGGAGAGAAGTATTGATTGTTGGCTTGACTAGATGACATAACCGCTCCTAATCGTATGTTTCATAAATAACCTCCTTATGTGGAAAACAAAGGGCTTTCGCCTCGTTGCCAATTCAGATTAGGGGGTTTGACGGCACAGGTAAAATTGATAATGTTGAGTAACTTCATCAAATAATTTGATATGTTTTTAGAAGGCGTTAAAATGAGCGTATGTGCCTATCTGTGCACATGGCAAAAAGGAAAAATCAAACACTTAACGTAATAACGAAAAGGAGAGTTATGCGTTATTCACTAAAGCAACTCGCGGTATTTGATGCAGTCGCCGATACCGGTAGTGTGAGTATGGCAGCAGATAAATTGGCGTTGACACAGTCAGCCACCAGTATGTCGCTTGCCCAGCTTGAGAAAATGTTAGGAAGACCCTTGTTTGAAAGACAAGGAAAGCAAATGGCATTAACCCACTGGGGGACATGGTTAAGGCCGAAAGCAAAGCGTTTGTTACAAGATGCACAGCAGATATCAATGGGGTTCATTGAGCAGCATTTACTTAGCGGAGAGCTGCGCATTGGTGCAAGTCAAACCCCCGCAGAGCACTTAGTTCCAGACCTTATCAGTAACATTGATAATGACTTTCCAGAAATGCGTATGTCTTTGAAAGTGCGCAGTACCGATAGTATTTTGGAAGGTTTACTTGATTACAAATACGACATTGGGATCATTGAAGGCCGCTGTGATGACAACCGTTTACACCAAGAAGTTTGGTGTCGAGATCATTTAACAGTCGTGGCGGCTGCGCATCATCCTTTTGCTAAGTCAGATCGTGTTAGTTTAGCCCAATTAGAGCAAGCAAAATGGGTATTGCGTGAACACGGTTCTGGTACTCGCATGATTTTTGATAGCTCTATTCATCATTTGATTGAAGATCTTGATGTATGGCGCGAATACGAACACGTACCCGTGTTGCGTAGCATGGTTGCGAATGGACAGTACTTAACTTGTTTGCCTTATTTAGATGTTGAACAGCACATTGCTGCGGGTAAATTAGTCGCCCTTAATGTGCCCGAATTAAGCATGGAAAGAACGCTCTCGTTTGTTTGGCGAGCAGATATGGTTGAAAACCCGCTCGTTGAATGCTTAAAACGTGAGGGTTCGCGAATGATGAAAGGTAAGCCTTCCGTCTTTTAACTTGCCTATTAAACCCAATCTAAGCACAACAATGTGACTTTAAAGCCCAAGCAGGCTCACCTCTTGGGCTTTTTTAATGCACGGATTCTGTTGAAGTAACGATTGCGTCACTCTTTTGTGTAACGCATTGCTATTTGTTGCCTCGATGCGTGATCGAGATCGATTAATTGTGCGAGCGAACTAAGTAGTATGCTTCACTTGTTACAAAGATGAAGAGTTTTATTATGAGTACATTGGTTGCCATCTCAATAACGACCGCAATTCTTTCGGGGGTTTGGGGCTGGGTTGCAGTGAGTTTTGGCCTACTCGCATGGGCAGGATTTTTGGGCTGCACAAGTTTTTTTGCTGCACCTCAAGAAGGTGTAAAAGGATTATTGATAAGCCTTATCACTAATTTAACCGGTGTATTCTGGGCGATGGTGATCATCGCAGGTTCTCAATATGTGTCATTAGAAATTGCCGGTTATATGCTGACGGGACTGATTACGTTATTTATGTGCCTGCAAGCGAAACAATCGTGGTTGGCCTATATTCCGGGTACGTTTATCGGATCATGTGCAACCTTTGCTGCCAATGGGGATTGGCAACTAGTAATACCGTCATTGTTGCTTGGCGGCCTGTTTGGTTACACCATGAAATGGAGTGGGATGTGGTTACAAGCTAAATCACAACCTGGTAAGGCTAATGCAACGCTCACTAGTCGGGCGAATTGATAAACCCCTTCAGCATAATTGAATCACAATCGTTTTCGATGTTTAAACAAGCCATGCCTATCGACGATTGAAGGGCATGGCTTTTTACTACCGACTAAACGTTATATTAAGTATTGCCGTTGGCCATGGTGACAACACGTTTTAGCGTCCAACGAATCAAAAGCGGTATTCCCTCTATGCCTTTTTCTTCGCAATGAGAAACAATGGCTAATGCTAAATCGGGTTTTGCAAATTTCTTCAAGACACGATGAACCACTTTTTTAGCCGGGATAGGGTGATCGGCTGGGATCTTTACCATCTCGCGGAAAAAAGGTTCAAAGCCGTGGTTATAGAGAAAATGCTCGATATCGAGATCGGGTAATTCAGTTAAACGATGACGCTCTTGATCATGATCCAATCGAGTTCGCACAGTATGCGCATATTTTTTACCCGCCGCATCCCCATCGGTGACGACATGCCAATCTATTCCAAATGCTTTCGCGACCTTAATGAGCGACTTTAGACCGGATTGGGCAAATTCGATGATCTGCACACCTTCTGCTGCAAGGTTATAACCACACTGATTGGCAAACTCATTAAATAACCAAACTTCCGTTTCGCCTTCCACCAGCAGCCAACAACGAGCAAACAACGCGCCAGAACGATGAAAACGAATATGGAAACCAACCTTACGCAATTCATCACGAGACAAGCTCTGTAAACCAAGACTGGTACAAACGGTTTTATCGGATTGACGCACCAAACGGCGGATGCTGTGGATCGGTACTCTCGCTAAAAGATCACCGCTATTTGTGGTCAATATTTTTTGCATCGGCAGTAACTGCAGTAAGCTCCAAGCGCGAGCGAGGTGTGTCGGGTGTAAACGTCCTTCAGGATCTTCAATGATCAATAACGGACGAGCACAACGACGTAGCTTATTGGGGCCTTTCGCTTGCAGGTACGCATTGAGTAGCCCCATAAATAATAAACGAGTCTGCTTGTTACTGGTTTGCTCGACGATTTCTGAAATAGACAGCGAATTTGGCTGACCGGTATAGAAAATTCCATCTCGTTGTTTGCGTAAACTATTACGAGCGTTCGACTTAAATGAGAAATAGTGATCAACCAGCATACTCATTGAATTGAGACTGCTGCGCATCTCGCCTTTGTTCACGTGTCCTGGAATGGCCATTAAGCGGCGACAGGTATTATCAATCCGCTTTTCTACTCGTTCGTTGAGTGTACCATTGGCTTGAATGGGGCGATTAAACCTTCGGGAGTCCTTCAAACGGATCACGGGGTGAAGAGACATCAGCTCTTGTGCTAATTTAACCGCGTGATGTAACGGTAACGGGTTGCCCTCAAAATCGAGAAAATCGTACTGAGTTTCAATGTCATAGTTGTCACGACTAGCACTGAGTCGATAGTAGATACGGTGAGTATCGTTTTCATCAGTGGTCCAGATCGGCTTAATTTTACGGTAACGCCCTGAGCGCATTTCGCTCTTATCGTTCGATACTAGGCTCAAGACAATCTGTAAATCTTGTGTTTGAGGATGAGAAACAGAGTAATCCACATGGAAATCGGACATTTCAAACTGGTAAGGGACACCATCAGGCGGCAGGGCAACTGAAAGCGCGTCAAGCAACGACGATTTACCCCAAGTGTTTTCACCGATCAAAGTCGTCAGCTGTTCAAACGAGAGGGATAGGCGTTTGATGCCACGAAAACCCGCAATTTCAATCCGTTCTAATTGCATACAGTGACCTCATCATTATCAATTATCTTAATTTAAGCATAAAAGAAAAAACTAATATAAGCATGAGGTTAGCTCACATAAGCGAATTATTCGTAAAAAGTAATGAATCTGTCATAAAGAATGAGTTAGCATGACGGTGAAAAGTGAGAAGAATTATGATGAAGAAAAATAATAGAACGACCAGAATTAGAGTCGCGCACATAAACGACACACATTCCTATTTTGAACCGACGTCTTTACAGCTTGCGCTGACCGTAGAACAACAATCATTCGCCCCATTTGTGAGTGCTGGTGGCATCGCCCGCATAAAAACCCGCGCTGAACAACTTAAGCAACAAGCCGAGCAAAACCAACGAGGCTTTATCTTCCTCCATGCCGGAGACTGCTTTCAAGGCACTTTGTACTTCTCTTTATTTAAAGGAGAAGCAAACGCGGTGATGCTCAATCAACTGGGTCTTGATGGCATGGCGGTAGGGAATCATGAACTCGATATGGGTAACCTGCCTGTTGCCGAATTTGCCGAGCGCATTGATTTTCCTCTTCTTGCTGGCAATTGGGATCTTTCCAATGAGCGCCAAGATAAACCTAAAACCTTACGTTTTAACCCAACGGTATACTCCTACAAACCACTCACTCGGTCGGCACAATGGCTAATCAAACATGTCGGTGACGAGTCGGTTGCGATATTTTCATTAGCATTAGATAAAATGGCGGAGATTTCTAATCCTGATATTGACACGCCATTTGTCAGCAGTATCGAAACCGCCAGAAATACCGTGGCAGAGATCCATAAAGCGGGTATCAACAAAATCATTTTACTGAGTCATATGGGTTATGAGGCTGATCTTGAACTTGCCAATCATGTTGATGGCATTTCGTTAATTGTCGGTGGACACAGTCATGTGTTACAGGGTGACTTTAGCGAGTTAGGTTTGGCGAAAAGTGATGATTATGGCGTAAAGGTCAATCAAACCTATGTGGTGCAAGCAGGCTTTCATGCTCTGTCTCTCGGCCATTGTGACATTGATTTTGACAGTGAAGGTAATGTGATTGCCTTTAACGGTAAAAATGAACTGCTGCTAGGTAGACGTTTGTTTGTCGACACCTCGATGAGTCAGTCTTGGCAGGATGAAAAATACCAACCAATCCGAGATTTTGTTCATGCGCATCAAAACGTGGCTGTCTGTAAGAAAGATAAAGGCATCCAGCGGTTATTAGAAGAGCGCTATCAAGCCCGGGTTCGTGAGCAACAAAAAACCATCTTAGCGCGTACAGAAAAAAATCTACGTCATATAAGAATTCCTGATGAACGTGGCGGCAGCGAAATCGCGCCATTAGTCGCAGAGTCATTTGTTCATGCTATGCGTCAACAGGGAAGCCAGGTGGATTTTGCCATTCACAATGCGGGCGGAGTGCGTAATTCCATTGCCGTAGGAAATATCTCTGTTGCCGATATCGCCGGAAAGGTGTTGCCGTTTCTGGTGCCTATTGGCAGTTATGAAATTGAAGGACGCTATATTGCTCAAACATTGGAAGGGGCAATAAACAATGCATTAAATAATGGCGTGGAAGGAACAGGCTCAGGTTCGTACCCTTATACGGCCAATTTACGCTATCACTATGATGCTAATGCGCCCAAAGGCGAACGAATCCATCATCTAGACATTCACACTAATACCGATGGGTGGCAGCCTGTTGAACCTAATAAAACCTACGTTGGTTCATCTTCTGCCTATACCATGAAGGGAAAAGAAGGCTATGAAGCGATTCTCAATATGAAAGGCGAAGGGCATATCACCCACCTATCAATGGCAGATTGTTTCATTCGCTACTTAAAAGATAATCCAGAAGTACTACACGGCGATCAAATGCTTACTGCTAATTAATGACTAAATTTTAAACACTTGGCATACACTTTGCTTTTTATTCCTTGATTCATTTTATCCGAATTAATGAATAGGAGTCGTTATGTGGAGTAAAGACTGGGTCGATGTTGCGGTTGTCATCAGCTGGATTTCTGTATGGGCTGCAATGGTGTATTTAATTCCCGGTGGGGGAATGTAAAAGAAAGGAGCATTTTTTTGCTCCTTTTTGATTTTCTAGTAGACGTAAATTGATTTGAGGCATACAATCCGCGGCGTTTGGGGAGTAGTCGCCTCTGGTTTACTTATCGTCATCTCGTTAGGCAATGCCTTTCCGGTAAGTATAAGCGTTATGCGCTTCGACGAGACCAACGTATTCAAATCCTTATGCCTTTAACGAGGTATGAGGTTGTTTGTTTGCGGTAGGGATCGTTAGCATAAACGCACCGATCCCTCCGTTATTTGGAGGATAAAATGACCCCGTCAACCTACCTAGGCCTTGGTCTACTAACACTTGCTCTAGTGGCACTCGATATTTGGCAAACACGTGGTGGTAACATCACAATTAAAAAAGCCGCTGTTTGGAGTGTGTTCTGGTTTGTACTGGCGTTTCTTTTCGCAGGCTCTATCTATTTTTTCTGGGATTTCTATGCGCCAGGAAGCAGCTATACAGCAGAAAAAAGCGACCGTTTCATTTCTAACCGGCTATTTGCTGGAAAAATCACTCAGTGTCGATAACCTGTTTGTCTTCGCGATCATCTTTACCCAATATTCAGTACCAGAGCATTTACGCCCACGCGCGCTGCTTTGGGGGGTGATTGGTGCGCTGGTACTGCGTGCAATCATGATTGCGGTTGGTGCTCAGCTACTCGCTCAATACCACTGGATTCTTTACATCTTTGCTGCATTCCTAATTTGGACTGGTATCCAATTGGCACGCGATAAAGGTGAAGAGGAAGAAGTAAACCCACTGCCTGAGAAGATCATTCGTAAATTTGCGACGGTAACCGATGGCTACCGTGAAAATGCATTAACCGTAGTTGAGAATGGCAAACGTTGCGTGACACCAATGATGATTGTTATCGGTGTGATTGCCTTTATGGATGTGATGTTCGCTCTAGACTCTATCCCTGCAATCTTTGCTGTCACTCGTGAGCCATTCTTGGTATTGGCAGCCAACGTATTTGCCTTGCTTGGTTTACGCTCTTTGTACTTTGTACTGCAAGGAATGATGGATAAGTTTATTTATCTAAAACCAGCACTGTCTTTCATCATGGTCTTCATTGGTATTAAAATGCTTCTAGTGGGTACGGCTTGGGCAATCCCTACCGCGGTATCACTATTGGTTCTGTTGTTCACCATGACAATTGCTGTGGTAGCTTCGATTGTTAAACAACGCAGCTTGGCACAACAAGCATAATAATTTGCGTTATTTCAACTAATTGAAATGCGAGTTACGCCTCACTAAAAGATACTAATCATGTAAAGTAATTGTTATCCGTTAGTGGGGCGTTTTTTATTGTTTGAATAATTAAACAGCGATAGTGACTAAGTAATTATCAATAGCAAAGCGAAGTGAATAACGGTCAATGGCGAATGTTAGCAAGTTGTTTTATTAGATTATCTAATTTGAAAATCGAAATTTTGTCATTTTAACTGGCGATAAAATCAACGTTAAAATAATCACAAGCTGAGTTATCCGATTTCAAGAAGAGGCACATATGGCACAAGTTTTAGACGCTACAACCATAATCAACACCCCTTCTAAGGACAGAAAAACCTACTCGGTTACCATCAAAGGATTGTTTGTTCACCTGCTAGATATTCTGTTTACCGATCGTAATGAACCTCGAGCATACTATGCGAGTGACTTATCGAACCATATGCAGAAAGATGTCGGTTTATATCGATAGAGAGCAAATTTGAAGACGCCAGTAATGTTACTGGCGTTTTTTTTGCTCAATAAACATCAATTTTAACAGTGAGTTAAAACTATTTGCCTTAGTTGGCTTCGTGCATTCGATTTGCTATACAGAATATTGCTCTATTCTTACTACTGACTAATAAGTGCGTAATTGCATAAATATAATTTACGTCAGTGACTAGGTAAGGATCAATCTATGAGCGAAATGGAATACGACTACCCAAACAACTACAATCTCATCTCTATTACCGACCCTTCAAGCTATATCAAATACGCCAGTGCCCATTTTAGTGAAGTTGCCGGATTCGAAGATGGCGAATTAGTGGGTAAACCGCATAATATTGTTCGTCATCGAGACATGCCTAAAGCTGCGTTTAAAGATTTGTGGGGCCATTTGCAATCGGGGAAACATTGGATGGGGATGGTTAAGAACCAACGTAAAGGTGGCGGGTATTACTGGGTTGATGCCTTCGCATCGCCCATTAAGTTCAATGGCGAAATTGTTGAATACCAATCCGTTCGCTTTAAGCCAGAACGTATCTATGTGGATCGCGCAGAAAAAATCTATAGCAAACTTCGTAACGGCGGCACTTCACTGATCCTGAAATTGCCACGCACTCGATTATGGATGCGTTCAACGATCTGCATTGCCGCCGCCACAGGCGTAGGTCATCTACTACTGAATTATGGTCAAAGTCCGATGGTCGCAATCGGCGCGATTGCGACGTTATCTGCATTATCAAGTTATATATTGACTCGTCCGTTAGAAAAGCTCGCACAGCAAGCACGACAAGATTTCAATAATCCACTGATGGAATATATTTATTTTGGCCGCGTGAACGATCTATCCGAAATTGCGTTAGGGATGAAAATGCGTAAGCAATACGCGGATGCACTATTAGGACGCGTCGGTATCTCAGTAATGGATTCGTGTAAGGAAACCAAAGCGAACGCAGACTCTGCCGCGAGCAATAGCGAACGCGTCACTCAGAATTTAAGTGAGCAGAAAGTCGAAATCGATGTTGTCGCGACCTCAGTCAATGAGATGCAGGCGGCGTCTGCTGAAATTTCGCAAAATGCTCAAGCGACTGCGGATGCCACTTTAACGGCGCAAAACACCATGACCAATAGTCGTGGTGTTATCGACAACGTCAACCATTCGGTACTTGAGCTTGTTAACGAACTTAAACAGATCTCACAAACGGTCACCGATCTCAATCATCAAACTGAGCAGATTGGCTCAGTAGTTGAAGTGATCAACGATATTGCAGAACAAACCAATCTATTAGCATTGAATGCGGCAATCGAAGCGGCGCGAGCAGGCGAGCAGGGACGTGGCTTTGCCGTCGTAGCGGATGAAGTTCGCACCTTAGCGCAAAGAACGCAAGAATCGACGACTGAGATAAAGTCTGCGATAGAAAGTATTCAAAGTGGTAGTAATACTGCGGTGAATGCGCTGCATAAAGGTAATGAGAAATCTGCCAGTACTGTTGAACTGTTAGCGGATGCACAGCAGAGCATTCAGTTATTAGAAGAGTTGGTGCAAGATGTTGTCGACCGCAATCAACAGATTGCCGTTGCGATTGAAGAGCAAGTGCATGTTTCAGATGAGATCAATGAGAATATTCAATCGATCAATTTGAAGTATGCAGATTCTTATGAACTGATGACACTCACCAATGAGATGAACAGCAAAGTGCAAGACAGCACGAGTGAATTAGCGGATGTGATCAAAAAGATTGCCTAGCGGCAGGAAACAGAAATAGCAGCTAAAAATAAAGCACCGTTAAGGTGCTTTATTTTTTAATCTTAGCGATTATTTTTTACGGTCAGTATTCAGCAATAACATACATAGATTGGCCGCCGTTCACCTTACCAGAGATAAGTTTAGGATCGTCAGTCAATGCGATACCACGGATAACCGTGCCTTGCTTGATTACTTGTGTGCTGCCTTTGATTGGAAGGTCTTTGATGACAGTTACGTCGTCACCTTTTTTAAGCTCTGCGCCGTTTACATCGAAAGGTTTGTCGTCAGCAGACATACCTTGCATAGCCCAGTTCTTAGTTTCTTCTTCCATGTACATCATGTCTAGCGCGTCTTGTGCCCAGCTTTCTGAGTTAAGACGAGTTAGTTGACGCCATGCAGTCACTTGCACAGGAACCACTTGGCTCCACATGCTGTCACTTAGACAACGCCAGTGGTTAATGTCTTTAGGATCTTCAATTTCACCCAGACATTTGTCACATACCATGATGCCGTAATCTACTGTTACGTGACCGTGCGGTGGTACCGCGTACGCAGTCAATGGTGCGTCTGCACCACATAGTTCACACTTAGATTCGCAACGTTGTAGCATTGTAGCTTCAATAGACATAATGGACTCACATATAGTCGGGATTAATAACGGGGCTTATTATCCACTTTATCCGACTAATTGGAAGGGGCATTCGGTAACGCAAAGGTTTAACCGACGTAAAATGACATTTTACGGAAGTTTGTTGTTAAATTGGTAACATTCAAATGCCCTTCAATAACTTAATTGGCGTGACCACGTAACATTACTGCACCTTTACTTTACCTTGTTAGTGCCTAGCGGCATAATCGGTTAGGTTTATATAGCAAATTAATAGGTTAAAAATTGGAATTACTCTCTATTGAATTCCTGGGCCGTCCTCTAAGACTTG
The DNA here is from genome assembly GCF_000222585.1 of Vibrio scophthalmi LMG 19158. Lineage (GTDB taxonomy): Bacteria > Pseudomonadota > Gammaproteobacteria > Enterobacterales > Vibrionaceae > Vibrio > Vibrio scophthalmi. Next base: position 12,845 of record NZ_AFWE01000127.1, on the reverse strand, counting down.
AGGGCAGCATGGCTGGATGGCAAGAACTGTATTGGGATAATCAAATCGTCTCACAACTCACGGCCGATGCAGATCGACAAGAACAAACTAAACACGCGTTCGTATTACAAAAGGGCGATGAAGTCCTAAATTGTGAATTGGACGCGAATCTGACTTGGCAGCCGTTTTCCTTTCACTATCAAGTTAAAGTAAATCAACAGCTCATTAGCCAAGGCGAGCGTAATACTAAGGATATCGAACAACAGAGCCCAGTTGTCGCACCAAAACCAGAAAAACGTTTTAGCCTGATTGGTCTAGTGTCGCTTGGTATGAAAATGCTCAAGAGTGCCAAGCTGATTAAAGTGGTGCTCGCTTCCGCAAGCTTAGCTGCGTATTCATGGTTGTTTTCTTTTCAATTTGCCATGGCGCTAATTGCTTGTTTGGTCGTGCACGAATATGGCCATGTTAAAGCGATGAAGTACTTTGGTATGAAAACCAAAGGCATCTATCTTGTGCCATTCTTGGGGGGACTTGCGCTAACGGATGAGAAAATTAACACCCGTTGGCAAGATGTGGTTATCTCCATAATGGGGCCGATGTTTGGTTTTGTGCTTTCGCTGATTCTATTGGTGGTTTATTGGGTGACTGGCGAGATGTTCTTTGCCGGTCTAGCCGCCTTTAACGCCTTCTTAAACCTGTTTAACTTGCTACCCATTTTACCACTGGATGGCGGTCATATTTTGAAAAGCATCAGTTTTTCAATGAACAGTCTAACGGGCATGATTTTGTGTACAGCCGCGGCGATTGGCGGGGTGTTCCTTAGCTATACACTGGGTTTGAGCTTACTCGGTTTCTTGCTGATCATGGGGACACTTGAAATCATTATGGAATGGCGTTACCGCCACCATAGCCATCTACTGCCGCTCGACCGTTATGGCCAAATCGTTGCTGGTTTATGGTATGTCGCGCTTGTTGCAGGTCTAGTGGCGATTATTTGGTACTTTGCTCAAAGTGGTGATGCCTTGTTGCAACTACCGCTGCAGCTGCTTGGCACATAACACTGCCGACATAATGATTGTTTAAGTTACTAAAACGGCTAATGGCAACATATTAGAAAAGGGAGCTAAATAGCTCCCTTTATTGTCTCTAATGCGATGACAAAGCGCCAAAACAAAGCTAAGAACAGTTTGGTTTTGCTGTCTGATAGTTTGGTAACTTCGCCATGGTCTGCTGTAAATCGTGAATTCGAGTACTGTGCGAAGGGTGGGTCGACAGCAGTTCAGGAGGTTGTTGACCGTTGGATGCTTTTGCCATGTTATGCCATAAATCGATACTTTGGGCAGGATCAAATCCCGCTTTAGCCATCAAATCCAAACCGACAATATCCGCTTCTGACTCTTGGGTGCGACCATAAGGCAATATTACGCCATACTGCAAACCAAGCCCTAACGCCGCCATTGTCGCATCACGATATTGAGCGTATTCCGAAGAGCCAAGCGCGACTGCAGTGATCTGTAGCCCAGTGTTGGCTAACTGAGATTGCGATAGACGTTCATTGCTGTGATCAGCCAATACATGGGCAATTTCATGACCAATAACAGTAGCAAGTTGGTCTTGATTCTCAGCGACATTTAGCAGGCCGGTATAGACCCCAATTTTACCGCCGGGTAGGGCAAACGCATTAACTTGGTCACTATCAAAAACCACCACTTCCCACTTATCGAAGCCAGGCTGTTTTGGCACGTGTTTGGTGACCGCATTTGCAACACATTCGACATAGCGATTCACTTTAGCGTCTTTGCTGACTTTTTGTTGCTGTTTCATCTGCTCAAATGACTGAGCGCCGAGATGGCTCATGTCGGTATCAGAAAACAAGATCAATTGATTTCGTCCAGTAGGTGACGAGCTGCACGCCGTTAACCCAGCGGCTAAAGCTAAAGCGGAGAACTTAAACCACGACATATGACATTCCATGTAAATACAGTTATATATTCATCATAACATCCGGTTAGAATAGACGTAACCGTTATGGATGGATTTACTATGACCATTTGGAAACGAGAGATCAATCTAGATCGTCTCAATCAAACCTCAAAAAACACTCTGATCGAACACCTAAATATCCTCTATACCGAGGTTGGTGACGACTATATCTGTGCCACTATGCCTGTTTGTTCATTCACTCATCAACCGCTAGGTATGTTACATGGCGGAGCTTCCGTTGTATTGGCTGAGACTTTAGGCTCTGTCGCGGCCAACTTCTGCGTTGATGACAATGCTTATTGTGTTGGGCTTGATATTAACGCAAATCATGTCCGTGCGATGAGGAGTGGCTTAGTCATCGGCAAAGCGACGCCAATTCACTTGGGCGTTTCTACTCAGGTATGGCAAATCAACATAAGCGATGAGCGCGGGCGCCTAGTGTGCACAAGCCGTCTTACCATTGCCGTCAAACAACAGCGCAAAGGCAATGTTGAGACTGGTGTAAACAGCGCAGGATAGGGGCGAGATAAATGGTAATTGAATTTTCTAATGGCAAGATTATCGCGACGCCCCATGAGCTTGTCGTGAAAGTGAATGGTGCGCATATGATCACCTTGCAAGCACAAAGTGATGCCGTCCAACTGATTGGACGCGGAGCAAATGTCATCGCAGTACATTCAAGTGAAGCAAAATGGTCAATTAAACTCGATGATGAGCAACAACTAATCGACCTTGCATCACAATTAGGCATTGCCATCCAGTAACTGCTTGATCCACTCTCACTAAATGGGGAAAATGACAAATAGTAATATTTGATTGAGATTTCCCCCTTTATGAGTAGCCCGCGACTTCGTGTCCAGTTCGAAACCCTTTTTGAACACTATGATGGTATTGATCTTGGCGTTCAATTAGAAGAGATCACCGACATCCTTTGTTGTACAAGACGTAACGCACGCATTGTCCTCAATAAGATGGAAGAAGAAGGTTGGATTGAATGGCGTCCTTCACCGGGCCGCGGAAAGCTCTCGCAACTCAACTTTAAGCGTAGTCGTACGGATGTTAGTGAGAATCTCGCACGCCGTTATCTTGAAGAAGGTAAAATAGGCCAAGCGCTTAAAGTACTAGATCAAGATGCGGCTAAGCTTGCTCGGGTCGTCGAAAGTTATTTGGGCGTGCAGGTGCAAGAAGGGCAACAAGTCGTTCGTTTGCCGTACTACCGGCCGCTACTCTCACTTAACCCTCATAAAAATATGCGTCGTTCAGAATTGCATATTGTACGACAGATCTTCAGTGGCTTAACTCGCTTAGATGAAAACGAGCAGTTAGTGCCAGATTTAGCACATACATGGGAAATGCTATCACCACGTCATTGGCGTTTCTATATTCGTCCTGCTGTGCGTTATCACAATGGTGATTTGTTAAGTGTCGAGGCCATCATAGAATGCTTAATGGCACTACGTTCTCGTAATCTTTTCGCTCATATTGAAACGGTTCACTCACAGCAAAAGAATGTGGTCGATATCAACTTGAGCCAAGATGATTACCACTTTGCGTTATTAATGGCAGAATCGTGCGCGAAAGTGATGTTGCCAAGCTCTGAGCGCAGCGCTGATTATGATCAATTCCCAATTGGTACTGGCCCTTACAAAATTACTCAGAATGACGAAAAGCGCCTAACCATACAGGCGTTTGATGGCTATTTTGGTTTTAGACCGCTGGTTGATAGCGTCGAAGTGTGGGTGATTGATGCGGTGCATTCCTCGATGGTCTTTCCTAGTCTATCAAAACCGTGTGCGCCGGAAGCAATCACAATCAGCGACGAGGTGGAATTAGATCCTGGTTGTACCTATTTGCTATTAAATCGCAACAATGGCTTGGCTAAATCCGATGATTGGGCGCGTTACTTTAGTCAGCGTCTATCCTCGCTGAACGTATTCCAACTATTGCCACAAGATAAAATCGTAGAGTTAGGCGCATTGCCAGCACACGGATTGAAACCGGGTTGGTACCACCACACAAGACAAGCGCATTATTCTCCACCACCAAGCTACCGCACCGTTAAAATTGCTTATCATGCCAAGCACCCAATGTTTCCCACTTTAGTTAAGTGTTTAGAGACGCTGTTGAAGCAAGATAACCTTGAGGTTGAATTGATCACCTATGACATGGAGATGCCTGACAACGAGCAAGTCGACATTTGGGTAAAACCGATGGGGATAGCCAACAATCGTGATGATGCGATCGCCGGTTGGTTACTTGACTACAGTGATATAGAGCATTTGAGTCGCGAGCAAGACTTTGCTCAGTGGTCTGAGGTAGTCACTCAGTATCGTAGTGAAGAGTTTGCGACTTTTCCCGCGCAAAATATTGGGAAATCCCTTGCCGATAAAATGCAGTTGATTCCGATGTTCCATTGTTGGTTGGGCGTGAGTAAAGATCAATGCGGTTCACTACAAAATGCTAAGTGTAATGCGCTGGGGTGGTTTGATTTCAGCAAGGTATGGATTAAACCTAACATGCTCAATGAGCGAGGCTCTCACCATGGCGAAACCCAATAAGAAGCAACCGTCAAAAACGGTTGAGATTTTTTGCGCCAAGTGCCGCTGTTTACTGTTTAAATATCGAAAAGGTGGTAAAGGAGCATTGGTAAAATGCTTTAAAGAGCGCATTGTTGAAGATTACACGCAAACGCCCTGTATTTGTCCAAAATGTCATACAGAGTTCGCTCGCGATACCTTAGTTAGGGGCACCCCATCTTATAAGATGATTGGCGGAAAAGTGTTGATGAAATAAATGAGTTTATTAACACTAATTGGGGTCAATCATTCGATTTAACTTAAGTAAATAGTCAATTTGCCTTCAATTTTGATCTGAGTCGCTAAAATAAGTAAAACTTTCGTTAACGACTTTTATCGAATTGGATAACTGATACAATGCACGGGTTATAAATAACTGACATTTAATTTCCAATTTTATCAGTAGGGGTAAGTCATGGAGTTAGGTCTAATCATCGCTTTCATCGTAGCAGCAGCTGTTATGGTTAAGAAAGAGATGTCAGCCGCTAAATAATCACTCATTCAGCCCAATTTTAAACCACTTTTTGAATGAAGTTGATCATGAAGCCAGCCCTTTGCTGGCTTTTGTTTTATCTGAACCTCATGATATTGTTATTTTCTCCCCACCTGAACGCTTTTACTCCCCTGACTTGTTTATGTAGCCCATAGTTTTATCGTTCGATGATTGATTAATTCCCGCCTTAACATTATTTTAAACCTTGCTCAGATGTTGTAATAAAAAGGGGAACTCTTTGCAAAGTCCAATTACGCTTGAAGCGCTTCATATTCTTGATGCCATCGACAGGAGAGGGAGCTTTGCTTCCGCTGCCAATGAACTGGATCGAGCACCATCTTCTTTGAGTTATCAGATCCAAAAGTTAGAGCAAGATCTAGACATCATGATCTTTGACCGTTCAGGCCATAAAGCCGTGTTTACTCAAGCTGGGAAGCTTATCTTAGAGCAAGGGCGTACGATATTGACGGCAACAGAAAAGTTGGTCAACGATGCCAGCGTGCTCGCGAATGGCTGGGAGCTTGATATTACTTTAGCGTTTGATGGCATTATTCCAGTCGACAATTTCTTCCCAATGGTTAATGCTCTGGGCAACGTGAGTTCTACGCGAATACGTCTACAAGAAGAAATTTTAGCTGGCTGCTGGGAAGCACTGGCAAATGGCCGAGCTGATATTCTTGTTTGTCCAAAATTAGAAACGATTCCAGTTGATGTAAAAGCGGAGACGATAGGCCAGTTAGAAATGATGTGGGTAGCAGCAACGGATCACTATGTCCATAAGCGCGTCGGTGAGTTTGATGATCAAGCACGTGAAAAATATCGCGTGATCGCCATTGCAGATACCGCTCGCGAACAACCCGCTATGTCGGTGAATGTACTACAGAAACAACCAAGACTTACCGTGAGTAATTTTGCAGCCAAAGTGGATGCATTAAAATCCGGTTTAGGTATCGGTACCTTGCCAACCAGCATTGCAACTTCACTAATCAAGCAAGGAATAGTGCAGCAGATCAGCGGAACGGATGTACGCGAAATTGAGGTAATTATGGCGTGGAAACGCCATCAAATTGGTGAAGCAAAATCTTGGTGTATTCAGTACCTAAAAAAGCATTGGCAAATGAAATAAGCGTAAAGCGAACTTTGTTGCAAAGCGCTGTCTTTAAAAGCACTACATTCAATCAATTTGAGAGGTGACGTTGATAATTGAGCCCGTGATTTATCAACATCACCACTAACATAACGCGTCATGGCAAATTATCGAGATACTCGATTCATTAGGATTCCTGCTTATTTTGTAGAACCAACACCATATCAGCGGTGCCATCTTCAAACTGGATATCAATTTTAAAGCCGAGGCTTTGCGCGAGCAACAACATGCCGCGGTTAGTCGGCATCGTCATACCAGACATTCGTTTGGTGCCTTTATTTTGGCAGTAATCGATGATCTTGTTCATCAGAATCTTACCCAGGCCTTTACCTTTAAGATCAGAACGGATCAAAATGGCGAATTCGGCATCACTATTATCGTGATTGATCAAGGCTCTACTGACACCAATGATCTTTTGCTCCGCGCCACTCATATCAACTGCAACAAAGGCCATCTCGCGGTCATAATCAATCTGGGTTAGCTTCGCGAGTGCCTCATGATTGAATTCACCCACTTCGGTAAAGAAACGCTTATACAGATCATCTTTAGAAACGGCATGAATAAACTCCGCATGTTTGGGTTCATCTTCAGGCAAAATAGGGCGTAGTAGAATCGAACTGGCGTCTTTTAATTGTACCCTTTGTTCAAACTCTACAGGATAGGGCCTGATCGCCAAACGATGTTGTGCATCACCTTGGTAAGCTTTAAGCGTTAAATCGGCGTCTAGAATGGTAAATTCGTTACCATTAGCCAATAGCGGATGAATGTCCAGTTCATGCACTTGTGGACAATCAACAATCATCTGTGAAATACGCACCAAGATTTCAGACAAACCTTCAATGTCGATAGGCTCGGGCAATTTTTGCAGGCGAATCTTCTCACCTTTAATCGCGCGAACAATCAGATAACGGGCGAGTGCCATATTAAGAGGCGGTAACGCTGAGGCTGCGTCAATCCCTTCATTCCATTCTGAACCGCCTTGCCCTAATAGAATCACAGGGCCAAACGTCTCGTCATATTTAACTTTGATCCTTAGCTCTTCGCCACCGGCTCGTTTTGCCATCCCCTGTACTAATAAGCCATGTATGTGAGCAGAAGGATAAGATATCTGGGTACGGTCAAGAATTGCTTGCGCTGCGTTTGCCACTTCTGTGCTATTACGTAAGTTCAACATCACGCCTTGTACATCCGATTTGTGGGGAATATCAGGTGAACGGAGTTTAACTGCAACAGGGTAGCCAATTTCACCGGCAACATGAACCGCCTCACTGGCATCACTTACAATCCAAGTAGGCAGAACATTAAAGTCAAAGTACTTTAAAAATGAGCGGATTTGATGAGTATCTAATGATACTGTGTTTTTATCCAGTAATTGTTCGGTAATCCATTTTTTGGCACTTTCTAGTTCGGCAATATGAACGGGTTCCGCGGTGGTAGGGGTTTCCATTAGCTGCTTTTGGTTGCGCCTGTACTCAACCAAGTGCATGAAAGCAACCACCGCACTTTCCGCTGTGCGATAGGTTGGGATGCCAAATTGGGTAAAAATCTCTCGTGCTGGACGGGCAGTAAGTTCACCCGACCAATTGGTGAGGATATTGAAGCGACGGCTTCTTGGGTGGGCCTTTATCGCTTTGATAATCTCGGCAGCGGTCTGCTCTGAGTGGGCGATGGCTGAAGGACTGTGCATAATCAAAATGGCATCGGCACAATCGCTATCCATGATGGTATTAAGCGTATCCACATAACGTTGATGACTGGCATCACCAACCATATCAATTGGGTTTCTCTGGCTCCAGCTGGTGGGTAAAACGCGATTTAGCTGTGATACTGTATATTCATCCAGTCGTGCTAGTTTACCACCACGCTCTAATAAAGTATCGACCGCCATAATGGCAGGACCACCACCATTGGTAATGATCGCTAAGCGCTCACCACGCAAAGGAACCGAATGGGTAAGAGTTTCTACTGCGGCAAATAGTTCATGTGAATTTTGTACCCGCAGCATACCGGTACGCCTAATTGCGGAGTCATAAATAATATCAAGCGTATCACTGCCACCAGTATGGGCTTGAGCAGCTTTACGTCCTTCAACTGTGCGTCCCCCTTTTAGCACCAATATTCGGCGATTGCGCGAGGCACTTCGTGCTGCGGACATAAATCGACGGGCATCTTTTATCGAATCGACGTAAAGCAGAATCGCTTCGGTATGGGTATCGGTACTTAAATGGTCGAGTAGGTCAGCAAAATCAATATCAACGGCATTGCCGAGCGATATAAAAGCAGAGAAACCAATATTTTTGTCATTCGCCCAATCAAGGATAGTGGTGCACATCGCTGCGGACTGGGAAATAAAGGCAATCTTGCCACGCTGAGGGGCGACAGGTGAAAATGAAGCATTAAAATTAAGCCAAGGTAGCATCAAGCCAAGGCTATTTGGCCCTAAGATCCGCATACCAACGGTACGAGCGATACCAGCACAAAGATCCTGAATGGGTTCCCCAGTACTACTAAGTTGATGCATGTCGGAAGAAAGAACGATCACCGAGCTGACTTTTTTCGCAACAAGCTGGGTGAATATCTCGATATTACGACTCGCATGAGTACAAAGAATGGCGACATCAGGGACGATAGGTAATGCGTCGATAGTGCTATAGGCGAGGACACCACACACCGACTTATATTTAGGCGTCACCGGCATGATGGCGCCTTCAAAGCCACCTTGCAGCAAGTTCTTCATCACGATGTTGCCCGCACGCATTTCATGAGTAGAGGCGCCGATAACCGCAATCGATTTAGGGTTAAGCAAATGACCAAAGCTGTTCATGAATCAACTTCCTAACGATATGTTCACCTAATCGTAACGGAGTTAATTTGGACTTGCAGGCTAAATTTGATGGAGTTTTGCGCAGATCACCCAAGACAATAAACACTTTGTGTTACAAGTCACAGAGTCTCGTAATATAATGCCTAGGTTGGCTTGATTATGCCGCTTTCTAACGGCATGATTTACAGTAATTTCTATCTAGGGCTTGAAGAATTCATGAAAAAAATCGCTATCGTTGGCTTGTCCGTTTTACTTTCAGCATGTGTCTCTGGTCAGTACACGACAGACGTAAGCTCAGAAAGTTATCGCGAAGATTACAAAGTGGCAGAAGTGGAACAACCGATCACAGAAGAAGTGACTGAAACGGTTGTTGATACAGTTGTTGTTTCAACACCAGCGCAAACGACTCCAGCAGTCGCTATTGTGCCACCGTCTGACAAACAGCAAAATTCCCAAGCCGCGCGTTTTGGTTACACCATTCAAGTCGTTGCTGTTGGTACGCAAACTAAAGTTGATCAATTTGCTCGCATGCTACCAAACTCAGATCAGCCGATTTGGGAAAACTATAAAGTTGTTAACGGTACAAAATGGTACACCGTTCTTTATGGTGACTACGCAACACAGGCAGATGCAAAACAAGCTATTGCTCAGCTTCCTGCAGAATTTAGAGCATTGAAGCCATTTGTTAAGAGCATCGATACGATCAAAAACTCTCCGTATCCAACCCTGAACAAACTAAACTAATTTAACGAAGGGGCGAAAGCCCCTTTTTACTGTCTATTCTTTCAGCTAACTCTCATTAGCTGCTTATTTATATTGGTATTAGAAGTGTAACTTGGAGTGGTTTTTATTATGATGAAGCCATCCCAGTTTCTGTAGTATCACGGAAAGATTTTAATGAACAAAACATCCATTCTTCTTTTATGCGGCGGCGGCTCATCTGAGCACGACGTTTCTTTAGTTTCTGCAAACTACCTACAATCTCAGCTCCAGCTAACACCTGAGTTTGAAGTGACCCGTATAGAAATGAAGAAAGAGGGCTGGTTTACTGATCAAGGTGAATTGGCTCTGTTAGATAGCAACACCGGCCAACTTAACTTTGCAGATCAAAGTTTACATGTGGATTTCGTGGTGCCATGTATTCATGGTTTCCCGGGAGAAACCGGTGACATCCAGTCGCTATTAGAACTAGCAGGGATCCCATACCTAGGCTGTCGAGCAGAGGCGAGCACTAATAGCTTTAACAAAATTACGTCGAAGCTTTGGTATGACGCGCTGGGCATTCCAAATACGCCATACCTTTTCCTATCAGAAAACAATGCCGATGCCTTTGAGAAAACCAAGCAAGCGTTTGAAAATTGGGGCAGTGTATTTGTTAAAGCGGCATGCCAAGGCTCATCGGTTGGTTGTTACAAGGTAACGGAACTAAATGAACTGCAAAAAGCAATTGATGATGCGTTCAGTTATTCTGATCAAGTATTGGTAGAGCAGGCCGTTAAACCACGCGAATTAGAAGTAGCGGCGTATGAATATCAAGGTGAGCTTGTATTAACCCTGCCGGGGGAAGTAAAAGCACCGGATAACACTTTCTACAGTTACGAAGAAAAATATTCTGCAGCAAGTCATTCAACCACTGATGTTGTGGCGCAAAATTTGACTGAAGAGCAAATTGAAGCGATCCGCATCAATGCTGAAAAAGTGTTTAAACAGATGAAGTTACGCCATTTATCACGCATCGACTTCTTCTTAACACCAGAAGATAACATCTATCTAAATGAAGTGAACACCTTCCCAGGTATGACACCAATTTCGATGTTCCCTAAAATGCTAGAAAACAATGGCCATCAGTTCCATCAATTCCTAGCCGATTGCGTTAAATCATCAATCTAAACACCAGATAGAGTAATGGCGTTCCGTTACTCTATTGGTTTTATTGATAAAAACTCTATTTTTTCAAGTTCTGCCTGTGTCTTATTACCTAAGTATTGATAAGGCATAGCAGGGCTTAACCAACGACCCGCATGCTGAATATCCTTCGGCTTCATCCCTTGTTTGGCAAGCTCCTCGACTGCACCCACTCGTAGCGACTGACCAGAAAATGGGACGTCCGAATTAAGCATTTCACTGGCTGAACGCAAAATTCTGAAGATTGACGAATCGTTTAGTGGCTCAAACCCAATATTTTCGTGACGATCGATTGATGAAAAAACAAACCTCCCGTGTTGACCGCGTACCGAAAGCCATTTTCTAACGATCGCACTGGACTCCGAATTAAGCCAATAGCGAGAACCATCGAGTTCGATAGCAATTTCTTCGCCGGCCAAATCTAACTGTGCAAAACACAAATCTCTAAGATCTTTCCGCTTCATCAACGAATAATACATCACATGGTAAATGGCCAAATTACGCCAATCACGCATTGAACTTGAGCGGCTCAACAGAGTAGTGAGTTCAGCAAGTTGTTGTGACCCAAACGAATGCGTTTGCTGATGGTCACCTTTTTTATTTATGCGTATCGACGCCAAAGCTTGCTGTACTTGTTGATTTTGCGTTGGGTCAGGCAAGGACAACAATCTGTGCATGAGTGAAATAGTGACCACGTAACGTTTTACGGTCGCGTATTTCTTTTCTTTTGCTACTTTCTCGATGTATTGCCGAGTTGCGGTGGTTGAAGCGGGTAGAGGTGTGACTAATTTCAGCTGGCAAAACTCGACAAACAGATTCCAATCCTTTGTCATCGCAAGTAACGAACTACGAGCATATACGCCGGCTGTAATCTCGTTTACTTGTTCATAGGTGACAGACTGAGCAAATTGAGCGGTAAAATCTTTCAATTTCTTGGGCTCAGTGATTTTAGGAATAGTTTTTTGCAACGAAACGCACCTTAACGACAGGAATGTTATAAATATACTTGCCTAACAGTGATTTACAATTATTATTAATCACAAGACCAATAGATAAGACTAAAACCATGGCTGTTGCGACATACCGAGGCTTCGAAATGAAGACCGTTGGTTCGACTACTGATGTTTGGCAAGTTCGAATCAAAAACACAATTTTACAAGGCAGTACCGCTGCACTGAAAAAAAGTATCGATTGGTTCTGTGATACCGCAACCATCATCGACCCAAAAGAGTTTACCTCACTGGCTACCACACGTGAAAACCAAGGAAAGGCAGTGCAAGAGAACTTCTTTGGCTATATTATTAAAAGCGATACCGGTGAACCGAATTCCTGGTACTGCTTTTTTAATGGAAAGCTAATTAAGGGCGGCAAGTTAGCCATTCAAAAACACATTGAAGGTTACTTGATTGCTAAAAAGAAAGCTGAGCAACAAAAGAAATAGTCATGACATTAGTATACTCAACAGAAACCGGTCGTATTAAACCAGAAGAAGAAAAAGTTGTTCGTCCCAAAGGCGACGGCATCGTACGCATTCAAAAGCAAACTAAAGGCCGCAAAGGTAAAGGCGTGAGCATTATCACCGGTTTAGATATGGATGACGTGCAGCTAAAACTGTTAGCCGCAGAACTTAAGAAAGTTTGTGGTTGCGGTGGCGCGGTTAAAGATGGTGATATTGAGATTCAAGGTGACGCTCGTGAGAAAATCAAAGCGCACTTAGAGAAAAAAGGCCATACCGTTAAATTAGCCGGCGGCTAATCGTCGGCTTACGTAACGCAATAATCAGTTAGATAATCTATGATTAAATAATTGATTATTAAGTATTTTATGGTAAATCACGCTTATGTTAAACCAAGCGTAATAATCCTAGATACAACAACTGAAGAATAGAGCGCACAGATTGATGCGCTTTATATTGAAGAACTGAATTTAACATAAGAT
>NZ_AFWE01000128.1 GCF_000222585.1 Vibrio scophthalmi LMG 19158 | reverse complement strand
GCTGTGCGCTCGGTTTTTTGTCCATGAGATCCCTATCAATCCATATCAATGGTGATATCAGCAAGAGACCCGCTAGTTAGAGACTCTCCGTGCTCCATTTTAAGCATAATGCGTAAATCATTGGCTGAATCAGCACTGTGCAGCGCATCCTCTTCACTAATTTTGCCATCAACCAGCAACTGAAATAACGACTGGTCAAAAGTCTGCATACCCGTCTGCTGCGATTTCGCCATGGTCGCTTTCACTTCGTGCAACTCACCACGACGGATCAAATCTGCAATACGAGGGCTATTGAGCAGCACTTCAAAAACACCATGTCGACCTTGACCATTTTTATCTCGCAACAACTGCTGAGCAACCACGCCTTTCAGGTTCATCGACAAATCAAATAAGAACTGCTCTTTTTTCTCTTTTGGCACCAAATGTAAAATACGCTCTAACGCTTGATTGGCATTATTGGCATGCAAGGTTGCCATACACAGATGGCCGGTTTCCGCAAACGCCATCGCATATTCCATGGTTTCTCGACTGCGAATTTCACCAATTAAGATCATATCCGGCGCTTGGCGTAATGAATTCTTCAATGCCACTTCATAGCTTTCCGTATCGAGGCCGACTTCGCGCTGAGTCACAATGCAGCGCTGATGCTCATGGACAAATTCAATCGGATCTTCCACGGTGAGAATGTGACCGCTGCGGTGTTGATTTCGATAGCCAGTCATTGCCGCCATGGTGGTTGATTTACCAGAACCAGTCGCACCAACCACCAGCACCAAACCTCGTTTGGTGGTCGCCAATTCTTGCAACACCGTAGGTAGATTAAGTTCTTCACAAGTTGGAATCTTCGTTTCGATACGACGAATTACCGCCCCGGGTTGCTCACGTTGAAAAAAGGCAGAAACACGAAATCGTCCGCAATCTCGCACCACGGCAAAATTCGCTTCACGACTGCGTTTAAACTCTCTCAAACGCTCGCTATCCATTAACGAACTCAATAACGCGAACACCTCTTGCTCACCAAGCTTATCGCCTTGTGGCTGTAATTCACCATCAACACGATAAAGCACTGGAGCGCCAACGGTGATATACAAATCTGACGCTTTTTGCTCACTCATTCCTTGCAGGAAGGCATCCATATTGTTTTGCTCCTTTAGAAATCTAGCGAGCCAATCTTTTGCTCAACCTCAGCTTGATCGACCAAGCCCTTGGCGATCAAAAGTTTGGCATTTTGTTCCATAGTTTGCATGCCTTGAGCCGATCCAGTTTGGATCACTGAATACATCTGCGCGACTTTATCTTCACGGATCAAGTTACGGATTGCAGGCGTCGCCATCATAATTTCATGACAGGCAACGCGACCACCGCCAATACGCTTCAGCAGTTTTTGTGCAATCACTGAACGTAGTGATTCCGAAAGCATAGAACGCACCATGCCTTTTTCACTGCCCGGAAAAACATCAATAATACGGTCAATGGTTTTGGCTGCAGAGCTGGTGTGCAGCGTAGCAAAAACTAAGTGGCCCGTTTCCGCTGCCGTTAGCGCCAAACTAATCGTTTCTTGATCACGCAACTCACCTACAAGAATGACATCAGGATCTTCACGTAAAGCACTACGCAAAGCCGCTTTAAAGCTGCGAGTATCTCGATGTACTTCACGTTGGTTGACCAAACATTTTTGATTGCTGTGAACAAATTCAATCGGATCTTCAATGGTAAGAATATGCTTGTTATGGTTTTGATTAATATAATCAACCATCGCTGCCAATGTGGTCGACTTACCAGAACCCGTAGGGCCCGTCACCAGCACTAAGCCTTTTTCCAAGTTAACGATACTTTCAAATATCGCCGGCGCTTCAAGCTGCTCCAACGTTGGAATTGAGGTAGGAATAGTACGAAAAACCGCTGCACTGCCGCGCGCTTGATTAAACGCATTAACACGAAAACGACCGATATCGGGAAGTTCAAATGAAAAATCAACTTCTAAGTGTTCTTCAAATTCGCTACGCTGAGCATCGTTCATCACTTCAAAAATTAAGCGATGGACTTCGGCATGGCTAAAAGCAGGGATTCCCAGCTTGCGAACTTCGCCATCAATGCGCACCATCGGAGAAACACCCGCAGAAAGATGTAGATCTGACGCATTATGTTTTACACTAAAATCCAGTAACTCAGCGATATCCATTTAAATTCCTTAGTAAAGTAGGCTATGAGTAGTATTCAACAAAACATTGAACAGATCACCTCACAGATCTCTAGCGCACAGCAAAAATGTGGCCGTGTTCAAGAGTCAGTGCAACTTCTCGCGGTAAGTAAAACCAAACCCAATCAAGCAATCCTTGATGCCGCCCTTGCCGGGCAACAGATGTTTGGTGAAAACTACGTTCAAGAAGGGGTTGATAAAGTAACATATTTTTCTGAGCATCAACCTAACCTTGCTATCGAGTGGCACTTTATTGGCCCTATTCAATCCAATAAAACTCGTCCTGTAGCGGAACACTTTGCTTGGGTACACACGGTTGATCGCGCTAAGATCGCTCAACGTTTAAATGATCAACGTCCAAGCGACATGCCGCCGTTGCAAGTACTGATTCAAGTAAACACCAGTGGAGAAGACAGTAAGTCAGGTATTGAAGAGCATCAAGTGTTTGAACTGGCAACGTTGATTTCGACACTACCTAACCTCACATTAAGAGGATTGATGTCAATTCCGGCTAACGTGCCAGATTACGCATCACAATTGCGCGCGTTTAAACAACTTACTGAGCTAAAACAGGCACTGGCTGAACGCCATCCAAACCTCAAGCTCGATACCCTTTCAATGGGAATGAGTGGAGATATGGAAGCGGCAATTGAAGCCGGTAGTACCATGGTGCGTATCGGCACCGCTATTTTCGGCGAGCGCGATTACAGCACTAAAGCGTAGCAATGCAAAATTAGTAAAAAATAACAATATTACCCATTTAGGAAGTCATCATGGAACATAAGAAAATCACCTTTATCGGCGCAGGGAACATGGCGCGCTCTATCATCGCGGGCCTAGTGGCAAGTGGCTATCCGGCAAACTTGATTACTGCGACGGATCCTAATCAAGAGCAACGTGATTTTCTTTCTAACCAATATGGTATCAATACCGAAGCCGACAATGCGATTGCCGCGACACAAGCGGATGTGGTGGTACTGGCGGTTAAACCACAACTGATGGAAGTGGTTGGCCAAGGTATGCAAGGTGTCGACTTTTCGCATAAATTGGTGATTTCGATTGCAGCGGGTATCAGTGCCGAGCGCCTCAACTCAATGTTTGCAGCCGAGCTAAGCCTAGTTCGCGTTATGCCAAATACGCCAGCGCTAGTCAGCCAAGGCATGAGCGGCCTTTATGCTCCTGAAAATGTCTCAACGCAAGATCGTCAATTTGCCGCAGATCTTATGAGCGCGGTAGGCAAAGTATGTTGGGTTGAACAAGAATCAGGGATCAACAATGTTATCGCCGCCGCTGGTAGCGCGCCGGCTTACTTCTTCTTGTTTATGGAAGCGATGCAAGCTGAAGCGATTGCACAAGGTTTTGATAATGAGACTGCGCGCCTGCTGGTACAACAGTCAGCACTGGGCGCAGCCGAAATGGTAATTGCTAACCCACAAATCGAGCTTGCTACCCTACGCGAACAAGTGACATCTAAAGGTGGTACCACCGCTGAAGCAATTCGTACTTTCAATGAGCACCAATTATCGGATATCGTAGCGAAAGCAATGCAAGCTGCGGTTATTCGCGCTCAAGAAATGGAAAAGTTATTTTAATAAGCAGAGCCAATAAGGCTCGATTGATTTAAGGGCAACCTATGAGTTCACTCAGTTTCTTAATTTCTACCGTGTTTGATTTGTACATCATGGTGGTTCTTTTGCGTCTTTGGTTACAAGCAACACGTGCCGATTTTTATAACCCATTCTCACAGTTTATTGTTAAAGCAACTCAACCTGTGATCGGCCCACTACGCCGTGTTATTCCTTCGGTCGGTAGTATTGATTTATCCACGGTACTGTTTGCTTACGTACTTTGTGTGGTGAAATTTGTCGCGGTTATTTTAGTTGCCTCTAACGGCTCTGTTGCCTTCAGTGCTGATTTCTTATTCCTTGGCGCGCTATCACTAGTGAAAGCGGCGGGCGGATTGTTATTCTGGGTGCTGTTACTACGCGCAATCTTGAGCTGGGTAAGCCAAGGCCGCAGCCCGGTGGAATACGTGTTCCATCAATTAACAGAACCAATGCTAGCACCGATTCGCCGTATTCTGCCTGAAATGGGCGGTTTCGACTTGAGTGTGTTAGTGCTGTTCATCGTGCTGCAATTTGCCAACTTCCTTATGGGCGACGTCATCGGTCCGATTTGGTACCAACTATAGTGTCTGTAGCGGTTTGGAAAGAAGGTGAAGACATCGTGCTTCGCCTTTATATTCAACCTAAAGCCAGCCGTGACAAAATCGTCGGCTTGCATGGTGAAGAAGTCAAAATCGCCATTACCGCTCCGCCAGTGGATGGCAAAGCCAATGCGCACTTGTCTAAGTATCTGGCAAAACAATTTAAAGTGGCTAAGGGATTGGTCAAGATTGAAAAAGGTGAACTCGGACGGCACAAACAAGTGCGTATCGTGACTCCCAACCAGATCCCTGCTGAAATTGAAGCCATCCTATGATGGCTTTTTATTTATCTCAGGAATATCACAATGACAAAGTATCTCATCGCTTTACTCGCATGCGTTCTATCACTGCCAAGCATCGCCGGTCAGTTCACTACCATCAAAGATGTTGAAGTGCACTACTCAGCATTTAATTCAACCTTTCTTACCCCTCAAGTCGCCCGTAGCTACCAACTAAAACGCAGTGGCTACTCCGCCATTTTAAACATCAGCCTACTCGACCGTTCGCAACTAGGTAAGCCCGCTATCAGCGGCAAACTGACTGGTACGGCAAAAAATTTAATTGGCCAAACTCGCGAGCTAAACTTTAGGAAAGTAGAAGAAGGGGATGCGATATACTATTTGGCTGAATTTGCCATCACTGAAGAAGAAACTATTCGCTTTAATATCGAACTCGACGCTGGCAATAAAGGCAAAGGCACTTTAAAGTTCACCCAAAAATTTTATGTTGAAGAGTAACTAGGATAGAGCATGAGCAAGATTGTATTAGCGACAGGTAACCAAGGTAAGGTACGTGAAATGGCCGACCTATTGGCCGATTTTGGTTTTGACGTATTTGCTCAAAGCGAATTTAACGTCATTGACGCCGAAGAAATCGGTACCACCTTTATCGAAAATGCGATCATTAAAGCACGTCACGCAGCAGCAGAAACTGGCCTAGCGGCGATTGCTGATGACTCCGGTCTTGAAGTCGATTATCTACAAGGTGATCCTGGCATTTATTCTGCTCGTTACGCAGGCGAAGATGCGAGTGACCAAGATAATATAGATAAGCTACTTAAAGCGATGGTTGATGTGCCAGCAGAGCAACGTACTGCACGTTTTCACTGTGTTTTAGTCTTTATGCGCCATGCGGCAGATCCAACTCCTATCGTGTGCCATGGTAAATGGGAAGGTCGTATTCTTACTGAAGCTCAAGGTGAAAACGGCTTTGGCTACGATCCGATTTTCTATGTTCCTGAAGACGATTGCTCATCTGCCGAGCTTGAACCGACGCGTAAAAAGCAGCTTTCACATCGTTCAAAAGCGTTGCAAAAACTCTTTGCTGCGTTATCTGAGCAGCGCTAATTTATGCATCTAATTCCACCAGCACTCAGCTTGTACATCCATATTCCGTGGTGCGTACAAAAATGCCCTTATTGCGATTTTAACTCTCACGCGTTAAAAGAGCAGATCCCAGAAGATCACTACATTGATGCCCTACTGGAAGATCTTGATCGGGATATCAGTAAGTATCAACTTAACGATGCTCCAAGGCCTTTGCATTCGATATTTATTGGAGGTGGCACGCCAAGCCTGATCTCAGCCCAAGGCATTGAGCGTTTGCTCAAAGGGGTTGAACAGCGCATTCCATTTAAGCCCGGAATCGAAATTACCATGGAAGCAAATCCAGGAACGGTTGAAGCAGAACGATTTGCGGGTTACAAAGCGGCTGGCGTAACTAGAATTTCAATTGGTGTACAAAGCTTTGCTGAAGAAAAACTGGTGAGCCTTGGCCGAATTCACGGAAAACAAGAAGCGCTCAATGCCGCCAATTTGGCTCATCAAATTGGCTTAGACAGCTTTAATCTTGATTTGATGCATGGCCTGCCAGATCAAACCATCGATCAAGCATTGGCTGATTTAGATCAGGCGATTGCATTGAATCCACCGCATTTGTCTTGGTATCAACTGACCATAGAACCGAATACCATGTTCTATTATAAGCAGCCGACCCTGCCTGATGATGATGAATTGTGGGATATCTTTGAGCTTGGCCATCAAAAATTGACCGAGGCCGGTTATGTTCAATACGAAATTTCTGGCTATAGCAAAGTGGGTTATCAATGCCAACACAATCTTAATTACTGGCGCTTTGGTGATTACCTTGGCATCGGTTGTGGTTCGCACGGTAAATTGAGTTTTAGTGATGGACGCATTATCCGCACCACCAAGGTTAAACATCCACGCGGCTATCTCGCCGCATACCAAAACTTGGTGAAACCCTATTTAAGCGATGAAGTGGAAGTGGCGGCAGAAGATCGCCCGTTCGAATTTTTTATGAACCGCTTCCGCTTAATCGAATCATGTCCAAAGCAAGATTTTATCGATACCACAGGCTTACCATTGAGTGCGATTCAATCCACCATTGATTGGGCGCTAGAGCAGCAATACCTCTCGCAAACCGAGACGCATTGGCAGATCACCGAGAAAGGTAAGCTGTTCTTAAATGATCTATTGGAAGCGTTTATGGCGGAAGAAGAGTAAACACCAAAAACTGAGAAGAGAGATTTAGAGCCGTTGTATTAACGTCAATCGAAAATTTCAGAAACGAAAAGGGTCAGCAAATGCTGACCCTTTCACTATTCATGCGACTCAATAAAACCCACAGCGAGCGCTTCTCGATTCTCCGATCTAAACTCTCGTATATTCTTGGCTAAAAGATCGAACGACCAATTCGCTCTGAAAGCAATTCGAGTGCATAGGTGCCAGCTAATGAGTTGCCCGAAGCATCAAGCTCTGGTGACCATACTGCAATCGTCATCTCGCCCGGTACGATCGCGATAATCCCACCACCGACACCGGACTTACCCGGCATACCAACACGATACGCAAACTCACCCGCGCCATCATACAAACCACAGGTTGCCAGCAGAGCATTTAACTGTTTGGTTTGCATTGGCGTAATGATCTGCTTACCCGTTTGTACCGACACGCCTTTATTGGCGAGATAGCTAAATGTTTTTGCCAAATCGACACAGTTCATCTTCAACGCACAAGCATGAAAATAGTTATTCAGCACCGGAATCACTTCATTTTCAAAATTACCAAACGCACGCATCAAGTAGGCGATAGCTGCATTTCTATCGCTATGCATCATTTCTGACGCCGCTACGACCTTGTCGTAAACGATATGACTTTCACCTGATAACTGACGCACAAAATCCAAAAGACGCTGTCTCGGCGCAGATAGACGGCTGTGGAGCATATCCGCGACGATAATTGCACCAGCATTGATAAATGGATTGCGCGGAATGCCCTGTTCCATCTCAAGCTGGATCATTGAGTTAAATGCTTGGCCAGACGGCTCTTTACCAACACGAGTCCAAATTTCTTCAGGCTTATAGAGAGACATAGCAAGCGTTAAACTGAGCGCCTTAGAGATCGATTGAATCGAAAATCCCTCGTCGGCATCACCCGCTTTAATCACTTCACCTTGGTTGGTATAGACCGCGATCCCGAGCTTTGTATGTGGCACTTTTGCCAAGGCTGGAATGTAATCTGCGACTTTCCCTTGTCCTATTAAAGGACGAACTTCTTCCAAGATGTCCGCCAGAATCTCATATGTTGGTTTCATCATGACCTGCTTGTGCTTGTAGTCTGAACCCGTAATTTTGGGGATGGTAAGGTCAAAAAAGCCAACATGATAATGTTGGCTTATTGTCTATATTCTATACCTAGTTAGGCTAAGTATAGGGAGGTATTAAATCGCTATTACGCTGTGCGTTTGTATTTAATATCCCAAACGCCGTGACCTAAACGGTGGCCGCGCGCTTCAAATTTAGTCAGTGGACGCTCATCCGGACGAGGGATGTAATCACCATCAGTGGCAATGTTAGCAAAACCTGGCGCTTGGTTCATCACTTCAACCATGTGCTCTGCGTAGTTCTCCCAGTCTGTTGCCATGTGGAAGATACCCTCTTCTGGCTTCAGCTTTTGACGCACCATTTCAGCGAAATCAAGTTGAACGATACGACGCTTGTGGTGACGCTTTTTGTGCCATGGGTCTGGGAAGAACAGTTGCAATGTGCTTAGGCTGCCATCTGGAATCATGTTCTCAAACACTTCAACCGCATCATGGCACATTACACGTAGGTTGGTAATGCCAGCTTCGCGAGCGTCAGAGAGACATGCACCCACGCCAGGACTGTGCACTTCAATACCAAAGAAGTTTTTCTCAGGAGCATTTTTAGCCATTTCAACTAATGATGCACCCATACCGAAACCAATTTCCAATACTACAGGATTGTCATTACCGAACACTTCTTGCCAATTAAGCAGCGTATCTTGGTAATCGATACCCATCGTTGGCCAGCAATCTTTCATTGCACTTTCTTGACCTTTGGTTAGACGACCCTCACGGCGCACAAAGCTACGTATTCTGCGGATCAACTTACCTTCGTCATTGTATTCGTTAGTAGTCACTTCACTCATGATTTTGCCTGTTTAAAAATTGGTCTCGATACAAAGGGATTGTGATTATCCAAAGAATCGTCATTGGTGCAAGCATTTCCGAATAAAACCACATACTTTATCGGTTGTACTTTACCCACAATCTGTGATGCAATTTTAGCCCAATATCGAATAAATAATAAATGAGCACGTCGTGACGCCTTTTGCCCAAGCCATTTTGCAATGGTATGACGCTTATGGAAGGAAAACCCTTCCATGGCAACAAAACAAAACTGCCTACAGTGTTTGGCTGTCGGAAATCATGCTACAACAAACCCAAGTGGCTACCGTTATTCCTTACTTTGAGCGCTTTTTAACGCGCTTTCCAACGGTAATCGATTTGGCCAATGCCGAACAAGATGAAGTACTTCACCTATGGACCGGCCTTGGTTACTACGCGCGTGCTCGTAATCTACATAAAGCCGCGCAAATCGTTGCCAACGACTATCACGGCGAGTTTCCAACCGATATTGAAGCGCTCAATGCGCTACCAGGAATTGGCCGTTCAACGGCCGCAGCGATCCTCTCCTCCGTCTACAAACAACCGCATGCCATCTTAGATGGCAATGTGAAGCGCACTCTAGCTAGAAGCTTTGCGGTAGAAGGTTGGCCAGGACAAAAAACGGTTGAAAATCAACTCTGGCAATTCGCCGAGCAGCACACCCCGAAACAAGATACCGATAAATACAATCAAGCGATGATGGATATGGGCGCCATGGTTTGCACTCGCAGTAAGCCGAAGTGTACCTTGTGCCCGATTGAAAAGTTGTGCCTTGCTAACAAGCAAGGTAACCCACTCGATTATCCGGGTAAAAAACCGAAAAAAGAGAAGCCAGTGAAAGAGACTTGGTTTGTGATGTTGCATTACAAGGGCCAAGTCTGGCTAGAGCAACGTCCACAATCAGGGATTTGGGGCGGCTTATTTTGCTTCCCTCAGCATGATAATTCCGAAATCACACCGCAATTAGAGCGGTGCCACATTGATCCTTCACAGATCATTAGCCAGCAAACTTTGATCGCATTTCGCCATACCTTTAGCCATTACCATCTCGATATTACGCCGATTTTGCTGGATCTATCAAAACAGCCTGACGTGATAATGGAAGCCAACAAAGGTCTTTGGTATAACTTATCTCAACCAGAAGAAGTTGGCCTTGCTGCCCCAGTAAAACAATTACTGCAAAGCTTGCCTCATGAACTTCGCTAGTCAAAAGGAATCTAATATGAGCCGCACTGTATTTTGTGCTCGACTACAACAAGACGCTGAAGGTCTTGATTTCCAACTTTACCCAGGAGAGTTGGGCAAAAGAATTTTCGACAATATCTCAAAACAAGCATGGGCTGAGTGGCAACAGAAACAAACCATGTTAATCAATGAGAAGAAACTGAACATGATGGATCCAGAGCACCGTAAGCTCCTGGAGACGGAGATGGTTAACTTCCTATTTGAAGGCAAAGACGTTCATATTGAAGGTTACACACCGCCAAGCGCATAACGTTAAGCCCATCGAAGTGAAATGGCACCGCAGTTTTCTACGGTGTCATTTTTGTATTTGTAGTTAGGATACTCATGAGAAAACTCATTTACTTTTTTACCACCTTAATGCTGGTCGGCTGCAGCCGTGAATTCGTCGAGAGCTTTTACGACGTAAACTATGAGCCAACCAACCGTTTTGCCAAAAACTTGGCACAACTGCCCGGTCAATTTCAAAAAGATACTGCTGCGCTCGATGCGCTAATTAGTAGCTTTTCAGGCAATATCGAAAAACGCTGGGGAAGCCGTGAAATCAAAGTTGCGGGTAAAAATAACTACGTTAAATACATTGATAATTATCTCAGTCGCTCTGAAGTTGATTTTCAGAAAGGCACTATCATCATTGAAACCGTTTCTCCTACGGATCCTAAGCTGCATCTAAAAAATGCCATCATGACGACACTGTTAACACCTGATGATCCCGCTAACGTCGACCTGTTCTCTTCAAAAAGTATCACTTTAGAAGGGCGTCCATTTTTGTATCAACAGGTGGTCGATCAAGATAACAAAGCGATTCAATGGTCTTGGCGTGCTAACCGCTTTGCCGACTATTTGATTGCCAACAAGCTAAAAGTCAAAGACGTCGATTTTAAGAAAGCCTACTACGTCGAAATCCCTCTGGTCGAAAACCAAGTGGAGATCCGTAGCTATCAATACGCCGACATCGTGCGTCGTGCGTCGCAAAAATATGATATTCCGGAAGACCTGATTTACGCCATCATCAAAACCGAAAGTAGCTTTAATCCTTATGCGGTGAGCTGGGCGAATGCCTATGGTTTAATGCAAGTGGTACCCAAAACCGCCGGCCGCGACGTATTCAAGTTAGTCAAAAAACGCTCTGGTGAGCCAAGCCCAGAATATTTGTTCAATCCGGAAAACAATATTGATGCGGGAACCGCTTACTTTTACATCTTAAAAAATCGCTATTTGAAAGATGTACAGCATCCACTAACGCTTGAGTACACCATGATCTCCGCCTACAACGGTGGTACTGGTGGTGTTTTAAACACTTTTAATCGCAACAATCGAAAACAAGCAATGAACGACATCAATTCTTTGCAACCTAATCAGGTTTTTTGGGCGCTCACCAATAAACATCCCAAAGCAGAAGCGCGTCGTTACCTAGAAAAAGTTACAAAATTCAAAAAGGATTTTAACTCTGGCAAAACCTAACGGTGACTTTCGCACAAAAACCGAGCAAACAATCGTTATTTTGAAATTATTTTCAAAAACACGTTGACGGATGACCTGAAAATCCGTTTAATACGCTCCGTT
>NZ_AFWE01000129.1 GCF_000222585.1 Vibrio scophthalmi LMG 19158 | reverse complement strand
TAACACCAAACATGAGCACATGGCGTCCATGTGACCAAGTTGAATCAGCGGTAGCATGGAAACTGGCGATTGAACGTAAAGATGGCCCATCAGCGCTGATCTTCTCGCGTCAAAACCTAGCACAACAACCTCGTGATGCAGAGCAAGTGGCGAACATCGCTCGCGGCGGCTACATCCTAAAAGATTGCGCAGGTAAGCCTGAGCTAATCCTTATCGCAACTGGCTCTGAAGTTGAGCTAGCAGTGAAAGCGGCAGAAGAACTAACGGCGCAAGGCAAAGCGGTACGCATCGTATCAATGCCAGCAACTGACGCTTTTGATAAGCAAGATGCGGCTTACCGTGAGTCAGTATTGCCTTCAGATGTGACAGCGCGTATCGCGATTGAAGCCGGTATTGCTGACTTCTGGTACAAGTACGTTGGTTTTGATGGTCGTATCATCGGTATGACAACGTTCGGTGAGTCAGCACCCGCTGAACAACTGTTTGAAATGTTTGGTTTCACAGTTGAGAACGTAGTGAATACTGCGCAAGAGTTACTGGCTTAATTGCCGCTTGCTAGCT
>NZ_AFWE01000130.1 GCF_000222585.1 Vibrio scophthalmi LMG 19158 | reverse complement strand
AAAGCCAAAAAAACGTTAATATAAAAAATACCTACGAGGTAACCAGATAATGGCGCGAAATATTATTCTATATTCAAATAATAATATTTCGCACAAAAAAACTGAAAGTAGGCCATTAATTTCAAGCGCTATTCACACTTTTCTCATAACCATCCAGTATAGAGTACGATTAGTGTACTAATTGGGTAAAACCTTGCCTTCCCCATATAAGAAAATATTGCTGTGACAAATCCAAGCATTCCAAAAACAACAAAAGCAATATTCCTTTTCTCAAGGGAATGACGAGGTTTAGTAAACTTATCAATCAAAAAAAGCGCCCGAAGGCGCTTAATTATTATTGATGCTTTAAACACGCTTAGCGCGTAAAGATAATCGCAAGGACTAAAAGGAGACTAAAAGGGACACACACCCTAAAGTAACCAAAGCGTATCTATAACTAACAAAAATAAAGATCAGACCCTGATCGTTTATTGTTGGCAGAAGTAATCAGAAAGGAAGTCTATAAACGAGCGAATACTCTGTGGCTGGTATTCTACATCTTTATAAATCAGGTACATGGGTAACTTAAAAGATTGATACTGGTGTAGTACTATTTTTAGCTCATTTGATTTCAGTTCTTCTTCTACCATCCACCTAGGCATTGCTGCCACACCTTGGCCAAGCTTTGCCATCTTCACTAACATCTCTGGATTATCACTTCTGATTCGCTCGTGTACTTTTATTTTAATCTCTTCTTTTCCATCATTAAATCGCCACAGATTTGATGGTTTAGACAAGGTATAGGTAAGGCATCTATGCTGTTCCAAATCCTTTGCTTCAGTAATTTGCGGATGGTTGGCTAAATAACGGGTTGACGCAAAATAGACTAGTTCATTGTCCATCAACCACTTGGCTTTCAAACCTGAATCTTTGAGATAAGTTGCTCGAATTGCAATATCAATCTCATCTTCAACTAAATTAACGGGCTTAACGGGACAGGCATTCTAAAGCAACCTCACCATCATTATTTTAATAACGTCTGTCCTATGAGGACACACACTCTAAAGTAACCAAAGTATGGTTTGGTGATAACCTCGTGGTAAGTTCGAGCATTGAGTCTTGCTGCTCTCTTTCAGCCTTTTATTCTTGAGAGGTTACACACCACTCGAGACCAACAATGACCACAGCCAGAAGACAACAGATATCCGTCGATGCAACACCTTATTATCACTGCGTTTCTCGCTGCGTTAGGCGCAGTTTATTGTGTGGTATTGACCCGTTAACAAAGCAAAATTTTGAGCATCGCCGCGAGTGGATCAAAAACAAAATATATGCACTCTCGCAAGTCTACTGCATCGATATTTGTGCTTATGCGATTATGAGCAACCACTATCATCTGGTCGTACATATCAATCGAGACAAGGCTGCAGCTCTTTCTGACCATGAAGTAGTCGAGCGCTGGCAGCAAGAGCACAAACTCCCAAGCCTTGTGTCACGTTGGTTATCAGGCCAACTAACCAGTGATGCGGAAACAGAAGCTAGCCTGTTAATCATTGACGCTTGGCGCGCTCGCTTATGGAGCCTTAGCTGGTTTATGAAAGAGCTCAATTTTGATATTGCTTGCCAAGCCAATAGAGAAGAAGATTGTAAGGGGCATTTTTGGGAAAGCCGCTTTAAAAGTCAGGCTTTGCTGGATGAACAAGCACTCGCTGCGGCGATGGCTTATGTCGATTTAAACCCATTGAGAGCGGGCATTGCCAAAACGCCAGAAACCTCAGAATTCACTTCGATACAAGCCAGATTGAAAGCATTAAACCATCAACAAGAAACCGCTCCTTGCCTGCACCCGTTTATCGGTAATCCAACCAATGAAAAACTCGATGGCATTCCCTTTCGGTTAATGGATTATCTTGAACTGGTGGATAGGAGTGCGCACCTATTTCGAGAGGGTAAAGCTTGTTTAGAGGCCAATGTGCCGCCGATACTGCAACGACTCAACCTAAACCAGCGCAATTGGCTCAAAGCCTGTACTGAACTAGAGCGCCATCGCAGTACAGCCGTCGGTTGTCTCTGCACTGTCGAGCCAGCCAGAAGTCACTTAAACAAAAAGCGACTACATCTATTTCGCTTAGATGGTTGAATATCGCCGATTTACTCTCTTCATAAAACGACCACAGCCAACGAATGACCATCTTCGTTTACCTCCGTTCGCGCCAACCCAACTCCATTTAACCAATACCGTATTTTTCCACCAGATAAACGCTAAATGAGCAGTAATTTAAAGAGTATCGATGACCTTGATACTGCTCGATACCTCGGCATCATGATTTCTTTATATAGCGTCTGTCCTTTGTAGTTAGGGTGTGTGTCCTTATATTAGAGGTTAAATTAATCTATCAGCCAAAACCAAAAAAGCGCCCGAAGGCGCTAGTGTTTGATGCTTTAAACACGCTTAGCGCGTAAAGATAATCGCGTCAGAAACTTCCCTTTCACTGGCATCAGAAGAAGATCCTGTGCGCTTGCCGTCGATTACCATCATCGAGGAGCCGCCACCATCAAGGTTGATGGCATTCTTCGTGCCAAGGGCTTCCATCACCGCCGCCACATCAGTAATGCTTGCGCCTTCTGTTACCGTTGGCGCACGGCCGTAAACAACCGCGGCGTATAACACGTTATTATCTGTTACGCCTAATGCCGTACGCGGATGACGGCGCAATACCCAACCGTTGTAAAACCCTTCACGGTTTTCCATCGCACCGCTCACGCCTAAACCGTCATCATCTTGAGAACCTGCGTGATCGCCCGTTGATGGGTAAGGGTTAAAACCTTGCGTGTTGCGAGAGGCAATATCGATGGCGAAATTGGTGACAAGACTTGGGCCTGCATTAAGCATGGACACGCCTTTACGTAACTCAACCTCTTCACCATCAACCACCACTTTGCTTGCAAGCGTGAGGTTATCACCAAGTTTGACATTCAGTTTGGAATCGCCAGTCAATTGCACGTAGTTAAAGCCTGAGTTAATCGCACTGCCGCGCTTTGCTAACACCTCTACCACCTTACCGTTGGCATCAATCACGATCTCCTTGCCTTCCCCTTGCGGGGTTTGCGCAGCATAGGCTGAGTTGTAAACGATGATTTCGCTGTCGTCAGTACAGACGAAGTCATGTATCGCTTCAGTGGAAGGCGTATCATCAAGCCCACCACAGTTGAGGATCACGCCCGGCTTGCGGTTAATACCATCGATACGAACCGTATTTCCGTTGATATTAAGCAATACTTCAGTGGTCACTGAGTTACCAATCGACACTTTAGAATGTTTGCCTGAGTTATCAATGATCAGAACCGGTCGCTGATTTGCCGCTTCGCGCAGCAATTGACCATCTTTAACATACAAGCCTGCAGGTGCACCAAAATCACCCACTTGATCGTTAAAGGCAAAGAAACCGCCATTGATCGCTGCCAGTGCTTGATTACGCTCCGCCATGCTTGATACGGTTTCTGCTGTGGTGATTTTATCGTTAGCAAGAATACTCGCCACTTTGCCTTGATATTGGTTTAGATCGACGCGCAACAGGCTAATATCAAACGGCCCTTTGGTGTCGTAACCATCTTGCGCTGAGAATCTTGGTGAGAAGTTCAACCCATGCTCTTTCAGTACTTTGGCTTGCGTTTCCGCGTCACCTGACGACTCAAATCCTTTTAAGCGAAGGATTTTGCCCATCTTCTGACCATTTGGCGCCGCTTCTGGCGCGGTTTCTAGATGGTAGGGTAGTTTGAGATCATCCAATTTTGCTGAGTAGTCTTTAATGGTCTGCTCGTTCAAAATGCCACTAGAGAGCAGGTAGGCTTCTCCTTGCGACGTGCCACGTTGGATCTGGTAGTAATCGACACCTTTAACCAATGACTGATGCTCTACTGATTGCGGTAATTCACCACCACCAATCGCTAAATCTGGTACATTCCACTGCGCAGCATAAGAGCCAAATGCAACACTAGAAACGAGCATTGCTAGAATGGTTTTTTTCATTATTTCATCTCTTTTATTTCACGGATAAAAATAAGTGTATTAGCGCTTGGTTTTGCTGTCTGTGAGAATAACCACACGCTTTTTGTCTCACATTTTCAAAGTGTGAAACTCTCCCCTATTTTCAGAAATAACAATAACGAGATTCCCTATTGCAATCGGGTAAAAAGAAACAAAAGCAGCCAACGAAGGCCAAAAATGAGCTATGTCGATTGGCTCAGTTCGATTAATTCCAACTTAGTGAAAAATAACCAAAGATAACAAAATTATTCATCTTCCATTCAGCTAGCCGGCGTTACATTAGCGTCAGTCTCAACACAGTGGAAAAACAATAATGAAAACCAAATTACTAATAACAACACTTGCTCTTGCTGCTTCAACTTCAGTTTTCGCTCAAGGTTTTAACGGCCCACAAAAAGCATCAGGCTTTAATGGTCCAACTCAAGGTATTTCAACCGTTCAACAGGTGCTAGATGCGGGTATGTTCAGCGATGATATGCCGGTTACGCTAACGGGTAATATCAAAGCCTCACTCGGCGGTGAGATGTATATCTTTACTGATAAAACGGGCGAAATCACGGTTGAAATCGACCACGACAAGTGGTTAAACCAAACCGCAACCCCTGAAACAAAAGTGCAGCTAATCGGCGAGATTGATAAGAACATGTCAGGCACTAAAGTCGACGTGGATGCGTTAAGAGTTCTATAAGTCATTCCCTAACGACAAACTTAAAAAGAAAAAGGCGCTCAAAGCGCCTTTTTTAATAATTACTGATAGGGTTTATTACCCTTTACATACCAAGTGCTTTTTTCAAGCCCTCACCGTAAGCCTGATCGGCTTGGTAAGCGTGGTCAATGTGGCGCTGCTTGATGAACTCAGGCACACCATCCATTGCACGAGCGGTGTTATCAAACAACACTTGTTGCTGCTCGGCATTCATTAAACGGAACAGGTCACCCGCTTGGCTAAAGTAATCTTCATCGACACGGTGATCGTAGTTAGCACCTTGGCCATTAATACGCAGCGGCGGCTCAGAGAAATCAGGCTGTTCTGCCCACTCCTGCTGTGAATTTGGCTCGTAGCCGATAGTTGAACCAAAGTTACTATCAACACGCATTGCACCATCACGGTGGTAGCTGTGTACTGGGCAACGAGGCGCATTCACTGGGATTTGGTGGTGGTTAACCCCTAAACGGTAGCGCTGAGCATCACCGTAAGCAAACAAGCGGCCTTGCAGCATTTTATCTGGCGAGAAGCCAATCCCCGGAACCACAGCCGCTGGGTTAAACGCTGACTGTTCAACTTCTGCGTAGAAGTTTTCAGGGTTACGGTTTAGCTCAAACTCACCCACCGGGATCAATGGATAATCTTTTTGTGACCATACACGAGTCAAATCAAATGGGTTGAAGCTCACTTCGTCCGCTTCTAGCTCTGGCATGATCTGTACGTACATTTTCCATTTAGGGAAATCTTGGCCTTCAATCGCTTCATACAAGTCACGGTGGTGGCTTTCACGATCTTTACCACAGATGCTCTCGGCTTCTTGATCAGTAATGTTTTTAATGCCTTGCTGAGTTTTGAAATGGAATTTAACCCAGTAACGCTCATTATTGGCATTAATAAAGCTAAAGGTGTGGCTACCAAAACCATGCATGTGACGGTAAGACGCAGGGATACCGCGATCACTCATCACGATGGTCACTTGGTGGAAAGCTTCTGGCAATGATGTCCAAAAATCCCAGTTGTTGGTCGCGCTGCGCATGTTGGTGCGCGGGTCACGTTTCACTGCGTGGTTTAGATCAGGGAATTTCAATGGATCACGTAAGAAGAAAACCGGCGTGTTGTTTCCAACCAAATCCCAGTTACCTTCTTCGGTATAGAATTTTAGTGCGAAACCGCGGATATCACGCTCCGCATCCGCCGCACCGCGCTCACCCGCAACGGTGGTGAAACGGGCAAACATTTCCGTCTTTTTACCGATTTCAGAAAAGATTTTCGCGCGGCTGTATTGGCTAATATCGTGAGTAACTGTAAAGGTGCCGTAAGCGCCAGAACCTTTGGCGTGCATACGACGCTCAGGGATCACTTCACGATCAAAGTGAGCCAGTTTTTCCAAAAACCAAACATCTTGTAGCAATTGTGGACCACGCGGACCTGCGGTCATTACATTTTGGTTGTGGGCAACCGGACAACCAGCAGCAGTGGTTAATTTCTTACTCATCGTATCTTCCTTCCAGAGATGAATTAGGGATGTTGTTATTGGCGTTGGCCTTGTTTCTGCTATGAAGATTAATCCTGAAAGTCATTTTTTAAAAAACGCTTGTACTTATTAATTCAATAGGTTTTAGCGATGATTTAAGCAATTGTGAATACGTGTTACCTATTAAGTAATCTCGTATTGATTAGACCGCGGTAAAACGCAGAAAAGATTCAGTAATTAAATCGATGCATAGCAATCAAACCATAAAACGAAATGAGGGCTACTTTTGTGCTCTATGGAATGAATTTGCTTACTCACCCAACAAACTCCTTATCCGTGACGATAAAAAATTCAAATCACAACAAACGTACTAAGAAATTTACCCTGTGACTTTTTCATTCTTGCCAAGCTATTTTTGGTGAAAAAAACAACTACACGGATTTATTTCAACTGGTCAGAGCGCCATTTGCTTGCTCAATAAACCATCAAAAGCTCGATATTTCGGGGGGTTCAAGCTTGTTTAGAATATTTATTCCACAAGATAGAAAATTTCTATGCGGTTTTTACTGATTTATTTGTTAGTCTTGGCAAATAAATTTTACACGTTGTTCTGAAATTATTTTCAGTAGGGGTCTTTTCTTTTGAATATGAAACTGTTTGGCAGCTCCTTAATCTTATCAGGAACTGCATTAGGCGCAGGAATGTTGGCAATCCCAATGGTATTGGCGCAATTTGGCTTTTTTGTCAGCGCAGCTTTGATGATCGTCATTTTCCTAGGCACCACATACTCAGCCCTACTGTTGGCTGAAGCATGCACCAAAACCCAAGAAAGCACAGGCATGAGCAGCATTGCTTATTTCACACTGGGTCGTAACGGTAAGCACTTCATCAACATTTTGTTCTACCTCTTACTAGCTTGCTTACTGATCGCTTACATCATCGGTATTGGTGACTTGCTGCACAGCATGCTGCTTGAAATTGGTTTCAACGTATCACCAGTCGTTGGTTACACCCTATTTAGCTTAGTGATGGGCTTGGTGGTGGTTGCTGGTAAGTCGTACATCGACAAGCTAAACCGTGGCCTATTTATCCTGATGATTGTGATGCTATTTGTGGTGATTTTCTCTTTGATGAATAACATTCAATGGGAATACCTCAGCCAAGAGAGCAATTTCACCACCAGCGATGTGGTGCAATACAGTGCGGTGATCTTCACCAGCTTCGCTTCGATGGTAGTGATCCCGTCATTGGTCAGCTACAACCACGATGCATCGGAAAAGCAAATCCGCAACATGGTCTTACTAGGCTCAGTTATCCCACTGGTGTGCTACCTAATTTGGCTATTTGCCGTCATTGGTAACTTGGGAGTGGAAGCGGTCAGTCAGTTTGAAAATATTTCTCAGCTGATTGCTGCCTTCGGTGGTGAAGCGAAACTGCTTAAAGGCGTGGTGGCGATCTTCTCCGCTTTAGCTCTGATCACCTCATACTTAGGCGTATCCATGGCGCTGTATGACCAAAACAAAGATGCCATCACCAGCAACACGCCTGCCGCTTATGGTTTAACGTTTGTTTTCCCTCTAGTACTGGCTACGCTGTTCTCTAACCAGTTTGTTAGCATGCTTGACTATGCGGGTATGGTACTCGTCTTCCTCGCAATTTGGGGGCCGTTAGCCATGGTAGTCAAAGTACGCCAACCTGACTTTGCCCACGCAAAATTAGATCAAACCTACACCGCTGGCGGTGGTCAACCTGCGCTTGCTGCCACCTTCATCTTTGGTGCGTTGATTTTTGTTTCATGGTTTATGGGCTAACGTCATAACCACTGCGCAGATTGCTGCTGCGCACTGATTGTTCATTCAAATCAAACACTAGGCTAGCCGACCTTGGCTGGCCTTTTTTGATCTTCCCACTGCCATTTTTAGAAAACTTTATAAATAAAACTAAATCCTTGAAGGGCTAAAGCGCTTTCTTTGCTAGGCTCGCTCGTCTCTTGTTACACGTCTCATAATAGATTTTAGGTAAGGTGTTTAGTTTTGAATATGAAGTTGTTTGGCAGTTCGTTGATTTTATCAGGAACCGCATTAGGAGCGGGGATGCTGGCCATCCCGATGGTATTGGCACAATTTGGCTTTTACGTCAGTGCTCTCCTAATGCTGGTTATTTTCCTCGGTACAACCTACTCTGCCCTGCTTCTCGCCGAGACATGCACTAAAACCAAAGACAACACTGGGATGAGCAGCATTGCGTACTTAACCTTAGGCCACAAAGGCAAGCACTTTATTAATGCGCTGTTCTACCTTTTACTGGTCTGCATGATGATCGCCTACCTGATTGGTATTGGTGATTTAGTGCATAACTTCTTGCTCGATTTAGGCATGGATGTTCCACCCGCTGTCGGTTATACCCTCTTTAGCTTGCTGACCGGTTTCGTCGTTGTCGCCGGTAAATCCCATGTCGATAAGCTTAATCGTGGACTATTTATCTTAATGGTCGCGATGCTACTCTTGGTGATTGGTTCACTGTTGAGCAATATCCACCTTAGTAATTTGAGCCAAGAAAGCACCTTTAGTACTCGGGATGTGGTGAAATACAGCGCGGTTATCTTTACCAGTTTTGCCTCAATGGTGGTGATCCCATCATTGGTGATTTATAACCATGAAGCGAGCGACAAACAGATCCGCAATATGATTTTGCTCGGTTCGGTGATCCCACTGCTGTGCTACCTCATTTGGCTGTTTGCCATCATTGGTAACCTCGGTGTAGAAGCAGTCAGCCAGTTTGATAACATCTCACAGTTGATCGCCGCTTTTGGTGCAGAAGCGGGCATGTTGAAAGGGGTAATCGCTCTCTTCTCTGCCCTCGCTCTGATTACCTCTTATCTTGGTGTATCGATGGCATTGTATGACCAAAACAAAGATGCCATCACCAAAGGCAATACAGAAGCATACGGTCTCACTTTTATTCTGCCATTAGTGTTAGCGACTCTTTTCTCGAACCAATTTGTCAGTATGTTGGATTATGCTGGCATGGTATTGGTGTTCTTAGCGATCTGGGGGCCGTTAGCAATGGTTAAGCAGGTACGTAAACCTCACTTCGAACACGCCAAGCTTGATCATACCTACACTGCTGCTGGCGGCCAGCCAGCTCTCGTGGCAACGTTTCTCTTTGGCGCGCTGATTTTTATCTCGTGGTTTATGGGCTAAATGCCCTAAACCAAATGCATCGTTAGAGAGCTTATTGGCTCTCTTTTTTGTTCGATTTAATACCAATAACATCAAAGATAAAAAAAAGCCCAGTGAAATCACTGGGCAAACGTCTTAAACCACGGCTTTTGAACACACGGGTTTTAAACGACAGATTTGAACTTGGAAAAAACCAAGTAATAGGACGGACTAAATTGAAAACCCTAGTTTAGCGAGACAAAGACCTGCCTATCATTACACGTCTTCACTCGCTATTTTGGGGGGATAAACACTGACATTAGGAGAGACAGCCAGTGTTTGTTACAACATTTTCTAGGACTAAAACTAGAAGTTGTAAATCAATGCCAGTTCAATACGAGCAATGTCTTTACTATCTGGGCTGACTACGTCATCAGTGTAGTCACTTGCCAGTGCGTAGTAGGTATTTACTTCGCTCTTCAAGTTCGGCGTTAGATAGTTGTGGAATTGCAAGTAGAACTGGGTGTAAGCGTATTTCTCATCCGAGTCTGCGCCATACAATACATCTTGGTTCAAGGTGTAGATTGCATCTTCGGTGTTGGCACGCCAAGTCGACATGAAGCCAGTAATAATGCTCTGTTTGGGCATGTACTCAATCACAGAGTAGCCACCAAATTGCATCGCGTTACCATAAGCACCATCGTGGGCGAAACCGAGCGGGTCTCCAGTCCACAATGGGTTAAAGGTGTTTACTTTATCGCTGTTCTTATCAGAACCTGACGCGTAATGCAGGTTAATACCCACACGGTAGTTCCAATCCGTTTTCCAGTTGTAGTTTAGGTCAGCGTAAGCCATGTATGCTGAGATATCTTTACCGGCTTGATCACCAAACTGGTAGATACCATCAACCATGTACCCAAAGCCTTCGCTAACGAAATCGTGCGCATGTAAGCCCAACACTTGGATGTCTACGTCACCATGAGGCGCATTAACAAAGCTTGAGTTAGTGAGCTCATTGCTCATCACGTAAGCTTGCATGGCGCCGAAGCTCGTACGCCAGTTGGCAAATAAACCGGTCGATTTTTTACCGTTGGTTTTATCGTCCCAGTTACCACTCCAATCTTTGTCACCACGAACAGGGAAGATTTCTTCACCGTAGTACGCATCAAAATTGATGCCTGCGACTTTGTACTTGGCTGAAATTGCATTCCAACTGTTTTGTACTGGCGTCGGTTCACGGTTCATCATTTGCCATTCGTTCAGGTAGATCTCTTGGCGGCCAAGGCGCGTACTCAAGAATTGCTCACCATCGTCGAGCAGCTTGAATTCAGCAAACAGTTGATGGAAGTCCGTACCGGCATCATCAACTGGACCTGGGCTATCTAAGTTGGTGTAGTTGGTTCGGATCTCACCATATAGGCGCATCCAATCTTGGTAGGTCACATCGGTAGCAAACTGCAAACGTGAACGGAATTCATTATGTTTGCGCACTTCAGGATCGTACATATGGTTCCAACGGTTATCGAAAGAGGCTTTCACGTTACCCGAGAAAGAAACCTTCCAATCACCATCTTCTGAGATATCTAAACGCTTTAATTTCTCAGAGAAGCTTTTGTCATCTTCGGCAATATTATCTACGTATGACCAGTCTTCATTGGCACGGTCGCCCCAGAAAACAATTGGGCTACGCTCAGGCCATGTTGGGGTTGTGTCTGCCGCATGTAGAACACCAGAAACACAGACTGCAAGCAATGATAATGAACACTTTGTAATGGTTTTCATGATTCAATTTTCCATATTTAGGGTACAGAGATCCCGTCCTGTGACTTAACGTCACAGGCGGGTTGCTTTTGTTTTAGTTATGGTTTTTGTAGGGTGTTGCTGGATGCTTAGTTCTTGATCAGCTAAGAATCGATACCTATGAATCAATACCTAATGCATCTTTAAGACCTGAAGCGATGGTGATCACGTTCGCGCCGTAGATAACTTGGATACCTTTTGGCATACGAACCACACCGATTGCATTGAGCTCTTTCTTCCAAACCTCATCGCTTGCAGCAAGAGATTCATCATGCAGTGACACACGTAGACGTGTTGCACAGTTAGAGATGTTTTCAATGTTATCTGCGCCGCCCAGTGCATCGATAATCGCCACTGGTAGACCCGCAGTATCTTGTTTCTGCTTCTTCTTGAAATCATCTTTTGAGTACAGTGCGATGTCTGCAGCGTCGTCATCTTCACGACCCGGCGTTTTCGCATCGAACTTCAAGATGAAGAACTTGAACGTGTAGAAGTAAATCACGAAGTACAGTGGAACAATCCATAGTAGTGCCCATGCGTGAACTTTTTCAGGTTGCAGCAGGTTTGGCACCATAAACAGTAACTGGTTACCGTGGATAGAAACACCGAACATTTCTGTAATGACATATGCAAGACCGTTTAGTGGTACGTGCACAGCAAAGAACAAGAATGGTTGAATAAATAGGAACGTGTACTCTAGTGGTTCAGTAATACCGATAACCGCCGCAGTAAAGACTGCCGGTACCATGATTGCTGCCACTTTCTTACGGTTTTGTGTTTTCGCCGTGACATACATCGCGTATGCCGCACCCGTTAGACCACCGATCTGAATTGGAATACGACCGCTAGTAAAGTTATGCGTGATGTAGCCTGTTGCGTCTGGCGAGCTCATTTGACCGTTCATGATGTTACGAACACCTTCGTAAACCACACCGTCAATTTCCATTACGCCACCAACACGAGTGTACTCGATTGGGAATGCAATCAGGTGGTGTAGGCCGAATGGTAGTAGACCTTTATCAAACACACCGAATAGGAATGAACCAAAAATGCCAGAGCTGGTGATTAGCGTTGTGATTGATTGTAGACCGCCTGCAATTGGTGGCCATGCGTAGTAGACAAACAAGGCGATAGGCATGATGGCAAAGTAAGCAAAGATCACAACAGCGCGAGGGCCAGAGAAGAAACTTAACAGTGCTGGCATCTCAAATTTGTAGTAACGGTTGTGGATCCACGCGGTGATACAACCCACTAAGATACCGCTGAAGATACCCATGTTGTAAGCGAAGATACCGAGTGAATCACCCCAAAGTGAATTGAAGTTTTGCGCCGCAACTTTATCGTAGCCCGCTTCCATTAGCGCAGGAACGCTGGTCGTTTCTGCAGTCCAACCGTGGTAAGCGGCAATCGAACCGATCGCTACGTTGAAACACATAAACATGGTGAAACCAGTAAATGCAGCCCAACCTTTTTCAGATTTCGCCAGTGCAAATGCCAAACCAATGGCGAAGAATGGTGGTAGGTTACGCATTACCATCAAACCAAGATCCAACATCAGTTTGAAGAATGCGAAAATCACAGAGTCGTGCGATGCCATCTGGTTGACAACGCCCGCGCCTATCCCGATAAAAATACCTGCGATTACTAGAACGATGATCGAAACCATCATACCGCCAGCAAGTGCTTGAACCTTATCTCTCATAATTTACTCCTGAAGTGATATGAGAACTTTCACGTATATCGTTATTGCTTTTATTAGCGACTCTAGATTGAGCTGTTCATTTGGCTCATGAACAAAAGTCGCTTCTCCAGGGAAAGTTGGTCCGAATGCCACTCCATACTCCAACGCGCGCGCATACGAAGCTGCGCCTTTGCTAAAGCACTGTGCGTCCATTCCTGTAACGTCGGAATAAGCTTTCCCCATCGTCTGGATAAGGGCACTTTCGGGTGAGAGGTAAGATAGAGGTAAGTACTGATGCTCGATAAAGTTCACGCCAGCTTGTTGGGATAAAGCGAGCAGTTGGGTACGAACTTGTTCGATTGTCAGGCCTTTAGGAAACCGAAAATCAAAATCCAAATTGTAGCCACGCGAATCCAAGTTAATCGCTGAGACACAACTGGTGGTTGTGCCCATTTCATCATCTTGGTGGCTTAAACCTAATTTCGAACCATCATGACTCTTTGTAAATTGGGAGTTTAACAAAGTGATCAAGTGAGCCGAATTGGCGTCTAAACCCTCGACGTGGCGCATAACTTCAACAAACTTGTCCATACAGTTGTCGACTTTATGCGGATTGCGGGATTTCTCCCACGGCGTTGATAACTCAACGCGACAATGTGATTGGTCATAAATCACATTAGCAAAAGCAGCAAATTGCTCAGCCACCTTTACCGCATCAGCTCCAGCAAGCTCAGCCACTAAGTGGTGACACGTGGATGTTCGATCACGTTCACTCACTAAGCTTTTAATCTGGCAAGAACCGTTATCACTAGAAGTTGGAAATTCCCGCTCTAGTGTTGCATACAGTATGCCTTTTTCACCATTGACGATTGGGAAGTCGCCGTCTGGAGAAAAACCATAATCTGGCTGCGGATTGTGTTTAAAATAATGCTCAACACATTCCCAAGTTGTCTCTTCTGCGCCACCGATGATCACGCGGATCTTTTTATTCAGTGGCAACTCGAGCTGTTTAAACAACTTGAGGATGTATAGGCTGGCCATTAATGGCCCTTTATTATCGGTGACGCCTCGGCCATAAAGCATATTGCCTTCGCACGTCATCTGATATGGCGGTGTACGCCATTGGCAATCATCGCCTGCTGGCACCACATCCACATGATGCAGCAAGGCAATTTCTTGCTCACCTTGGCCGACGCTGATATCCAGCGCATAGCCTTGGTGATCGCGCACTTCTAACCCTTGTTTTTCCGCAAATTCAATCAAGTAATCAAATGCTTGGCGAATCGGCTGACCAAAAGGAGCAAGCTCACCTTTGGTCGCTAAATCACGAACAGACGGAATCGCAATCAGACCAGATAAATCATTGAGAAAATCATCAATATGGCAATGAAGATACTCGATAAATTCACTAGAAAACTTGCTATCCATCATGTTTATTCCTTAATTCACGCTTTAAAAA
>NZ_AFWE01000131.1 GCF_000222585.1 Vibrio scophthalmi LMG 19158 | reverse complement strand
TGCGTACCGAAGCTGTTGCAGTGTAATGAGAGGATTACATCAGGGTGCAGCGCGTTGATGTCACTTGGCAGTGCTTGGTAGGACTTGCGGTGAACCACTTTCACCTCAAAGCCTGCTTGCACTAGGTCTTTCTCAAGGGAATAAGCAAGATCTTCGTTGTATTCAAACTCAGACACGCCAGTGGCGGCATGGACTGCACCAGGTGAGCCAGCACGATGGCCGATAACAAGGGCAATGATACATTTACGCATAAAAAACTCCGTTAGTAGGAACAGTGATTGTGACTGCCAGACTAACGGAGTTGCGGGGATGGGTTAGATTATCGCGCTTTCCTAAATACTAGAAAAGCCGAGGCTGATTGCGTTGATGCTCGATTTTACGCTGCTCACCTAAGATGAAGTAAATACGGGCTTGGGTAATACCAAAACGCTTAGAGAGCTCACGAACGTTACGGCCATTAAAGAGACTCCAAATCTGAATGTCTCGCAGCGCAATAAAGAGCGTGTCTTTTTTCGGCAGATAAAACTGCATCCCACCGCCGTACTCTGACATTTCAAGCAGGGCGCGCAATGCCAGCTCAGTGGCTTTTTGCTCATCATGATCTTTTTCAAAGTTAGCTTTCATGTGTACAAACAACGCTTGCGCATCTTGCGGCCAGAGCTTTGTTACCTCTGGTAGCTTATCGGCATGATCAAGAAACGCCGCATCGATATCGTCATCACTGATAAGCGAGATCTGATTGTTCATCACGCGCCTCCTGTTAATTCAAATTGACGGCGCACTTCACGGTAGGACTCCGCCTTTAGCGCAGGCTTAGCCAAGCGCTGAACCATCACGCGCTTATGCCACTGCTTAAGCGATTCAAGTACCTTGCTGGCACTTTCATCTTTAAGCCACTGCGCCGAGCTAATACCGCAGGTGCGCTCAATCCACACACGAAGCGCGTACTCGCTGCCATCTGCGATAAAGCCTTGCTTAAACATCACAATCCATAACGCTCTAATCGCATCGGTTACACGGCTGCGCGCCGTACCGCTTTTAGGCGAATACTGGCGAGAGCGTGCAGGCTTAAAGCCAAGCGTTGCCATGTGCGTGACCACTTGCTCTAACTGCTGCCAGGTCGCGTCTTTTGCGCTCGACACCCCAATGATATTGGTGAGCATCGCGCGATACGTGTCTTCATCCATGCCAAGGCGTGATTTGCCTACATGGATGAGTTGTATCAGTTGCTTACGAGTTTTATTAATACAGGTCATACCCAACCCCTCATGAAACATTACGCATAAATTAGATCAGCAAGCGATTCAAAAGGCAACAAAATGGATAAAAAATAATTTATAATGGTGGAATATCCACTAAATCAAATGGAAATATGAGACAGGTATTTATTGAACTGCAACGGGCGGCGGGATTCTCCAACGTGGAGTGTGGGCGTTACCTTGGGATAAGTGAGGGTGCGGTCAAAGATAGGCGTGACGGTCGATTTTTACCCCGCCGTGGTGAACTAATAGCGCTGGCCGTGAGTGGCAGCGACACGCTAGACAAAGCGCTGGCGTATATCGAGAGCCTAAGCCAGCAACGCGAAGAGAGCAAAAAGCCTGCATGATGCAGGCTTTCGTTTAGATGATATGTCAATTTATAGGTTTGTGCTTTAACGGCTAACCAGAGTTATCTCATTCAAATTTTAGGATCAAGTCTTGGTTTAATGGCGGTGTCGGCTTCGCTAAGCACAAAGAGATGCATGGTTGCTTACCTATTCGTACATATTGACCATCATGAGATATACCGATTCGGCAAGTGTGCCCCATAGCTCTATACTCAATCGGCACTGCTGTTGGTGATTCTGACACTTTAAATGCAAGCCACGAACCAACAAACCAAGGGCGATCAGCAGGGTTATTACTGTACATTTCATCAAGCCAAGAAACATCACCATGTTCATTTTGAGTAATCTTAATATTGTCTTTAACGGTAATGTAATCAATCTGAGCCGCCGTTGTCATAATCTCATCAAATTTAAAACTTGATAAATCTTCACTGTATCGCTCAAGACCAGGACAAACCCCATTTATGCGTACCGAAAACTTGTCGTTATTGATAACCTCTTGCACCTTAAGTGAGGCGCTTTTTTCTTTTGGTTGAGTACCGACCTCACCCAAGGGATCAAACGCATAGATGTACAAGCAGACTATGGCGATTATTATACAACCAACCAGTGAAACCCAAAATGACGTGTC
Organism: Vibrio scophthalmi LMG 19158; assembly: GCF_000222585.1. GTDB lineage: Bacteria > Pseudomonadota > Gammaproteobacteria > Enterobacterales > Vibrionaceae > Vibrio > Vibrio scophthalmi. Next base: position 1,741 of record NZ_AFWE01000131.1, on the reverse strand, counting down.
CATTTGAGCTTTAGCTGCTGCGATGTTTTCAGGTTTAAATTTAAACATTATTAAGACTCTTTTATTTTTAGTCGGTCAGTATAAAACGCAAAAAGCCCATCAACTAGGATGGGCTCTGTACATTTTGAAGTAGCATCAAGTTTAATTGTTTATTGTGCAAGTGATCTTTACCTGCTCAGCACCTTGCACACCTTGATTTAATTGAGCGGTTCTTCCTGTGGCTATTCCAGAGAAATACGCACCATCAGAGCCACCTCTTGCATTTTTTACCGAAGCAGATCGCCCTTTGCTCTCTGATAGGTTTGGATGCTTCTGCTTGATGTACTCGTCTATTTGATTTGATTCGGACTCAGAGAGCGCGAACTCTTTAACAAGATGACTAACACTCACAACCCAACCCTCACAAAAGAGATCTGCTCTTGCTGTCTTAGTTGAAGTCTTAATGCGTTTATTAAGCGTTGCAATGTAATCCTTGCGAGCCTTTACCAATTGACGTTCTAGTACTTCATGCGCGTACTTAGCGACTTCTGGGCGCTCATTGTGGCCCGTAAAGACGACATGACAGCTTTTAGTAAATGGCTCGTATCTGAAATGCAAGTGACAACCAAACGCCTCTGCAACCGTATTTGCTAGATAACTAAAATAGCTTGCTGGCTTTTTAGCTTTAAACTTTGAGGCAGCATCAGACTGACTCACATCACTCAGTTCTGGACTTTCACTTGATAGGCCCATTTGCTGCATTAGCGCTTGAGCTCGTGACATGGCCGCTGCTGCTTCATGCTCATTGGCCGATTTAGCTAAGCGTAAAAGTTTTTTAATTTTGTCGATGTTTTTACTAGTCATGTTGGCTTCCTAATTGGGGCAGATACTCCTCGATGGCAAACATTGCCGATGCTAGATTATCCAAAGCATCGTCTCGCTGGCTTTGTGTTGATTGACCTGTACGCATGGTGCAGACTGCATGACCAATAATGCTTTTGACTTCTACAAGTAATTGTTTTCGTTCCATCACTGCAACCTCGCATCTTCAAACTTAATCAAACGTCGAGAGGTTGAGTGTTCAGGCTCTCCATGAACAAGAACGCGATAAGTCGCAGGCTCATATTCAGAAACGCCTGTAATCACGCCTATATCAAGTTGAGTACCTATCTCATATGGTGGTGCGATATCGTTACTATTCGCCCACTCATCAATGTGTGCTTTAAGTGCCGCATTGACATAGCCACACGCATTTTCAAGTTGAGTAACAAAATCATAATCCACAGCCCAACCATCGCGCTCAAAGTCTTTAGCCAGCTCGTACTCGTCACAGTGCTCTTCCCAATGGCGCATTAACGATTCGATAAGCATTGGCTTTTCGTGCTCGGTAAAGCCACAATCTCGTTCAGCAAATAAATCCTCTACCGCTTGCTTGATAAAAATATCTTTAACGTCTTCGTTATCCACATCAGGGCGTTCTGGAACCATCGAATTGTCTTTATTGAATAATGTATTCATTTCACTAACTCCAAATGCTCGACATCCAAACCGCCAGCCTTGCCTGTTACGCTAATCACGACACAACCACACACCACCCATGGCTCGCTTCTTACTTCCCCTTCATGAAAGGTGCTTTTGTCGCGCAGCAGTGGGAAATATTTTACTTTAGCGCCGATTTGGAACTCTTTTGAGGCTTCTTCAATAGTCCAAACTTTCATTTTTAATATCCTTAAAATCCGGTTTAAATAAGGTTTTAACCATC
>NZ_AFWE01000132.1 GCF_000222585.1 Vibrio scophthalmi LMG 19158 | reverse complement strand
CAACGATAACGGTCACTTTACTGCCCAGTTGAACACACCAGTTTGCAAGCGTGCCTCGGCTTAACTCGATATCTGAGCGCTTTAAGATTTCAACCTGGCGATAAAGCGGCAAGGCATCAACATATTTGGCCGTGACTACCGCAGCGAATGCTTCAGGGCTGCCGATGCTTTTCGGGATCATGTTGGCAGGTCGAGGAGTGGTGATGATTTTGCTGCTGGTTTGTGTCTTTTCACACTGACGGCAGGCGTATTTCGTGCGCTCATGGCGCACGACGCTGACCTTTTGAGGGATGATTTTTAGCTCTTCCGAGACTTCAGTACCGCATTGATGTAGAGGTTCATTGCAGCATTCACAGTAAGGGGCATTGAGTGTGTGCTGATGAACTTCACGATCCAGCTCTGCTGGTAATGGTTTTCGGCCTTTCTTGTGATGCTTTGGATCGGCTTTAGGTAAGGCATTTTGCTGCTCAGCTTCGTTAAACGTACCTTTCGGTTCTTTTTCACTTTTGGCGGAGAAGCGCTTTGATTTACTTAGGTTGAGCTGTTCAATGAGCAGCTGCATTTTATTCTCTAACTCAACCACTTCTTCTGCTTGGGTATCAACTGTTTTTTTTAGTTCACAGTTCTCTTCCTGAAGCTTGAGTAGCATCGCTTTGAGTTGTTCTACATTATCAGGAAGTTCAGCCATTGTTAGGGTTCTTAATTCATCATTTGCATCCAGTCTGACAGTG
>NZ_AFWE01000133.1 GCF_000222585.1 Vibrio scophthalmi LMG 19158 | reverse complement strand
ACAGCCGGACGGCTCATTTAATATAAATTGTGTAATGCGACACTAAGCAACCAATTACTCTTGTTTTTTTATACATAATCCCCATGTTTTATAGTGATATTCTCACTAATATATGGAGTGCAAAAATGCCATCATTTACTTTTGATCCTAAAACTGGCTCGACAAAACTTGCTGAAGGGGTTTCTATTTCAAGCATTTCGATTAAGAACGTCGGTGACGTAAAATCTTATGAAATCGTTGAAGATAATGGGGTTGTTATTCATAAAGTTGAATTTATTAAAGGTAGTGGCTTTACTGCTCGTTACGAAGGAGGTTCTGTTTCTTTAAGTGCAACTGAATGTTTTACAAACATTGCGGATGACCCCGATTCAGAAAATGCAGTTATATTTACACTTTCCCCAAATAATAAAGGCGTGTAATCACTTATTATTTAATATGGCGGCTTTTTAGGCTGCCTTTATTGCCCCGCAGGGATAAGAGAGCGCGTGCGCGAACGAGGCACCAAGCCACCCACAAAAGGCCATTTCTTCGCTTCATCAAACTGGCGCGGTCAGTAGTCCCAATCACTTCAAGAAAAAACACATCACCTTCCTACCAAGATGCTTTTCAAGAGTCACAAGACGAATGATGAAGAGCGAGACTGAGCGATGAAGAATGAGGATGTGACTCCTGAATTTCAACGC
>NZ_AFWE01000134.1 GCF_000222585.1 Vibrio scophthalmi LMG 19158 | reverse complement strand
TGGAGCGACACATCGGGTTCGAACCGATGACCTCAACCTTGGCAAGGTTGCGCTCTACCAACTGAGCTAGTGTCGCATGAATAATCGCTGTTGCAATTACTCTTAATGTGGTTGCGGGAGCAGGATTTGAACCTACGACCTTCGGGTTATGAGCCCGACGAGCTACCATGCTGCTCCATCCCGCGTCCGGATGTCATTGTTAAG
>NZ_AFWE01000135.1 GCF_000222585.1 Vibrio scophthalmi LMG 19158 | reverse complement strand
AAGGCGATAAGCCATAAAAAAGGACATTACTATCTGGGGCTACATTTCGCGGTGCGTCATGTGCCTATTACGGTAAATGCTCGATAGATAATGATAAAAAGGCATAGCGTCAATTAAACACTATGCCTTCTGTTAAATATTTATGAATGGAAGTGCGGTGCTCTTATATAGTTATAAACGAGTGCGACATTCATTTTGTCTAATATGTTAAACAATTGATTAATAATATAAAGCTTGGTTAATGTCCAAGCCTTTGCCCTATTCATCAGTTAGATAAATTCGACTTTACCTGTCGATATATCATACATAGCTCCAACTAATTTGATTGACCCTGATTTTTCAAGGTTTTTCAATGTAGGGCTATTTTTTCGTATATCGTTTAAAGTGAGCATCACGTTTGTTCGGGCTACTGCATCAACAAAATCATAGTTGTCCGCATCACGCTTACCGAGATAAGTCGTTTTACCTATGGCTGGTTTTATTTTGTCTAAAAGGCTTGTTAAGTTGCCTAGTTTTGCGTTTGCAATGGCTCCTTTTACAGCTCCACATTTCGTATGACCTAGCACGAGTACAACTTTTGCTCCCGCAACGGCACAAGCGAACTCCATACTCCCTAAAATATCAGTATTTGATACATTACCAGCTACACGGCTATTGAATACATCACCAATGCCTGTATCTAAAATAATTTCAGCTGGTGCTCTTGAATCGATACAACTTAAAATGACAGCTGCTGGGTACTGTCCATCTTTACTGCTTCGTTTTTGTGCTTTGTAGTCGTGATTTAATGGTTTGTTATTAACGAATCGGTCGTTTCCTTTTTCCAGAAAAGAAATTACATCATCAGGACTCATTGCATCACGTTCGCTTTGACTTAACGATGCTGCATAAGTAAGTGATGGAGTAAGAAACGCAGCCGTTCCACCAAGAGCTAATAGACTTGCTCCAGCAACAGAACCTTTAAGAAGGTTGCGTCTTCCATTATCAGTATTACTCATTGAACAAACTATCCTTTTATTGATAAATCCAACAATGACAATATATGAAGCTCTTCGTTTTTGTACTTAAATTTATGTATACAAATGTAAAAACGCACTAAAGGATTTTGATTACATCAACATCAACCTTAACGCCTGACATGTTTTTATCAATTTCACCCATGATTTGCACATTTGTTGTTGGTGTGGCTGATTGACCAAACCACTTGTCGTGGTCAATTTCTACGGTTACTTCCCCTGTTGAGTCTGCAAACAGATACATTTCTCCGCCAAGTGAAGATTTGATACGGCCTGTCAATGTTACGGGCATATCGTCACTGAACATCCCTGAGTCAAGAACTTGTTTTACTGTTGAAATACCTTGAGTTGGTCCTGAAAAACCAGACTGAGTCTGAGAGGTATTTCCGACGAAACCTTGTGCAAAAACACTGCTAGAAGCGACTAGTGCAAAAGTGGTCATTAAAAGTTTAGTTTTCATTGTGTAGTCTCTGTTTTGATTAATTACCTCAATATCTTACGGTTTATTACTGAACTGAAAATGAACGTTTTGAAAATCTAATCGTCGCTCGCTTCAGAAGTGTCAAGCTAGTTGACGCTCTACAGTCGCTACATTGAGTTTATAAGGAACGTGTTCGGTAGCATTATAAAATACCACGATCGAAATTATCGATCGTGTCGATCGATTGCTGTGATCGAGTGGTTTTTTTTAACAATGCTTTACTATTCGGCTGAATATGCAATTAGTGAGCTATAAAGTGGAAAAAACGTATTTAATTGAGGCTTTTGTAAAAAATTTAGATGGACTTGCGTTCATTAGGGATTGCGCGAACGGGTAGTTGATGTTTGAAAATGATAGACACAAAACATTTACTGAAAGTGTAAGAAAACACGAGCAGGAAAAGACTCAAAGCGAATTTAAAGCGCTCTATTCTTTTTGTAATTATGTTGACAGTGAATTTAGACGAAAGCTTGAGCCCACATTTGCCTTTGAAACTGTGTCTCGTGAAGGGTTTAGCTCATGTCGCTTTCTTATTGAATATAAGAAGACTCCGGCTATTTTAACTCTGATCGTATCGTGCGGTACGGGTACTGAATTATTTAATGATGTGTATACGTGCCAAGTTAGGAAGTATTTAACATTGCATTAATTCACAGGCAAGGAGCGTCTACTGTGGCGCTTCTTGTTCGACTGAGCGTTCATTCATTAGTTTCTTTGCGACTCGTATTACGGTACGAGTAGATACATTGGTTAATTTTGCAGTGTCGCTAATACTCAGCCGGTTAATGACTCTGAGCTGATATATTTTTTCATGCAGCTCTAGGTTCGCCTGCTTCCCTCGGTACTTCCCTTCCTCTCTCGCCTTCTTTATTCCTTCGGCTTGACGGCGACGGCGATCTTCATAATCTTTCCTCGCTATTGCGGCCAGCATGTCCATCATCATGTTATTGATGGCTTTTATCATCGAGTTGGTAAATTCGTCTGTTATTTGAGGAGATAATGCAATGTGACTTGTTGGCAAGTCTAAGCTAATGACCTTTAATTCTTTCTTAAGTAGCATTTCTTTTAGTGTGAACCAACTTTGTTCATCTAGTCGTGAAAGGCGATCTATCTGCTCTATGATAATTGCATCCCCAATAGCGGCATCGTCAAGTAAACGCAAAAGTTCAGGTCTTTGGAGTGACGCGCCAGATTCATTTTCTATATACCATCCTGCTATGCGAGAGCCTTTTTGCTGTACAAACTGTTGTAATGCAGTCTGGGCTCGCTTTGCATTCTGATCGGAAGTTGATGCTCTTAAGTAGCCAAAGATGTACATAGTTTTCCTCAAAGTGACGTTTAAGTAATGATCTTAAGGTGGGTGTCATATATGTTATGACAATTATGGTTTTTATGTCAATTTAAGATGGTGATCTAGAGGTATATCTAAATGGCATGATGTGTTTAAAGCATTGACTAATTGAACTGGATGTAATGTTGAGTAAATGGAATTGTTTCATCTTTGTTTGAGGTGTTTTTTATCATGGCGACAAAAATTTTTACTGAAAGGTTGTTTTTTAAATCACGGTCTATTTATTTAGGCATCAGTGTATTTTAGTGGAAGTCGCATGAAAGGATTCAGTTTGCATTGTAATGAGGGTTTTTTGATCAAGGTGCTAGTTTCTTTGGGGGCTGGCTATTTGGGAGGGGTTGCGAATGTTATTACTATTTGGTTTATTAATATCGTGGCCGGAAAGTTAATATTAGATAGTCAATTTTTATACAAGCAAATCGCATGGGGTGGATTATGGGCTGTTTTTTATGTTGTTGATGTCTTTGGGAATAACTGGAAGGTAAAAGGGTTTGCTATATCTATACTGGCAACAGTATTTACTTTTTTTGTATTTAGAACGTTGGATGTTACATTTGAAATATTACTTCGCTCCTTTGTTGTTAATGTTATTATTTGGGGTGGAGTATCATCTTTCTTGTATCATAAAACGTTATTTAATAGCAGTGAAGGTGAGTAATATGAATAATAAAATAAAAGTTTTTATATTTTGCATATCAACAGTAGCATCATCAGCGGCTTCAGCATCATTAGATTTTGGCCCTTTAGAATCGTTAATTGGCACGTGGAAAACAGTTGATTCTGGAGGTGTTGACGTAGCACCAGGACAAAATGGATCAAAGGTTGGTCGAGGTGGGCCAGCAGTTGAGCCATTTTATGAGGTCATCACCTTTAAGCCAGCAGCTGACGCGACAAATGCTAGTGAGCAATATTTAACAGCAATATATTACGAGCAAGAAGTTTTTCGTAAACGAGATGATGGTAAATTTCACGATCAGAGAGGATATTTACTCTACGATAAGAAAAATCAATTAGTGTATAACTCTTATTGCGTTCCTCGTGGAGTCTGTATCGTATCAGAAGGTAAATCAGGCTCTAAAATTGACTTTAACACATCAAAAGAAGGGATTGCTCAAAGTAAATTCATGGTTAACAATGCATTGACTACAGGATTTACCATGTCGATGGATTTTACAGATGAAGATATATTACGCTATGCGCAGATTACTAGCTTAAATATATATGAAAAACCATTTGCACATAGTGATTCAAGCACGTTGAAAAAGATCAAATAGCCGTTGGAGGTTTTTATGAAAAGGATGTTTGTTTTAATTGGATTTATCGTTTCATTTGGCGCATATGCAAAGGATGACTATAAAATAATACCTTCGATTTCATCTCTGAATTTTGCGACTGTAAAAAATCAATATATCATAGAGACAGCGTCGATTATACCAACGAAGGGATTGTTAAATCAAGATGGAACTTTTTCAATAACTTTACCAATTAGCACTATCAAAACTGGAATTTCAATTAGAGATGAGCGTTTGAAAACCCTTTTTTTTGAAGAATCTAAGTTTCCTAAGGTCGTAGTGACCGGTAAAGTCGACTTTGGAACAATATCCAATGAGCCAAAGTTAATATCATTACCTGTAGATGTTAAAATCTATGGTAAAGTAAATACAGTTACGTTTCCTGTAGTGGTTATGAGCTCTGACGATTATATTCTGGTAAGTAGCTACAATCAGAGCGTTATAGGTACTTCTGATTTTGGTATACCTAGTGAGAATTTGATCAAACTTGCTGCTACTGTCGGTGGCATAAACATTTCAGATCGAGCTCCTATCAGTTTCACATTAGCTTTTAGTAAGTTATAGACAGGATAGTCTAGGGCAAGATTTCTGATCTTGCCCTGCTTCCAATCCACATCAAAAATGGATAGTTTTACTATTACGTTGGTTTAACTATGTCTGTTAGTTGATTTGCAATAATTTCGAGATTCTCATCTAAGTTGCCAATTAATATGATGCTCGAGTTACCTATTGGCATTGTTAATGTATTTTTGTTGGCTTTTTTAGTTGTTGTCTTTTTACTGATGGCATTCGTCAAGAAAACGCTGACATCGCCATGTTTCCCTTCTAAAATTAGATATAATGCATCTTCACCAGCAAAACCACAGTGATTTAGATAACGAACGTTATAAGGGATTTCTTCAGAAAATTGATAATTAAATGGACGAGTTTTAACGTTAATATCTGATATTGATACATTTTCTTTTATATCAGTAACAAATTCTAGATCTCTTGTCACTCGTTTCATCGCTATGTCTGCTAGGCTGACATTATCCTCACCGATAAACGTGTTATTCCAATTGAACTGGCTAACAAGTAAGCCTGCGACAAAAGATATAGAGATGATTTTGAGATTTTTTTTCAAAATGTTCATTATTTTATCTGTGATTCAGTTGATCGGTAAAACAGGCTCTACTTTAAATGATTTAAGGAACTCAGATAGCATCGCATATGCAATTAGTGAACTTGCTTCATAATCATTTGCGAATGATTGTCCGAAAACGAACGAATCTCAATCTATCGAGTGCGATGTGACAGTCATATAGACACCCTAATGTCATAACCTATGCGTCACGGACTGTGCGGTATAGTTAAAGATCAGCTTAATTCTTGTCTTAATGTACATTTTTATAGAGATAGTTGAAATTATTTAATTTTAAAATCAAAACAACAACTTAATCCTCTTATCGTTGTTTTCTTTTCCAGTGGTGCTCAACCCCAGATGTTTTTTATGAATGTAATACTTTTAGTATTACTAAATGGGCTGTTTATGACTAAAATTATTTCTTTGTTAAACCAAAAGGGTGGAGTTGGTAAGACAACTACAGCTATTAACCTATCGGCTACTCTCGCTAATCAAGGTTATAAGGTTCTTGGAATTGACCTTGACCCACAAGGAAACTTTTCCAAAGTTGTATCTGGCGGCGAAGTCCGCTTTGAAAAAAATGTTCTACAACTCTTTGTTAAAGATAATCGTGTTGATATTCAAGATTTAATTATTGAATCTAATTGTATTGAACGCTTTTCTTATATACCGACAGATATACGACTTAGCCGTGTTATCGAATCAGGATTGACGCTCAGCTTTCGAGAGCAAAGATTGAGCAAGCATTTAGGTAAAATTAGAGACCAATTCGATTTTATTATTCTTGATTGCCCACCTAATCTTTCATTGACGACTACTAACGCAATTGTCGCAGCAGATTTATTTTTGATGCCCGTCAATAGTGGTGTTTTCGCATTAGATGGTTTAGAGGATTTACGCGATGCTTTAAACGAAGTTGGTCAAGGTGAAACACTAAACTACTATGTTTTTAGAAATGAAGTCGCTGTTAACAACAAAAAAATCAACACTGCGATTGATGAAGATTTGGTGCAAATCGCTAATAACAGAACTCTTAAAGCCTCGATTCGTCGTTCAGAAGATATTGGCCAGGCTTCATTTATGTCTATGCCTTTAAGTCAGTATAAGAAAGGTTCTGTTGCCATAAATGATTATAAGTCTTTAGCAAAAGAAATTTTACTTAAATTGTAATACTAATAGTATTACTTATTTGTGGGAGGGTAATACTAATAGTATTACTTGTTTATGGATTTGAAAAATAGAACTAAGAGGCTCGCTAGAGAAAAGTTAGATGAGCCACTAACCACAATCACCAATCAAAAAAAGGC
>NZ_AFWE01000136.1 GCF_000222585.1 Vibrio scophthalmi LMG 19158 | reverse complement strand
GGTCAGGAATCTGATTGGTATTCCGGCATAAGATTCCCGACTCACTTGTTCCTCCTTCTCGAGAATGACGGTTTAGAGTTGAACGCTACTATGGTTCAGCTCTAGCCTCGGTCATTCCTGATAGCCTCGTAGAGGCGTGGTCAGGAATCTGATTGGTATTCGGGCAAAAGCTTCATGGCTTAGTCGTTATTCATTCTCGAGAATGACGGTTTTGCATTGGTCGCAACTATGATTTAGCTCTAGCTTCGGTCATTCCCGATAGCCTCGTAGAGGCGT
>NZ_AFWE01000137.1 GCF_000222585.1 Vibrio scophthalmi LMG 19158 | reverse complement strand
TCCGTCCCCTCAAAGCGCACCACAGGCACTTTACGCTTTGCAATCTCAAGCAGGTTGCGCGGGATGTACGTCCCGCCACCCATCTTAGGAACACAGCCATATTCTTCGTCTGCATCCTCCTGGCTAGGGGCGTTCTTGTATAACGTCTCTAGCCATTTCGTCTCAGCCTCAATGCTCCACTCTTGGCCTGTTACTGCGCAGATACGGCGGTATAACCCTTGCTCGCACGCTTCTTTTAATGGCGTGCGATGTACCACCCAATCGTTACGCTCAGCGCGTGACGCTTCGATGATTTGGTTAAACGGGTTATCGGTGCCGTTGTG
>NZ_AFWE01000138.1 GCF_000222585.1 Vibrio scophthalmi LMG 19158 | reverse complement strand
CTCCCAGTTACCGTTACCGATCGTCGAGACTTCGACACTGGTGATTTGTGCGCCTTCTTGGCCTTCCGATGCAAAGATTTCTATCTCTTTGAACAAGTCCGTATTGCCCGAGGTTTCTTTGGTTACCTCTTTAACAATAGGACCACCTTCATCAAGGTAAACCGTAATAAGCACGCTGGTTGGGTTGGCTTGTTGTTCTTCATAGAACCAGCCACCAAGGCCATCAAGCCCCAAGGTAACAGAATCTGAAGGTCGTTCGGACATATCAATGGTAATTGACTCGTTGGCTTGAATACCGTTACCACCGCCAACACCTAAACCATAACCAACATGATTTTTGTCACCGTAATATTGAGTAAGCGCTTGGTCATTATCAGAATTAGCGGTGATGCGAACCACATCATCACTACCTTCAAAAGTCAGTACTCGCTGAGTTGGATCGCCCTCTACTGGCTCACCCCAGTTTAGAAAGTTTGTTGCACTTTCATCCCCTTCAAAGCCTTCCGGTTCCTCTTGAACACCAAGGAAGAATCCTGTCGATTGGTTGTCGTTTTCATAGGT
>NZ_AFWE01000139.1 GCF_000222585.1 Vibrio scophthalmi LMG 19158 | reverse complement strand
GGTCACTTTTGACTAATCACAGCTTATGCAATGCAGTGATGATCAAAAATGAAAAGTAATCTTGGTGATAAATTCGTAGCACGTCATTGGTGTACCTTTACTGCTGTAAAAAATAATCAAAACAAGCTTTGCTCGCAAATCAGCGAGACAAGGTGAGGAGAAGTAAAGTGACGACAGAATTAAAAGCTGCCTTAGTGATGGGTTCAATCTGGTTTGTGATTGGTGCAACGGCCATCGTGACTGTTAGCTTGCATGCCATGCATTAATGCTCGCGCATTGATATTAGATAAAACAAAGCCTCGCAATTGCGAGGCTTTTTTATTCCCGATGTTTTGTTCCTGATGTTTTGTCGCGAGAAGGCGTTATGATTAACAGCCAGGGCCGCAATCTAGGCAGTGCTTGATCATCTCAGGACCTAGATTTAGTTTTGCGTTTAGGTCACGTAGTGCAGTACGAACCCCTTCTTCAATCACTGGATGGTAGAAAGGCATATCGAGCATTTCTGATACCGTCATTTTGTTCTGGTGCGCCCATGCTAATAGGTGCGCTAAGTGCTCAGCATTTGGTCCCATCATCTCGGCACCAAGGAAGCGGCCTGTACCTTGCTCACCATAAACATGCAGTAAGCCTTTGTTACGTAGCATAACGCGTGAACGACCTTGGTTCTCAAATGAGACTTCACCAATAGCGAAACAACCACAAGTACCTAGGCGAGCTTCGATTTGCTTACGTGTTTCACCGACCATCGCAATTTGCGGGTCAGAGAAAACCGCTGAAATCACTGAGCGGCGCAGACCTGCTCGCATATCAGGGAAGCGGCCTGCATTGTCACCAGCAATTCGCGCTTGGTCAGCTGCTTCATGCAATAGTGGAATCTGGTTACTTGCGTCACCCGCAATAAAGATGCTCTTCTCTGATGTTTGTAGTGTGTAGTAATCCGCCGTTGGCACGCCACGCTCATCTAACTCTAGTGAGGTCTTTTCAATATCCAGCTTATCGACATTTGGACGACGACCCGTTGCCGCCAACACATAATCAACCACGAAGGTTTCGAGCTCTCCAGCATGATTGATAAATTGAATTTCAACCTTGTCTGCTTCGCTTTCATTTGTTGCCGCAATGCGTTTCATGCTTTCTACTTGCACGTTTGGATCAAGATAGAATTCTTCTTGGAACGCTTTGGTTGCGTAAGCCATCACTTCTGGATCCGTCAGCGGACCGACTTGACCACCAAGGCCAAAGACTTTCACTTTTACGCCTAAGCGGTGCAGCGCTTGGCCCAGTTCAAGACCGATCACGCCAGGGCCAAATACCGCCACTGATTCTGGCAGATCATCCCAATCAAATACGTCATCGTTAATCACAAGGCGATCACCAAGCTCATTCCAAACCGCAGGGTAAGCAGGGCGAGAGCCTGTCGCAATCACAATGCGCTCTGCTTTAATGATGGTGTGGTCATCAACCATGATCGTATTGTTGTCGATAAATTTAGCAAAGCCTGCCACTTTATCTTGTGCTGGGATCTCATCCACCCCTTCAAGCACAAAACCAACAAAGCGGTCACGTTCGCGTTTAACTCGGTCCATTACTTCACGACCATTGATGATGATTTCGCCTTGAGGATGAATACCAAAGCCCGGCGCTTTTTCGATCTGGTGAACACTTTCAGCAGCCGCAATCAGCAGCTTTGATGGCATGCAACCCACACGTGCGCAAGTTGTGCCGTAAGGGCCACCTTCAATCATGACCACGCTATCAGTATGCGCTTTCGCTGCACGATAAGCACCAAGACCAGCCGTACCACCGCCGATAACGGCAACATCAACAGTTAATTGTTTCATAATGGATTCTCGCATTTAGTTCTCTACCGATAGTTGAACCGATTAGAGAGAAATTTATTTCGTTAATCTATTTCATTAAATCTAGATAAATAGAAACCCTTCGATAAGGATTGCTACTTATCTAGATTGGAATTCAGGTTTGTTGGGAGTAAATCCCAGACCATTGAGGTCTGGGATAATGATAGGCCAATCATCGTGGGTGATGACTTGCCTATCAGACTAAGAGATTAGCCTAGGTATGTTTCTAGCTCTTCGCTACCACCGATGTGTTTACCACCGATGAAGACTTGAGGAACCGTCGTGCGACCAGAGATAGCACGTAGACTTACTGTTGTAGCGTCTTTACCTAGTACCACTTCTTCATAGTTCAGACCTTTATCAATCAGGTTCTGTTTCGCTTTCATACAGAAAGGACAGCCAGGTTTAGTAAATACAGTGATTGACTCTTGCTCTTTGTGCTCAGGTGCAATGTAGTTCAACATTGTGTCAGCATCAGAAACTTTGAACGGGTCGCCTGGTACGTCTTCTTCGATAAACATTTTTTCTACCACGCCGTTTTTAACCAGCATGCTGTAGCGCCATGAACGTTTACCAAAACCTAGGTCGTTTTTATCAACTAGCATACCCATGCCGTCTGTGAAATCACCATTACCATCTGGGATGAAAGTGATGTTTTCCGCTTCTTGGTCTGCTTTCCATGCGTTCATTACAAACGTGTCGTTTACTGATACACATAGAATGTCATCTACGCCGTTCTCTTTGAATACAGAGTAAAGCTCGTTGTAACGAGGTAAGTGGCTTGAAGAACACGTTGGTGTAAATGCACCTGGTAAGCTAAATACGATTACCGTTTTGTTTTTGAATAGTTCGTCAGTAGTTACGTTAACCCATGCGTCACCTTGGCGAGTTGGGAAAGTAACTTGTGGTACCGCTTGACCTTCTTTAGATGCAAACATAATTGTTTCCTTAATAATTGGATAATTCGGTTCAGAGCTTAATCTTTTTTGCCGCTCTGTTTCGTTTTGTTGAGCCCATTATTATAGAAAACTTTTGATAGCTCTAATCGTTTAATGCTATGGTTTTGATAGTTAATTCCTATTAAGTCTATTTGTACGGGATTTAGATAATGAATATTCGTGATTTTGAGTACCTTGTTGCATTGGCTCAACATAAGCATTTTCGCAAAGCCGCCGAGGCTTGCTATGTGAGCCAACCTACCTTGAGCGGGCAAATTCGTAAGCTAGAAGACGAGTTAGGTACGACTCTACTAGAGCGTAGCAGTCGTCGAGTACTATTCACCGATGCCGGATTGCAATTGGTCGAGCAAGCCAAAAAAATTCTCAGCGAGATAAAATTATTTCGTGATATGGCCAGCGATCAAAGTGGTGCAATGACTGGCCCAATGCACATTGGTTTTATTCCTACCGTTGGGCCGTATATTCTGCCGCGTATCGTGCCAACCTTAAAAGAGCAGTTTCCAGAATTGGAACTTTACCTGCATGAAGCGCAAACACAGCAATTGGTGCGTCAGTTAGAAGAAGGTAAGTTGGATTGTTTGGTATTGGCTTCGGTTGCAGAGACGGCGCAATTCAAAGAGATTGAAGTGTACAGTGAACCACTGAGTGTGGCGGTGCCTTGTGATCACGAATGGGCACAACTTGATGAAATCGATATGCTAGAGCTCAATGGTCGCACGGTTTTGGCTTTGGGTGATGGCCACTGCTTACGCGATCAAGCATTGGGTTTTTGCTTTGCCGCAGGGGCGAAAGATGACGAACGCTTCAAAGCGACCAGTCTAGAAACCCTGCGTAATATGGTGGCCGCAGGTGGCGGTATTACGTTGCTGCCACAATTAGCGACACCGAAAGAAAAACAGAAAGATGGTGTCTGCTACGTGCGTGCAGTCAATCCAGAGCCGACGCGCAGTATTGTAGTGGCTTACCGTGCAGGTTCGCCATTTAAAGCGCGCTTTGAACAATTGGCGGCGACGATTAAAGAAAAACTGTGCCTATAGCATCTTATGAGTAGATAAAAAAA
>NZ_AFWE01000140.1 GCF_000222585.1 Vibrio scophthalmi LMG 19158 | reverse complement strand
TAGATTTATCTTTCTACTTAAAGGAAGAAAACCATTTTTAAAAACATTCAACTTTCTGTTTGAAAGTAAATGCACTTAAAAATGGTGGAGCTATGCGGGATCGAACCGCAGACCTCTTCGCTGCCAGCGAAGCGCTCTCCCAGCTGAGCTATAGCCCCATATCCTTATGAGGAGATGGTATCCCGTAGGGGAGTCGAACCCCTGTTACCGCCGTGAAAGGGCGGTGTCCTAGGCCTCTAGACGAACGGGACACTAGTTAAACACCTCAAAAGTGTTTCTATCTCTTAAACTTTAT
>NZ_AFWE01000141.1 GCF_000222585.1 Vibrio scophthalmi LMG 19158 | reverse complement strand
ATAAAGTTTAAGAGATAGAGACACCCCCCAAGGTGTTTCAACACTTAGTGTCCCGTTCGTCTAGAGGCCTAGGACACCGCCCTTTCACGGCGGTAACAGGGGTTCGACTCCCCTACGGGATACCACTAAGGGTCGTTAGCTCAGTTGGTAGAGCAGTTGACTTTTAATCAATTGGTCGCAGGTTCGAATCCTGCACGACCCACCATT
>NZ_AFWE01000142.1 GCF_000222585.1 Vibrio scophthalmi LMG 19158 | reverse complement strand
TTTTTTTGGGGGGGGGGCGCAGCTTCTTTGAGGCTTGATAAATTAGATATTTGAACACTACGAATTTAAGGACAAATAATGCCAAAAGCAGCACGTATCGGCGATATCGCCTCAGCACATGGATGTTTTCCACCCACACCGATTATCGCCGGTAGTGGCGATGTCTTTATTAACGGCACCCCTGCTGCGCGTCTGGGTGATGCCGCCGCTCCCCATGGTTGCCCATGTCCGAAAACACCACATGGATTTCATGGCCGCGCCATTTCAGCAGGCTCCGGCAGTGTTTTCATCAATGGCTTACCCGCAGCTCGAGCGGATGATATTGGAGGCCATTTCCATTGATAATCGTGAATTTTAGCGCCTCACAATTCAAGGTGCGCTCCATATTGGCAAGAAGAAAGACCTGACCCCATTGCTTTTCGTGACCCCATTGCTTTTCGTTAATATCATTGATGATATGGAAACGTTAGCCACCGACAAAGAGAATGGTCACTTTGTGGCAAATTTCCTAAACGACGAGGAATATTTAAAGCAAAACAGGCATTGGATTGAAAATATGCCCGCAGAGACGCTGGCTAAGTTGCTGGAAGTGCTGTGCCACTATAATTATCTGCCAAGCGAAAAGCTCGATTTCTTTAGTGATGTAGCGGATAAAAGAGATACAGCAGCAAAACGTAATCAAAATCAACGAAAGGCGGTCAATAAAATTCTTGGTTGGATATGCGGAAAAGTACCGTCTAAAGCGGGTCTCGCTCGCTTTGAAAATGCATTGCAACGTATGGGTTTAGACAAGCCAACGGAGTTGAATAAAACCGAACAATGGCAACGCTACGCCGAGAATATAATGAAATTAAGAGCGTTCTTTGAACAGGCATTTGACGATATTTATCAAGATCAAAACGACAAAAATGATTATATGGATAAATTAGACAAAGACTATAAAGAGTTCAAAGAACGGATTTTTCTGTTAACCGAGAATGCGAAGATAATGCAAAAGATTAGCTATTCTGGTCATACAGGTATTTTGGAAACTAAAGAGTATAGTGTTTATCAATCATCCGGGGATGAAGAGCGTTATCAAATGCTCAAAAAACAGGGCTTTAAATTGACAGATTGGATGAATCTCAAATGAAAAAAATACTAGCGCAAATTACCTTAATCAGTTGCACGTTACTCAATGGTGTCGTTTTCGCCGATACGTTAGAGCAAGCCAAGTTGCTGTTTAATCAAAAAGAGTACCAACAAGCGTATGACTTATTCTCAGAGTTGTCTGATCAAGGCGATGCGAATTCAACATTTTGGTTGGGTGTTACCCAATATAAAATGGGTCAGCGTTTTGAAGCCGGTGATACCATGTTACAAGCAGCGAACATGGGCGACCCATGGGCGATGGGAGTGCTTGGTGGTGGTGTTCTTTATCTGTCCCCACCTTGTGAATATATGGGGTGGGCTTGTGATGATGCTTGGCAAGATAAAGCGATTAAGATTTGGGAACTGCAATCCAAACAAGGTAATGGTAAAGCAACTTATGCGCGCGATTTAAGTAAACGAGATTGGTGGGAATATATACCATTTTACAGCCGCAAATTATATCAACAGCAAGCAGAGACGGGGGTAGCTCAAGGCGGCTATAGATATTTTAATTATAGTCTTTATTGGGAGTCGACAGAAAAAAAATTGAGGCATTAAATTCAGCGGCTAATAAAAGCTATGCTCCTGCGATGATAGATCTTTACTATATCTTAAACGAAGTTGATAGAGAAAAATCCGAACAGTGGGCAAACTCAGCAATTGAGTTAGGTTATGCGAAGGGGGCAAGAGCTCTTTATCTAGCGCATTATTTAGGTAATAGAGGTTACGAATTCGATGCAAAAAAAGCATATTACTATAATAGATTAACAGGTTTTCTTGGCGGCGAAGAAGATAAGGACTATGAAATTACTCATCAACTGATGGTTGATGAACGGGGACAAATCGTGAAAGACGCAGATGGTCAAATTATGTTTGATGTTCTCATTACCGAACAAGAGCAAGCTGAGTTAAATAGGCAAGTCGAAGAATTTGCCAAAGATATTAAGCCGAATATGTTTCTCGATGAAACCTCTAAGGAATTATTTTAAGTAAGGACAAATCATGCCAAAAGCAGCACGTATCGGCGATATCGCCTCAGCACATGGATGTTTTCCACCCACACCGATTATCGCCGGTAGTGGCGATGTCTTTATTAACGGCATCCCTGCCGCGCGTCTGGGTGATGCGGCAGCGCCGCATGGTTGCCCATGCCCGAAAACACCGCATGGATTTCATGGCCGCGCCATTTCAGCGGGCTCTGGCAGTGTTTTCATCAATGGTTTACCTGCCGCACGAATTGGTGATGCGATTGGTTGCGGCGGTACGGTCGCGACAGGATCACCGGATGTGACAATAGGCTAAGTGGTTAAACGTGGCGGACTTATCTTAGTAAGATGAATACCTGCCAGAGCAAATCGCTCGTAAGGATCTTTACGCTCCGATTGATACCACGATGCAGGCATTGCTTGGCTGAGGCCTAATTGCTTCAGTTGCTGCTTCTCTTGTTTGGTTATGACCGCATAATCAAGTAGGCAGGATAGAATACGTTTGGCAGATTGTGGTGTTAACTCACCATCGCGTTGGTAGCGTTTGAGCTCTCCTATGATGGTCTCAAGGGGGACTAAAGGCTCTAGTTCAGCGTGCTTTACGGTAAATACGTTATTTGAACGGCAGCTGCAATCTCTTGCTTGCTGCCAATCGGGTTTGCCAGTTTTAGTCACATAGCCACGGCTAAAACAAAAATAGCTCAGCAGGAAGCGCTCCACCATCGGCCAGCGCTCAAATTGGATTTCGAGCCATAGATGCTCAAATTCAATGTCGGTATCTTTCATAGGAGATATCATAACAGAGCGATTACGATTCCGTCATGGGGTCGACAGGGCATTTTTCGTGGTGTCGAATCGCCAATATCAACTGCACCAGCAGCAGCACTCCCGTTACCGCAAGGCCTACACCAATACCTGCCCAAATCCCGGTAAGTTGATAAGGTTTAAGCAACAACCATGCAGCTGGTAAGCCGAATAACCAATACCCAACCGCAGTAATAATCGTAGGCCCAAGTACGATTTTCATTCCTCGTAACAGGTTAATGGCGAGCAATTGCCACGCATCGACCATGAATGAAAGCGCGACGACCCACAGTACTGAAGAAAGTAGGACAGTTAAAGGTTCATCCAGATTGAATAGATGGGCGATAAATTCAGGCCAAAGTAAGAAACCGCCACACAATACGATGCTGATCAGCGTGGTTAAAGCAAAGCTGCGTAAAGCGATGTGTTTGATGGCTGAGTAGTTTTGTGCGCCATATTGTTGACCCACTAGAATCGCCGCTGCTTGAGCAAAACCAAAGTTGATGTTCCAAGTAAAACTCAAACATTGCAGCAAGATTTGATGTAGCGCGAGGGCAGCAACCCCAATAGTACCCGCCATCAGCGTCCCGCCATAAATGAGGCCGTGTTCTAACAGGGCCGCTAACGCAATGGGTAAACCCATCGCTAGCATTGGCTTTAATAGCGATAGGGAATATTCATTGAGATTCTGCCACGGTGCAAAGTGAGCAAACTCATCACGTTTAAATACCCAACTTGCATAACCAATCATTACGAGGCTTGCGCTTAATGCCGTGCCAGCCCCAAGTCCTGATAAGCCAAAATCGAAAGTGAAAGCCAGCACATAACTCAACGGTACATTGAGTAAGATCGTTAACGACGACATCACCATGATTGAGCGCACGCTGCCAAACGCACTCGTTAAGCCTCGTAACACTAAAAGCAGAAGCGAAGGCAGCATTGCCCATTTCAGAGCGTTAACGTATTGCATCGCCGGCTCAATCACCGCCTCAGGTTGTTGGGCAAAACGCAGCAACTCGGGTGCCCAAGTAAAGCTGGTAACAAGAATGACAGACAGGATGATCGCCAGCAAAACCGCGCCTTTGAGTGCTAAACGGATTTGCTGATTACCAAATTCAGGGCGAGCAACTCGTTGGCCGTAAGCGATGGCAACTAAGTTGGCGACACACCCAACAGTACTACTGGCGATAATGAATACAAATGAGTAGATAGAGGCCCCAAGCCCACCCGCGGCGAGTGCAGAAATGCTCATGCGTGACATCATCCAGACGTCAGTTAAAACCAAAGCCATAGAGATGAGCTGAGAGATGATTAGAGGGAATGCTAAAGCGAGAATTTTTCTCATCGTGTGCTCGTAGAATAAACGACAGGGTTGTCTGTTAATATTGATTATGTGACATATTTAACGTTTTATCTGCTTGGTCTTCAAATGAGATTTATGCCACTCTCATATGATCTGAAGTTATGTAAGTTGAGTGATGAAGTCTTATCCAAATTTGCCTTATAGCCATAACAGTCTGAAAGTGTTTGAATCTGTCGCCAGACGGCTGAGTTTTACACAAGCAGCGCAAGAGTTACACGTCACCCAAAGTGCCGTTAGTCGTCAAATAAAACAGCTAGAATTGGAACTCAATACTGCCTTAATTCGCCGTAAACATCGGTCTATTGAGTTAACCGAGCAGGGAAGAGAACTGTTTGAAGTATTGAGATCGAACTACCAAGAACTGCAAAGTTTACTTGAACAGTGGCAAACCCCGGTAAAGAAGCGCTTGGTGATCAAAAGTGCACTTAGTTTTGCTACCCGGGTATTAATCCCTAAAGTGGTCGAACTTAATGAGCGCTATCCAGAGCATGAAATAGTGATCATTCCTGCAATCGAAGAAGACCCCGATCTACGGCATGAGCAATGCGATATTTTGATTCTCAATACGCGTCAGCCTGAATTGTACCGAGGGAAACCTAGGGTGACATTTTTACGCGAAGAATTTATGGCACCGGTATATGCTGCGGGTGCCGAAACGACAAGGTTAGAGCTACCAGACGTGCTTGGTATGCCAAGGTTGCATGCTACGGAAGATCATTATGACTGGCAGGTATGGCTATCGAGTATCGAACAACGTGTTGCAACACCAGTCAGAAATACGTCATTTTTAAGTTTAGATTTGGCATTAAGTGCTTGCCTAGCAGGACAAGGCGCGACAGTGACGGATCTGATGTTGGTTTTGCCAGAACTTAAGCGCGGTTTTTTACATACACCGATTGATAGTCCTATCCGTCCAAGTGCTTGGCAGTATTTTGTCTATTGCCCGCACAATTCCGAGTTGGCCAGTGATTTGTGTCTATGGCTCCAGTCGCTTAATACACAGCAAGAACACAACCTACGTGAGTTGGCGAAACAATATCGATGGAACATTGACTAATCACTCACTTGCAATGCCATTCCATTGGAACAAACTCGGTGTTTCGTTGATTGATGAATAAAACAACTGACTAAGCGACAGGCTTCGTGCTATTTGTGTTCACGTCTGGTTTGGATTTGTTGAGCAGCAAAGCAAATAGGGGACATCGGGTGAAAGGGCAATTCATGACACAAGTGGTAAATGAACAGGATCGGCGCAAAACCATCGTCATTTATGGTGATGGTAATTACGCCTCGAGTGTATTCTCAAACAAACTGCAAACCTATTTCGATGATAATCAGCAACCATATCGAGTAATTTTCGCCTCTAAGCAAGCGGGCGAGCAACTTGATCTTTGTTTACAGCGTAATATCTCGCTGGTTTTCTTAGCGCCTGATGCTCACGATGTTTATCGTTCAATGCTCGATAGATTTTGTTTCGTTGCTGTGCCGGTAGCCAAAATATCGGCTCGTCACTATGGTTCAATGAACTATGAAATGGTGGCTGAGCAAGCGCTCGAATATTTGCGTTATACCACTATCTAATTAGGATTATATTGGTAGATATATCATTAAGGTGCATCGTGATTCCTTATTGATTTCTCATTATAAACAATAAGGGGTAGTTTCTTTTTTTGTAGACCTAAAGTTTAATTATCAGGTTGGGTGATTTTTTACAGCTACGATTAAAATTTATGTGCCTGGTGTCCATTTCTTTAATAAAAAGAATGAAATGGATAAATTATTAGCCACTATCCTGATATAGTTATATCAAAGCAGTTTCATTTGTGAAGCCGCTTGCGCTATAGAGAGAAAGTTGTCACAACGATAGGCCAATGATTGATGCTTGAGACTAGAAGATTAGTACTTCGCCAATGGGAAGATGAGGATTATCCACATTTTGCACGTTTGTGTGCTGACCCTGAGGTGATGGAATTTTTTCCGAAAACACTCAGCCAACAAGAGAGCGAGCAATTGGCTGGGGCCTTGCGCGCCAAGATCGACAAGAACGGCTGGGGTTTTTGGGCGGTAGAGCTAAAAACAACGGGTCAGTTTATCGGCTTTGTTGGTATTAACCTTCAAGAAGGTGACAGCGGTATTCCTAGAGCGCCACTATTAGAAATTGGCTGGCGGATCGCAAAGGCACATTGGCATAAAGGCTATGCTACAGAAGCCGCTGAGCAAGCATTGAGATACGCTTTTTGTGTTTTGGGTGTGGATGAGGTGTTTGCCTTTACTGCTAACCTCAATACCCCGTCGCAAATGGTGATGAAGCGTTTGGGAATGATCAATACGCGTTTGGATTTCAAGCATCCAAATATAGAAGAAGGCCATCCGTTGCAAATGCATTGTCTATATCGAATTGAACCTAAACAGTTAGGATCGATGCCGGTGAAATTCTAGGCCGGTCGGTCGTTCAGAGCTATCTATTCAATTAACCTATCGCATATCAGTTGTACTATTAATTCTTAATTATCTTAGCATCGACATCTAAGGTCTAAAGGTATCGCATGAACACTCGTTATAAGATGCACAATCAACAGGTCTATATTTGCGCAGATGAGTCTTTGGTTAATGAGCAACAGGCGTGTCTCGAAATACTGTACGATTTTAATGCAACACGTCCGCGCGAAACCCAGAGACGAGAAGAGTTGCTACACCGCTTGTTTGGTCAGGTCGGTAAAGATTGCTACATTGAACCACCGTGACGTGCTAATTGGGGTAAGCATACAAAGGTTGGCGATCGTTTTTATGCCAATTTTAACCTCACTCTTGTCGATGACACGACGATAACGATTGGTCATCATGTCATGATTGGCCCCAATGTTACGCTAACAACAGCGGGCCACCCGATTGATCCAGCAATACGTCAGCAAGTTGCTCAGTTTAATATTCCCATTACGGTCGGCGATAATGTTTGGATTGGAGCGAATGTCGTGGTGCTCCCAGGGGTGACAATTGGTGAGAATAGTGTCATCGGTGCGGGAAGTGTTGTCACGAAGGATGTTCCCGCCAATGCGGTTGCAGTTGGCAATCCTTGCCGCGTACTAAGGGAAATTAGTGAGCGAGATCGAGAGTTTTATTACAAGCAATTAAAATTTAGCGACTGTGATTTTGCAGTATAGTGGTCTCATTATCTATTTCTGAATATTGAAGAGCACAGCTTGAAGCTGTGCTCTTTTTGTTGTGATGCTCCGTGGCTAATTATCAAGCCAATTTGAACTGGTTGAGTTGATCTTGTAGCCCCTTAGCTTCGGTTTTATATCCAACGACGACCTCGTTAAGGGCATCCGCTTGATTGCTGGTTTGATGGGCAATCTCATTGAGAATATCGACATCTTTATCGATCGCTTCACATGCTTTTGATTGTTCAATGGTTGAATGGGCAATGGTACTGATGTGATCATTGACTTGTTCTATACCGGATTCAAGCGTTGCAATACTCTCGGTCACGTTTTTAACTGATTCAAAAGTATCGTCACTCGCTTGTTTACTCTTGGTCATATTTTCTACCGAGAATCGGGTTTTATCGGTAATTTTTGCTAATAGTTTACTGATATTCTCTGTCGCTTCTTGGCTGCGCTGAGCCAAATCTCTGACCTCGGAAGAAACAACCGCAAACCCTCTGCCATGATCACCTGCACGCGCCGCTTCAATGGCTGCATTCAGCGCTAATAAGTTGGTCTGCTCAGATACGCCGCTAATTGTCGCAACGATCTGGCTAATGCTTTGCGTATCGACTTCAAGTTCGGTTAGGCACTGCTCCGTGGCGTTGATTTGATCCATCAAACTTTGCACTGAGTTAAACGATAGACGACTTTGTTGCTGGCACAGTTGCACTTGTTTATTCATTGAGTTGGTGTCGTCCATCGCACGCTCTGCTGAGTGCGCAATCTCAACGCTTGATTGTGCCAATTGAGTCATTGCCGTCGCGATGTTGTCACATTTAGCAATGGTCGAACGGCTGCTGTTATCTAACTCTAGTGAAGATTGCACAATGCTATCTAAACGAGAGGCATTGTTGTCATTGGTTTTAGTCACTTCAAAGAGCAACTGTTTTAAGTTAGCAATCAGTTTATTGATGCTAGAAGCGATGGATGAGATTTCATCTTTGCCAGTATGGTTGAGAGTATAAGTGAGGTCGTGATTCTCAGACATTAGGTTGAGATGTGCTTTCATACTGCCTACGCGAGCACGAAGACCTTGAACCAAGGCGATGACTAAACTCGCAATGATAATACTGACCAATAGAGTCGCACCGATAAGCAGGTTACTATTAAAAATAGATTGGTTATAAACTACGGTGGCGTATTGCACCATATCGGTTTGAATCGCGTTACGTAATTGGTTAATAAGGCCAATGCGTTTGGTCGCCATAGGGAACCATTCGGTTGCACTTGGGCCTTGAATAGCATCTAACGAATTGGCTTGAGCAAGGAATTGATCTTGGATCTGCTCTACAGATTGCCATGCTTGTTGTTGCTCAAGCTGAGTGAGTTGAGTGAGATAGGCTTCAGGCATAATGATTTTCGCACTGCGCAGCGCATAATCGCTCGATTGAATATAGTCTTTTATGCTGGTGTAAGTGACAGCATTGGCGCCACCCTTAGCGTACACGCCATTGAGTGCACCTCGTGCTTGGCCTGCTCTTTCCTTAATAATGACTACGGAAATAAGCGATTTACCTAAAGCACTTAATTCGTGACTTTGTGTTTCACTGATTAACAAATCAATGTTGTCGATAATCAATTGGTTTAGATGAGAATAGAAGCCAAATGGGGCAATGTCTGGTGCTAAGCTATCAACACCTTGACGGACGGCTTTAATACGAGAGAGTTCCTCTTGTACATCCTTCTGTAAGGCTGAATTCAAATCAGAATGGAATAATGAGGCTTTGTTTTGTTGCAATTCGGCCATCGCGATATTGACGACTTTTCGCTGAGCTTTTAGGTTCTCAACGATCTTTGGATTGCCGTTACTACCCAATACCCCTGCGGTTAGTCCTCGCTCAAGTGCGAGATTATGGGCGAGATCGTCATACTTAACCACCAAATTGACCAATTGCTCATCTTTGAGTGCAGAGCTTGATTGTTTATTGAGTTCAAAAATATCTTGTGTGGCAAGTGCGATGGCAATGATTAATGGAACTCCGGCCACCAAACTGACGATAATATAAAGTGGAAACTGACGTAAAAAAGCAAACATTGCGATGATCCCCCGAGCAAGTTTATGCGTTCTTTTTATTATTAGTTTAGTTGTATATAAACCAATCAAATGGATTGAGTTGTTAATTAATCTCTTATTTGTGATAGCGAGCATGTGGCAATTTGTTAACACTCAGTGTAGCGTTCTGATGAATTGGTTTCGGTGATAGGGCTGACAAACCATACAAAATAATGGAATAGAAATGTTAAAAAATGTGTTGGATGAATATCAGTAAAGCGATGAAAATTGTTTCTTAGCGAACACACTCGCTAGTGTATCGAACCATCGATATACGGTAATATGCTTAGAGTGAATATCACCCCCAGTGAAGATATCAATGACAGCTTCGATATCGGAAATACTCTTTGGTGGGACAGACAGGAAAGGATACTTGGTGCAATACGTAAAAATTAAAGATTCAATTGTTGAGCAAATTGAATCCGGTATGCTTTCAGCACGACAAAAATTACCGTCAGAGCGTAAACTGGCTGAATCGTTTGACACCACGCGTGTTACGTTAAGAGAAGCGTTGTCTCTGCTTGAAGCAGAAGGGCGGATTTATCGCGAAGATCGTCGAGGCTGGTTTATTTCACCAGCACCGCTACGCTATAACCCGCAGCAATTAGTGAGTTTTTCTATGATGGCGGCGGCACAAAATCGAATGCCGAGTAGTTTATTACTCAACGCCAAAGCAATGCTTGCCAATAAAGAGTCCTCGCAACTATTGGGGCTTGCACCGTTTTCCGATGTGTTCTGTATTAATCGAGTACGTTGTTTGGAGTCCCGGCCTGTCGCCTATATCACTCACTATGTGCGCCCAGAGCGATTTCCTACTTTACTTGAGCACGATTTGAGTGATTCTTT
Organism: Vibrio scophthalmi LMG 19158; assembly: GCF_000222585.1. GTDB lineage: Bacteria > Pseudomonadota > Gammaproteobacteria > Enterobacterales > Vibrionaceae > Vibrio > Vibrio scophthalmi. The sequence goes on along the minus strand of NZ_AFWE01000142.1, from coordinate 39,299 downwards.
AACGGATATCTATCATCATCATTACGCAACCCAATATGAACAAATTCGCTATCGAGTATCCGTTAGTATTTTAAGCGGTGAAGTCGCACAAGCTCTTCGTGCGACGGTAGGGACACCGGCAATGAAAATTGAGCGCACCCATTTCGATAAGCAAGGCCAAACCATTGATTGTCAAATTGAATATTGGCGTCATGACGTGATAAATATTGAATCGCACTTACGATTTTAGCGGTCGCTTTAAAGAGGATCTGAGAGACTACAATTCACATTGTTTGCAGCGTGTTTGACCGGTCAGTAAATACGATAGCTTGTAACGATAGCGGGCAAATAACCAATAGCCACCTCTAGCAATACTGCGCAAGATAGGCCATCGCAAGATACGCAGTATCGGTTTCTTACCAGTGAGCTCCCATAAGTAAATATTGGCGTCTACTCCGAGTCTAAGTTGACCGCTTTGGTCGATGACATGCAATACTCTTAAGCATTCAGACTGTTCCACAGTAGGGTAGTGCGCCATCATTATCTCATTCTGTACATTCACAAAGGTGACGCTGTCACTTAGGTGTATTTTCAAACTCGACATCTCTTTGACACACAGTGGGCATGAAGCATCATAGAAAATGGCGACTGCAGAGACTGGTTGCTTCAGATTGTGCATGTTAGTCCTCTTCCTAGTATGACGGTGAGCAGATCATCTAATTAGCGCTTCAACCGTTATTTAGCGGCTCGTATCTGTGCTTTACCCTATATCTATGTCCTACGGAGGATAAGTTGAACAGATCAAAAGAGGTGTGTTCATCACAAGCCGTCACTGAATTAACTCATCGCGCAAACAGAGGCATACAAAAAAGCCACAAAATGAGTATTTGTGGCTTTTGGAATAGGCAATGTCGTGTTACTTGAGTGTATTTACTCGTTCAATTTAACCCTAATTGGTTTAAATCGTGTCTACTGCTTTACGCATTTGTAAACCAAGGAATATGAAGCTCACGCCTTCAAAAATAAGCGAAATGCCGACAAAAATACCCAGTAGCGAGAGCGAGAATGCAGGATCGCTGAGCATAGAGAAGAAGTAACCGCCGATCAATAGTGAGATAAGGCCGCTTAAAATAATCCAGCTACTACCTGGTAATGAACGGTTTCGAAAACCGAAGATCATTCGAGTTGCCCCATTGAACATCATCACAACGACCATCAGCATGGTCATTGTTACTAGCCCAGCGAGGGGTTGGAATAGAATAAACAAACCGCCGATGATGTACAAAAGTGCACTGAGAACATACCAAGTTTTGTCTTTCCATCCTTGAATGCTAAAGGTGTGGTATGCCTGTACTAAACCGCTGAATAGGAAGATGCCACCGACAATAGTTGTGATGGTGATACCTGCGGCAACAGGTAGACTTATGGCAGCGATACCGGCCAGTGAGACTAGCACTCCGACAATCGCAAACCATTTCCAGCCTTTTGATAGTAATGTCTGAGCTGTCATTTGAGAGTTAGCTTGTTGTGTTTCGCTCATCGTGAATTCCTTTACGTTATTTAATTCATCTGATGAATCCAATTTACGCCTCTTTCATCGCTCTACAACTGATTAATACACAACTATAAATTCCATTTTTGTCGGTTGTAGTGCTTAAACTGAGGCGAAACGGGCCTTCCGCAGAGTAAACCTAAATCGAGGGTGACGATTTAGGGGAGCAATAGCGCAACCTATTGATTGCACGTGGCTCTTTATTTTGTTTTCAAGTTTAGTTGAGGTTTGTTTAGTGTGCTGAAGATTCAAGTTGAAATTATCCCGAAGACAAAAATCATTATTACAAATAGGTAATAGTCATTTGTAATTTGCTCGGATTATCAAAAAAACATCAGGCAATATAATGTGCGCCATCAGTTGATATGTGAGCTTTGCGTGCTACATGTCACAACAGAATTTTCACGGTATCTAGGGTGAACCTAGTGCTGTAAGCACAATTGGAGAGCACGATGTCTAGAATCGTAGTTGTTGGCGGCGGTGCCGCAGGTCTTGAACTCGTCACTCGCTTAGGCCGTAGTTTTGCGCGACGTCATAAGCATGAAGTCATTTTGGTCGAACCAGCAAGTCACCACTATTGGAAGCCTCGTCTACATGAAATCGCGGCGGGAACTTTTGACGATGAACTCGATGCTGTCAGCTATTTACAGCATGCATACTGCAATCAGTACCAATACCTTCAGGCGTCAATGAGTGATCTAAATCGTAACAAGAAGCAGCTTGAAATACGTAATGTAGACGGTGACATTTCAACGCTTGATTACGACTATCTTGTTATTGCCGTTGGTGCAGTAAGCAATGATTTTAAAACCGAAGGGGTGAGCGAACACTGCTTGTTTTTAGATTCAGCAGAGCAGGCTCAACAAGCATGGGATCAAATTAACCCATTGCTTCGCGCACAAGGTGAGCAACATATCTCAATCGTTGGTGCCGGTGCGACAGGTGTTGAACTGGCGGCAGAGCTTGCAAAAGTAAGCGAAAAGCTAGGTCGCTATCGTCACGATGCCAAACTTCGAATCACTCTAATCGAAGCGTCTCAACGTGTTCTGCCAGCGGGGCCTGAATGTATGTCTGAGAAAGTGCAGCAGGCGCTGCTCAAGCATGGTGTGGAAGTAAGAACTAACACCCGAGTGAAACGAGCAGAACAAGGCAAATTGATCACCGACAGCGGTGAAGTGATTTCTGCGGATTTGCAATTATGGGCTGCGGGTATTAAATGTGCTCCTTGGCTTGCAGAGCTTGATGGCTTGGAAGTTAACCGACTGAATCAGTTAAAGGTTTACTCCACGCTTCGTACTACCCGTGACAATGCTGTGTTCGTTATCGGGGATAGCGCGGAATGCCCACAACCGGATGGCAGCTTTGTCCCCCCTCGTGCACAAGCGGCGAATCAAGCGGCAATGCACTTAGCACGTCAATTTAAGCGTTTACTGAAAGGTAAATCGATTAAGCCATTTGCGTTCCATGATGGCGGAATGGTGATTGCGGTCGGGCATGACTATGCCGTAGGTAGCCTAATGAACAATAAATTGGTGCTGCGTGGTCGTTTGGTGCGCAACCTTTACGACACGATTTTCCGTCTACACCAACGGATTTTATTTGGTTGGGGACGCGTCACCGCGCTGGTGGTGCTCAAGCGTGTTAAAGGCTCATTGAACCCATTTTATAAAAACAACATTTCGTAAATTGACTCGATTGAACTGAGAAGTACTGCGGTGCTTCTCAGCTTTTCTTATGCTATTTGGCACGGTTTTACACTCAGCATTGCCGAGCTTAAACCGCAAAGCTTTACCTATTCGGAATAACAATAATGTGGAATAAATTACGTGATTCACTGCCTTTGCAGTTGATGATTGCTGCCATCGCTGCATGGGCCGTTGCTAGCCTATTTTCATTGAACCATTTAGCGAGCGACGTAACGCAACAGGGTTGGTATCAAGTTATCTTACTGGGCAAAACAACCTACCTTGGTTTATTGAAGATGGTGGTAGGCGTTGTCGTGATGTTGTCGCTATTGCAAGGTATCACCAGCATTGGTTCGATCATGCGCTTGAAGAAGATTGGTCGAACGACGTTACTGTTCTATAGCTTTACTACGTTTATCGCCATCAGTTTAGGTTTGGGCGTTTCGCTTATGTTACCTGCGTGGCAACCGTTGACGACTGCTGTACCCGTTGAGGAAGGCGTCAAATTGATCAGTGCCGAGGCGGCTAGTGGTGGTGCGATTGCCGCAAAACTGCTTAATATGGCATTAGTCAATCCCGTTGCGGCCTTGTCTCAAGGTAACTTATTAGCCATTGTATTATTCTCGTTTTTGTTAGGTATCGCCTTGCTGTCCGCGCTACCTGAGAAGCATCCTTTGTTTGAAGTTCTGGCAGGGCTGAACAAAGGGGTCAACACTTTAGTGTCAGCGATCGTGCGTTTAGCTCCACTTGCGGTTTTTTCAATTGTGTTTGAGTTTACGGTAACGGGCAGCAGTTCGCTGTTTAAACAGTTAGCACTATTTGCGCTATTGGTTTTTGCCTTAACGGTGGTACATGGTGCGATTGTGTTGCCAAGCATTGCCAAATTCGTCACTGGCATCAGCATTAGAAGACTTTTCAAGGCCATTTCGGCACCAATGGCGATGGCATTTGCGACCTCGTCAAGCTCCGCTACGTTACCACTTTCTATGCAAGTTGCAGAGCAAGAGCTTAATGTATCGCAAAGTACCAGCAGTATGGTGTTGCCTCTCGGGGCGGTGATGAATATGGACGGCACCGCGCTGTTTGAAGGTGTGGCAGCCATTTTTCTTGCTCAGCTATTTGGTGTTGATTTGACGACCTCTGGCTTAGTGATGATTTTTATTATGGCGATGGTGTCATCAGTCGGTGCACCAGGTATGCCTTCAGGCTCTATGTCAGGCATGCAAATGGTGCTACTTGCCGCGGGTATCCCTCTAGAGGCGATTGCGATATTACTGATCATTGAACGCCCGTTAGATACGTTTAGAACCGCGGTTAATGTGGAGGGAGACTTGATTGCGTCATTAGTGATTGATAAGTGGCAGCAAGATGAAGTGGACACTGAGCAGCCTGTCATAACTCGCCGACTTAGCACTCATTGTTAACGTGCCAAGACAGAATCAATTTGGCTGTCAAAGCAAGAAATACAAAGGGCGGTTTATCCGCCCTTTGTGCTATTTTGAGTTCTTTCAAAGGTTGTTTGTTTAATGCTCGCGGTTACGTTCCACCACACTGATGGCGATCGCCAAAAAGAGAATGTCTTTGACTAAGAAAAAGTTGCTAACGAGGATGCCGTCAGACACTTTCCAAGTATTAGGAGTGGTAATCAAAAAGCTCAGCGTAGCAAGGAAAATGATCGATGCCGCGATACCAGAATAGAAGGCGATTTTTGGTTTAGACAAACCAATTAACAAGCCCGCCGCGACAATGATTTCGGTTGCACCGATAAGGTTGGAGACCATTTGTACTGACAAAATGGAGTACAACCAGCCCATTAAAGGGTGGTTGTCCACTAACGGTTTGATCAGTGCCGCTTCTGTCGGTGTAAATTTATAAACGCCAATCCACACTAATACTAAAACAACACCAAGCACGCCGAGTGTATAACCGATATTTCCATTAATATTATTACGTTTAACTGAAATTGTTTGTTCTTGCATTACTTTACTCCAAATTCAATAGGCCAGAATATGACCCTTGAACTTGAAGATAAATTTCGACTTACATCGTTACTTTTTTAACGGCTTTGCTGCATCTCCTCAAATCCACCAGCATTGTGCACTTGAGTAAAGCCTTGAGAGATCAAGTAGTCATAAGCTCGGCCTGAACGCGCGCCGCTTCGGCAATAGACCACGATGGCTTGCTGTTTATCGATGTTGGCAAAGTGTTGTGCGAGATCGGAAAGGGGGTAGTTGATCGCGTCGTCTAGGTGGCCAGCTTGAAATTCTTGTAGTGTTCGTACATCAACCACTAGCGCTCCTTTCTCAATCCATTGCCAGCCCTGTTCTGCTCGGGGAGACGCAAGGGCGCTGGTACTTGCTACATTCAGTATCGCAATCAGTACAATGAGGGCTTTGTTCATGGTTGATCCTTGATAATTTAGATAAGAATTTGGTGATTATGAGATACGTCAGATCACAATGTTGATTTTAGAGGATTTCATCGTAACGATGCTGTGATTGATGAAGCTATACGTGAAAATATTCATGCTGATTTATTGTAAGCGTTAGGTCAGAGCCAGGTAATATTTCGCCTTTGCGTAAAAATACTATTAACACTTAATCTGATAAATCCATAGAATGCGCGCACTTTGTTCACTAACGTACAATTCATGAAAATTAAATCCATTCTAATTGGTTCGCTTATGGCGGCCGCGTTATTTACCACTCAAGCACAAGCGGACGATAAGTTTACGCTAGGGCGTACTATCTTATTAGAGCATGGCAAAAGTGCAGCTAAAATCCCAATGGTGATTTGTCGTCGTACTAATGCCATAAAAATTAAGGCTGAGCGTGATATCAACTTACGTAAAGCAGTGGTGAATTTTCAAAATGGTGAAAGCAAAACTATCAGCTTCTATCGTGATTTCAAAAAAGATGAAACGAGTGATTGGCGCCGTTTCGGTTACCGTCGTTGCGTGAAAAGCATCGATGTGTACGGTAATTCGGAACGCTCCACTGGTGGCGTGAGAGTTTACGGAAAAGAAAAAGATTAGATTTGAGATTAGCCACCAGAGAGGTGGCTTTTTTTTGTTCATTTTTTGCCATCGAATTGGTGATTGCCACAACGGAGTTTGATTGCGTTTATTCGAGGCTTATTAATGATGGTCATAAAATCTGCAATTGTGGATAACAATTGCAATTAATCGAAACGATAAAAAGTCAAAAAAGAACAACACTAGCCAGAGCGGTATGGTGATGGAGTATTTTGTATGAATCAGGAAAAGTTGGCACAGTCTCACGAATTTTAAAGGGTTTGTGGTGATTAACATGGCTAGTTTGTTGGTAATTTGTAGTAATGCGTGGCGATTATTATTGTGCGTTGCGCGTTATTCATTCTTGATTGGTAATGTTAGCTAGTTAAGGGTGCTAGGATTTTTCCTACAAAAGCCTTGCCGAGTGTCGATGTTGCTGCTTAAAAAAAATACAAAACGTTCGTTGATAGGAGCAACGAGTGAGAACAATGTTGTTCTATTTGCAGATGGAAGGATTGCCGTATTTGTATTGAGTATAACGATTAGGCTATATAAAAATGAACCTCAAATTCCTCTCTGTGTTAACTGTTTTAATCTCTATCATCACGCCATCAATGTATTCCATTGGTCTTGAGCTTGATCGTCACACCGCCAGCGTTCTTGTGGCAATATTCACCTCGATGACGGTGGTCAGCTCCGTATTATTCATTCGTGCTCGACTAAAATTAACAGAAGTGAATTCGGATCTAGGGAATTTTCTCAACGAACTGCACTCCTCGTATCAATCTTCTTATCAGAGTTTGAATAACAACGTAAAAGAGACGGAAGAGTGTTTTCTCGATCTTGAACAGATCTCTGCATCGACCGTTGAACTCTCCTCAACATCGCAAAGTGTGTGTCAAGAAGCGTCAGTCGCGAATGATGCCACTGAGCAAGTGCTGAAAGATCTACAAAATGGTCGTCGCTTAATGGAGTACGATGGTCAAATTGCTATGCAAGTCTTTAACTCGATTGAAGATTCTGCTCAGATATTTGCTAAATTGTTTGAGTGTTCAAGCAATATCAACTTGGTCGTCGACACGATTAACCAAGTCTCGAATCAAACATCATTGTTGGCACTCAATGCCTCGATCGAAGCAGCACGTGCCGGTGAGCATGGTAAAGGTTTCTCGGTGGTTGCTAGTGAAGTACGTAAGCTATCGATGCAGACTCAGCAGAGTACCTTGGTGATAAAGGATGCCGTTGAAAAACTCAATGCCTACAGCACCAAAGCACAAGATCACATTAATAAAAACCAAACAATTATTAAGAAGTCATTTGCGTTGTCGAAGCATTTAAATGAAGCCTTTGAAAGTATTAACTCAAGTACTCTAAAGCTTGCATCAATCAATGCCGTAGTGCATGAAACGTCAAGCAACCAAACGGTAGTGACCAGCGATTTATCATCTCGTATTGAAGATGTTTATAGTAAGTTAGATAACAGCTTGGCAAATGCAAAATCGATTCAAGAGAAAAATGCTTATATTAGCGCCATTATTAGCAAGATGAAGCAATTCAGCCACGACGACCACTCTAATGTGCTCTAGCAAAAGAAAGGTGCTAGGCACCATTTTATTGTTAGGCACCATGCTATTGCTCGGCCTAACATCGTCTCCTTCGATGGCGGCGATTACCTGCCAAGAATTTACTGAGCAATTTAAGCGGCAAGATTTTACTAAAATTGAAAGTATGTTTGAACGAGCCGTTCAAGAGATGGGCTACCCACACTCTTCGGTGTACCTCAATAAGTTTTATGCCAAATCACCCTCTGAGCAGGTCAAAGAGATCAGGCGAGTTTATCGCGGGTGCTATTCGCTAAAGAAGTCGAATGAGCACTTGGTGAATTTGATTCGCTAGATGACAAGTAAAGAGTTTGGTAAGTGTCTTGGTGAGTGAGTTAATCGCGTGGGAATAGCGATCTTCCCACGCTTAAGAGATCAATATGTCAGATTAAAAGTGGTAGCTTAAACCGGCATAAAAGCCATCAATCGTAAAATCGACAGAGTCAATTTCGGCTGCAGCCATTTTGTAACCCAAGTTTAAGCCAAGGCCATAGTTTGTTTCATACCCAGCTTCAAATCCAAGTTGGTAACCAATATCGGCTTCACTAGCTGAAATATCTTCGTGAGAAAGTTCTACGTTGACTGAACCAAGGCCAAACAAGCCCGCCAGAAAGAAATTTTCTCCGCCGACATACAGTTTAGGTTTAACGTTTACAAAGAAAGCTGAGCTCTCAAATTTAACGTCATTTGCGAACTCTGCATCACCTAAAATACGGTATTCAGCTTCTAAAGCAACGTCAAAAGAGTCGGAGATTGGGCTTTGGTAACCAATTATAAAGTTATAGCCAGAATCATTATCTTCAGTCGCTGATAAACCTAACACTTCCATTTCCGTTTGATTGCTAAAAGCAAAGTCAAAACCAACATAGACGCCATTTTTCGCGTAAGCTGTAGAACTTAGTGATAGAGCAATCACTGCTGCTAAGTATCCGATTTTTTTCATTTTAATCATCCGTAATTATATGGGCTTAAGTTAATAAACTAACGGATGATTCGTTTGTGTACAATTTTCTGGATGTGTCACTTGTCGCATAATTGTTAATAATGTTAGTGCTATTTATGTCTAGTTGGTAAGTAATTGTTTCTGCTTGTGATCACCTTAGTGTGGGCTTAGATAACACCCTAAATTCAGGATTACTCTCTCAACTAAAGTAGCGGTATAGCCTCTTAATGCATATCACACGTCAGAGCATGAGAGAGTGCTTATATCAACATAAAGATTAGAATGTTGATTCTAAATCCTGCTAGATATAGAGACAAGTTGCATATGATTAGGGCTTGCATCATCTTTAATTAGCGATAATTGGCTGCTTTGTTTAAAATAAGTCCCCAAGCTGTGGGTTCTAATCTATAATCTGCGACCGTGTTTTTGGTTATGCTTATGTTTGGTATTAGCCGTTAGTTTTAGGAACAAGATATGTCATTTGCATCACAAAATTTTTCTCCAGAAATCGTAAAAGCGCTCACTGAATGTGGTTACGAGAAGTTAACTCCTGTTCAGCAGCAAGCGATTCCTATGGCTCGTCGTGGCCACGACATTCTTGCTAATGCTCAAACGGGTACCGGTAAAACGGCTGCGTTTGCGTTACCAATCATTCAAAACATTTTAGATAAACCAAAATCACGCAACCGTCACCAAGCGCGTGCTGTTATTTTGGCACCTACTCGTGAATTGGTTGCTCAGATTGCCCAAAATGTTCGTGATTACACCAAATACACTGAGCTAAAAAGTGTCGCGATTTACGGTGGCGAAAAAATGGCCTCTCAACAAAAAGCACTTGAGCAGGGTGTGGATATTTTAGTTGCGACTCCTGGCCGTTTGATTGAGCACTTAGAGCTGAAAAACGTATCTCTAGTGAATTTAGAATTCCTCGTATTTGATGAAGCAGACCGTATGCTAGACATGGGATTCATCTCTGCGATTGAAAAAATCATGCAAGGTGTGAAGACTAAGCCACAAACCATGTTGTTCTCAGCGACATTCTCAGCGCAAATGAACAAACTGGCGGGCGAGATCCTACGTGCACCTAAGCGTATTGCGGTTGCGCGTGAAAACACCACGGCAGAAACCATTGCTCACGTGGTATACCCAGTTGAGCAAGAGCGTAAGCGTGAACTACTGTCTGAGCTAATTGGCCGCAAAAACTGGAAACAAGTATTGGTTTTTGTAAACTACAAAGAGACGGCGAACGAGCTAGTCAAAGAGCTAAAGTTAGACGGTATCAAAGCGGTTCTTTGCCATGGTGACAAAGCGCAAAGTGCACGTCGTCGCGCTCTGGACGAGTTCAAAGAAGGTAAAGCACGCGTGATGATCGCAACCGATGTTGCTGCTCGTGGTCTTGATATCCAAAACCTACCGCACGTAGTGAACTTTGATATGCCATTCCTAGCGGAAGACTACGTACACCGTATCGGTCGTACTGGCCGTGCAGGACAAAAAGGTAACGCAATTTCATTCGTTAACCGTGAAGAAGAGCTAACTTTACAACAAGTAGAAACCTTGATCGGTCAACGTATCTACCGTAAAGAGTTGGAAGGTTACGAGCCGAAAAACCGCGATGCGCTGATTGAAAAAATGCACTCTAAACCAGCATTTAAAAACCGTAAAACGCGTACCAACAACCCAAGCGATTCAAACCAAGGTGATGCAGAGCGTCGCAGCCGTTTGATGCGTATGATCCGCAATAAGAACAAGTAATTCTATAGTTGCAGCTGTCTGCACAAGAATAAATGACGAAAGGCGATACCATGGGTGTCGCCTTTTCTATATCCCTCCTTCCTTGTCGAATCTTTGAAAAATTGGCTTCTCTTTCACATTTGTCGAGCAAATAACAAAGCGATACGTTTGTGTTCACGCATAATGATGGGATAAATCCAACATTAATGATGTTAACCATTAGTGGTATCAAGCATGAGTAGCATCAAGCAAGGGACAAGGGAGTGACGATGTTTTCTTACGAGCATTTAAAATCGTTCTGTGCAACGTATGACGAGAATAGCTACAGTGGCGCAGCTCGCCTGTTAGGTAAAGATCGCACCACCATCCGAGAGCAGATAAAGGCGCTCGAAGATAGCTATCACGTAATGCTATTTTCGATAGAAGGAAAAAAAGCGGTACCGACTGAGTTCGCGCGCTCTATCTACAAGCAGGCCCAGTTGCTAGTGAGAAACAGTGAGCGGCTTGATGTTCGAATGCTACAAGCTTATCAACAGCCGTTAAGCTCAATTGATTTTTACCATGATACGCTGATGCCGAACGACTTAGTCATCCAGATTGAAGCGTTTGTCATTCAACATCATCCGCATGTGATTTTAAATTGGTTGCATCGCAATCGAGATGAAATTTTGCAGGAAGTGGCCAATGGTCACAACCAGATCGCCATTATGCAACATCGCATGGAAAGCTTCTCTGAATACCCTATAGCGGCAATCAAACTTGGTGATGGTGACTTTGCTGCGTATGCGCGAGTAGGGAGCCCATTGTTTGATTTGGATGTGGTGCAATTGGAGGATTTGCAGTTAGAAGCGCAATACATCAGCGAAAACCAAACTAAAACCATGCCGGAATGGTTGGGAATTTCACCTTACTATCGCACGGTCAGCAACAACGACATGCTACTCGACTTGGTTAAGCATCATGGTTGGGCGTTGTTACCTTGCAATCTCGCCGAGGAGGCGGTGGAATCCCAGCAGATCCGCCGCATTGAGTTAAAAGAACTGACTCGCACCGCTAAGTTTGGCTTATCATTTTTTTACCCACTGAGTTTTGAGGCAACTGATGTCTATAAAGGCTTAGTTGAGGTAATAAAGCGTTACTCTAAAAAGCATCTATGAGTGTGCGCCAAGAAGATAGGCATAAATCAAAAGAGTAGGGTTAAGCCGTGAGTCACTAGCCACTAATGAGCTCACCGCCTAACCCCAAATTGTATCGACTGATCTATAGACAGCAAGGCAAGTCGAATGTGTTTGTGCGAAATCTAACGACCAGATTCAATGATCTGCTGGGTTACTTCGCCAATCAAGCCCGGCTGAACCAGTTTGAACTCGATTTGTTTACCTGATGCTTGAATCTCTTTCATATTGTATTGCAACTGGGTGTAGTCATCGCCCCACTGGTAGCGCATCAAGGTTTCACCTGACTGCAGATGGTAGTTAACGGCATATTCAGTTGCGTAGCCAGCCATTACGCCATCAATTGGCACGTTGGGCGCGTCATGGGGAATTTTATAGGTGACCGAATCGAGCTTGAGCATGCCATTAATGATGCTACTTGGCTCGGTTAAGTGCCCCATATAGTAACTAGAGTGAATAAAGCGATCTTCTGGATTCGCATTACCCCCTGTGCCTAAGTTGGTTTGAGAATATTGGTTTTCCTGCTCGCCCCAACCGCGTTTTGAGCGTTCAACATTGGCTAAGTGTTGATCGTAGTCAGGTTGGTTCGTCATCACCGTGTATTGCTTACCATGCCAAATACGAGGGCCTTCTTCTCTAAACTCGATAATCGCAGAGTCGCCGCTGGTGTCTTGCAAGCTGATGTGCAGCGCAATACGAATTGGCACACCTTCGATAAAGTCAGTTTTGGCCGGATTCTCTTCGATAAAGGCGACTGCTTGATCCACCGTTGCAAACTGAGCCAGCAGATGGGTGAGGTAATTTAACGAACCAAAGTCATCACTTTGGGTGCTTTCTTCGGTTGCCATACCACGATCATACAATACGTTGCCACTTAAGCCTGCGCTATTGATCCCATCAGTAATCACGCCGTAAGTGGTCGTGCCGGTAACATCGAACTTGGCCGTTAACTGATTATTGTGAGCAAAATGGGTGAGATATGAGCTGCTCTTTGGCAGATTGACCAAGTGCGGGTCGGTTTGCTCAGACCAGTCAATGGTGCGTGACACAAAGGTGCCGTTGCTCTCGGTATCCCACAATAATCGAGTGCAAGCTTCCGCTGCTGTCACCATACCGATAGAAAAGGTCGCTATAATCGCGCTAGAAAGGACTTTTTTGTTCATAGATGTGGCCTCGTTTATTGGAGAACAAGGCCATCATAGTGGGAATTAAATTAACGATATACTGCATTGTGATGGGTTAAATCCATCATTTAAGCGGTGGATATCAATTTATGTTTGATGGCTAACAACGCAAATATTCAATACACAGCTCGTGAAACGCATGCGCTTGGGGGGAAATGGTGCGATCCATTAAACGAAAAATACCGATCTGGCGCTCCAAAGGCGGATCGATGAGAGGGATCCACACTAAGCGTGTTTCGTTGGTGGGAAAGGCCATTTTCGGCAGAGTGGTAACACCAATGCCCAACTCAAGCACTGAAAATAGCGAAGTGATGTTTTCGACCGAATAGAGCGCTTGCTCGCTTAGAACCCGCGCCGGTGTGGGATCGAGTAGGGTACAAGTACCATTACGAATAAAAGGCTGTTTGAGTAGGGTTTGCCACTCGATGCCTTCAGGATGCGCTGCAATCGGGTTATCGCGCAAGCAAACCACACCAATCGGATCGGAAAGCAGTGGTGTGAAATCAATCGCCCTATCATCCATATAGGTGAAGTTACCCACCGCAAGATCCACTTCGCCGGATAACAAACGGCTGGCGACCCCTGCGGCGTTGTCATCAATTAAGCTCACTTCTACCTCAGGGTATTGCTGACAAAACGTGGCGAGTACGCTAGGGATCAACTTAGCCGCTACCGATGGGACACTCGCAATACGAACTTTACCTTGTTGGCCGGCAGCAGCAGCGCGCAAATCGTTATCGAGTGCACTATACACATTCAGAAACTGCACAATTTTCGGCACGCAGATCTCACCAAAGGGGGTTAACTTAGCCTTATTTCCCGCCTCAAACAGTGGCTGACCGAGCAATTTTTCCAGCTCTTTTATCGAAGTCGAGAGCGCCGCTTGTGAACGATTGGCACGATTTGAGGCCGCGCGAAATCCTCCTTCTTCTACCACCATCACAAAATGCTTTAATTGTTGCAGCTTGATACTCATCAGTACGACTCCTGCCAGCCCTTTATTCACCACACTTTGTTTAAGGTGATAAATAAAACTAATCAAATGAAAAAAATTTACCGTTAGATTTATCGAATGTCAAAGTGCAATATTTAACTAACGAGAAACATATTTATTACATCTTTTATTGCAAGGGTGAAGATTGATGAATAAACACAATAAAAAGACGCCAATTAAAACAGCATTGTTTGCTTCGAAAGCCCCGTTAGAGTGGGCGATTGTTAATAATGGCACTCTCTATACTGCGCAGATCCCAATCGATGACACTGGTGTTGTCGTCGCTGGTGGTATTGAAGCACAAACGCGTCAAACCTTTAACAACCTTGTTCACACTTTGGAGTGTGCAGGGGAGTCGTTAGATTCTGTGCTGCAAGTACTGATTTATGTCACTGACCGTGAGTACCTAAAAACGGTCAATGAAGTTTATGCCGAGTATTTTTCAGCGCCGTACCCAAATCGCGCAGCGATGGTGGTGGCAGGGCTCGCTCGTGAGGAAATGCTGGTGGAATTTGTTGTCTATGCCAGTGCCACTAACGCGATGATTGACTCAGCGGCGCCATAGCGGCACTAGCACATCAAGCAGGTAATCACACCGCTATACTCAAACGAGTTAACTTAGATTATTAGATTGATATTAAACGCTGGCTGGGAAGATTAAGTCGCCGCCAAAGTGAACAAGGAAAGCATCATGACTCAACATCAATACGCACAAAAAACCTTTACTCAAATCACCAATGTGGCGGCAGAAAAGGCGCTTTACATCGGTGGTGAATGGCAATCAGGCGTGAGTACCGTCAGCAATATCAATCCATCAGACATTGCTGAAAATTTAGGCGAGTTTGCTCAAGCAAGTGAAGCTCAGGTTCAGCAAGCCATTGCTGCGGCAAAACAAGCACAACCCGAGTGGGAACACACGCCGATTGAGCGTAAGCAAGCAGTATTACAAGCAATTGGTGATGAACTGATTGGGCGTTGTGATGAGCTTGGTGCACTGCTGGCGCGTGAAGAGGGCAAGCCTTTTGCCGAAGGTCGTGGCGAAATTTATCGTGCCGGTCAGTTCTTCCAATACTTTGCGGCAGAAGTTCTACGCCAGATTGGTGATAACGCGGCGTCAGTTCGCCCGGGTGTTTCGGTGGAGGTCACTCGTGAAGCGGTGGGGGTGATTGGCATTATTTCTCCATGGAATTTCCCAACTGCGACGGCGGCTTGGAAAATTGCACCAGCGCTGGCTTTTGGTAACAGTGTGATTTGGAAGCCTGCCAATTTGACGCCAGCGAGTGCGGTTGCGTTGACTGAAATTATTCATCGCCAAGGTTTACCCGCAGGCACGTTTAACCTGGTATTAGGCGGCGGTTCAACCGTAGGCAATGCACTGATTCACTCAAAAGAGATCGATGGTGTCAGCTTTACTGGATCGGTCGATACGGGCCGTAAAGTGGCCGCTGCAACGGCGCCAAATTTCATTCGTTGCCAGCTTGAAATGGGCAGTAAGAATGCCTTGGTGATTGCTGATGATGCTGACATTCAAATTGCGGTTGAAGCAACGATTGCGGGTTCATTCTCTGGTGCAGGGCAAAAGTGTACTGCCTCCTCGCGCTTGGTGGTGATGGACAGTATTCACGATGCGTACGTCGAAGCGTTGATTAAACGTATGAGTGAGCTGAAAGTCGGTCATGCGCTTGACGAAGGGATCTTTATGGGGCCGGTCGTAGATGGTAAGCAGTTGGATGCCAACTTAACCTGGATTGAAAAAGCCAAGGGTAGTGGGGCGGAATTGGCGTTTGGCGGTGAGCGTCTAACCATGCCGCACGAAGGCTTTTATATGTCACCAACGCTGTTTGTGAATACGAAAAATAGCTGGGAAGTGAACCAAGAAGAAGTGTTTGCACCGATGGCAAGCGTGATTCGCGTATCGGATCTTGATGAAGCTATCGCGACTGTTAACGACACCCGCTTTGGCCTAACTGGCGGCATCATAACGCAAAGTTTGCGCAGCAGCGCCATCTTCAAACAACAAGCTCAAACGGGTTGTGTGATGGTTAACCTACCGACAGCAGGAACCGATTACCACGTGCCATTTGGTGGCCGTAAAGAGTCAAGCTTTGGCCCGCGTGAGCAAGGCCAATACGCCAAAGAGTTCTACACCGTGGTGAAAACCGCTTATCAACGTCCATATTAATCGCTCAAAACTTGAGGTTAAGGGAATAGCCACAAGCAATGGCGTAGAGATTGGGTGTGAAAAATGGGCGCGTTAGGAATGAATGCGCCAGAAATGAAGGCATCAGAAATGGATAGGGGAGTGGCTATGTACCAGCAACGGATCGTGATAGATGGATTGCAATACTGCAATTGGGATAGAGAGTATTTCCAAACGCTGAAGGCGAGTGGCATTACCGCCGTGCATGCCACGATTGTCTATCATGAAAATGCTCGTGAAACCTTAACGCGTTTTGCGGAATGGAATCTGCGTTTTGAGCAAAATGCGGATCTGATCATGCCGATCCACTCCATGGCTGATGTGGAAAGGGCCAAGCAACTAGGCAAAGTGGGTGTGCTATTTGGTGCGCAAAACTGCTCACCGATTGATGATGAGATTGGCTTGATAGAAGTGATGCGTCACCAAGGTTTGCTGATCATGCAATTAACCTATAACAACCAAAGCTTATTGGCGACGGGGTGTTATGAGCAGCACGACACGGGTATAACGCGCTTTGGTAAACAAGCCATTGCAGAGATGAACCGTGTTGGCATGATCATCGATATGTCACACAGCGCTGAGCGCTCAACGCTTGAAGCGATCGACCTTTCCTCTCGTCCAATCTGCATCAGCCATGCAAATCCTACCTTTGCCCATGACGCGCTACGCAATAAATCCAATACGGTGATCAAAGCGCTGACTGAACGTGGCGGCTTGATTGGCTTTAGTTTGTACCCATTCCATTTGCCAAATGGTAGCCAATGTAGCTTAGACGACTTCTGCCAAATGGTGGCGAAAACGGCCGACATGGTTGGGGTTGAGCATCTAGGTATTGGTAGTGATTTATGCCTCAACCAACCACAGCAAGTGCTGGAGTGGATGCGCAATGGTCGCTGGTCAAAAGCGATGGATTACGGTGAAGGTTCTGCGAGTAATTCGGGTTGGCCTGATGCCTTGCCATGGTTTAGTGGCAGTCAGGGGATGGAGAATATTTACCACGGCTTAATGCAACATGGATTCAGTGAATCCGAAGCAGGCCAAGTGATAGGAGATAACTGGTTCCGCTTTTTACAACAAGGGCTAGAACTGAGCTAACAGCCATTAATGCACGCTGCCACAATCATAATTATAGAGCAGGTGTGAAATACACTTTTTGTTGCCAGCCAATGCATCTTCACTGCCTTGGCGCGACATAAAACCTCTGGAGTCAGAGTATGTCTGATTTATCTGATAGCATGAAAACTGCTTCCGCGAAGTCATCTTCAAAGAAGCAAGCAACACTACCGCATAGCAATGAAAGCTCGGTAGAAAAATTGGGTTTAGATAATCCTGCCTTTTGGTACAGCGGTGGCTTTATCGCCTTGTTTGTTGGCCTCGCTTTATATGATGGCGAGTTACTCTCATCACTGGTTAATTCGGGGTTTGGCTGGGCAGTAAAAGTTTTCGGCCCCTACTGGCAATTACTACTTCTTCTCACTTTTCTTATTGGTCTTGGATTAGCGGCAGGGCGAACAGGCAAAGTGATCTTAGGTGGCATTGCCAAACCTGAAATGGATAGCTTTCGCTGGATGGCGATTATCTTTTGTACGCTGCTTGCTGGCGGCGGTGTGTTTTGGGCGGCGGCAGAGCCCATTGCACACTATGTGAGTCCGCCACCGTTATATGGCGTGCAAGACAACCCACAACAAGCCGCAGTCAATGCACTCTCACAATCATTTATGCACTGGGGTTTCTTAGCGTGGTCAATCGTTGGTAGCTTAACCTCGATTGTGGTGATGCACCTTCATTACGAGAAAGGGCTACCGCTTAAACCGCGTACGTTACTTTATCCATTGTTGGGTGAACGCGCACTAAAAGGCCATACCGGTGCATTGATTGATGCGTGTTGTATTGTCGCGGTGGCGGCAGGCACGATTGGGCCAATTGGCTTTCTAGGTTTGCAGGTTAGCTACGCGTTAAATGCTTTGTTTGATGTGCCAGATGGCTTTACTACACAGCTGATCATCATTCTTTTTGCTATCGCTCTTTATACTCTATCGGCCCTGAGCGGCTTGAATCGCGGCATGCAAATGCTTAGCCGTTACAATGTGATTCTCGCGGTCGCTTTAATGGCTTATATCCTTATTTTTGGTCCAACCAACTTTATTTTTAATGGCTACATTCAAGGTGTGGGCAGCATGTTGGATAACTTCATCCCAATGGCCACCTATCGTGGTGATGAAGGATGGCTAAGCTGGTGGACGGTCTTCTTCTGGGGTTGGTTCTTAGGGTATGGCCCGATGATGGCGATTTTCATCGCACGTATTTCTCGGGGGCGCACCATTCGCCAACTTATAGTGACTATTAGCATCATCGCGCCATTGGCCACCTGTTTTTGGTTCACCATTGTCGGCGGTTCAGGTCTTGCGTTTGAAATTGCTAATCCGGGCAGTGTCAGCGCCGCTTTTGAAGGCTTTAATTTACCGGGTGCACTATTGGCCGTGACGCAACAACTGCCAATGCCAATGGTGATTTCGATTCTGTTTTTAATTCTCACCACCATCTTCATCGTCACCACAGGGGACTCAATGACGTACACCATTAGCGTGGTGATCAGTGGTGAAACCGAACCAAATGCCATTATTCGTACCTTTTGGGGCGTCATGATGGGGGTAACGGCGTTGATTTTGATTTCGCTCGGATCCGGGGGGATCTCTGCCTTGCAATCATTCATCGTCATTACGGCTGTACCGGTATCGCTTATCTTGCTTCCTTCGCTGTGGAATGCGCCAAAAATCGCAGTCAAGATGGCAAAAGAACAAGGGTTATAACGAACAGAGTCAGCCAACAAGCAACAGCAATAACGTGAAACGTGGGGGCATTGACTCCCGCATAAAACCTAATACCGACTTGAGGAGTCACTATGCCTTTAGTCGGTACCACAATACTTATAATGAATTAGGTGGTGAGCAAAATGGATGCACATCGTTCAACAGATTCTAAGGCAGTTCTGCGTAAAGCAGAGATTGTTATGGCCCCTGAAAGGCTAGGAGCTATGCATCAAAGTCGAATCAGTTTTGTACGCAGTTTGATTCGAAAAATGGCGCAGCAACAATGGCGAGTGACCAAGCATGAATGGCAATTATGCCCACAAGGCTTCGGCCATGTAATTTATAAGCTGGTTACGCCCGAGCACGTCTACCATCTGGTGGTGTTTTGTGACCAAATTGCTGACAGTGAACGTAACGATCGCGTGATTGCCGAAAAGTGGGATGTGACGTTTGCGCTGGTCTATGGTGATGTTGATATTCCTTTGCTAGAACAACTACGAGCGAACGTGCCGCTACAAGAAGCAGGACGTAACCCCAATAAGGTACTAGTACTCGCGCGAGCCAACAAAAGTGTGCGAGTGTTTGAGCATATCGTTTCTCGCTTGGCGCAAGGTATCCAGCCAGATCCGCAAGAGTTAGCGGAAGTGGGTTACATACTGCGTACCACAGCGGTATATGGCAACGGCAAGTTCGGCATCGCCGATTTCAAATTGCTTGAGAACAACGCCGATTTCAGCCAATCCTTTAGCGCGCAAATGTGCGCCGTCTACTTGATTCGAGAGTTCAGTTTAGACTGGGTTCATTATTTGGCAGAGCAACAAGGTGGCGCTCAAGCGGCAACTCTGCATCGCGGTCTACAACGTTATTTAGGCGTGGGTAACGCGACAGGTCTTGGTATGGCGCCGTATTTAATCAATCACCCTTGTGTGGTCGATCAATGGATGACCACCCGTGAACGCGCAATCTCTCAAGTGCTATCGATGCCTTGTGAGATGGGGTATTACGCGCCGTTATATGATTTATTAGCCAAAGCACAATCTCATTTGCAACAAGTGATCACCATTAATCCTGCGCAAAATCAGCTTAACCTGCGAGCGATTGATGAACTTGCTCAGTTAAACCGACAGCTCGACGACTATCTCCAACAGTGTCCGACGTGGCGTGAGCTAGTGGAACAAACCGCAACATTGAGTTTAGAGACACAGGAGATGCTGCTGTCTAGCCTGATAGAGCTTTACCCTGAACTGGTCGATGATTTCGCTGAGCAAATGAATTGCGATGAAACACTATCATTAGCTAACGGCAAAAAGGCGGCTGACTTGTTAGCGTTACTTGATGAGAAATATCGCTGGGCGATAGACGCTGACTTTACTCAGGCTGAGAATAACTATTGGTTCTGGTATCGTTCGCAAGATAAAGAAGAGCCACGCATGGGGGTACGAGGTGAGGAAGCGGGAGAAGAGCGCGAGTTGCCACTTGATATCGGTCGCCAAGTGAATCGTTTATACCACGCACTAAGTACGCATTCAGCCGAGACGACATTGGCTGAGTTTCTGCTGCGGGAGCCCAAATACCGTGCCATTGCACGTCGTGTCTGGACGCTTGGCAATAAAGAGATGGGTGATATTCAGATGAACGTGTTACGCGAAGATGCGTTGCCGATGCATTTATTGCGTTGCAAATTGGCCATTTTTGGTGCTACCAAGTTTGATCCGCGTTCAGACAGATGGGTGCGAGTGACCTTTTTCCAAGGCTCACCGTTGCTCGACGAAATTCAAGACCCGAGTTACCAAGACAACTGGATATTCCCGTTGTTACCAAATGATGTCTATTTCAACGAAGCCTATTTTGATGACCAGAATGCGGCTAACTGTGATGTTACACAAGGTGAGGGGGGATCAGCACGATGATCGTTTCGCATAATGAATTGGTGGCGGCAGTCAACAAAGCGTTTATGGGTATGCGCCGTAGTTGTGGTGAAGGTGACGTGATCGCCAGCATGGTTGCAGACCTACAAATGGTAGGCCTGAATGGTGTCTATCATTTTAATAATGCCAGTAGCTATCTTGGCCTTGAAGATGATAGTCCGGTCGATATTGAGAGCCTCGCTGATGGCAAAATGAGTATTGATTTGCATGGTGGTAGCGTTGCCTGTCACTTACCCGTGGTGATTGACTATGTGTTGGAACAAATGGTCGGCGCTAAATCAGTTAATGTTACCTTAAGCCGTTGTCATAATCGTTGGTTAGCCTACAGTGAATTAGTTAAGTTGGCGGCTAAAGGGATTGCTTGTCGCGCAAGTTGGGACAATGGTTCATCGCCAAAACGTACCTTGTATATACTGAATCGCGGTTGTATCGCACCAGAGCTTTATTTCTCAGACAATGTAGCTGAGGATGAAGCAGACTTACATTCATTGACGCTTGAATTGTCGATCGAGGATTTTGCTTTACCTGTTAACAGTCATGAGTACACGACTCATATTGAAGCGCAAGAACTGCAACAATCACTGCAAAGTGCGTGGCAAGATGGCATCTTTGTTGATGACGGGGAATGGGCCACTTTGAAGCAGAATGCGACGGTGTTTTTAGTCGAAAATAGCCAGCGTTCAATGCAAGGTGCAGGGGAGTTGGTTTAACCTATCTTGATTAAACTAAGCGATTTATTCGGTTAAGGCCGGAAAATAAGACTTAACGGCACGCTAAGCAGTGCCGTTTTCGTTTCTACTGTTTAGCGAATTACCGTGAGATCTTGGCCTTTAAACTTGGCGACACTAAAATCAGTGTCGCTGCTGTAGACCTGACAGTTAAGCTTTTCTGAGCCTTTCTTTGAGCCGTAAGCCAACTCATAGCAGAACACGTTGCCGTGTTGGCTTAAATCAAGTGCTTTACCCTGTTCATCTTGCGCTTTAACGCCTTTTTTTACGCTTGCCCAAAACGGCGCGTAGTCAATCGCTTGCTGTGCAGGGCACTGCCAAATATTGACGGGAATGAAATTTTCAATCTCGATGCTGGCCGTTTTCACAATGCCGAATGAGTCGACCATCTCAAGGTCGAGAATGCCATAAAAGCGATCAAATGCGCCGCGCGAAAGGGATTGCCACTTCACATCCACTTCAGTACCTATGTTTAGGTATTTGTCTTTATGTCCCCAATAACCGTTTGGCAACTCTTCAGATTCAGGAACAATCTGTATATTTGCGCTTGGGTTAGCTTCGTAGTGTGCAGGGCGAAATTTAGGATCAACCGAAAGATAACCGATTGAGCCCATATAGACAGGGTCAGAGCCAAAGGTCGAAATGGTGAGTTCACAAGGGTCGACTTGGGCTGATGCGACAAAGGAAGCGGTGGCAGTCGGTATCAACGCGAGTAAAAAAAGTAGTGGTTTCATCGGCTTATCCTTAACAAATGAGGCGTTTTTATAGCAGATTGATCACCATTTCACTAGTTGAATAAAAAGCAGATGCCAAATTTTTGATCACACGATGGGGGTAAAATTGCGCGTATTGGTGGCATGTTATGCTCTCGCCGTATAAGATGGCATCTTATAAAATAAAGCTAGATAAACAATGAGTTATGATGATGTTTCATTCTTGATAGCTTAGCGGTTTTATCAATATGGATAATGAGTTCTTGTGGTTAATAAACTGAAAAGTGCCGGAATCACCATCATCGGTACTATTGTCGTGGCATTTGTCTTTTCGTTGTTCAAATTCGACGGTATCCAGCTCTCGGGCATTGAACGATATGCCGAAAAAGTCTCGGTAGAAGAAGCTCGTCAGATCGGCTTTACCTTAATGGGCGATAAGCAATATGCCCAAGCGCGTGCTTTTTTTGAGCCAGCCGCCATGCAAGGTGATGTGCCAAGCCAAATTACCTTAGCGACACTCTATTATTACGACACCACGGTGAACGATCACTTTAAGCTTTCTTATCAGTGGTTCAGTCAGAACTCTGATCACCCACTGGCGCAGTACTACCTCAGCCTTATGTATCATCTGGGGGATTACGTCACAAAAAATGCTCAGCTTGCCCAGTATTGGCAACAAAAAGCAGCACATCAATCTTTGCCTGTCGCCCAACACAATCAAGCAGTGATGTATCTCAATAATGGTCAATATGCGGAAGCTTATGTTTGGGCGAGCTACGCACGTAAAAACGGTTTCTCACGTGCATCTGCTGTGGTTAAACAAGCGGCTGAGAACATGACTCCACAGGAAAAAGCGCGGGCGCAGGTGCAATATGATGGCAATAAAGCCAAGCATATCTGGCAAGGTGAAAGCGACAATTCGTTCAGTGCATTATTAGAAGGGGCATTTTAGCCATGTATATTCAGTCGCTAACTTTGCATCTAGATGATGAGCAAGCTCGCCATTCACCCGTGATCACGAGCCGACGAGCCTTGTTACCTGCACTTAACGACCTCTTGCACGGCGTTGAGGTGGATTTATCGGCAGCGGATGAACAGGGTGTGGTGTTACCGCTACTCGTCGCAGAGGCGAAAGTCAGCAACAGTCGCATTTATCTAAGTTATCACCTGGTTGATCAAGAGAGTGGGTTACTGACCTTAAGTTATGAGAACGCGAGCGGTAAACTGCGTGATAAAGAACTCGGGCAAGTGGCGCGTTGTGAGCTTGAACATTATCTCGAACAGATGCTGACTTTGGGTAAAAATGCGTTTATCGAACAGTACTTTCCACCCGCCGTATTATTGGAAAAAGCAGCCAATATTATGGCGCTTAGTGTGGTGCTCTTTGCGGTATCGGGGCTTTTATCGCTGTTCTTTTTCTCCGACCTAGTTTGGCAAGATGAAGTGTTCGATCAAATATGGCCAATCGCTGGGGTGGTCTATTTTGTCAGTGGCGCCATGCTTTTACCCAAAATGCTGTCAAAACAAACCCGTGAACGTGCACAAATGATGGGGCAAAGTCTACCAAGACAAATGTTTGGCTTAGTCGTAGGGAACCTAGTGCTGACGTGTGGTTTGATGCTCGGTGGTGCGAGTATTTGGCACTATTTAGACGCCAAACCCGCCCAAGTGGATATTGTCTTCGCCGACAAGGCGCGTGATTACTACAGTAAAAATTGCAAAGGTTCGGTGCGCTTAGAGCAATTTTCAGGATCGATCTGTTTAGAAAATAAAGCCTATTGGCAAGTCATTGAAGCAGGCACTCAAGCGAAAGCAACCGGACAGCTATCCCCGATCGGCTTTGCTATTGAAGCCATAGAGTTGAAATAAGTAACGTTGCATCAAGTAAATTGATTGTCGAAAAACCAAAACAGAGTTTATTAAACCCGGCGACGTTTTATAAAGAAATTGCTAAGAATACCGAACTTGTGCGGGTGAAACGTATATTAGGTTTCGCTACCGATCTTGTTCGTTATAACGATAATAATTTTAAGTCGGACAGTTAATTCGACATAATTGAAAGGGAAAGAATCATGGATATAAGTGTGTTATTGGTCTTGATTGTGGTTTTAGTCGCAGGCTTTATTGCGATGCAATATAACGCCATTATTGCCAAGTTTAACGCAGTAGAGCGTGCGTGGGCATCAGTTCTGACCCAAGAGCGCCAAAAAAACAAAATTATCCCTCAGGTAGAAGCGTTGGTAGAACAGTACCGCCTACACGAATCAGATGTACTGACCAAGGTGACTGAATTGCGTTCGGCTTTGTCTGCGATGGATGCGAGTGCTGGTATTGATACCGCGCAACTGGCGGCAGCAGAGCAACAAATGCAGTCGCTAATGCAGGGTTTAAAGGTCGCCGTAGAGGCTTACCCAGAGCTCAAAGCATCGGATGTATATCTAAAGCTCATGGCTGAAGTAAGCGAGCAGCAAGAGCATATTGGTGCCGCGTTACGTATTTTTAACGCTAATGTGGAAGACTTTAATAATGTGATTGAGATGTTCCCGAGTTCAATCGTTAATAATATGCTGCTACGTAAAGAAAAAATACAAACGTTCACGGATAGCGAAGCGCAAGCAGGGTTTGAATATAAACCTAACTTTTAGTCTTTCATGTTGAGATAGGTTTAGGGTGTCATTGGTTCAGTTATATAGGCTTTAGTCATGCACAGTAACCGTATTGTTACCCGCAACATCGATAAAATTCGCGATGATGTGGAATCGGCAACCACTCAAGACGATTTGCTTACACTGATTAAGCATGTTGAAACCCATTCTGGGCCGTTGAATTATCGCGATCCTACTTTGCAGGCACTTAAGTGGTTGTTAACCGCGTTTTGTGCGCTGTTACTGTTCTTGATCTTTATTCATAATGACTTTGAGTGGGTAAGCTACATAACCCACTACCTGATTGATGATGCTGGCTTTTGGATGCCTGTGATATGGGCGGTGATAGCCATGAACTTCCTCTATGATAGAGGCATCTATCCGATCTCGGCAGGCTTAAACTTACTGTTGCTTAGCGCTGTGATGGCGGTGGTGGCGACGTACGTGCCACGTTGGCCTAAAACGTTTTGGAATGCAGTTGAAGAGTTGATTGCCCTTATCAGCTTTGGCTTTTCAGACTATCGGTTTGATAAAGAGTTGACGTTCGTGGTGCTGGTGTTTCTGCTGACCATTGGCTTATGGGGATGGCTCTATTTTCGAGCCAACTGGCGTAAGCCAATGTCAGATAGAATATTCTTGCGAGATGCGCTGATAAACAATGAGCTAACAGAAATTACTGGCCAAGATGCTGATAACGCAAAATCGCTCGCCAAGCAGTTTAATGAGTTTCGCTTAGGCGGGAACAGTGGAAAAATAGTCTTGCTATGCCAAGGTCGCTACCAAAAACCGGGCAGTAAATTCGTATTTCGTCTGTTTCATTTTCAATATACAGTGACTAAAAATAAGACAAAGTCGACCAGTAACGGTGGTTATCAGAGTACAACAACCGAAGAAGTGCACAATCGATACGGTATCTTACTCGATTTTCCGTATGCGAGTAGTTTGACGATTAACGGTTATAAGAAGGCAAGCTATAAGGGCGTTGACTACCATAGCGAATCAACAGCATTCAATCGCCTCTACACCGTGCGGTCAAAAGAGGCATTAACGGCGGCGCGAATTCTGAAACCAGGCGTGATTGACCGATTAATCGAACTTAGGCAGCAATTTGATTATCCAACACTTGATATCAATGACCAAGGGCGCATGTGTATCTCAACATCCACGCCACTGATTAGCGAAAAACGTCAACATAGTCTGTCTAATCCAGCGAAGTTTTATCAAGAGATTGCAGGCCATACTGAGCTGGTTGGTGTAAACAAAATGCTCGACTATGCTCACGATTTACTGCGACTCAGTGATAATAATTTTCAGCAAGATAGCTAAAATGTGAATCAACAAAAAACGGGCATCATGCCCGTTTTTTATTGGTTAGCCGTTTAATGATCTCTTTACTGCTCTGCGCGATAGACAAATAGTGCCATGTTCGTCACCGTCTCATCGATAGGTGTTTGGTTAAACTCGCCGGTTTTCTCATCGGTAATCGAGTATTTCATCTCACCCGCTTTCGCTAATCTTGTCGTTTTGCGGCAAGTTTGCATGTTTTTCACGTTGCAGTTTTCTAACCAAGCTTCGGTTGGAAAGTAGGTTGCATATAAGGCGATTTCGTTAGTCGTTGCGTCTTTGGTATGCAGCACTTTTATTTGAACAATGCCGTCAATCATCCCTTCTGAGAGCACGCTATTGATGACTTTTTGGTATTGATCTTTATAAGTATCCGCGTTATTGCTGACAAACAGGTACGATTCAAGGCCAAATTCCTCCAGCTTTGAGCCAAGCTTGGTTGCAAAGGTTTTGCTCACCTCATGAAAGAAGGCATTGGCATTAGGATTATCGTAGCTTGAGTTAAGGCCATCCCCAGCCACAACCAATACCCGTTTATTTTGTGCATTGTCTACTTGGGGATTGCTACAACCTGCGAGCAAAGCGACTAAGGCAACGAGCAGCAGTTTATGCGGCAGTTTGAACGGTAGTTTACGTAACAGAGTAAAACGTAACAGAGTAAAACGTGACATTGTGGAATTGTTCATGAATAAAGTTCTCGATAGATCAGAAAGCGTCGCACGCAGTAGTTGAATAGTTGAGTGTTTGCGCTGCGATAGTCGACATTGTAACCGAAGGCATTACGCCGCAGTCACCATTTAAGTCTTTATTAGTTAGTCGATAAATTGCCTATTGAACTTGGGACTACTGAGAAACAAGCGCTTGTGCTTCTTTAAGGGTTAACGCTTTATAGCCTTGCTGTTTTAAGCGCTCAGCGATTGTTTGCTGCAACAATGAACTTGTCAGTTTCTTATAGCCTTGATAGCTAAAACCGATTGCCGATTTAGAACCCTTCAGCACCAATACATCATCAGGCTTCACTTCATACCAGTCTTCTTCCGTTAGGCCGCAGATAAAATTGTTGTACCAGAAACGATAGCCGTTAATGTAAACACAACCGTCAGGGCCTTTGTTTTTATAGCCGTGGCGAGTCTCTTTGACGCTGTTCAAGATAATCGCCTTGTCAGAGATGGCATGGTGGATTATTACCGGTAATCCTTTTGCCAGCGATATTTGCAGAAAGACAGGGATAACGATGACGATGCAAAGAATAGCCTTCCATCGTTTATGGCGCATCTCTTTAATATGCAGGCTCAGTACTGACTGCTCATCTTTCATCGATAACACCATGAGTATGACGATAACAGCCGAAATTAGGCCAATAATGGCGGTTAATATCGCATAGAGTTGGTCATTGATCAGCGTGGAAGTCAAAACTCCCACAAGGAATAACACCATTTGCGCCATCACGATATACCCCAGTACTTTTTTGTAGGTTGGCGTTCCGGGGGCGTAGATGCTCATTGATTCTCTCGTGGTGTGATGTGCGATTAAAGGCTCTAAGTTTTTCGCGGTGATTATAATCATTCCTGATGATAGCGGGCTATTTTCCTATTAAAATACGCCCCATGTTGACCATCAACATAGAATCTTGCGAGCTATCCCTCTATAGCAATGCATTACATTAGGTATTGGTGATTGAAGAAGGAGGCTAGTATAGGAAATCTTGGCAGGCAAAAGGCAAGACCTGATTCCGATTATTTTCTCATTCCACGAAGAAATTAGAAATGCTGTGAATAATGGCTTTAATTTTAATGTCATTATCATACACCTCTGTATAAGCGATTTTACCATCTTTGTTATAACTGTTAAATGTTCCATGCCTAACCCCGTGTTTATATTGAGCAGTCTCTGAAATTTGATTGCTGTCTTTGAAGAAATAGTAATGAATGCCATCTTTCAAACCCTCTGCATCGTAGGTTTCCGCTGCAATTTTATGATCCGTTTTTAAATAACCATTCCATAAACCTATTTTTTTACCTTGCTTATAAGTACCTTTCCAGAGCGTTGAATTATCAAGAGAACTCTCTTGGTATTGCCATAGGCCATCTCTCTCTCCGTTAACGTATGAGCCTTTGCTTGATAGCTTGCCAGTTTGAGAGTATGATTCACTATGACCATGTAACCTTCCATTGTGATAGTGTTCTAAGACTAATAAGTTATTATTGTTACGTGTTGTAATTTTACCATGTTTCTTACCGTCAGCATTGTAGTTTTCGATACGATGTGTCTGATCGAAATAATATTCCCATGTGCCAGTTTTGTTGTTATTAAGATATAGTCCTTTTTCTCTTACAACCCCATTCCTATCAATTCTTGAATATTCTCCGTTCAGTTCGCCATGAATATAGTTTTCTATCGTAACCTCATGATGGAAAAAATTCACAAACACCTGTAGCTTATGTTTCTTTCCATTGAATTTTTCAGAACGGGAATGTAGTTGCCCTGACTCATCAAAACGTTCGATGATCTTTGAATTATTAATTTCGTTAATGTGTTTTTTAAAAATAACAATGGAGTTTTTGAACTTTTTTTCATCACTCACCACTTTTTGACCTGTGTAGGTGGCGAGGTAGTCATAGACAAGTTCGCCGTCAATCGTAAATTGCTGAGAAGAAATTTTTCTTCCTTCATCATCAAACTTGGTGTTAGTTTTTATCGCATCGACCTTGTCGTGATATTCAAGCTTACATCCTTGTGGCTTATCATCGGTATAATTGATGGTTGATTCCAAATAACCAGATTCGTAATATGTTTTCGACTCCCCAAATTTTAACCCATTTACAAAATTAGTCTGACTTTGTATTTGTCCATTTTCATGCCAAGCTTGTGCTATTCCATGAACTTTATTATCTATTATCGTGTAGCTCTCGCTTATTATTCCATGGGGTCCAAATTTAATTACCTGGCCGTTTGGCTTATTTGCAACGTAATTTACCTGCTTATTCAGACGCCCGCTTTCATCAAAATAACTGACTGTACCTTCAACATCTCCCTTTTCATTACGATGTAGCATCTGCGATAAATGGCCATTCTTGTGATAATACTTAAATATTCCAATGCCAGTTGAGTGAGCGATATCGCCTCCTGTCAGTGTCCCTTCAGAGGCAACAGTTGTTCCACCCACGTAGTAGAATTTGTATGGCCATAATCCGTCTTGCTGTTTTAGTTCTTCGGTCAGGTAGAAGGTTGCCTCTGATTTAGATGCGACAATTTCCCCGTCCATGTCTAGCCAGACGGGTGTCGTCTTAGCAAATGGGCTAATGACGCTAAAAGCTAAAGTGATCGTTATTATGGTTGCTGTACGCATCTTACCTTTCCTTGAATTCGCCTTTGTTGCGGTGCTTTGAGTCCTGCATCTTGAAGTAGCTTATTACCATGTAATTTAAAATTATTCATGACTCTAAGCGATGCAATATGCGTGAGTTGGCAAATATCATTTAAATAATAAAGTTATTAATTACAAATGACTCGCTGAAATCTACTTCATCCTGCTCTGGCGGATTCTCTCGTAATAATTCCCTAGTCCAGAGTTGTGCGTGAGTCGTTAATCAAAAGGGTCAGGTCTTGTGTTTTGCTACGCATTACTTTTTGTATATCAAAACTAGCTGACTATCTGTAACGTATTTCGCAGCGCAGTAAATTTTGGGGCATTTTCTTCTTAGTGAATTTAATTTAACTTAAATCGAAGAGATCGATAATCGGTTGTCGATGCGTAAGCGAGCTTCCGACTTGCTGAAGTGTCTGCGCATAAGGTCGTTCCTAGGCATCCTGCCTTCACGACATTTGTGCGTCCATGCACGAAACCTGTGGCAGAGAGTTGATAAAAATGCAGGCACTATTTCAATTGGATCTGCCAACACCAATTCAGCCTTTGAAGTGAGGCCTATTTTTAAAAAGCGTTATAGCGAGCGATACACGATCTGCTCAAAGCCTTGCGAAATAATCTCATCCCTTTGGATCACAATGCCAAAGCCATGCTCTTCATCCCACGCGCATTCAAAAACCATCCCTACAGCATTTTTGTCTGGGTGGTGCAAAACAAACGCAGAGAGTTGCATTAACTTAAATATATCCCCAGCCTGCATATCAGCTTCGCTTACCTCACCAACATTTGTCGGGTAAGTTTCTGAATCTTCATCAAATACATCGAGAAACTCTGACTCTTCAAGTAGCTCCTGATAGTTTTGCTTAACGTAATCGCAGACAAGCGCATAAATACGCTTTTCATTAGCAAAGAACCATTGCTGCATACTGTCCGCAATAGACAGGTCTTCTTTAGTGCGAAAGCTAACATTGCCGTAAGCCTTAAAATCATGCCAAGCACGCAGCTCAGTCGTACCTTCGTGAAGCTCTTCACCTGCTTGCCAAGTGATTTTTGTCGTTTGCATAATAAACTCGTAAAGTGATGATTATATTAAAAATAGTTTGTCACAAATGTGTAGTTTAAAGCAAAGAATAATATTCTTGGCTAAATAGATCGAATGAGAGAGTGAACGGGTGAGGCTTTTATTTCCAAACTACTATTGACCTGTCTACAACTTCACACTTTATAGTGGCTATATTGATTGAGAGGGGGCTTTTTCTGCACTCTCCAAATAAGCAGAGAGACATTATGAAACGTTTAATTTTACGCATCACACTCTTGGTATTCATGGCGCTTGGTAGCGTAAATGTCATCGCTGATGATTCAATGGTGAAGTACGGTATTGCGCTATCTAACGATGGTGAGCAAATTGCGTATGGCAAAAGTGGCAGCGGGGATATGGCGCTGATCTTCATTCATGGTTGGAGCTTAGACAGCAGGTTATGGCAAAACCAAGTGAGTGAGTTTTCCAAGCACTATCAAGTGATCACCATGGATTTAGCAGGCCACGGTAACTCGTCGTTCAACCGTGAAGTGTACACAATGGTTGCCTTCGCCCAAGACATTGAAGCGATCATCGATAAAGAACAACTTGATTCCGTCATCTTAGTCGGCCATTCCATGGCGGGTGGAGTGATAGCCGAAGCGGCGAAACTGATGCCGAAAAGAGTGAAGGGCATTATTGGTATCGATACATCGCAAAACGTGGCGTTACCGGTTTCACAAAGCGACTTAGATGCAATGACCAAACCGTTTGAAGACGATTTCCAAGCGGGTATGACGGTATTCGTGCAAGGCTCGGTACCCAAAGAGGTAGACTCAGAACTTCTTTATTGGGTAACGCAAGACATGGCCTCAGCGCCGCCAGTTGCTGCGATAAACCAGTTCCGCAATTATCTCGGCCAATATGTGACAGGCGAAGCACACCGCGTGTATGAAAGCGTGAACGTGCCGGTCATATTAGTCAATGCGCGCTTATGGCCAACCGACTCAGAAGCGAACAAGAAACACATTAAGGACTACAGCATCTACTACATTGAAGACTCAGGCCACTTCCCAATGCTAGAGCAACCAGAGCAGTTCAACAGCACACTGATGAAAGCGATTAAGTCCGTCAAGTAGGGCGGTGTATTTGTTACAGGATCGATGTAATCGTTCGATAGAAAAACGAAGGCCTCGCGTTTGCGAGGCTTTTTTTGTGTTGTACAGAGAGTAAATAACTTGGGCAGATATTCGTCTGGTTTAACTGACAATCCTTTCTTAACCTTCTCTTAGTTTACATTTACCATCCCTTACATCGACCATCCCTTGGCTTGTTATTCCTGAAAGAGACCATTTTGATTGACCAATCACCGAGTTAGTAGAAATGCTCTTTATATTGGCTTGGTTAGAAATCGAATAGCATGTCGGAAAAGAGTTGTCTTGATTCTGAACTATTGTCACGATGTGTCACGTATTCGACATGGACGTCCGTACTCGCTGATGGTGACAGCTTGACGCTCCAAAGCGCGTTGAATTGATTTGGGACCATTGAATATCGTACATCGATGATATGTAGCTCGTCGTCGGGGGATCTCGCTAGAAAGCCGTTTGAAAACTGACTGAAACGTTCAATGTCTTTGGCTTGTTGCGAATTAGGGTCTAGCCACGGAAAATCCCGGCTTAGATCGAGCTTTACGATGGACTCGCCGGGATATTTTTTTATTGAACGAGTAACTCGAATAGCGTCAACATGGTAGTTCTCCTCCGTTTCATAAATGACCTTCCAAAGCAAAATATTTGCAAAAGTCGGCTTGGCTTCTAATTGAATCGGTACGTGTTGCCGTTCTTTCGCCAGTTGCCAACCTACCGCCTCAGCCCTGTCTCTTTGAATCATGCCGAGCGTGGGGTAAGTTAAAGCCCAAATTACGGCGATACGTGCAAGCCACGCATTTCGTTTTAGTAGGGTAAATACGACTAATATCAATAAGGGAAGGGTGAACGCTGGATCAATCACGGACACAAGATTCCAAGCGTAACGTTCTTTGGTTAGAGGCCAAAACAGCTGAGTACCATAAGAGGTACAAGCATCCAACAACGCGTGAGTGCTATAACCTAGTGCGCAATGAAGCCAGCTTTGCTGAAATGATAGTTGGTGCTTTTTGCCTAATAGTCGGTGTAAAACCAGAGCACATAGGAAACTGCCAAGAGGAATAAAAAAGAGTGAATGAGTAAACTGACGATGGAACTCTAAAAAGAGTAAAGGATCGCTTTCAGACCGGATCAAGACATCCAGATCCGGTGCCATTCCAGCGACTAGCCCGAAGAACCCAGCGATAAGTACGTGTTGTTTTTTGCTCGCCGATAGAGAGAGGGACGCGCCCAGTACACCTTGCGTTAGTGGGTCCATCATTAACTCATTGATTATGTATTAATTAATAGTAGATGATTGGCTGAACTTCACCACTAAAATGCCAGTAATACGAATGAATACCCGCACATTGCCATCGACACAGAAGCGAATGAGAAACCTATTAAGACCTCGCGTGCACGAGGCTTTATTGTGTTCTGAATAATACACAATATTAACCGTACCCGTGTTTCAAGCTGGCGCAGGATTTCTGAAAATGGCCGTGAATTACCGTCCTTAGACGCTCAATTTCTACCACGTTTTTCCTCTGATAGTGATAGAATCTCTGCATCAAAACTATCGAGAATCTCTATGTTTATTCATCATGTTAACGACATCGACTGGCTGGTGATTACAGCGTTTGAAGAACTGAAATCGATGTTTATCGAAGATGCCGGTCCAATCCCGTCTTACTTCTCTACCAGCAGTGAATTGAGCCTGATTGATCAAGCCAAACGCAGCTATGGATTTTTGCCTACACTCCGCGGTGTGATCACCGATACCGGCACGTATCAAAGTCAAGAGCTCGAAGAAGATTTGATCCCACAGCTTGCATGCTTAGTTGAAGGGCGTGGTCGAGTGTTCATCTATCACGGCAGCTACGTCGCTTTTGTCGATGATGAGCAAACCTTTATCACCCGTATGGACTGAAACTTACCCAAAAACTCATGACTTAAAGGATTCATACGATGGCAAAAACGATCTCTCTTGTACTTGGCAGTGGTGGAGCAAGAGGCTTAGTTCACGTTGGAATCATCCGCTGGTTAATTGATCATGGCTATCAGATACAATCTATCTCTGGCTGTTCAATTGGTGCACTTATCGGTGGTGTCTACGCTGCGGGTAAGTTGGATCAATTTGAAGAATGGGTCACCAGTATCGACCAAAAGGATATGGCGATGATGCTGGATTTTTCATGGCAGTCGAGTGGTATGTTTAAAGGGGACAAGATCATCGACACACTGCGTGAACTGATCGGCGAGATTTCTATTGAAGAGCTGCCTATCCCTTATACCGCAGTAGCCGCCAACGTCGCCGAAGAAAAAGAGGTTTGGCTGCAATCCGGCTCTCTGTTTGATGCCATTCGCGCCTCGATATCTTTACCATTGTTCTTCACGCCTCATGTCATCGGTGGTGAAGAGCTCATTGATGGCGGAGTGCTCAATCCCGTACCGATTGCGCCTACCTTCGGAGACAAGACAGACTGTACATTGGCTGTAAATTTAGGTGGTGAACCTGAAACGGTTAAACCGGAAGCGACACCTGTTTCCCGACCAATAAAAGAGAGTAATCTGCATGAGAAGGTTGTTCATTTTATCGATAATTTAGGTAGTAGTGTAAAAAGTAAAATGACCCTTAATTTTGCTGCCTACGACATTGCCAACCAAGCATTTGATGCGATGCAATCGACCATTGCTCGCCAAAAATTGGCCGCTTACCCCGCGGATATTACGCTGGAGATCCCACGTAATGCCTGTGGCACCTTAGAGTTTGATCGCTCAAAAGAGATGATAGACAGAGGCTACCATTTGGCGCAGGCTAAACTGGGCAACCGGCTTTAATGGTTAGCTCGTTGACGTGACGGAGAGAGTATTTATGCAAACTGAACTCAAACAACTTGAACTCCACGAGCTTGTGGCAACAAGAGATGTCATCGTACTGACCAGCTTAGAAATGCCTGCGGTCTCTTGGCTGATTGATTGCTATCAAGAGAGTGCGGATATCCAGATTATCGAGAATGCACATCAATTAGATACTGAAGCGATTTTAGCGCAATGTCGAAGCAGCCTTAGTGACAGCAAAAAGGTCATACTTACCGCGCAGTTTCGGAGCCAACTGCCTATCATCAAGATCGCTTCACTGTGCAATGAGAAGCGTAAATCATTGATCAATATTGAGCTATCAGGCTGGGATGAAGAAAAAATCCGTCCCCACTCTTACAGCAGTTTCTAGGTAACGCTGTGAAAGCGATTAAGTCCGTCAAGTAGGGCGGTGTATTGGTGAAAGGATAGCTGTAATCGTTCATATAAAAACGAAGGCCTCGCGTTTGCGAGGCCTTTTTGTGTTGCGAGCAAAGCTTAATCTAAAAAAGGATCAAACATTCAATCACCCTTATTCAAAGGTTAGCGAAAACTGGGCATGATTGCTGGAAGCCCAGGTAGCAGGCCAACCAATGCCATCACGCCACTTAGCACAATAAACATAATGCCAGGCAACACCCAACGGCTCATTTTACTCAGTTCACTGCTACGTTCTTTACAACCGACTAAGCCTAAGTTGTCCAACAGCATGGTAAGAGCCCAGCCAAATGCAGGGTTAACGAGCGCTGAAGAAAAGACAACAATCGCTGCCGACTGGGTGGTTTTTCCTTCACGCGTCATTTCCATTCCTGCTTCTAGTAATGGCACAAACACCCCAACAATGAGCGCAACACACAGTACAGGCTGCCATATCGCCAAATCCATTGGGTAGCCCCAAACCGCAGCGATGATACAGAACAGAGCCGTCAGCAAAGCGCCGGCAGGAATAGGGCGTTTGGCAATCGCCGCCGGTATGATGTAAGTGCCCCATGAAGAGGTGAAATTCGTGCCACCAAGCAGAGAGCCGAACATTTGACGAATAGAAGCCGTGGTCATGGTATCGTCAATGTTCATATGGACTTTTTCGGTACGTTTTGGATAGCTAATTTTTTGAAATACTTGATGGCCTAGAAAATCGGGTGACCACATCGCAACCGCTAAAATCGCAAACGGTAATACCACCATGAAATGTTCAATCGTCGGTAAGCCTAGCATCCAGCCGGTATCTTCCCCCCACCAATACATCGGGTTCATATTGGGCAAACCCGGTTCGGTTTGAAAAGAAAACGGCGCACCCATGGCAAAAGCTAACGTACCACCTAGCAAGCAACTAAGAGGGACTGCTAGCCAACGTTTGCGAAAATGTTCCAATAAAGCATAGAGAATAATGGTGCAAAAGATCACGACAAAAGCAATATGGCTCATGTCGATTCCTTCAGCCCAAGCGAACAGCTTTTTCACTTGAGAAACGGTTCCCACAAAGCCAAGGTAGAGTAACAAGCCACCACACACGCCTTTACTGGTGAGGTTTGCCAACATGCTGCCGCCTTTACTGATGGCTAAGAGTAAGCCAAATGTGCCAATCAACACACCAAATGCCATAGGGTGCCCGCCTGCGGCAACCACAATTGGAATTAAAGGGATGAGCGGGCCGTGTGTTCCTGCTAGGTTTGCGGTTGGCAATAAAAAACCGGAGAAAAGAATGATGAAAATAGAGGCGATGAGTAACTCATAACGAACATTTTCTAAAATAAAGTCTTCGTTTAGGCCTAGCGCCCCGGCAAAAGTTGCAGCAATGGCACCCACCATAACCACTTTACCAATGGTTCCCGCCATTGCAGGAATCGTATCTTCTATCTCAAATCGATAATCTTTAAACGGTAGATTGGGACGCCAACGTTTAGGCGCCATGATTTGTAATTCATGCTCTAAATATTGTTCTCGGGAAGCAAATTCTGAGCTTGGTTTATGTTGTTGTTCATAAGTGAGTTCGCCCTCATTGGCTTGAGGCTGATCAGGTCGTATATGTTGGGATTCTAAAGTGCTGCTCATGTTGATTCCTTTCGTTCACACTCTAAGGTGTGTTATTTCAACAAACGTTATTGAATCACGGCGCGAAGATTTAGCGGAGTCGCTATATCTTTTCTGCCACAAAGAACTCGGTGGTTCTATTTTATTTATCAGTAAATGTATTAATTAATAAGTTAACTCACTATTAAATAGGAATATTAAATTAACTTTTTACTAAAACTCATCATTGAAATTAAGTTGTTGTTACTCTATACCAAACCTAAAAAAACAAACAGTCTCAGTCAGTTAGACATTAGTCGTAGAGCGCGCTGGAGAGTATGAGAAGCTTTGGCGAGTAAGAGGGATTGAATTTATAGGCTACTCATTTTATTAGTAATTAAGTAAGTAAGGCGATAAGCTGGAGGATGGTCTTATCTTTTGTCGTTATTATTTTTGTAATACGAACACTAGATGCCTATTTGAATTAAGACGTTGGGGCGTAAGACAATTGTTATGTTAACAAGTTTGCCGATAAATGACTGAGAATTGAGGTGTTAAATCGTGGTTGGAAACCATTCTGTATGGGATGGTTTGGCGAATATCGATTAACGAATTTTTCAACCGGCGAAAAGCCATTTCACTCGGCAGCCACCAAAGCCTGTTAGCCGCTTTCATCGCACTGTCATTGCGCTGAAACTGCGCGTGAAGTGCGCCGCATTTTGTGTGCAAATAACATGTCATTTATTCTGCTACGACGTCCTCAGGATTACATTGAGTCAACCTGTTCTAATAATAAAATAAAGGTGTACCCAATGGTTCATTTGGAACTCAATGGAACGTGGCGTTTGACGTCGCCACAGCGTCCAGATATCGATATCGCAATGACGTTACCGGGCGACAACGTAACGGCGTTACTGCAAGCAGAGCTCATTCCCAATCCTTACCTTGCCGACAACGAAGCCAAAGTTCGGTGGATTGAAGAGTGTGAATGGCACCTCTCACGTCAGTTTGAGGTAGGTTCAGCTATATACTCAGCAAAGCACGTTTGGTTGACGCTAACCCGCGTTGATACCTTGGCGACCTTCTACATCAATGGTGAACAAGCATTCCAGTGCAGTAATATGTTTGCGCAGCAACGTGTTGATATAAAGCCGTTTTTAAAACAAGGCAGCAATACGATTCGAGTGGAGTTTGCTCGCGTGGATTTGGAAGGATTAGAGCGCGCAAAAACATTGCCGTTTCCGATCCCTTCCGCCATGGGGAATAATCAAATACCACACATGAATTTGATCCGTAAAACGCAATGTCATTCCGGTTGGGATTGGGGGATCTGTTTGATGGTCTCTGGCATTTATGACCCGTTCCAAATTGATGTGATCAGCGATGTGTGGTTAAAAGGTTTTTCGACCGATCAGCAATGGCAAGCGGATGGCAGTGTGATCGTAACAGCATTGGTCGAAGTAGAAAGTGACCATCATCCGCACGAAGTGAGCGTGGATTTGAATGGGGAGCGCCAAACCATTCAAACCCAAGGCAGCGGTCACTATCCATGTCAGTTCCATATTCGTCAGCCTCAGCGCTGGTGGCCTGCTGGCTATGGTGAATCTTACCTTTACTCGATTAGCGTTTGCTGCGCCGAGCAGACGTTGTCACGCAAGATCGGTTTACGTCAGCTTCATTTAAATAATCAAACCGATCAACATGGCTCTGCGATGGAATTTGTCGTTAATGGTATTGCGATTAATGCCAAAGGTGCTAACTGGATCCCAGTGGATGCCATGCCCGGGAGAGAGTGTGAAAAGCGCTATCGTGATCTGTTACAAAGTGCTGTCGATGCCAATATGAACATGATTCGCGTTTGGGGTGGCGGCCAGTATGAAAGTGATACCTTCTACAACCTGTGTGATGAGCTAGGGTTGTTAGTTTGGCAAGATATGATGTTCGCCTGCTCGTTGTATCCTTCTGATGATGGCTTCTTGAAAGAAGTGGAGCAAGAACTTCGCTTCCAAATTCCGCGCTTAAAAGAGCACCCATCGATTGCGTTGTGGTGCGGCGATAACGAAGTGATTGGTGCGATTGGTTGGTATGACGAATCCAAGCACAACAAAGTGAAGTACACCGTTAATTACGATCGCCTTAATCGAATGATAGAGCAAGTTATCGGCCAGCAAGATGATTCACGTCGCTTCTGGCCTAGCTCTCCATGTAATGGCGAGTTGGATTTTGGCGATGCGTGGCATGACGACAGCAAAGGCGATATGCACTTTTGGGATGTTTGGCACTCAGGTAAATCATTTGCGGCTTATCTTGACGTTAACCCACGTTTTTGCTCGGAATTTGGTTTTCAATCATGGCCGTCTTTTGCTGAAGTGAAGCAGTTTGTGCCCGAGCAAGATTGGAACGTGACATCGGCGACTTTTGAGCAACATCAAAAGAACCCGCGCGGTAACAGCATCATCACTGAGATGTTCACGCGTTATTACCGTTTCCCGACAGGTTTTGAACAAATGCTGTATCTAAGCCAAGTGCAGCAGGCTATGGCCATCAAAACCGCTTGCGATCATTGGCGCGCTATCTCGCCAGTGTGTCGCGGTATGCTTTACTGGCAATTGAATGACAACTGGCCGGTAAGCTCTTGGTCTAGCTTGGAGTACAGTGGCCGCTGGAAGCAATTGCATTATCACACT
>NZ_AFWE01000143.1 GCF_000222585.1 Vibrio scophthalmi LMG 19158 | reverse complement strand
GGTTTGCTCAACAGCGAACCAATTTGGCGTT
Organism: Vibrio scophthalmi LMG 19158; assembly: GCF_000222585.1. GTDB lineage: Bacteria > Pseudomonadota > Gammaproteobacteria > Enterobacterales > Vibrionaceae > Vibrio > Vibrio scophthalmi. Next base: position 342 of record NZ_AFWE01000143.1, on the reverse strand, counting down.
TCTTGATTTCCCATCGTAAAATGCCAACTGCTCCATGGGTATTCTTCTGGAGAGTCCACCATATATGCACGAACGGGGTTAAGTACAATATATCGACCGACTTCGAGCAGATATGCATCTTTATCAACGAGTACCGCTTTATAGCGGCCTTGATATAAGTGGCCGACTCGGCAGTGTTGACGGTTAAATTTTTGGGTGTACACTCCATTCAATTGGCGCATACCTTTACTTAGATTCCCATCAGGTGTTTCAAGCAATAGATGGTAATGATTAGTCATCAAACAGTAACTGTGAATCACCCAGTTAAATCGCTCGCAAGTTTGGGAAAGCACCTCAAGAAAC
>NZ_AFWE01000144.1 GCF_000222585.1 Vibrio scophthalmi LMG 19158 | reverse complement strand
AAAAACCAAAGGGGTCAGGTCTTTCCTTTTGTCACTATGCGGCTAACTCTAGAATAATGAAGTCCAAAAAATTCACCAATTTCTTTTTGTGTATAACCTCCACTATTAAATGCCGCAATGATCGCGCCATCCCTCGTCTCTTCCATTTGCTGATAGTCAACTAATGCTCGTGGCTGCTTTCGACGTTGACACGCTGGCACCTCACTGATATCTCCAGATTCAACTGACAAATCCAGTTGATGACGGGCTATAAACTCATCGCTCCCTAAATACATCTGCTGTTTTAGCTTATCCCATAAACTATCACCGGCTCCTGCATGTACAAACTGTCGATATTTTTCTCTCGCTACAGCACGCTTGCGCCCAAATGGCAGTAAGGTTTGATCAACAGCGAACCAATTTGGCGTTTCTTGATTTCCCATCGTAAAATGCCAACTGCTCCATGGGTATTCTTCTGGAGAGTCCACCATATATGCACGAACGGGGTTAAGTACAATGTATCGACCGACTTCGAGCAGATATGCATATTTATCAACGAGTACCGCTTTATAGCGGCCTTGATATAAGTGGCCGACTCGGCAGTGTTTACGGTTAAATTTTTGGGTGTACACTCCATTCAATTGGCGCATACCTTTGCTTAGATTCCCATCAGGTGTTTCAAGTAATAGATGGTAATGATTAGTCATCAAACAGTAACTGTGTATCACCCAGTTAAATCGCTCACAAGTTTGGGAAAGCACCTCAAGAAACAAGTCAAAGTCTTGCTCATCAAGATAGATGGGCTGCCGAGCATTACCGCGTGAGGTTACGTGATACAGCGCACCTGCATACTCTATCCGTAATGGTCTACTCATCCTCTTCTCCCTTGAACAAAAAACGGACTAATTAAAAACTAGACCACCCTAAACAAGAAAGCAAAAAGCAAGACCTGACCCCGATCTTATATTACATGGTGCTCTCTCTTTATTACGGCGCATTAATTCACTACCTTTAAATTTGCATAAAGATCTGGGATTCGCAGTGAAGACATCAAAAAAACTTCTTATCTTCGTTCGCTTGTCTACTCACGTTCTTAACGTAAATATCAACAAGTGCGTGCTCACGCTTTAACACTTCTTCAAGTCGCTGTTCAAAATCTTCAGGTTTAGGGTCTTCACGTAGAAAGAAATATTGAGAGCGATGGAATTCATCACCTTTAATAATCGCATTTTTCCCCTCTTCCATAAACTTAAGCGCGGTGGCAAGAAAGTAGCTGTTATCGTCTTCAGTAACAAAGTAGCCTTTTTCTGTTGGTTGCATAAAACGGTGTACATGTTGATATGTCCCTCGCTTTGGGAACTCTCCATACATAAACATCGACAACCCGAATTTATTCTCCATAATGCCTAAATTCTCGAATCTACAGGCTATCACTCTATTTTGATGCCACGTGTAAACTATTTTCCGCTCTCGATCAAAATAGAAATCCGCTAGGCGAGGTAAGAAAACCACATAATATGTTGCATACAGTGCAAGCAATAGAGCCACGATTGAACATATCAATTTTATTATCAAACTTTGATATCCGCCCTCTTGATTTTTACGATAATCTAGGTACTCATGAAAGCTCATTTTCCCATCTTCGCCAACCTCTTGATAAATCTCAAGCACTACCTCATCCTTAGTTATTTCAAAATAATCATTACCATATTTTTTTTTCGACATTTCTATAAAACGATTTGTGCTTTTTTCTATATTTTGAATATTAACCGGATAAAGAATGTCCACACTGATATAGAATACAAACCAAGTGAGTAAGACTAACGGTAAAATATAAACAAGACGCGCGATTTGAGTGACACCTTTCACCGCCATAATCGTATCTGTTACTGACATAACCGGTGGTAACGGTTTGTCCATCGGTTCAATATTTACATTGCTGCGTAAATCATTCCACCAAGTAGACAAGGGGCGAGCATATATAAGCTTCCACGGTGCTCTTTGAGGGCTACGGCGCATTAACGTTCCTCCATAAACTGTTCATTTACCATTCCTACAGCAGGTGATTCTAATTCACCATCATCATTTAGCCAACGCAGGGGAACAATGACCCCCGAAGTAGGCGCATACGTCCACACTAATTTAATCTCTTGTTTCGTCCGCATGGTTATATCTAGGTGCAGTTTGCCATTTTCGTACTTCGATTGAGATGTATTTCCTAGCGCTTGTCGGACAAGCTCCTTAAAGGCACTAGTGAGCTCAGCATCGTACGCGCTGACTGTTTTGGGCAGATACTCATTTGAGGTGGAACGAGTATATATACCTGCATGTAGCTCTGAAATTCCAGGTTGAAATTGTGGTAGCACAAATTGAAAACGGTAGGTTCGTTCTTCCTCAATCATGTCATTCCAATGATTGTACGTTGGTTTATTTTTGAACAGCGTATCGAACGTGAGTTGGGGCATTGCTAATAAATTCATAAACTCTTGTAATTCGATCTGATAAGCATTGTTAACCAACTGATCTGTATTCAACAATCTGGCTCGAGGAATTCTCTTACCAACTGAAAGTTCATTACCATTCGTGAACTCCCAAAACGGATATCGTTTGCTTTTTCCCCAAAAGCAATAATAAAGAAGCGTCTCAAGCGCATTTTTCTCAAAGGTGAACACTAATCCTACCCCCGCAATCATGATTGCAATCCCTGCACATGCCACAGCAGCCGGCACTCCTACACCACTAATCGTCAGGCCCCCCGCTAAATTCATGAAAAATTTAGTGCTGCCAACAAATAGAAGTGACAAACCAATCCCTGTTGCTGCTTGGCCAATTGCCACCTCAGTCTGACCATCATGAAAACTATGCCAAGAATCATAAAAAGATGTTGCTGCCGCTGTAAAATTGGCCACCGCAATTAATCCTAGAGCGATTCTACCCGCCAATAGCTTACTCAGCTGCTCTGCACCACTGTTCAAGCCTGGTAGTAACCGAAGTGCTATACCCGAAGGTAACAGTTTGGTTGCCACTTGCCCTACGACCATTCCCGTTCGCGCAACGGCTAATGTATCAACAGTAAGAGCCGAAATAGTAGAAACCATCTGAATTGCTTGATAACGTTGCCCTGCATGTTTTAAAGGTTCTCTCTCATCGTACTCAGTCTGAAAAACAATCGATTTTATGGTCGTGATGTTGAAAAAAGCAGATAAGCCAGCAAAGCTGCCATCAAACAGTATGCCAATTTTTCCCGTCGTCGATTGATTTGTCGAATCTGTAATATCAGTTAGAAAAGCAATACGCTCTGAAGATGAGTGAATTGATTTGACCTGCGCCAATGCCCACTTTTTAACCTTGCTATCATATTCAGCCATTGCGCCATGTTTTTCTGACTGCCCCCAATCAAACAGATATTGACCCGTTTTCATTTTGCTTTTGGCTGCCTCTATAATCGATTCACTCGCTTGATTTCCTTTGCTAGTGCCGTGTTTTACTTGCTTATTAATCGCATTCGCTAATGACTTCCCCAACTCATCGCCAGTGAGTTTAACTGTAGAACCATCAAGTTTAAGTCCGAGTACTTCTAATACCTTTGGTATCAATACATCGGCAGTGTGTTGCAATGCATTCGCCTTTGCTCGGCTCCATTCGCTCGGTTTTCCATATAAGTAATCGGCATACATCAATGCCCACTTTGGACCGATCCATAACAGCGTTTTATCAAGCGCTTTGTGAATCGTTTTGTCCCAATCAAATCCACTTTGAGGTGTGGTGACTAAACGCCCAAGAGACTGCGTGAATAGCGCATAAGAATTAACCGTGTTTGCTGCTTTAAGATCTTCATCATAGGCCTGATAAATCATTTCGGTGAATTGAGAACCACCTTCCGACGAAGTCGCAATACCTTCAAAGATCGCACAGCCAAGCTCTGTTAGTTTTTGAATTTCCTGCTCTCGGTTAGTCTTAACTGAAGGTTCTAAATCGATAAAGTTCACCAAATAGGCCGACAATGACCCAATATCACTCTTTTCTGTCTTTCCGGTAGCAAACTTTTTGTATAGATTAAAAACTTCCTCTCTCCGTAAACGGAATAGCTCACGCTCCTGATGCATAGCTGACCAATACTGCTTGTGGCTAACAGTGTCGATATTCTCAGCAGCCATTTCCCTAACATCTGGATTTTGGTGGGTTAAAAATTTGTTTACTATTTCTCCGATGGTATACGGGTACAAATTCATCGCGTTGTAGTCATTTTCCCAAATTGCCAACTTGGCATGAGTCTGAGATAGCTCCATTTGCCTGCCAACCGGATCAAATAGCGTGACTATTCGCGCTCGTTCTTGGCTACAAGAATCTTTCTCTAGCTGCTTAACGATTAAATCGGTAGCAAGCTCATAACTTGGTTGAGTGGTAAGAATATCAAGGCTAAATTGTTCTAATTTGTCACCATCGCCTGCTATTTTCGTTAACATTCGATCCTGGAAATCACGGTAATCTTCAACCAAACTTTTTAGGTTGTCAGCCGTGGCTGAAATAGAATGGTTACTTTGCTCTGGTATCAGATCGATTAACTGCATCGAGCGAGTGCGCACCTCTTGATTGCTGTGCATCTTGTCAATCAAGTTGGGGGACAATTCATGCTCAGTGTAGACGATGGAGATTTTAGACGTGTTAGCAGAAACAAAGGCAAAGGGCAGTTGTTTTACTGAGCTATCAAGCGTTAAGCCATCTTGCGCATTGGTTTTGTTTTTAAATAGATATTTTTCGAAGCACTCAGTAACCGACTTTCCATTCTGTTTTTGCGTGTATTTGAAAATATGCAGTAATTGATTACTGTCTTCTTCTCGTATATATACCCACCCCTCACGCAGCAACCGAATGGCATAACCTTTTGTTTTAGAGGCTTCTCTACTATTCATCATCGCGGCGACATCTGGCGGATTATCAGCGGGAACAAGGTCATCAAATATGTTGATATACGCGTATCGGACAGGGTAAATAGGGATAATCGGTGCACACGCGGGGTTAGAGGCAAATTTAGCTGACATGATTGATGTCCTTCATCCTTGTTTCTAATAAGTCTACTTTTTGGCTGTCTGATAACGTCTTGATATCACTCATCTCTTCTGAAAAGTTAGGTATCGCTTTAGCGCTACCAGTAACAAATGAAAAAATTCGCTTAACGTCATTTAATTGCGTTATATCCAATTGATCCGACAGCACGTAGGCACTGCGTAAACGATCCCAGTCTACAGAAGCCACCTGCTCAGCTTGTGCCCATTGCGCGATGAGTTTATCTACCCATTGTTGATTCAGTTTTTCTTCTTGAGCGGGCGTTAAAAGCCAATCCTTACTTTTTTCTGAATACCATTCATTGTTGATATTCAGCCATTCTGGTTCTTGGCCTGCAATTTGATTAAACCATTGCACTCCCGTTAACATACCCAGCCAGTCCGCGGTGTCATTCGAATTTGCCGAAAAAAAGTAGCTCGCTATTTCAGGCAGATAGTAGTGCAACAGTCCTTTTTTATTGCCATCAAAAATAATGGTCATTCGCTGGCGTAAGTGATCAACAACTTGCCTTGAGGTAACCTCTGTAGATGCTGCGAAAAGAACCATTTTTTCCTTAGGCAAGGTATTAATAATCTCATCATTTTCTAACAGTTCAACAATATAGGGGCTATGTTCGAGTAACCTGTCTAAGGCGGTTTTTACATACAATGGCCAAACGTTATGGCCTTTTATCGAACGAAATAATATTTGATGCATCTCCGGATAAAAACCGATTAAGGCGTACCAGCGAATTGATTCATTTTTACTGTTGTGCCATGCGAGTTGAGCTTTCATTGGTTTTTCCCACATGGGCAATCAGATAAAGGACAGGTGTCGTCTGGCCTTTTTTGGCAAACTTGTGTGATGGGTGTACCGGCTGCTAAGTCCGCTAAAACCTGTTGATGCAGTAACATTGTTTTTTCTGGCGACATCGCCAACGGCGTAGCGGTTGACGAGCCAATTAGCGGTGATTGAACCTCTAAAGCCTGCACTTGAATCTGCTGGATCTCGAGTGGATTATCTGGCGATTCTACCCCCAGCGGCAGCGCTGCCACTTGCCCTGCATAGCCACTACCGCTACTTGCGCTGCCGCCTGAATTTAGATTGATTGCTGCGCCAACAATGTGCACGCCCGCGGGGTCGATTTTGACAAAGCTGCCGCCCGCTTTGACGGTGATCTCGCTACCCGCTTCTATGACGACTTTTTCCCCGGCTTTTACATGAACTTCACTACCGACATCATTGACCCATAACTTGCCCGTTTTAATGTGCATGGAGCCATCAACAATCAGCGTCTGATCTTTGCTGATCTTGCTGCGGCTTTCACCTGTTACTGTTAGGTGATGATCGTTTTTTATTTCGCTAAAACGGTCGTTATCAATGGTGAGGTGCTTGTCATGTTTAATGTGGGTGGTACTGTCGTTAAGTACATCCGCTTCAAAGTCTTTTTGCGCATGCAGGTAGATTTTTTCTGCATCCGATTGATCTTCAAAACTGAGTTCGTTAAAGCCTTCACCTTGGTGGGTTTCGCTGCGTAGCACCGTTTTGGTTTTGTGATCAGGTAACGTATAAGGAGAGACGTTGGTGGCATGATAAGTTCGACCAGTCACAATCGGCTGATCAGGGTCGCCATTGAGAAACTCAACAATCACTTCATGACCAATCCGCGGTATTGCCATCATGCCATATTGCGAGCCCGCCCAACCTTGTGAAACTCGTACCCAGCAGGAACTATGCTCATTGCCGTTGGAATAGCGATCCCATGGGAAATGCAGTTTTACGCGGCCATGCTCATCACAGTAAATTTCTTCACCTTCTGGCCCCACCACCAGCGCAATCATCGGCCCATCCACTTGTGGTTTGGGTTGAGGAACGGCGCGCCATACTTGCGTAGCTGGGATTAGTTTGAAATTATTGGTATAAGTTGTTGCGCCGCTGCCAGCCCCTTCTTCGAGTGCTTGTGGTTGTTCGCCTTTATGCGTAACAGAAACTACCAGCCACTCGCGGTTAAACTCTGGGTTTAAGTAATCTTGCAGATCAAATCGGTAGCCCGCTCGAAGCAAAGGCTGATTACTTTGTCCATTGGCGGTGTGCGCTTCTCTTCTCAGGTAATCCAATCGAATCTGGTTAAACGCCTTACCACTTTGATCCTGTTTATAACGCCCTGGAAAATCAAAGTGCTCGTAGTCATCACGCTGATAATCCAGCTCGCTTGCTTGGGCATGTTGGGCAAAACGGTAGGTTGGTTTTTTAAAGCTACGATCATGCAGCGTCACTTGCGCCACTTCTGCTTGCGTTTGGCTTTGTAGAGCATGGATATACGGCGTGTCAGCAACCCCACCAGCCTGCGCATTATAGGTAATGGGCATCTCCAAACTCGGCAACAACTCGGTTGCATCACTAAAAATTACCGAGTGTTTCCCATCAACATGTTCAAAGTTGTATACCAGCCCCTCTTCAGCCGCTAGGCGCTGAATAAACGCTAAATCAGTTTCTCGATATTGAATGCAGAACTCTCGCGGCAAACACTCTCGCGTTAAGGCAAAGGCGTAATCTTGAATACCCATCTCTTGCAATAGCACCGAGATGATTTCAGGTACGGTTTGCAACTGGAAAATACGGCTATTTTGCCTTAAAGATAAACGCTCTAGCGCGGGGACTATCGTAAGAGAATAGAAAGTATGATGATGACCAATATCCCCTTGAGAAAAGCTGCGCACAATACCATGCACCCGCTGCACACATTGGCCATTGCGATACATTGTTAACTCGACGGGTTGATCGACGATGTCATCCGGCGTTAAGTCTGAACGGCGACTGGCAAGCTCAACTTGGTAGCGAAAGCCATAGCAAGACTTATTGGCAAACTCACCCTCAGAGAGCGTCTCATGACCTTCAAATTGACGAACAACTAAAGTGTCATCTTCCAAGCCATTAATTTTAATGGTGAATGCTAATGTTGCCATCACTATTCCTTATGATCTAAACAGCAAAATCTCTCAAGAAAAATGAATCTTAAGAGGTAACGGCCACTTCGATATTTAGACATTCGGTACAAAAACCACCGATTTAGAAATAACGTTATGCTATTGATTAGCGATTGGGTTAAGTGACACTCCGTTTGATGAGTAAATTCAAGAATAATGCCAAAGAAAATAACAATTAATATCAATCAGTTAGACTTGGCCGCTAGTTTTACTGAGCAAGTTATTGCCCTAACAAGCAAGATCTTGCCCAGCAGGGTAAGAACTTGCTTGCGGATCTTCACCCACAGCATAAGATGACACTCGTCGATCACAACGATTGATTAGCCTACAGATGCATCCGCCCGTGAGGAGACTCCAAATCTAATTGCGGCCCTTGCGGCACAATTTGAGTGGGATTAATACTGGTATGGCTAAAATAATAATGACGCTTGATGTGGTAAAAGTCTGTCGTTTGCGCGATCCCATCTACCTGATAGAGCTCTTTAAGGTAGCCATTTAGATTAGGATAGTCTTGGATGCGCTGCTTATTGCATTTGAAATGACCTACATAGACCGCATCGAAACGAATCAATGTGGTGAACAAACGCCAATCCGCTTCGGTGATTTGGTTACCCGCAAGGTAACGATGCGTTTCAAGATGACGATCTACTCGATCAAGCGCCTCAAACAACTGCTGATACGCTTCTTCATAAGCCTCTTGGGTAGTGGCAAAACCACAACGATACACGCCATTATTAATGGCCGGATAAATATAATCATTCCACTCATCAATTACGCTACGTAGATGCTGCGGATAGTAATCATCCACATTACCAGTAAGGCAATCAAACTCGCGGTTAAACATGCGGATGATCTCTGATGACTCATTACTCACAATCGTTTGAGTTTTCTTATCCCATAAGACGGGCACCGTCACTCTACCCGTGTAATCAACCTTCGCTTGGGTGTAAATTTGATGCAGCAGGGTGTGACCAAATAAGGGTTCAGGCAAGCCCATTTGCCAGCCTTCACTGAGCATATCAGGGCAGACAACCGTCACATCGATGTGTGGCTCTAGCCCTTTTAGCGTTCGTAAGATAAGCGTGCGGTGAGCCCAAGGGCAAGCAAGGGAAACATAAAGATGGTAGCGACCGGATTCTGGTTGAAACTTGGCTTGTGGGTTGTCCTGCACCCAATCACGAAAACCCGCGTCTTCACGGACAAACTTGCCGCCATTATTTTTGGTGTCATACCAGGTATCGTGCCAAACGCCGTTAACCAATTGTCCCATTTTATTCGCTCCTTAATCGTATTCACTATTAATCAGTATAATCAGCGAATCACGATAGATAAGCGGAAGAAATTGCCGAAGATGGTCAGTTTTTTCAAATGAAGCGAGGGTAAATACGTCGCTGGATCCCCAAATAAAAAAACGCCCACTTAAAGTGGGCGATTATCATGCATTCCGTATTCAGAACTGACTTACGCTGGAGAGTTCATATAACCATCTAATACTGCGACTGTATTATGGCCAAGGTCATCCACCGCATAACCACCTTCAAATACAAACAAGGTTGGCAATTGCAACTGGCCTAATTGACGACCAATTTCAGCATAGTTATCGCGATTTAGTTTGAAGTAACTGATTGGATCGTGCTCGTAGGTATCCATACCCAAAGAGATCACCAAAGCATCCGCGCCAAACTGTTGGATTTTTTCCAACGCGGTTTGTAATGCTGGGCCATACAACGTCCAGTCGGTTTTACCTTGTGGTAACGGCAGATTGAGGTTATAGCCTTCACCTGCCCCTTCTCCCACTTCATCAGCAAAGCCAATATAGTGCGGGTAATCGTAGTCAGGGTCGCCATGAATCGACACAAACAACACATCATCACGTTCGTAGAAGATGCTTTGCGTACCATTACCATGATGGTAATCAACGTCCAAAATCGCGACTTTCCCTTTGCCTTGACGACGCAGTGATTCAGCAGCAATCGCAGCATTGTTGATGTAGCAGTAACCGCCCATTAAATCAGGCGCTGCATGGTGACCCGGTGGGCGGCACAGTGCGAATACTGCTTGCTCACCTTGCATGATCAAATCAGCAGCGGTTAAAGCACAATCTGTTGCAGACTGAATCGCTTCCCAACTGGTTTTGGTGATCGCAGCCGTCATGTCGAAACTGTAATAGCCCAACTTTCCTTCGATATCTTTCGGGATACGATGGCGCAAATGACGTGGGCTAATAAAACAATAAGGCGAAGCATCGTGTTCGCTACCAAAACGCGCTTCCCACTCTGACCAAGCCGATTGCAGGAACTCAACATAATCAGCGGTATGAACCCACTGCATTGGTTCGGTGCCATAACTATTAGGCGCAATCACACTAAAACCACCATGCTGATCAATCGCGTTTAGCACCATGTCAGCACGTTCAGGTTTTTCAAAGCACGCGGTTGGTTCACCGGAAAGAAACTCATACTTCACTCGGTGTAAACGCTGCTTCTCGCTGTAAATAACTTTCACTACTTTTTGAGCTCCATCCAGTAACGCTCATAAGATCCTACTGCGTCACCGACACTACCAAGAAATTGGCCTTTTTGTTTAACGTCCGCTGGCGGGAAAATGATTTCGCTATCGCGAATTTCTGTCGGCAAATGTGCCAGCGCCTGTAAATTTGGCACAGCATAACCGATCTCTTTTACCACCGTCGCCTGATTTTCTGGCTCAAGTAAGAAGTTAATGAAAGCGTAAGCCGCTTCTTTATTCTGTGCTTTTTCTGGAATCACGATGTTGTCCATCCAGAAAATCGCCCCTTCGCGTGGGTAAACAAAGCGAATCGCTGGATTTTCTTGCTGGGCGCGGTAAGCCGTACCATTCCACTGCATACCCACATTCACTTCACCGGTGATCAGTGGCACGTGCGGTGCATCGGAGTTAAACACCATAACGTTAGGTTTTAAGCTGGTTAAGCGCTCATACGCTTGTTGCAATTCATCGGTATCTTGGGAGTTCACGCTATGACCGCCTAAGATCAATGCCATGCCCATTACATCACGCACGTCATCGGTCAGCAGCAGTTGGCCTGCGTACTCACTGTTCCACAAATCTGCCCAACCAGTCAGTTGACTACCGTCGATCACTTCAGAATTATAACCGATGGCAGTACTGCCCCACATGTAAGGCAAAGAGTAGTTGTTCTGTGGATCAAAGCTTTGATTCATGATGCTTGAATCTAGCTGTGCGAAAGTGTCGATTTTCGATTTATCAATACGATGCAATAGTCCATCGTTCGCCAATTTGGATACATAGTAGGTCGATGGCACTACGATATCGTAACCTTCACCATCGATAAGCTTAAGCTTAGCGTACATGGTTTCATTACTTTCAAACGTAGCGTAATTAACTTTAATACCGGTTTCTTTTGTGAAATCTTCAATGATCGATTGAGGAAGATACTCAGACCAGTTGTAGATATTAAGAGTGGTAGCGGACCAAACAGGAGAAGAAGAAAGAAGGCCGACTAGGGCCGAAGCAACAAGAGTATTTTTCATTTACGTTAACATGCTATCAATGTGTCATAACGCGATATTGCGCGCCGCGGATTAAATAGCAGTCTAAGAGTGAGATCAAGCGCACGCCATACAGATTGTTGATATAGTTCACAATTATAATAAAACCACAATTTAACAGTGGCTTTTAGTACCAATTTAACGTTTGCATTATCATCAGATAAAAAAAGCGCGACCTACAAAGAAGCCGCGCTTATGCCTGTCACAGGCGAAATCATCACAATGATTTAATGCAAACCACCTAAACGCTGACGTTCAAACAAGCCACAGCGTGAACATCTGAACCTTGTAATTGTGGCTTTTTCTGCGCACAAATCTCGGTAGCTTGTGGACAACGGGTGCGGAACACACAGCCAGATGGAGGATTGATTGGCGATGGCAAATCACCTTCCAGCATTTGTATTGTCTTCTCGCGTTCCAACTTTGGATCAGGGATTGGTACAGCCGACATCAAAGCGCGCGTGTAAGGATGCTTAGGATCGGCAAATAGCGCGTCCGATTCACCCAACTCCACTTCGTTACCCAAATACATCACCAACACGCGATCAGAGATATGCTTCACCACGGATAAGTCATGAGCAATAAAGACCAGCGACAAACCAAGCTCTTTTTGCAACTCTTTCAGCAGGTTAACTACCTGAGCTTGGATTGAAACGTCCAGTGCAGATACCGGTTCGTCACAAATGATCATTTTTGGTTTTAAGATCAGTGCTCGTGCGATACCAATACGCTGACATTGACCGCCAGAAAATTCATGCGGATAGCGGTTAATCACGTTCGGTAGCAGGCCAACCTTAGTCATCATCTCTTTTACGCTATCTTTGACCTGTTGCTTTGAAAGCTCTGGGTAGAAGGTTTCTAGTGGCTCAGCAATGATGTCGCCAACGGTCATACGCGGGTTGAGTGACGCCAGCGGATCTTGGAAGATCATCTGGATTTCTTTGCGCGTTTCACGGCGTTGCACACTGCGCATTTTAGTCAAATCTTGACCTAGCCACACCACTTCGCCTTCCGTCGCTTCAACCAAGCCGATAATGGCGCGAGCAAAGGTGGATTTACCACAGCCGGACTCACCCACAACGCCTAAGGTTTCACCCTCATACAGGCGAACATTGACGCCATCCACCGCTTTCAAGCTGGCAGGTTTAGCCCATGGCCATGCCGATTTAGAGGCAATGCTGAAGTGAACTTTAAGATCTCTAACGTCCAGTAGTAATTTTTTATCTGTGCTCATCGGTTCCAAGCCTCCCAATCAGAAAAACACGCGCGCTGACGATCATCGCCAAATGGCAACAAGATAGGCGCTTCTTTAGAGCAACGCTCGGTAACTCGGTGACAACGCTCTTGATACGGGCAGCCAGTTGGCAAACGTAGTAAGTTTGGCGGGTTACCCGGGATGGTTGGGAGTATTTCACCTTCCGTATCTAAACGCGGGATCGCTCTTAACAGACCTTCCGCATACGGGTGGCTTGGGTTGTAGAAAATATCGTCCACCGAGCCATATTCCATGGTACGGCCAGCATACATTACCAGTACTTTGTCACATGAACCGGCAACCACACCCAAGTCGTGCGTGATCATGATAATCGCCGTGTTGAACTCTTGTTTCAGCTCATTAAGCAAATCCATGATTTGCGCTTGAACCGTCACATCCAGTGCGGTGGTTGGTTCATCGGCAATCAGCAACTTAGGGCGACACAGCAGTGCCATTGCAATCATCACACGTTGGCGCATACCGCCTGAAAACTCGTGCGGGTACATGGTGATACGTTTACGCGCTTCAGGGATTTTTACCGCTTCCAGCATGCGTACTGATTCTTCAAACGCTTCTGCTTTCCCCATACCTTTATGCAGCATCAGTACTTCCATAAGCTGGTCACTGACTTTCATGTATGGGTTAAGTGAGGTCATTGGATCTTGGAAAATCATCGCAATTTGCTCAGCACGAACTTTGTTTAGCTCTTTTTCTGGCAAATTAAGAATTTCACGACCTTCAAACTTAGCACTACCGGAAATAATGCCGTTTTTCGCTAGCAGACCCATAATGGCAAACACCGTTTGTGATTTACCAGAGCCTGACTCACCCACAATACCAAGGGTCTCACCTTGATTGAGTGAAAAATTCAAATCGTTAACTGCGGTTACAATACCATCTTGAGTGGTAAACTCGACGCGCAGATCTTTGACATCTAATAAGCTCATCTTCGCTTCCTTATCATCGTTATTATTGATTATCTGTCTTTAGGATCCAGCGCATCGCGCAGGCCATCACCAACGTAGTTGAAGCAGAATAGAGTCACAACCATGAACGAGGCTGGGAACGCCAGCTGCCAGATTGCAATTTCCATCGTTTGCGAGCCTTCTTGTAGCAGCGCGCCCCAACTTGTCATCGGCTCTTGAACACCAAGACCAAGGAATGAAAGGAAAGATTCCGTCAAAATCATACTTGGGATAAGTAAGGTTGAGTAAACCGCTACAATACCCAAAACGTTCGGCACAATATGACGAGTGATGATCTTCCAGTTACTGACTCCACACACATGCGCCGCTTCGATAAACTCTTTGCTACGTAAACTCAGTGTTTGACCACGTACAATACGCGCCATGTCGAGCCACGCAATCGCACCGATCGCAACGAAAATCAGCACGATATTACGACCAAAGAAAGTGACCAAAACAATCACAAGGAACATGAATGGTACGGCGTATAGAATCTCGAGAATACGCATCATGATGCGATCCACTTTACCGCCAATAAAACCAGAAGCAGCGCCGTAAAGCGTACCAATAAGGACGGCAACAAAAGCGCCCATCACACCCACCATCAAGGAGATGCGACCACCCACTAACGTACGTACGTATAAATCACGACCCAAACTGTCGGTACCAAACCAGTGTTCAGCATTCGGCCCAACGTGCATCGCATACCAATCAGTATCATCAAAGGCATACGGTGAAAACATTGGCAAAAAGACTACTGCCAATGTCATCAACACTAAAATAAACAAACTCACCATTGCCGCTTTGTTACGCATAAAGCGGATACGAGCGTCTTGCCATAAACTGCGACCTTCAATTTCTAAGTTCTCTGAGAACTTTTCGATCGCTTCAAGGTTTTCTTTTTTCGTCAACATAACCATACATCCCTGCTAGTAGCGAATTTTCGGGTCGATCATTGCTAGTAAAATATCAACGATGGCGTTGAATAAAATAAAGAGGAAACCAATTAAAATGGTGACACCCATTACTAGCGAATAGTCACGGTTGAAGGCAGCATTCACAAACAGCTTACCTATACCTGGCAGACCAAAAATGGTTTCTACCACAACCGAACCGGTGATAATGCCGACAAACGCAGGCCCCATGTATGACACAACAGGTAACAATGCAGGTTTCAGAGCGTGTTTCACCACGATATACGGGTAGCTCAAACCTTTCGCACGTGCGGTACGAATAAAGTTACTGTTTAAGGTTTCAATCATTGAACCACGCGTAATACGAGCGAAGGTTGCAACGTAAAGTAAAGACATGGCGATAACAGGCAGAACGAGATATTCGAAACCACCATCTTGCCACCCACCAGCAGGGAATATTTTCCAATGCAGTGAAAATAGATAGATCAGTGCTGGCGCTAATACAAAGGAGGGCAATACCACCCCAAGCATCGCCGTCGACATAATGGCGTAGTCAACGATGCTATTTTGCCGCAGGGCAGCAAAAGTACCGATCGAGACACCAAGAATGACGGTGAAGATAAAGGCAATCACCCCCACTTTCGCCGAGACAGGCAGTGCATCCGCCATCAACTCGTTAACTGAGTAATCAAGGTATTTAAAAGACGGGCCAAAATCACCTTGGATAACGTTTGTTAGGTAGGTGAAATATTGCTCAGCGACCGGCTTATCTAGGCCGTATTTCGCTTCAATGTTAGCCATGACTTCTGGTGGTAAAGGACGTTCGCTTGAAAATGGGTTACCCGGTGCGAAACGCATGAGAAAGAAAGATACTGTGATCAACACCAACATAGTTGGGATCGCTTCAAATATCCTTTTTGCGATGAATTTAAGCATAAACTCACTCTTTCAGTCTGTGACAGTAAAATGTATGAATGTGTACCTGGCGACAGGCGCAGCTATCCTGCTTAGCCTCTCGATAAACCAAGGTACAATTGGCCACTGCATGCGCTTAACGCGTTATGCAGTGGCTCTATTTTTATAGTTCTATCGGGTGAAGAATTACTCGATGATGTACAGATCTTTCGAGTAGATTTTCTCTTCTGGGTTGTTTGCTGGGAAGCCACCAACCTTAGGAGAAAGTAGACGTGATTTCACGTACTGGTAGATAGGAGCGATAGGCATGTCTTTCGCCATCAACTTCTCAGCTTCACTATAAAGGGCTTTACGCTCTTCTTCAGATGTTGAGGTGATCGCGCGTTCCATCAAATCGTCGTACGCTTTGCTATCGTAGTGAATACCACCGGTCGTGTTACCACTCTTCATTAGAGTTAGGAACGAAGACGCTTCGTTGTAGTCACCACACCAGCCAGCACGAGCAATTTCGAAGTTGCCTGAATCTTTAGTTGATAGGTAAGTTTTCCACTCTTGGTTTTCAAGCGTAACATTAAGGCCCAGTGATTTTTTCCACATAGAACCTAATGCGATCGCCACTTTTTTGTGGTTCTCTGACGTGTTGTAAAGCAGAGTGAATTTCAGAGGGTTATCTTTTCCGTAACCCGCTTCTTCCAATAGACGCTTCGCTTCAGCGTTGCGCTCTTGTTGACTCATCTGACCGTATGCTGGCATTTCAGGATCAAAACCAGCAGTGATTTCAGGTGTTAGGAAATATGCAGGTTTTTGACCTTGTCCCATGATCGCATTCGCAACGATGTTACGGTCGATGGTGTAAGAAACTGCCTGACGAACGCGAACGTCATCAAACGGGGCTTTCTTAGTGTTAAATAGGTAGTAGTAAGTACAAAGGTTACCCACGACAGAAACTGATTCTGGGTGCTCTTTGCTTAGGCGTTTGAAATGCTCCAACGGCAGTTCGTTAGTAAAATCAATTTCGCCTGACAAGAAACGGTTCATCTCCGTTACTTGGTTTTCAATTGGCAAGAACGTAACTTGGTTCAGTACGGTCTTATCGTTATCCCAGTATTGCTCGTTACGCTTAAGAACTAGACGCTCATTCACAACCCATTTATCAACGACAAATGCACCATTACCAACAAAGTTTTCTGGCTTCGTCCATTGATCACCAAACTTTTCAACGGTTGCTTTGTGAACCGGTTTGGTTGTGGTGTGCCCCATCATCATTACGAAGTATGGTACTGGCGAGTCTAACTCAACCACCAAAGTTTGGTCATCGAGCGCTTTCACACCTAAGGTGCTCTTATCGGCTTTACCTGCAATGATATCCTTTGCATTTTTCATCTTGGTGTATTCCATGTACCAAGAGTAAGGAGATGCGGTCATCGGATCGACAGAACGCTGAAAACTGTAGACAAAATCGTGCGCGGTTACTGGATCACCATTTGACCACTTCGCATCTTTGCGTAGGTGGAAGGTAAAGGTCTTGTTGTCTGCCGTTTCCCAACTATCGGCAACACCAGGAATAATATTACCGTTTGCATCTTGACCCACTAGGCCTTCAAGCAAATCAGCAATAACATGAGACTCTGGTACACCTTGAGATTTATGTGGGTCGATCGTTGCAACTTCAGTCCCGTTACCACGAACCAACTCTTGTACTTGCGCAAGTTTAGTACCAGCAGGAACATCTGCCGCGATTGAAACAGTCGAAGTGGCAGCTACGGCCAGACCAGCGCCTAGAAGAAGGGCTTGGGTGATTTTATTCTTATACATGTGTAAAAACTCCAAGTTTTTTTATTGCATCCATGACTCCTTTGCAAGCCCACCTGAACGATAGTGGTTTAGTTTTAAATAGCTCAATAAACAAGCATAAATAACTAAAACCTTACAAAGGTTGTGGCACACATTAGCAATCCCCAAAGTAATTTTCCATAAAAATGTATTAAAAAATTGAATAATTCCTCACAATTCGTTAATGACCACAACAAACAACCACATTAAACCCAAAAGTAGGCATATAACTCCGACTTACACCAGAGTTACAGCTTGAGGCTCTAAAATCACCTGTTTTGTTGAGATTTTTCGCACAAACCACAACCAAAGCCCGACAGGTATTAACATCAGGCTTACAAGGCATTCATCAATCACCGTCATTTCTTTAAAGTCAGCTAGAATTGGCTGATAAAAACGAAAATAAAACCAAAGTATATAAATCCTATAAATGTATAATTATTTAGATTTAGTCACTAATTACTCACAAACAAAAAAGCCCCTCATATTGAGGGGCTCAATTTTAGATCTCTCATTAACTAGAGCGATCGATTAAGGTTGTTGACGTGTTGGCGCGATAACTACTTCACGTACACACACGCCTTGCGGCTGTGCATAAGCATACTCAACAGCACGGGCAATATCGTCAGCCGCGAGTACACCACCCATCTCTTCTTTCCAGTCACCATAACCATCTTTGATCTGTTGATTACTCGTGTGTGACAGTAGCTCTGTCTCAACCGCTCCTGGAGCGATAGTGGTAACACGTACATCGAAATTAGCCACTTCTTCGCGCACATTTTCAGAGATAGCATGTACTGCAAACTTGGTTCCACAGTAAGCTGCATGATTAGGGAAGGTTTTGCGGCCAGCCACAGAGCTAATATTAATAATCGTGCCGCTACGACGTGCTTTCATTGGTGCCAATACCGCTTGCATACCATTCATCAAGCCGATCACGTTCACATCAAACATGCGTTTCCATTCATTAGGATCTTGCACATCTAATTCGCTCAACAGCATCACACCCGCATTATTAACAATACAATCTGCAGGACCAAATTGCGCTTCCGCTTTAGTGATCGCCGCTTCAAATGCAGCTTTATCGAGTACATCGACTTTTTCACACAGAGTATTCGGAAGGTTAAGAGACTCTAAGCGTTCCAAACGACGCGCAATCAACAACAGTGGATGGCCAGCATCGCTCATGCGACGTGCGATTGCTTCACCAATACCAGAACTTGCACCTGTAATAACAACGAGCTTTTTCATGTTGTTCTCCAATGAGTTAAACCATTTTAATAAGAAGTCAGGGCTTATCCCCTGCTGATGGCGCTATATTACGAAAGCCTTTATCGTTGATATATAGCATTTAAGTTCACTCACTGTTGCCTCTGTGCAACAATAAGAGAATAACGCTATTAAACGAAAGACTTGCTGAACTGCCTACCGCTGCTATGTGCCCAGTGATAGGCAGCTATTGCTTTGCCATTAAAAGCGTCCGTTACCACTAAATTTAGGCCAATATGATGCTCAATCAAATTAACCTTGCCGATATCCGTTCGTTCGTACTTATTGCGCAGCTTGGCAATTTCACCAAAGCAGCCGATGCCTTGGCTGTTTCGCGCTCACATGTTTCGCGGCAAATTACCGCGCTAGAAAAACAGATGGGAGTAACACTTCTCACACGTACCACGCGGACTTTACGTTTAACACAAGCCGGTGAACGTTTTTATCGTCAATGTGAAACGGCGTTACATCAAATTGATCAAGCCTTAATTGCCGCGATTGACGACACTGAACAAGTGCAAGGCTTATTGCGCGTTAACTGTGTTGGTGGCTATTTAGGAGAAGAAGTGATCGCGGCAGCCATTGCTGATTTTCTCTCGATCCATCCTCAGGTAACGATAGATTTAGATTTTTCCAGCCATCGGATTGATCTCATTGATGATCAATTTGATATCGCTTTTCGCATGGGCAATTTGGAAGATGCGGGTTTCGTCGCCAAGCATTTAATGGATATCGACATGGTGACACTCGCAAGCCCTGAATACGTCACCAATTACGGTGAACTCACCCATCCTAAACAGCTCCAACAACATCGAACACTTACTGGCTCTGTCACCAAGTGGAGCTTTGTGGACCCTGAATCCACCAATAAATCAGTTGAGATTCACGTTAAAGGAAAGCTGACCTGTAAAAATGGTCGCGCCTTAATTAAGGCGGCCAAAATGGGTAACGGTATTATTCGAGTTCCTAAGGTGTATTGCGAGAAAGAGATTGAAAGTGGCGAACTCATTGAGCTCATGCCAGAGTGGAAAATCGCCTCCGTGCCTTTTTCAGCGATTTTTCATAAAGACCGCTATCAACCTAAACGTTTGCGATCATTCCTCGATTTTATGCGCCACCGATTTCATTAAGAGCAACTTGAAATAAATCTATTCGCTTGCGCAACAAAACAGCAGAACCAGGACGTGTAAGTTAATTCCCACGAACTATAAGCCACTGTTTTTAAAGGTTAAATTTAAGCTTCAATTTTCCTTTGCCCTTGGGGTATTAGCTGATAAAATCGCCGACCGAATTTATCCTGAGTACCCCCCTGAACGTGTTTCGATTTGTCTTAATTTTCTTCACCATTTTATACTCCATCATACTGACTACTCCAAGTTATGCAGACGACGTTAATAGCGATCGTTTGGTAGTTGGCATGCCCGAAGCAAAGTGGGCTCCTTATTGGGGGGGAATCGATAAACCATCAGGGCTATACCATGATTTTCTCATCACTTTAACGGAGGTATTGAATCTCGAGTTGGTCTATCGCGGCTACGATGATTTTGAGCCGCTTTTTAGTGCATTAGATAATCATGAGGTTGATGTCACCATTGGGTTTGCGAGTAGCGAATTACGTCGGAAACACTTCCAATTCTCCGAACCTCTGATCTCCCTCAAGAAAATAATCTGGTTGGCAGATGAAAAACTGCAAGATCAAGACCCAGCTTCGTGGACTTGGGTTTGTGTACGTGGCGGTGAAGATTGTGAAGCATTAGAAAAGTTTGGTGTAACCAAATTCGTTACTTCAAACAAATTAAATGTCGTGGCTCAGATGTTACGCCACAACATGGCCGACGCTACTATTACGACATTGACCGAAGTGAATCAGTACATTCTTGACCCTCGACATTCTAGCGGCCGTATTTTCCTAGATTACAATATGGGCAGTGCTGATATCGGCCTAATGATGGCAAAAGATCGCACAGAATTAAAAAGGACGCTTGATGATGCGATTGAAAATCATCAACTCGCGCTCACTAACATCAAGTTGTCAAACCTCTATGTGCTTAACGAAATAGCCCATTGGCAACTACTACAAAACCAACAAAAAAATTCAACGATTCGCTACACAATTCAAGAGCACAGTTATCCTCTTTCATACCTAGATGAGCAATCAGGTGACATTAGAGGCTATGTGCATGATTTAACCAATCTTTTAGAAAGAAAAACACTCTTTGAGTTTGAATATGTACCGGCTAATGGTCGAAACATAGATGAGATGCTTGAACAAGGTTTGGTCGATGTATTGCCTGGGAAAAATATTTTTAGTGTTGACCTTGAAACACAACTGATGACTGAACAGTACACTGCCGTAGAATACGGCTTAATCAAAGCCAAAAACTCCGGCACCAAAAGAATACTGGCAGTATTAGATCGTACTAATACACTGCAACCGCAAATTGCCGAAATTGAGCGACATGAACCCGTTATCGTTTATTCGAGTGCAGCGGATATGTTGGTTGATTTTAACGCCGGTAAAATTACGCATCTTTTGTTAGACCGCGAGATCATAGAAGACTATTTGTACAGCAACGGTACGAGTACAAGTCATCAGTTTGAATCATTACCAAAACCGAGCTACATGGATTTTGACATTCCACTGGTGATGTCGGTTAGAAAAGATTCCGCACTACTGCTTAATATGCTATCTCGCATGTTGGTTATTACTGACCAAAGCGAAATTGAAACGCTCAAACAGGGCCATAGTAAGCTATTTGTAAACTATGGATACAGCAAAGATATGGTCAATTACTATGTCGTTTTGGCGTTAGTACTGGTGACTGTCTTTGTCCTCATTGGTATTGCTGTCCTTGGGGTATTGTCTGGTCGACTAAAACGTACCCAGAAAATTAACCAATTATCACAAAGTGAAATCAGTTGGCTTTCGACGCTACTCGATAATATGCCCAGCATCATTTTCATTACCGATGAGAATGAAGAGATTGTTTTTACTAACTCCGTTTACAGTGACAAAGTAAAAGATTGTCAGATGAACGCCGCCAATAGCCCCGTAACACCCTGCGGTTTTACTCGTGATGTACTGAGCACCGAAAGTAACGAAGTTTTGTACTACGACGTGAGCGACGGCTCGTTAAGTGGTCGTTATTTTCATATTCGTCACCAAGCGATTATTCATCCTGAGTTGGGCTCAAACCACCGTATGACGATAGTCGATGATATTACCGTCGAGAAACAGTTCGAAGCTGATCTACAACTCTCAAATCAGCAAGCAATGCAAGCCATCGAAGCAAGAAATCATTTCCTTGCAGTGGTTAGCCACGAACTACGCACACCGATTGCTGCGATGCTCGGATTGATGGAGCTACTGCAATTTAACTTAAAGAAACCACAAGATGCGGAGCTGCTCAAAAACGCCGTTCATTCTGCGCAACGTTTAAAAAGTCAGGTCAACGAGATCCTTGATTTTTCGAAAATCGAAGCTCGACAGCTGCAAATAGATATTCGTAGTCATAACGTTTACCAAGAGCTGTGCCCCTCTCTACGAAGTTTTGAGACCGTCGCAAAAGTGAAAGGCTTAAATTTCGTTTTAGATTGGCACCCATCGGCCATCCATCAAATTGAAATGGATGCGATGCGCGTCAATCAAGTGCTGGCTAACTTGTTGTCAAATGCCCTCAAGTTTACCAAGTTTGGTTCGATTACTGTCTGCATCAGTAACACTGAAGAACTGATGACGATTAGTATCGCCGATACCGGCTGCGGCATGACCAGCGCACAGCTTGAAACGGTATTTGAACCTTTTGTCCAAGCAGATAAAGATATTTCACGTCGCTATGGTGGTACAGGACTTGGTATGAGTATTACCAAGAACCTGATTGCTCTCATGGGTGGCGAGATAAATATTTACAGTGATTTTGGCATTGGCACTACCGTGATGTGTATGATCCCAATCATCAGTAAGCCAAGCACGATCCATTTGGGTGAAAACTTGCTAGCTGATACAGAGAGAGAAGCACAATGGCTATCAGCCTGGCTAGGCAAACGTGTGAACGCGACTAATGAGCACAAATGTTTGGGTAATATTTATCCTGACCGACTCTTTGAACGCTGGACAGCAATGACACGTCAAGATGATATTGTCGCAACCAAAGCGATCGAAGACGCTCAAGGCTTAATCCTCGTAGCTGATGACGATCTGATCAACCAGATGCTACTGCACAAACAATTGGCACGGCTTGGGGTTGAGTTCCACATCGTCAGCAATGGCCAAGAAGCTCAGGAATACTTAGAGCAATTTACTGAGCACGTCTCACTAGTATTAACCGATTGTCATATGCCACTGATGAGTGGCTTCGAGCTAGCCAAATCGATTAAAGCGCAGCCTGATAAGTTTGGCTCGCTGCCCATTATTGGATGTACAGCGGAAGATTCTCGAATTATTGCAGAAAAAGCACAGGCTTGCGGTATGAATGATGTACTATATAAGCCATACACGCTCAATGAACTTAGCCAAATATTGACTCAATATATTGTGGCTAAACCGCCTACAGCAGACTCGAGTGAAAATATGAATTGGTTGAATTCTGGCGGCGAAAAAGAACAGATGGAAATGGCTTTGGTGGTTTTTGAAACCTTCCAGAAAGAGATCAAAGCACTAGAAAAAGGAAGCATGGATGACAAAGCGATCATTCATCGAATAAAGGGGTCATCCGCTTTACTTGAGATGAATACGCTTACTGAAGCAGCAAAACAGTACGAAGCAACGGATATTGTAGAAGATAAAGCGGATTTAAAACAAAGCATTATCGAAGAATTACAAGCTATAAATAGCAAAGTAAAATTGTGGCTAGAAACAAGGCAATAACCATGCAAATACTTATAATTGAAGACGACATTATTCAAGCAACTAAGCTTAAGTTGTCACTCATGGCGCTCGGATATCATCACATTGCACTCACTCGTGATGCTCAATCAGCGCTTGAGATCTGTCAGCAACAGAACATCGAATTCATTATTTGTGATATCAACTTGCCAGACATGGATGGTATTCAATTTCTCGCAACGCTCTCTAATCAATCGCTCAATATTGGCATAGCGATCCACAGTGCTATGCGTGAGGACGTGATTGAGTTGACCAGCAACATGTGTATTGCTGCTGGTTTTAAGTTTGTCGATACCATCAATAAGCCCCATTCAGTCTCCGCTTTGCAAGCCATGTTCGAGCGCTACGAAAGCCGTAAGCTACTATCTACTGAAGATGCCAATCATATTTGCTTGAGTGAACAAGAAGTCATTGATGCTTTCGAACAAAATTGGTTCGCTAACTACTATCAACCGCAATTCAGTGTTCATAGCAAACGTATCATCGGTGTAGAGTCACTGATTCGCTGCTTACACCCGCGTTTTGGGGTACTCACCCCTGCCAGTTTCCTAACGACCATTCATAAAATGGGCCTAAGTGACCAATTGTTTTGGCACGTAGCAGAAAAAGCGATCGCTGCTGTGGCACTTCTTCAGCAAGACATCAGCCTATCAATCAATGTTAGCCAATCTAATTTTGAAGATGACATGTGCGACCGCTTACTGGCGTTATGTGAACGATACCAATTCTCGCCAAAACG
The DNA here is from genome assembly GCF_000222585.1 of Vibrio scophthalmi LMG 19158. Taxonomy (GTDB): domain Bacteria; phylum Pseudomonadota; class Gammaproteobacteria; order Enterobacterales; family Vibrionaceae; genus Vibrio; species Vibrio scophthalmi. Next base: position 144,191 of record NZ_AFWE01000144.1, on the reverse strand, counting down.
CCTCGTACTCGAACTAACCGAATACGAAGTGTATGATTACTCACGCAATTCACTGGCCAACTTGGCTCGTTTGCGCATGCATGGCATTTGCTTATCGATCGATGATTTTGGCACTGGCCATGCCTCGCTTAGTCAGTTGGCGTTATTGCCTTTCACCGAACTCAAAATTGATCGTAGCTTTATTAAGGATGTAACGAGTAACTATCGTAATCAACAGTTGACTAGCATGTGTGTGCAATTAGCCAATTCACTTGGCTTACATTGCGTTGTCGAAGGTATTGAAGACGAAGCAACACTGCAATATCTCAACAGTTTAGGGGTCGACAGCTATCAGGGCTTCTATGCCTGTAAACCACTCCCTATTGCTGCCTTATGGGAGTTTGTCTCGCATTATCAGGACTTTGAACGTGAAGCGGAAGATCTGCAACCATTGCATGATGCCGTGATTCTTAGCCCAAACACCTCATCCTCTCACGCCATTACCAAAGCGATGGGTAAGGATGCGATCTTCGGCCGAATCTTTACTTACAAAGGTATCAATCAATTACTTGAAAATGACGAGATACAAAAAGTCAGCTTATTAGTGATTGATATCGATTTTCTTGATTGTGACGTTAACGAATTACTCGCCAACTTGAACTCCACCAATTTCATTGGTTCTGTATGCTTGTTGGAAGGCAACAACCCCGTTGAAATCACGATCACTAATCACAATTACCATTGCTTTAAAGCTAATAAAAATCCGCGCTACATTCAGACAATCGCATCGATATTAAGCGACCGTGATAAAAGCAGTATTCAGAAAATCTATCAATTACTGTCGACGCAAGAAATCAACGTCGCCAATTTATTGCTAAAAGGCTTTAACAACAAAAAAGTCGCCACCACGCTCGACATCAGCGAGAAGACGGTGAGTACCTATAAAAATAGAATTTTCAAAAAGCTGGAAATTCAATCTATTGTCGAGTTGGCACAGTTTAGATAAGAACCAATGAACCACTTTTCCTCCTTAAAGGTACTGATTGTTGATGATGCCTCAATTGTCGTCGTCACAGTAAAAAGCATGCTACTCAAGCTCGGGTTTCATGACCGCAACATTACTTACTGTTCAAGCGCCAAAGCGAGTATTCAACTCGCTCGCCAAGAGCAATATGATCTGATCTTGTGTGATTACAACTTAGGTCGTGGCATCAACGGTAAACAAGTGTTTGAAGAGATGAAACACTACAATTTGCTGCATGAAAAAGCGGTGTTGATCCTAATTACCGGTGAGAGCTCTTCAACTGTCGTCCATTCAATTATCGAATTGAAACCGGATGACTACTTACTCAAGCCGTTTAATATCATGTCGCTTAAAGAGCGTATTCATTCTGCCGTCGCTCGTAAGCATGCCTTATATCAACTCTATACCGCGCAGTTGACCCATCAATATCAAAAAGGCATTGAGCTGTGCGACGAATTATTGCCCTTCTACCCTGAATATCACTTTACTATTTGCCGCTTTAAAGGCGATTTTTTAAGCCGTTTGCAGCTACACGAACAATCTAAAGTTCTGTATGAAAACATATTGATCCGTAAAGAATGTGACTGGGCGACGATTGGTTTGGCTAATTCGCTGATGAACTTAGGTGATAAAAAAGCGGCTAACGTAATGATCAATAAGCTATTAGCAACGAAGCCTAATAGCACTTTGGTTCGCACCGCTGCCGCCAGCATCAGCTTAATGAACAGCGAGATACCCACCGCTATTCGCCACTTTGAATTGGCGAGTAAAATGGTGCGAGGCAACTCAGAGCGCGAACTGGTGATTTCCAACCTGTGTATTTCAGTTGGTGACTATCAAAACGCCCTGGATCACTATCGTGTCTATATGGAAATCAACAAAGACACCTATCGCAATACTATCTTTGCCAAAATCAACTTGGCTCGCATGATTCTCTACACTTGTTTTAACTGCGAACCAGGGCTTAAAGTCGCCCGATTGAACGAGGCAAAGAGCCTTTATAGCCAAATTATTGGTATGCGAGAGGCGACAAAACTCGAAGCTGAGTTAGACCTATTGCTCGCGCATATTGCATTGGAAGAAAGCCAGTATGCATTGGCCGTTAGCAAGCTCAATGAAATACACCGAGGGGCATCATTTAGCCACTTCTATCCATTGCATCAGTTTGCTTGGATATTAAATCGCATGAATTTTGACAGTGAGTTTGCTCGCCTTATTCCTAAATGTACTGAAGCCATTCATAGCAATCAGCATGAGCATATTTTTTCTAGCCAAGTCACTATGCTAAAACAGATCCAACAAGCGAATATCGAAAAGTTGGAGTGGCTCGAGAGCAAACACAAATACATTCAAGCCAACCGTATGACGCTAAGTGAATTAATTAAAATATACATTGAAATTAATCAACGCTGCCCGTTCTTACAATCAGTTTGCATGAGTATTATCAAGCTACTTGCACGCCGTTGGCCCAAAGATGCTGATATGGAATTTTTACTCAAAGTCGTTCATCAGTGTGACACCGTGATTCGTCAGATGATGGATGAACAAGAGCGTGAAAAAGCCAATTACGAACAGCTCTATCAAAATATTTTGGAAGCAAACTGACACTTTTCGCCCCACTCCCTGTGGGGCGATTCATATCCCACGGAACACCTTTTGAACACCCTGCCCAGCGTTGTAAAATAATTCACCACACCCCTCTTATTTTGTCAGTCATTTCCGACAAAATACGCCCACAACAAAAACAACCACCTATCGACACGGTAAATTCTATTAATTGGTTAATTGCGTGCCACACACTTAATATTCATTAAAATTAGATACTTATTATATTAAATGTAATTAATGAAAATAAAAATTATTGCCGCTTTTATTAGCTCAACCCTCCTGCTTGGTTGTCAAGATGAGAACTTACAACTCTCAACTGAATTACCTGAACAACCATTGCCTGAACTGCCAGAACCTGAGTTACCAAATCCAGACCCAGAATTACCTACTATTGTCCGACCAACTCATTACACCACTATTATTAAAAGTGGCACCAAACTTGTGACTGGTCATGTGAAATGTAATGGGCAAACTTTGGGGGAAACTGGCGAGGTACGTCTCAAATTTGATGAAAGCATCACTTGTCAATTAGGTGATGTTGTTCTTGCTGAGTTTAGTCCTATTTGGTCTCAACAGCCTCTCGGTAATTTGCACCGAAATGACGAAGTCATTTTCGAGAGGGTCATTACTCATACAAATGAGAATGAAACGGAAAACTCGCAAGCTATCCTAAACAAAATTGACACCTGCCCGACAGAGAGTAAATTGTGTCTGGATCAACTCAATAGCTTCGACATCAAAGAGGTCTACGCTCAACTTGGCAACGAAGATATCATCGCAGAGTTTTTAGCTCCAAAGCCTGAAGATAACGCAGGCGAAGCACCTTCGTCTCACGTCGATAACACCGTTGTTCCAGAGGTATCTACGGGCACTCAAGATCAAAACTTCGGTAATCCTGACGCCTTTGTCTCTGCAAATGTTGAGGATAGTTTAGCTTATAAACCTACGGCTGATAGCTCAGTTGCGACCAGTGCAGCGCTCACCGATCAAGCGGGGCGTGCTCTCGGTGGCGTACAATTCTATACTCGCTCTCGCCAAGGTATGACCGATAATAACGGTGGATTTGAGTTCATCTGGGGCGAAGAGATCACTTTTGGTATCGACACGTTTACTTTTGGTAAAGTAAAAGGTAACCAAGTTGAATACAAACTAGCCGATGTAAGCAACAACGTTATCACTCAAGCGAACATTCAGCATATCATCGAGCGCTACACCACGACGAATAGTGAAGGTGGTCTCACATTCAATGCCCGAGTACACGAAGTTTTCGCTCTTTACCCTAACGTCATTAACGAAGCGATCAATTTAAGCCTACCGAATGGTGCTCCGCTGAATGACAACGCAGGTAAACCAACCGGATTCTTCACACCTGATGAGTTTACTAATCAATTTAAGAATGGCATCGCCGCATTAATCGATGCCGATTTAAAGAAAACGTCTCGTACTTATGATTCATTCTATTCCGCTCCTACTGCTATTTCGATGGCATCAGGCACTTATGTCACCGATACCTTAAAAGCACTTTTTAATGGCGTTGAACAATTTCATGTCTTCCATGATAGTTATTCATGGTACTACGCGAGCGGAGATGCACGCGGAATACGCGCCTTAAATCTGTCTAACCGCGCCTTTCCAATTATGATGGCACGTAACGACAATAGTCATTGGCTGGCTTTTGGACAAGAAGCCGCTTGGACTCGAGGTTCAGGAAAAGATCAAAAAGCCTATTTTGTTGACGCGACCATTCTGGACAAAGAATCAACCGTCGTTTTACATCGTCCAATGAAATTGGCAAAAGACAATGTTACCTTTAACTTCCCATTTGTTACCGCTGGTCAAATAGGTAAAGGCAACGTAGTTTACTTGGGTAATTCAATGTACCCAAGCATCCTATCCTGCCCAACAAATTACTGGGCAGGGGCTGAACTGACGATTGATAGTACCGATCAAAGCTGCCTTTATACTGGTGGTGATTCCGCACAGTTTACTGACAAGCGCAATGACCATGGTTCAATGGGGTTGTTTTTCACTAACTTATTTAAATGGTTAGATCCAAACTATGTTGGAAAAACTATCGGTAGCAACATTGAACTAGGGCACGCATTCCAAGCATGGAAAGCCAATAAAACTTACCCGTTTTTTGTTCATCCTAGCTTCCAGTTCGAAGGATTTACTTCATACGCTAGCGGCCAGTATGCAGATATTGACCCAGTTACAACACCCATATTGATTATTCAAGGCTATGAACAACTTACCTCCGGCTACGAAACAAAGGCGACTCAAGCTAATATCGAAGCCCCACTGCTCGACCAAGATGACATCACCGATTTAATCACCTATGTCTCTCAAGGTGGGAACATCATTGTAATGGAGGCCATTGGGCCACGAAACCCAGAACCAATCGCACGACTATTTGATTCAGCGGGCATGGCGGTAGGGGGTAGCAATACTGTAATAACACGCCAAGCGTATTGCGGTTCGAGTTTTTTCTGTCCAGACTCCATCCCAAATCTTCATGCCCAACTCGAACATGATATTGTGGTATATGAACGTTATGATGACACATCAAAATTCGTCGTTAATGCAGATGGTTCGATGACTTGGCCTGGAGATGTCGATATGCCATCGTTGTCTATTGCTCGCTTCAAAGATGAGAATGGCGAAGCAAATGGCCGTTATGCATTCTACGAAGTCATAACAGAGCAAGACAAGCTTGATGCTATCGCCGCTATCCAGGCGGAGTTCCCTAACGTTCCAGTTTGTAAAGATTCGTATCAGTACGAAGTCAACTGTATCGAATATCGTCAAGGACACGGCCTAACGACAAGAGGTAACTATGCTCGTCCAGATTTCACCCGTTATCCTATGAACAACGATGTTGTTGAAGCGATGGTTAAAGCAGCTAATTTGGGCGATAACATCAAAGCGCTATACAATCATGAGCTCTATTACCGAACCAAAGCGGTACAGGGTACACGTTTAGCTAGCGCAGAACTAAACGCTGTCTATGACAACCTATCAATTTGGCTATGGAACGACGAACAATACAAATATGAGAGCAATATTCAAGACGAGCTAGGATTTGATACACTAACTCAATTCCTAAACTGTTATACCGACAATAAACATAATGGCGGAAACTTTTGCCCTGAAGCCTTACGTCACGAATTAGTTCGTAACGATATGGTGCACGAAAATGGTGAACTAAACCCAAGTTACCCATTAAACTACATGGAAAAACCATTAACGCGAATAATGTTAGGCCGCTCATTCTGGGATCATGATATCACGGTCGATACCTCCGCCTATCCAGGACGTCCTCTAGCAAATGGTAGCTCTGAAACCATTGATATTCAGACCTATAAAAAACCAGTTACGTATACAGCAAGTAACCGACAACCAACGGGGCTATGGGCTCCACAATTGCAAGATGTCACTGTATCCGGTGGTGTTGCCGCGACGATCACAGTGGCTCTTGTTGATGATCTAACTGGCCGTAATACACACGAGCAAGCTCTGAACCGACCTCCTCGCGTTGAAAAAAGCTTCTCTTACGATGGCTCATCGTTAACGCTTTCCGTGCCTTACGGTGGTTTAATTTACATCACTCCAGAAGCCAACAACGAATTAGGCACCGTCAGTTACCACTTTGATAACGTACTAAAAGCCTCTTATTGGAAACAAGGGCAATGGGTACACCCATTTAATAGTGACGTTCCACTTGCTGATATTGATACTGGCCATTTTATCTATACAACGCCAGTAAATAACGTAAGCAACAGTGAGAGTGTCGCTGAATTTGCCCAGCAAATTAACCGATTCGCTGAAGCTGCCAGTGATTTCTATGGTCGAGATCAAGTACCTGCGATTGTAAATCAGCAGGATAAACACCGCCGTTTTACTTATTTCGATTTACCAGAACATCGCCATCATTTTGTGAACGACCGACAAATTTCAATCGGTGCCGCTCACTCAGGCTATCCAGTTCAAAGCTCTAGCTTTGATGTAAATCGAAATTCGATTCCAACTCAGCCTATGGATGACTGGTTACTATGGCACGAAGTAGGACATAACCTTGCCTCTGCACCTTTTTCTGTTGCAGGTTCAACGGAAGTGACCAACAATATTCTGGCGCTATACATGCAAGAAATGCGACCAAATAATCCAACGATGACGCGAATCTCTGCAGATATCCAAAAGGTGCCAACATGGATGGCCTTACATAGTGGTCACGCCTGGAGTGAAGCAAACTCAGGAATTCGCTTGGTCATGTTTGGGCAATTGAAGTTGTGGGCAGAAGAGCATTTTACGATCGACGACTGGTACTCTAATAACTCTCGTCCTGTCATTTTTAACCAAGATCAAGGTTGGAACCTATTCAAACTTATGCATCGAATGGCTCGCGGAGAAGTTTTTGGCTCAGACCAAAACTACTGCACACCGCAAGATACTGGTTTAAATGCCAGCGACACAATGATGCTTTGTGCTTCATATGCATCTGGCTATGATCTGTCTGATTTCTTCCAACTATGGAATCCGGGTGAAACCAAAGCTGATATGCCAAATGGAGAAAACGATTACAGTGGCGGTATTACTAATGAGGGGATCTCTCAGGTTAAGGGCTTGAAGCTGCCAAAACCACAACGTTCACCACTCTCCTACACACAATTGTAAGTGTTTGATCGCCATAGGGCGGTTGTCTAAATATAAAAAGGCCGATAGATAATTCTATCGGCCTTTTTATATCAATGCTATTGGCGGAGTTTCTTTGGTTATTCACTTAGCCTAGTTAAAAAGCCCACTAAACCATGACGTTTCGACAACCTCTACCTCTTCGTCAAACACGTAGCGGCTTTCTTCTATCATCGCTTTTGGTACAGCAACTCGGGTTAACGGATTATCCTTAAATGCAGAAGGATAGATCTCGGTCACCGACTTTGGAATGGTCACAGTGGTGAGCTTGTTTTTATAGAAAGCATACCGACCTATCGTTTCCAGCTTGTCATTCAACATCACGGTTTCTAACTCGTTTTCAGCAAAGACTTCATCTTGGATATAAATAAGCTCATCAGGTAACTCTACGTTAACCAGTTTATTTTGATAAAAAGCGCGAAAACCAATCACTTTCACAGAATCAGGAATCACAACACTCGTGAGATCATTTTCAGAAAAAGTATAATTATGAATATGTGATATCGAGTTAGAGATAGTCACACTGGTGAGCTTATTTTTAGCAAACGCTCGGGTCAGTATCGTCTTAACCGAGTTAGGGATGACCACATGGCTCAGCTTATTTCTCTGAAATGCGTAGTTATCTATCAATTCTACGGAGTCAGGAATAATGACTTCCGTGAGTTCATTGTCAGCCAACATTCCGTGGCTGATCGCACGTAGTGAGTTTGAGAGTTTGATGCTCTTGAGATCATTTTGAATAAAAGCCCCGTCCCCGACAAAAGTGACTGAATCGGGGATATCCAGATGAATAAGATTATTGTTTTGAAACGCTTGATGCCTTATTGATGTTAGAGAATCCGGCAGGATAATATTGGTCAAGTAGTTATTGGCAAAAGCCTCATCATCGATTTTCTTGATCGTCTCAGGCAAAACAACCTTGGTGAGTCCTTGATTTCTGAACGCCCTTTTGCCAATGATCGCCACTGGGACACCGTCCAAATGAGTAGGAATGATGATATCCCGATACTGAGCTAGATACGCCCTTATCGTACCTTTCGACCTATCAAACTTAACATCGTCTATCGTCAGTACCTGTGCTTGCACACTGCCAGTGGCAAACGCGACCATGACTATCAAGAAGCTCCACAAAGAATGAGGCTTTTTCATCTGTTATCCTTAACTCAATCAAATCAAAAGCAAAATTTGCGGCAGTATAGCACTGGCAAGAAAAACTGCGGCCTATCCGCTTGAGTTAATTGAATATATAAGGAATCAGTCGCAAACTGTTGTGGTGAATAACAATAATGGCTAATTGCAAGGTGATTGATTCATGATTAAAAATCATAAATGTCAGATAGCAAAAAGCCGCTCATAGAGAGCGGCTTTTCTAAATTGGGTGGAGACCCAGCCACATCCCGGCACACAAGTCACTCGCTGCGGCTGCTTCCTTCCGGACCTGACCGAGTTCACGAGTTATTGTTGCGGGAGGACCAGGCCTCCATTGAGCATCTCTGTTGTTCCAGAGAGTGCGAGAATTATCAGGCATAGCCGTTAGCTTTGCAACCCTATCTTATTAGAAAACTTCCAATTTCGAGCCAAGTGAACACAGAACAACCAACAACCACCAAAAACGTCGCTTTTACCATCACTTATTATGGTTGAATCATATTGAGTTCTTGTTCTATCTGCTGTTTGGCCACGTTAATCTCACGTTCCGTCACTTTACGCTTATGCGAATACATTGAAAGATCGGCTTGATGCATCACATCTTCTAACGTCATTGCCTCGCGTCTTGGCTTGGAGACCCCAAAAGCAACCGAGACATCTAAAGTGATACGATGATCTTGTGAGGTGAATTGCAGCTTCTGTAAATTCAATAACGCATAACTGAGCGTAACACTGTCGACGGAGCCGATCAGAATGAACTCGTCACCACCAATGCGGTAACTCTGGCCTTTCCAATAGCGCGATATTTGCTTGGCGATGTGCTTTAACACTTGGTCGCCGATTTCATGGCCAAACGTATCGTTAATCGGTTTGAAGTTATTAACATCTAGATAGACCAAGGTTAAATGCGGACTGATATCTTTGCTATAGCGACGCTGCAATGCACGGCGATTCTTTAATCTCGTCAAGTTATCTGTATTGGATTGATGGTGCAGATACAAACTGACGAGAATCGAAGCAATCAGTCCCAATGCGACCACGGCAATACTACGACGAGCTAAGCGCTGTTCACTCTGTAAGGCGGCTTTCCAATCAGGTTGAACGTAGTGCGTATTGGTGATTTTTTCCAAATCGAGCATTTTGATCGCGCGATCAAACAGTGGTACGAGAGCCTTACCACGCGCATTCTTGGTAAAGCCAATGGCCACATTAGATGTATAAAATTCACCAATCAATTTATCTTCAGCCAACGGCAACAAGGTTTTCGATTCACGCAGTATCTTGTTATAGCTTGAGCGAGTGATAATTACATAATCAATTTCTTTTGCCAGTAGCGCAGCAATTTGCTGTTCAGCATTACGGTAGGTAATCAGTGTTTTCTGGGGTAGCAGACTTTCTAATAACTCTTGATAAAAGTCATCTTTTACCACGCCAATACGTTCAACAATTAATTCCGACACATTGCTGTAGACGTTATTTTTATAACCCTCACGCTTGATCATGATTGCCGTGGATTGATAATACGGCACACTGAAATAGGCGAATTGCTTCCGCGGTTCAGATTTCGCAAATGGCGAAATTAGATCAATTTCTTGTGCAAGAAAATCAGCATACATATCTTCCCACGTTTCATCACCACGACTGACCAATTTACAATTCAGCATCAAAATATCACATGCAGAAAAAAGCACATCAGGAGTAATTCCTGTGACCTGACCATCGTTATGGTAAGTGGCATATTGACCCGCGTGTTCAATTTTAACTTTTAACGGGCGGTTACGATCAATCCCGCTCTCTAACACCAAATCACGCAACGATTTTTGGCGAATATCAAACTGGTATTGATTCACTGTTTCACGCAATAGCTTTTGCACTGGCGCACTGTGTAAATGCTGCTCGAACGATTTGAGCTGCGATTGAAACTTGTCTTTGGTACCGATCAAGGATACGGGCTTAATGGATATTTGATGATTAAGGAGTTGTGCATCCAATCCAGCCAACAACATCGGCTTAAGCTGGTTAATGGCATCGACAACACCATCAACCTGACCACTATCAAGGAGATGGCGCGCTTGTTGATGACCGCTATATTCTATTTGAGTTAACGAAGGAAAATACTTTTTGATCAGTTCACCATAAATAGTCCCTTTAGGGATCCCGACTCGCTCAATTGTTTCTAATGTGGCATTGGTATAGCTGTAGAGGTAGGTATATTCGATATTGGTCGGGCTAGAATAATCAAATCGTTCCGCACGCTGCGGTGTATAGGTAACGTTGGCAGCAAAATCACTCTCGCCACTTTCAACTGCCGTAAGAATATCATTAAAGCTTGGGTAGTAAACGTAGACAATATCTACCTCAAAGCGCTGAGATACGGCATCAAATAAAACGCGAGTGACTACATCATCCGCTTCTATCGCAACTCGATATTGCTCGCTCGCATACGCTGACATGCTCAAACAGCAAGTCGCAAATACAGAAACAATCGCGAGAACAAATCCTCGAAGTAATCCTAACCTAACCATATATTTTTGCTTTTGGTTACCCTGTTGGTATGGTCTTACACTTCTTATTTAAGCCGCCGCCAAGGCGGCACAAAGTAAATGCAACATTCCATTGAGCATTAATCGAACAATTCTGTCATATTCTTGTCACCATTCCAATTATTGACAGCAATACGATTCATATTTCTTCGTTATATTCGACGCTCTGCAAGATATAGTCAGTAATCCATGCCGTACCAAGTAAACACAACCAAACCACAAAAACAGGATTGGGGACTTCCACATGAGGACTAATCACCAAGGCAGCAAAGGCGACCGTAGGGAGAGTCCAACACAACAATTTACCCCAACGAAAATCTTTTAGTTTGGATAAATTTTCTAACGCACCCACAATACCAATCACCGCCAATGCAAACAGTACCGCGTAAGCCATTTGTGTAATCCATAACGGTAAGAGCAACAATAATGCCCACCAGCGATGCTGTTTGATTGGCTTCCAATGGCTCATTGACCACCAAATCATCACTACCGCGACCGTTTGAATAGCAGTCAGCGCAGCATCGCCTTCAAGCTTGCCTGCATTTTGCGTAACCATAATGCCTACTTGTAAGGTAATTACGATCAAGGCAGCAACAAACACGACCCAAAAGTGACTTCGGTGTGAAAACGCGACCATCATGAGTGGAAATAATATCCACACACTGACCGATAAGGTGATGGGTTGATGAGGCAGCGTTAATCCATACGCCAGTACACTGACGAGAAAAACTGCTGAGGCAAAACCTCGTTGAGGAATAAACCAGAGAACGGGCGCAACCATGGCTAATAGCGGTATATCACCCTCGCTAAAACCAATCACCCGCGCACAGATGACCGCCAATAAAGTCGCAATAAAAAATTGTAAGGTAGAAAATAGCATTCCTGCTCCTTATTCCATCCTGGAATCGACGAGTTAGGATATGATGACCATAAATCACAATTATCGCTGCTGAAAGTCATCCTGCTAACAGCAACTATCGAAAACTAAATTATCAATAAATGAGTATGGACCAGTTTTTAGTGCAAATCTTTGCTGTAATTCACCAAATTCCGCATGGAAAAGTCACAAGTTATGGTGAGATCGCAAAATTAGCCGGTTATCCCGGTTATGCCCGTCACGTTGGGAAAGCGCTTGGCAATTTACCTGAAGGTTCAAAATTACCTTGGCACCGAGTTGTGAACAGCCAAGGGCAAATTTCTCTCAAAGGAGAGGATTTACAAAGACAACGCCGTCAGTTACTGGCGGAAGGAATAGAAGTGAGTGATAGCGGGCGAATTAGCCTCAAGAAACACAAATGGCAGCCCTAAAGCTGCCATTAACTTATCCTAGTTATTCTTAGGCTATTTGATTAACGCGTACCAACCAACATTAGGTTTAGTTGCTGAGTTTGGTTCTCATCGGTAATTACCGCATTCATCGTATCCGTGATGAAACGTAGCTCACCCGCAACTTCAATGCGTGCGCTTACACTGTAACGGTGGCCAGGTTTGATATCGTTTGGATTGTAGCTTAACTCAAACGCAACAGGCACTTGTGCGCCGTTGGTTTCGATCACTTGCTCAGAAATCAGCTTAGCAGGCGCATCCATTAGCGACACATCTTGCAGACGAACCGTTACCACTGCGTTATCAGGCAGCATAATACGTTCGCGGTAAGCGACATTACCGGTAATGGTTTGCTGTGCTTGTACTTGTTCCTGCTGTGCTGCAGGCTCATTTTGACAACCCATTAAAACAGTCCCAAATAAAACCGACGTTGCTAACATCAGTGTCTTTTTCATAACGCCTCACAATGAGAATAGTATAATTAACTTGCTGAATTATAGTCGTAGTTTTGCATACTGTCATGAGAGGGAATTCACTCTTGACCAATTTCTGACGCAACGCCGTTATAATGAGCTTTTACTCTATACTGGTGTTAACCGTGAGTGGCTTTAGCCATGATCATTGCGTGCAATAATGACACTACGTAGAATGCTTAAAGAATTAATTTTGGATAATACATGATGAGTAAACCACTGAACGAGCTGCTAAATCTTCTGAAACTTGAAAAGCTAGAAGAAGGATTGTTTCGCGGCCAAAGTGAAAACCTAGGCTTGCCTCAAGTTTACGGGGGCCAAGTCATTGGCCAAGCGCTCTCTGCAGCGCGTTATACCGTCGACGACGAACGCACCGTCCACTCATTTCATAGCTACTTTCTCTACCCAGGCGATCCGGAAAAGCCGATTATTTATGATGTCGAAAATCTACGTGATGGTCGTAGCTTCAGTACTCGACGCGTTAAAGCGATTCAAAATGGCCGTCCTATTTTCTACCTCACCGCCTCTTATCATGGCGATGCGCCTGGTTTTGAGCACCAAAACACCATGCCAGATATCCCTGGGCCAGAAAATTTCGCATCAGAATCAGAGCTCGCAGCACGCGTTGCCGACTTCTTACCCGAAAAATTACGCCAAACCTTTTGTGGCGAAAAGCCCATTGAAATGCGCCCTGTCGTCGTGGTAAATCCGCTAAAACCAGCTAAGACAGAAGCTAAACAATATTTGTGGATCAAAGCGAATGGCGCGTTACCAGACAATCAGTTGATTCATCAATACCTGTTGGCTTATGCGTCAGACTGGGGCTTTTTAACAACTGCACTTCATCCTCACGGCGTATCGCTGCTCACGCCTAAATTCCAAGTTGCGACCATTGACCACTCAATCTGGTTCCACCGCCCATTTAAGATGGATGAATGGTTGCTGTATGCGATTGATAGCCCAACCGCAAGCAACACTCGCGGCTTAGTCCGTGGCGAGATTTATGATCGTCAAGGCAACTTGGTGGCCAGCGCAGTACAAGAAGGTGTGATGCGCTTTATTGACTAAATCAGCACCTCGTACCACAGCGTCTACCGGATTAAATCGGTAGCGCTGTGGTGTATTTTAAAGGTTCCATCGCAAACGTCGACGTCACATCCGAAATCCCTTTCACTGAGTTAACCAGTTTTTTGTAAAAACGGTCAAAGCTTTGCATATCTTTAACCAGCACTTTCATCATGTAGTCGTACTCACCCGCCATACGATAAAACTCCATCACCTCTGGAAATTCAGTCGCAGTGGCAACAAATTGGCTATACCACTCATGAGAGTGATCACGCGTTTTTATCATCACAAAAGCATTAAATGATAAGTCGAGTTTATCTGGATTGAGCAACGCTACCCGCTTTTGGATCACCCCGCTCTCTTCCAGCTTTTTGAGCCGCTTCCAACACGGTGTCGTGGTTAGATTCACAGCATCGGCCAGATCACTTAAAGACAAGGTGGCATCACGTTGCAGCAAAGCGAGTATTTTTCGATCAATTCCATCCAGTTCCATTTCACAACCCAATCAATTTGGAGAAAATATTTCTCTAATATAAGAAAAATAGAACAAAAAATGCAAAGGTTTTCTCCCTAATTGTAGGTAAATTATCAGCATAACGATATTTAAGGAGATAGCCTAATGTGTACCGATCATGATTGGATTAACAATGCGGTTAGAAAAATCGAAGCCGACTACCAACGCTCAGCAGATACCCACCTAATTAAACTCGACCTACCAAGTGTTGAGGGTATCGACATCTATCTAAAAGATGAAAGCACTCACCCAACCGGTTCACTAAAGCATCGCCTTGCTCGTTCCCTGTTTCTTTATGCCATTTGTAACGGCTGGGTTGGTCCTGAAACAACCATCATTGAATCTTCATCAGGTAGCACCGCTGTTTCTGAAGCCTACTTCGCTCGCTTGTTAGGATTGCCGTTTATTGCTGTTATGCCAAAAAGCACGGCATGTAAAAAGATTGAACAAATCGAATTTTATGGCGGTAAAGCGCACTTGGTTGAGCGTTCAGATCAGATTTATGCGGAATCACATCGCCTAGCCGAAGAGCTAAACGGCCACTATATGGATCAGTTTACCTACGCAGAACGCGCAACTGACTGGCGTGGTAACAATAACATTGCCAATTCCATCTTTGACCAAATGCAACTGGAAGATCATCCAGTTCCAGCATGGGTTGTGATGAGCCCTGGTACAGGCGGTACATCGGCAACCATCGGTCGCTTTATTCGCCATCAACAGCACGATACCAAATTATGTGTTGTTGACCCTGAAAACTCAGTGTTCCACGAATTTTATCGTACCGGTAACAAAGCGATCACGGGCGAAAACGGCAGTAAAATTGAAGGTATTGGCCGCCCACGTGTGGAGCCAAGCTTTATCCCTGGGGTAGTGGACGAAATGCGCACCATTGAAGATGCAGCTTCAGTAGCGACGGCCCATTGGCTAGAAAAAATTCTCGGCCGAAAAGTCGGAGCCTCAACAGGTACCAACTTATATGGCGTATTGCAACTTGCCGGAGAAATGAAACTGCGCGGCGAGAAAGGGTCAATTGTCACGTTATTGTGTGATAGCGGCGAACGTTACCTAGACACCTACTACAACCCAGAATGGGTACAAACAAACATTGGTGATCTACAACCGTTTATGGCAAGACTTGAGCGCTTTGAGGCTACTGGCCAGCTTGATTAATTGACGCGATATTCCAAGCTCAATTAGCAATACAGCAAGGTGGGCGGGGAAACTAGTACAAAATAAAATGGCACTCACAGGAGTGCCATTTTTTATCTCTGTCGTGCAAACACCGCAGCTATCGGTTAATTACTTTGCTTTTTCACGCGCTTCAAATGCTGCGAGTTGCTCTGGGGTTGCCGCGGGTTGATGGTTTTGTTTCCACTCATCATATGTCATGCCATACACACGTTCACGCGCATCATCAATATCCAGATCTAACTGCTGATTTTCAGCTTCGGCTTTGTACCATTTACTAAAGCAGTTACGGCAAAAACCCGCCAAAATCATCAAATCGATGTTTTGCACATCTTTATTATCATCAAGATGCGCGAGCAAACGGCGAAAAACCGCGGCATCGAGTTTGTCTTGCTGTTCTTGCGTCAGGTTTTTATGTTTGAATTCAGCCACTTTACTTTCCTTATCTTTCTAATTCTTCAGAGAGCTAGTATACGCGATAGATAAAAAAACGCCCAAGCGTTCGGCTCGGGCGTTTTTGAAAACTGTGCTCTCAGTAACGAAGGATTATCCTTGGATGCCCACAATCAACCATGGTGCATTCTCAACCGTTAGGTCACGCTCTAAGTGCCATACGTCTTCGATATCTTCTTCAATACCTTCCGCAGCATCACGGTAGCGGCCACTAAACTGTAGGCTTAGCTGTGCTTTGTTTGCATCGTAATCAGCACGAACAATTTCTGCATCGACGTACATTACGTCGGTGTGCTGTTCGCCATCCAATTTTGCGCGCTCTTCTTGCAGGTCTTGATACAAGCTCGGAGAAACATACTCTTCGATCGTTTCAAGCTGGTTGTGGTTCCACGCACCTTGGATAATACGGTAGTGTTCACGAGAACCGTTTACAAATGCCGCTTGATCAAAGCTTGGTGGAAAGTTATGTGGTACGTCTGTTTGCGCACCAAAACCACCAAAGCCACCTTGGTTTACGTTCTGTGGTTGCTCAAAGTTATGAACATTTGGCTGTTCAAACTTAGGCGCAGAACTACCGAAAGCTGGTTGCTGTCGATGCTGATTCATACTGCCCTGCTTCGCCCCCAGCATACCGCGCATGAGTTTGAAGATCACAAAGGCAATAAGGCCGATGATCAGAATATCCATGAACTGGATACCTTCGAATGCGCCACCGCCAAGCAACGAACCAAGTAAACCACCAACCAGCAGACCACCTAGAATGCCACCCATCAAACCTTTTTTGCTTGATGACTGCTTCGCTGCTTGCTCTTTACCAATGGTATTGGTGTTCTGTTTTTGCTGTTTAGGCGCTGGTGCTGTCTTAAAGCTTTTACCGAAAGACTTGCCACCACCAAACTTCTTAGCTTCCGCTACAGGCGTGATGGCTACAGAAACCATCAATAACGCCACTAGAGAAAAAAGTCGTTTCATGTTTTTCCTTTAGGGTACTTTATTTAGTTTAATATCCAGCCCATTGAAGGCTCTGGTTCTTTAATCTTAGCGCTCTCTACAAGAGAAAGATACATCCCACAATCGAATTCATGTATCAGAATATTGCAAATTTGATAATTGAGGTTGTTGACGCTTGAGGTAGTAGCTCATTAGAATATCGAACAATGTTCATTTTTGATTTTCCATTATGGCACGAAGAAACGATCACACACGCGAACAGCTTATCTCACTGACCTTAGAGACGGTAAAGCGCTTTTTGGACGAGCACTCTTATCATGAGCTAAGCTTGCGCAAAATCGCCAACATGATTGGCTATGTACCGAGCACGCTGGTGAATGTGTTCGGGAACTACAACTTATTGCTACTTCATGCCGTAGCACAAACGCTGGATGAACTGTCAGCGGAAGCAAAAGCGGTGGTGACGAAAAGCCAGGATCCGAACCAAGCTCTGTATGAGCTCGCTTATTGCTATCATGAGTTTGCTCAGCGCCATCCACATCGTTGGCAGCTTATTTTTGAGCACAACATGAATGGAGAAGTACTGCCAGAGTGGCAAAGTGCGCGTATTGATAATATGACCGGTATGCTCGAGCATTTATTACGTACCCTCGCCCCTGCGCGCAGCGACACAGAAGTTCTTCAAGCTAGTCGTGTTCTATGGTCGGGTGTGCACGGCATTACTCTGCTCAGTGTCGACGACAAATTTTTCGCCGCGGAACCGATTGATGGTAAAGAGTTGATTGAAAATTTACTGTCGAACTACTTGAAAAACTGGTAACGCACAAGGATCTGCAATGCCACAGCAAAGCCAAACCTCACTGCTGACTCAACGTCGCTTTCTGCCCTATTTTATTACCCAATTTTTTGGCGCATTTAACGACAACATTTTCAAAAATGTCCTGCTGTTGTTTGTTGCGTTCGCAGGCGTTGGGGTTTTGCCCGTTTCAAGCCATCTGTTTATCAATCTGGCTGCTGGTCTGTTCATTTTACCGTTTTTTCTGTTCTCTGCCTCCGCTGGAGTACTGGCCGATAAGTATGAAAAATCGGGCTTTATTCGTAAGGTAAAATTGGCTGAAATTGGCATCATGTTGCTTGGTGCTGTTGGCTTTATTACCGAAAGCTATCTGGTACTGTTAGTGCTGCTGTTCTTAATGGGCACCCAATCGGCCTTCTTTGGTCCAGTCAAGTACGCCCTCTTGCCACAGCAACTCAAAACTAAAGAGCTAGTCCCAGGCAACGCGCTGGTTGAAACCGGTACTTTTTTGGCCATTTTACTCGGCACGCTAGGCGCAGGGGTGATTGCCTCTGCTGACAATGCTAACTACCTTGCCGCCGGCTGTGTGGTGCTATTCGCCTTGTTGGGTTATTTCGCCAGCCGTTCGATTCCCGAAGCCGCCGCTTCAGCGCCTAATATAAAATTCCGCTGGCAACCGATTAAGCACACTAAGAAAACCATCGCTATCGCCAAATCGGATCGCGTTATCTTCCAATCCATCATGGCCATCAGTTGGTTCTGGTTTTTAGGCGCAGCCTACCTCACCCAGTTCCCTAATTTTACGAAGATCTATCTTAATGGCAGTGAAAGTGCCGTTTCCTTTCTATTGGCACTATTTTCTGTCGGTATCGCCTTTGGTTCATTGGCGTGTGATAAGCTCTCTAATCACCGAATTGAAATCGGCATCGTACCGCTGGGCAGTTTAGGTATCACTATTTTTGGTTGGCTGATGGCCAGCTCAGTACCTGACTCATTACCTACCTTCGACAATTTTAGCGCGTTTATTACCTATCAACCCTTGTGGCCTGTCTTTGCCTATTTACTGTTACTAGGAGCTTCTGGTGGGATATTTATCGTACCGCTCTACGCCATGATGCAAAAGCGAGCCAAAGTGACTGAACGAGCTCAAGTGGTTGCGGCATTGAACATCTATAACTCATTATTCATGGTTGGCAGTGCCATCTTAGGCATTGTCTGTCTGAGCATCATTGAGTTATCGATACCACAGTTTTTCCTGCTTTTGGCGGCGTTAAACTTATTGGTTGCGTTCTACCTATTTGCTCAAGTACCGATTTTTGTGGTGCGCTTTTTGGTTTGGATCATCACTCACACCATGTATCGCGTCACCCATAAAAACTTACACAACTTGCCAGAACAAGGCGGTGCACTGATTGTTTGTAACCATGTCAGCTATATGGATGCACTGCTACTTAGTGGCGCTTATCCACGCTTGATCCGTTTTGTGATGCAAGAAGAGTACGCCAATTTACCGCCAATTCGTCGTTTTTTAAAACGAGCTGGCGTGATCCCTATCTCCTCGACCAATCGTGGTTCAATTCGACGTGCATTTAATCAAGTAGAACAAGATCTCAATAACGGTCACATCGTATGTATTTTCCCTGAAGGGCACCTCACCAGCAGTGGCGAAATCGAAAAGTTTATGCGCGGAATGGACATTATTTTGCGTCGTAGCCCAGTCCCCGTTATTCCGATGGCGCTTAAAGGCTTATGGGGTAGCTATTTTAGCCGCTACAAAGGTCACGCTTGTAAGGGGCGACCAACACGATTTTGGTCTAAGGTTGAGATTGAAGCGGGAGAGCCCGTCATGCCAGATCAAGCAACAACTCAAACAATGCATCAAAAAGTCAGCCAGTTACGCGGCGATTGGCGCTAATCGATAACCAGTGACTGGACAGTTGTTTAATTTTTCTGAACAGCTGTTCAATTCATTCAGACTTACTGACCGAGCGCTATTATGTAAAATGGCGTTCTTTATAAGTGAGCAATGATGTTCACTGCCCCCTTTAGACGCATAAGCGCATGTAAACCATGAAACCATATCAACAAACTGTTCCTTTTATTATTGGCCTGCTTGCCTGCCTAACCCCTTTCGTTACATCACCAACCGCCTTAGTGATTGGCTTTCTATTGGCTTCCTTCGGTTTAGTCCCAAGCCACGTTAATCTCGCGAAAATCACTAAAAAGCTCTTAGCTTATTCGATTGTCGGCCTCGGTTTTGGGATTCACTTTGAAGAAGCTCTCACGGTTACCTCCGATGGTATTGGCATTATCATTACCACTATTGTCAGCACTTTAGTTGTCGGTTGGTGGCTAACCAAATTATTAAAACTGGATAAGAAGCTCGGCTATTTGATTTCAGCAGGCACTGCCATTTGTGGCGGTAGCGCGATTGCGGCAGTTTCACCCGCGATTCAAGCGGAAGATGAAGAGATTGGTCTCGCTTTAGCAACGGTCTTTGTGCTCAACTCTATCGCTCTGTTTATCTTCCCGGTAATTGGCCATGCGCTCAATTTGGATCAGCACACCTTTGGCACTTGGGCGGCGATTGCTATCCACGATACCTCGTCTGTTGTTGGTGCAGCCTCTGCCTATGGTGAAGAAGCACTTACCACCGCGACAACCTTAAAGCTGGCGCGCGCATTGTGGATCATTCCCGTTGCTTTCGTTAGTGCGTTTATCTTCCGTAGCGATTCGAAAAAAATCACCATCCCATTCTTTATTCTTTTTTACTGTCTAGCGATTGGGGTTAGTGACGCTCTACCGCAATTTGAGGCGATCTATAACGTTATTTTTGATGTCGCTAAACGCGCGTTGGTGGTGTGTTTGTTCTTGATTGGTTGCGGGATCTCAGTCAGCAAACTCAAAGCTGCGGGAGCAAAGCCGTTACTGTTTGGCGTGACCTTGTGGGTATTGATCTCGACCAGTTCGCTGGCTTGGCTAACACTGGCATAGAAAAAACACTCCAAGAGCCCTTAAATATCTTCAGGCTCAATCGATATTTTTTGGCGTTTCTCTTTGCGGTAATGAATCACTAGCGCTGCCACGAAGAGAAACGCAGATAACTCGGCTAACGCTCGATAGAGTCCTTCTACTTGCGTTGCCGTAGCAATCAGTAACACCGCACCTACTGTCAGTATCAACTTCATTTTTATATCCTTATCGCTATCCATCGGGTTTTATTATGAGTCAGCGTTATAAGGTTGAGAAATTCGGTTTTGTACTATGACATTGCTAAATTAACTAAGTTGGCTTTCCAACCACTTAATGAAGGTGTGCACTTTCGGTCTTTTCTCTGCGCCTAATGGGCATAACACATCATAACTCATCTCAGTTTCCATACTCGGATAAGGTGTCACAAGCTCGCCAGTATCAATGTACTGCTTCACAAACTGATAGCGCCCCATCGCCACACCAACGTCATGCAGTGCGCTTTGTACGCCCATATCACGGTGACTTACGCAGTAGAAATGTTTGAATAAATTAACGTCCAGATCAAAGTGCTTAATCCAGCGTTGCCAGACATTGGATTCTAAGGCGTGAATAAAATTCACTCGATGCAGCGAGGCTAATCCATCATCATAGATCTTAAGCTCTTTCGCATAGGCAGGGGTGCACACCGGAACATATTTCTCGCCAAACAGACGCTGTCGATACATATCTTTTAACTCACTTTCACCATAGTAAATTGCGATATCTAAATGATTTTTATGAAAGTCTTGCTCTTCTTGAGAAAAGATATTGAGGTTAAATCGAGGGTAACGACGCTTAAAATCCCCAATCCGAGGCAGTAACCAGCCATTGGCAAATGCCGGGCTCATGCCGATGTTTATTTTGCCATGCAATTCCGTGCAATTAATGTCTTCAATTTCGCCAAAAATAGAACTGAGCGACTTCGACAAGGTGTGCTGAAAACGCTCGCCTTCAGCGGTTAGCTCCAGCTTGCGAGTGCCGCGCACAAACAAATTAAATCCAAGTTCATTCTCCAACACTTTGATGCGATGACTCACTGCCCCTTGTGTTAAGTGCAGCTCTTTTGCCGCCAAGGTAAAACTCATGCTTTTCGCGGCGACATTAAAAGTATGTAGGTTGCGCAGCAACAGTTGTTGGTTAGCCATCTTAATCCATGCATTAAAAATTTTAATTCATGCTACTAGCCAATTGGTTTGTTTGCAGTAACAAATAAGTTTTAAATATACCCAGTTGCTTAAATTGTTAGCCAGATCAATTAATGACTTACAGTTCGATTTGGCCATTAGATTAAAAATTTTGATTTATTAAACACTTTCTAAATTACTAGGGGCATACATGAATATACTCGGATATATGCAAAAAGTCGGTAAAGCACTGATGGTTCCAGTGGCAACCTTACCTGCCGCTGCGATCCTTATGGGGGTTGGCTACTGGCTCGATCCCGTCGGTTGGGGTTCAGAGAGCATTCTCGCGGCATTTTTGATCAAATCAGGCAGCGCCATCATCGATAACATGGCGGTCTTGTTTGCCGTCGGGGTCGCTTTTGGTTTGAGCCGCGATAAAAATGGCTCTGCGGCGTTGTCAGGCTTTGTGATGTTTCTCGTTGTCACCACGCTACTTGCGCCCGGTTCGGTAGCGCAGTTGATTAACGTGGAGTTAAGTGAGGTGCCAGCCGCTTTTGGTAAGATCAGTAACCAATTTATCGGCATTATCGTCGGTATTATCTCGGCTGAAATTTACAACCGCTACTCAACTGTTGAACTACCACAAGCGTTGGCGTTCTTTAGTGGTAAGCGCTTAGTGCCAATTCTTACCTCAATTGCTGGCATGTTCTTATCGTTTGCGCTGCTTTACGTTTGGCCTGCAGTATACGATGCTCTGATCCTACTCGGCATCAAACTGGAAAGTATGGGCGCCATTGGCGCGGGTCTATTTGGTTTCTTTAACCGCCTATTTTTAGCCGTTGGTATGCACCATGCTCTATACCCTGTGTTCTGGTTTGATGTGGTGGGTATCAATGATATTCCTAATTTCCTTGGTGGCGCACAGTCTATTGCCAACGGTACCGGTATTCCGGGTAAAACAGGCATGTACCAAGCCGGTTTCTTCCCAATCATGATGTTTGGTTTACCGGGTGCGGCATTGGCGATGTACCACTGCTCAGATGCGAAAAACAAGAATCAAGTGTTTGCTATTATGTTGGCAGCCGCGATGGCTTCATTCTTCACTGGCATCACAGAGCCACTTGAGTTCAGCTTCATGTTCTTAGCACCACTGCTGTTCCTATTGCACGCAGTACTAACAGGCCTTTCTCTTTACATCGCAGCAAGCATGGAATGGATGGCAGGCTTTGGCTTCTCGGCAGGATTTGTTGACTTAGTCCTATCAAGCCAAAACCCATTGGCGGTGAAATGGTACATGTTGATTGCACAAGGCATTGTCTTCTTTGCGCTTTACTATGCGGTCTTCCGCTTCGCAATTATCAAGTTCAACCTCAAAACGCCAGGGCGTGGTGAAGAGATGGAAGCGGAGAAAAAAGACGCGACACCTGAATCACTCAATGGCCTGGCTTATGACTATATCGAAGCTGTTGGCGGCGCAGACAATATTCTTGAAGTCGATAACTGTATAACCCGTTTACGCTTGAGCGTTAAAGATTCAGCCAAAGCAGACAGCGCGAAACTAACCCAACTAGGCGCTATGGGTGTGGTGCCGATTGGCAAAGGCGGTTTGCAGGTTATCGTTGGTCTAGGCAAGGTGGATAAAGTGGCTGAGCAAATGAAGAAGGTGCTCGCCAGTTAAAGAAAAAAGTGATGACTCACCATCATCACGCCCCCCTAAGTGCAGAGCGATTAGTCACCGCATCTGCACTTTTTTTCGTCGCAATGTTTGTCTCAACATTTTTCCGGGGCATATAGCAAGAAGAAAGGTTATATGATCAGCCATTGCATATTGGGTTATTTAGCAAGCGTTACCGATTAACCACAGAGATTGAAATTAGCGACTGCCTTTTAGCTGAGTGGCAAGCCAATCTTTAACTTGCTTACGCGACACTTTAATCCCGCTACCTAATAGAGACTCGGGCAGCAGAAAGTACGCGACTGGCCATTTAAATTTCACCAGCTTTTGCTCAAGGTGCTGTTCAATGCGCTTTTGCTCTGGAAGCCCATCAGTTTGCAATACGGCGACTGGCCGTTGACCAAATTCTTCATCGGCAACAGGCACGACAATTGACTGCGTGATCGCCTCCATCTGATTAAGTACCGCTTCAATTTCCTCGCAGTGAACGTTCTCTCCACCAGAGATGAATTGATTGTCTGCCCGTCCTTTGATCACCAGTTCGCCATTAGCAAGTTGCTCGCCGAGATCTTTGCTGTCAAACCAGCCCTGTGCATCCACTATTGGGGTTACAACACCTTGTTCAAAGTAACCACTGGCCAGCGTTTCACCACCAATGTAAATTCGCCCGTCTCTTAATTCTAAACGACGATTAGGCAATACCGTTCCAGCACTGTAGGTCGCATCAATTTGCTTTGCGGTCACGGTGGAGGCCGCTTCCGTCATGCCGTAACCGAGCCAAGTTTCAATCCCTTGCTCAGCCGCTTGCTGACTTAACGTCAATGGCACATGGCTACCACCTAACAATACATGGCTTAAATCAAGCGACGTGGCTGAATTCAGTAATCGATCTAATTGAGTAGCAACGAGAGAGGCGTGCGTCACACCTTGAATATCTTGCAACAGGTCACCACCACCCACTTTCAATTGTGCCCCCGCAGCCAACCAACGATAGACAATGGCCAAACCAGAAACGTGATACATAGGTAGGCTGAGTAACCAGCAGTCTGAAGGCTTAAAGTGGAACTTTAGCAGCAATCCTTTAGCGGAGGCGAAATGCTGAGCATGAGTGTGGACTACAGCTTTGGGTTTACCCATTGAGCCGGAGGTAAAGATGATCGAGGCAAGTGAGTCAGTATGGTAGCGACTGGTTATCTCTGCTTGAGAACATGATTGCACCGTTTCTATTTGAGGGACTGCGATTTGAGTCGCCTTCAGTAACGAGTCATCGATCCCATCACTGGCGTCATGCCGCCAAACTTTGGCTGATTGGCTCGACGAATAGAGCGTACCCAACTTGCCATCAAGAGCCAACTGAGGTTGTGGCATGGTGAGCGCACAAATCGCTCCAAGCTCAGCGCAAGCTAGATAGATCAGCAGCATCTCTGGGCTGTTTTTCCCCACGCAAGTCACGACACTGCCTTGGGTGACTTGTTGATCAACTAACGCTTTAACATAAAGGGAGACCACTTGTTCTAATTCAGACCAAGTATAACAACGCTGGGGAGTCATCAGCGCTAAACAATCTGGGCTCATAAGAGCCCAGTATTTTAAAGGTGAATCGTGCATTATGCCTGCCAAATCAAAGCCTGATCGGATAGCTTTTTCAGTGGTAGTGGGCTCTCAGGCCATGGTACTTCCAACTGTTCAGCGTATAAACCGATAGTATCTAAACCGGGTACTTCGTCAGGTAACTGCCACTTGGCAAAGCGCGCTAACTGAGTTAAACCTAAACTCGTTTCAATACTTGAGCTGATCACCGTTTTGATGCCTAGGAGTTTCGCCGCCGCAATGAGCCCAATACAAGTTTGTACAGAACCAATTAAGGTTGGCTTTATCACGATAGTTTTTACACCAGTGAAATCCGTCAGCTTAAATTCAGGTTTACGCACTGCATGTTGCAGCGTCTCATCCCACGCTAAAGCAATCCCCGTATCAATAGCAAAAGAGAAACTGTCACCTGGCACTTGGCACGGTTCTTCAATAAATTCAATGCGTTGTCGATAAGAAGGTGTCACATAGCTAGCAAACTTGAGTGCCTTCTCTTTGGTCCATGCTCGATTGGCATCTAGACGTAGATTCAAATCTGGGATGGATTCTAAGAAGAGGTTCACCAGCATGCCATCACGAATCGGTTCGTAAAGACCCACTTTGATCTTAGCGACCTTTTTACCTTCCATTGCGTTTAGTTTTGGCAATAGCTCATCAGGATCGCCGCTGCACAATGGCGCAGAACGATACATACCTTCGCTCGGTAAACCACCCTCTAGCTCTAGTTGTGCCATAGAGAGACCAAATGCCACTGAAGGGTACAGTTCGCTTTCATCAAGCGCAGGCTCACCATTTTTCCAACCATTTAACTGCTCGATAAGTTGAGTGTAAACCTCTTCCATCGTTTCACAGCTAAAGCCCGGTAGAGGTGCCACTTCACCACGACCGATACGTCCATCTTCAGCAAGTTCGATAACAAAACCTTCACGCTCAGTCAGTCGACGTTCACGCAAAATCACCCCACTGTCCATTGGCAAAGCGTAGCGATACAGTTTGGCTGATCTCATACCCATATTCCCTTGTTTATTATTTTTATAACTAGCCGATTGTAACCACGTTGAATGTAGAGTTGGCTTGTAGGCCATTGTCGGAAGAACGAGGAACAAGCGCGCAACTTATCAATATAAATGCGCACTTGTGACGCCGCTATCGCAACAATGACAGCCAAGACAACACTAGATTATGGGTTGCGCGGAAACTTGTTGAAGTCTGGACGGCGCTTCTCGTTGAACGCATTGCGACCTTCCTGACCTTCTTCAGTCATGTAGAACATCATCGTTGCGTTACCCGCAAGCTCTTGTAGGCCCGCTTGACCATCACAGTCTGCGTTTAATGCAGCTTTCAAGCAACGCAGAGCCATTGGGCTGTGTTGTAGAGTTTCACGAGACCAACGAACCGCTTCTTTCTCAAGATCTTCAACCGGTACTACCGTGTTCACTAAGCCCATATCCAATGCTTCTTGTGCATCGTAGAAACGACATAGGAACCAGATTTCGCGAGCTTTCTTCTGGCCGACGATGCGAGCCATATAAGATGCGCCCCAACCACCATCAAATGAGCCCACTTTAGGACCTGTTTGACCAAATTGTGCGTTTTCCGCAGCGATGGTTAAATCACACATCATATGGAGAACATGACCGCCACCGACTGCCCAACCCGCAACCGCTGCGATCACTGGTTTTGGACAAGTACGAATTTGACGTTGGAAGTCCAATACGTTTAGGTGATGTGTACCGCTGTCATCTCGGTAACCGCCGTAATCGCCACGGATTTTTTGGTCACCGCCAGAACAGAAAGCTTTTTCACCAAGACCAGTCAAAATAATCACACCAACACTTTCGTCGTAACGCGCGTCTGCGAGTGCATTGATCATCTCTTTTACAGTATTAGGACGAAACGCATTGTGAACTTGTGGACGAGCAATGGTGATCTTCGCGATGCCATCTTCTGACTTATGGTATTGAATATCTTCATATTCACCGCTGCAGTCATTCCAGTTTACCGGTGCGTATAGTTCTTCTTCTGAAATACCTACTGTTTTAGCCATGGTGATTCCTACTTTTGTTTATCACTCACTCTCGTGAGTTTGGATTAGATTTTTTATTACACTAGCAAAAGCGTGCGGCTGTTCGTGATGTACGTTGTGCCCCGCTTGCGCTACTTGACTGAAAGACAAGCCACTTTGCTCGGCCAACTGGCTGAACTTGCTGTCTTTCTCGCCGCAAATATAGTGAATAAGTACTGCGCTACGAGCGAGCGGCTCAAGTAGCGCTTGTTGCTTCGCCAATGAAGTGGCAAGTAACATCTGACTGATTGCAGAGCCAAGATTAGCACTGCGCTTAGCGATCAGAGTTTGTCTTTGCTCATGATTTAATGAAGAAAATACCGCTTGCTGATACCAATCGTTCAATACCTGCTCAATTGGCTCACTTTTGAACCTTATCGTCCAACCCTGATCATGTTGCCAACGCGCTTTTCGGGCAGATTCACTGGCAAGGCCAAAATTGCCACCTTCAATGAAGGCCATACTAAGGTTTAGTCGATCAAAGCGATGATTGGCAATGCCATGCATCGCAATTCGACCGCCTAAAGAGTAGCCGACCAATATCAATTTTTGTTGGGGAGGAAGAATAGATTGAAGCGTAAGGGTAATTTGTTGGCAGGTATCATCAAAGCCATCGGTGCTAATGGCGATACTGCGTCCATGGCCGGGTAAATCAAGCGTCACCGTCGAGTAGTCACTCAGAGCTTCAATACACGCTTGCCAATCTTCACCGCTGCCCAGCAAGCCATGCAGAAATACCAATACTGGCATTTCTGCATTCGCTGAGCCTGACTCTCGGTGGCTATAAGCTAGCATGGAAGCGGTTAACAACCTCTTTGATGTGCGCTGAAGCTTGCTCTGGTGGCGTTGTCACTTCAATAAGTAAACAGCCTTGCCCTGACGTCAGATGCTGCTCTAGCTTAGCTTGGTAGGCTTCCTGTTGGTCAGCTTGATAGTAAGCCAGTTTAAATTGAGCGGCTGCGGCAGAAAAATCATAACCATGAGGCATTTGATAAAGTTGCTGCTTTTGCTGTTCAGGAACCGGTAGCAAACCAAAAATAGCCCCGCCATCGTTATTAGTCACCACAATCACACATGGAGTTTGTTGATGGGTAAACAGCGCCAATGAATTGAGATCATACAACAACGATGTATCACCAATGTAGAGCACAGTTGGCTGATTGGTGGCTCTCGCCGTCCCTGCGGCCGTCGCTACTAGACCATCAATGCCCGATGCTCCACGGTTAGAGTAGACTTCATGAGCCACTTCGCCAAACATATCAACTAAACGCACAAATAAGCTGTTGCCTAAGAAGATATTCACCACAGAAGGCAGTTGGTTTAACGTGGTCGCTAACGCAACTTCGTTCAGTTCCACCGATGCTTCAACATGCCACTTAGCGGCACGATTCACGGCACCGCTAAACTGGCTCAGCTCATTCGCCCAATCACAAAGCGGTTCATCCGCTTCAAACTGTTTAATAGCATGCGTTAACCAAGTGGAGGTATCAGCATGATGATGAATCTGCATCAAATGATCTTGGTTATTACGATCAATACTTGGGCTGAGATAGTGATACTCAAATGGCGCTTTAGTTAAGGCATCAGTACCCAATTGAGTTTGCGATAGCCAGTGATTCAAACGCTTAGATATAACGCGCGAACCAACTTGTAAAACCAATTCAGCTTCACTCAGCGCCTTTTGGCCTGCTTCGCTTTGCAACCAAATATCAAAATGCGCCCACGCACTGCTCGTACCCGATTGGACATCGCATAAAATAGGCCAACCTAAACGCTGGGCGAGGGTGTGCGCTAATTTCGCTTCTGCTTGCGATACACTGCCAACCACGATCAAGCCTTTGCGCCCACGCCATGTTTGACAATCAAAGTGTGCTCCAGCACCAGATAACTGTTGGCTATAGCGTTGATTGCTTTGCTGCCATAAGGCAACATCATCGAGATAACTCTGATAGATCGACTTTGGTTGCTTGGAATAAAGCGGCTCAGGGAAAGCACAATTAATATGCACTGCACTACCATCACGATCTTGACGATACATGACATCATCAATCGAGGTTAACAACCAACGCAGTGAAACTTGCTCATTTGGACTAGGAAGGTTGAGAGCCGCAGTCACATGGCTAGAAAAAATACCTTGTTGCACGATCGCTTGATTGGCACCACAAGCGACAAGCTCTACCGGGCGGTCTGCAGTGAGCACCACCAGCTTTTCACCCGTCAGTTTTGCTTCAGCTATCGCAGGCAATAAATTAGCCACCGCGGTGCCGGATGTTACAACAATAGCAACGGGCTTATGGCTCGCTTTGGCAAGACCTAAAGCCAAAAAACCAAGCCCACGTTCATCATAATGTGTGTGCAGGGTTAAATTCGGGTTTTCATCGGCTTCAAGCGTTAGCGGCGTAGAACGAGAACCTGGTGCGACACAGATGTGTTCAACCTCAAAACGGGTCAATTCTTCCAATAACACCTGACACCAAATACGGTTCATCACCGCTTGGTCACGATTGGCAATTCTGTTCATGACGCAACACCTAAAGGAGGATGATCGGAAATCAGTGACAGCAGAGTCGACATTTTCTTGTCCAACTCCTGCCATTCATGCTCTGCAATAGAACCGGGAACAATCCCCGCGCCAGCATAAAGTTGAATCACTTCATCAACGATCTGAGCACTGCGTATCGCTACACAAAATTCCGCACGTTGTTGGCTAATAAAGCCCATAGAACCGGCGTACCAGCTACGTGCAAAAGGCTCGTGTTGCTGAATAAAATCCATCGACTCTTTGCGTGGCAAGCCCGCAACCGCGGCGGTTGGTTGTAGAGCAGACAATAGCTGAACGCCATTAACACCCTGATTCAAATGCGCGTGAATACTGCGTTTTAAATGCTGCACTTTACGTAAGCGAACTAAACGCGCTTCCGATTCCACTTCAACTAAATCAGAATAAGGCTTGAGGCGATCGATAATATCATCCACCACATATTGGTTTTCATTCAGGTTTTTGCTGTCTTGCGTTAACCAGTTCGCCAACTCCATATCTTGGCTGGCATTGTTACCACGGCCAATCGTTCCGGCAAGTGCTTCAGTATAAAGATCTTTACCTTGACGAGAATACAGACGCTCAGGCGTTGAACCAATAAAACTATGGCGTTCATTTTGAGCCAGCATAAAGTGAAAACTGTGTTGGTTATGCTCTGCGCTTGCCTTTAGTAGCTGAGCTGCGCAAATAGCGGAATCAAGCTCAAGCGTCGTTTCGCGAGCTAATACCACTTTCTTAAATTGATTATCAGCAATGCCAGTGAGCACCTTTTCAACCAAACTCTCCCATTGAGGTTGAGTCGGGGTGTGCTCAATATGCTGAATGTGCGCAGAAACAGGTAATAACTTAGGAATCACCGTTCTTAATTGCAGTAAACTCTCAATCGTTTGTTGTTTACAGCCACTAATATTGGCGGCAATCACCCACTGCTGATCTTGACGGCAGAGCTCGACTTTAGGCAAAAAGAAAAAAGACGCTGGGCAGCGCGGGTTTTTAGCACTTTGGCCGTCGAATGAGCGCCCACCCCAGATCCGTTGTTCACCTTTTAGAAAAGCGTATGCAGGAGCAGGGTCGTTAAACGTACTCAATTGACCAAGCGCAACCACTTCTTCACGCGTATCGCGAGATTGCCAATAAAACTTGGGGAAAATAGGCTGAGCTTGCAACCAATCGATGAAAGCAAAGTCAGGCTTTGTCGGCAGAACTTGAACCAAACGAGTCACCTCGTCCGTTGCATCCTTTACACGTTCAATCAGTTCGGTAATGGCTTGCTGAAAATATGACAAATAAACCTCGTATAACTAGAACCAATAGGTCTTACGCTTGCGCTGCGTTGAAAATAACGTGCTTTGATATCGCTAAGAGTTAACGCCAAACTATTGTAACGAAAACAAGCACAACAAAACACTTTCATCCAATCCGAAGATTTGCATCTATCACTTTATTCTACGCTTTTATTACTGTGATATGCAGAGGATTCAACGTATACGTGTGCTGTCTGTATAAAAAACCGACGGATAGCGACAAATCTTATTGCAAGCTCACAAATCGATTCAACCGGTGAACATACAATGCGCGGGCTAATGTATTTCTAGCGCGCAGCCAAATCAAGGTTGTGGCCCATCTTTTACGTAATCCTGTGATTGGCATCTGAAGTGTAAAGTGGAAAAAAAGCCACAATCATAGATTTTTATTCTACCAAACGTTATTTTGGTGTACTTTAATAAAGAAATTCAATTATTTTTAGGTTTTACACAATGCAAAATATCGGGATGTCGTCAAAACTCGACAATGTCTGCTATGACATTCGCGGACCAGTACTCAAACATGCTAAGCGCATGGAGGAAGAGGGGCATAAAATACTAAAACTCAACATTGGTAACCCTGCCCCATTTGGTTTTGACGCCCCTGATGAAATTTTAGTCGATGTAATCCGTAACTTGCCAACATCGCAAGGTTACTGCGACTCAAAAGGCATCTACTCTGCGCGTAAAGCCGTCGTACAGCATTATCAGAAAAAAGGCATTCGCTCACTCGACGTTGAAGATGTTTACATCGGCAACGGCGCCTCTGAGCTCATCGTTATGTCAATGCAAGCGCTATTAAACAATGGCGATGAAATGCTCGTACCTGCACCTGACTATCCATTGTGGACAGCATCTGTCGCGCTATCAGGTGGCAAAGCGGTACATTACATCTGTGACGAAGAAGCAGATTGGTATCCAGATCTCGACGACATCAAGAGCAAAATCACACCAAAAACACGTGGTATTGTACTGATCAACCCGAACAACCCAACGGGCGCAGTTTACAGCCGTGATTTCCTACTAGAAGTCATTGAAATCGCTCGCCAGCACAAACTGATTATTTTTGCCGATGAGATCTACGACAAGGTACTTTACGATGGCGCAACGCATACTTCAGTGGCAACGCTTACTGAAGATGTTTTGGTTGTGACGTTTAACGGCCTATCAAAAGCGTACCGCGTTTGTGGTTTCCGTGGTGGTTGGATGTTCCTAACCGGACCTAAGCATCTTGCTCAAGGTTACATCGCCGGTTTAGAGATGCTCTCTTCAATGCGTCTGTGTGCCAACGTGCCAATGCAACATGCTATTCAAACGGCGCTGGGTGGCTATCAAAGCATTAATGAGTTGATTCTACCGGGTGGTCGCCTGCTTGAGCAGCGTGACCGCGCTTGGGAGTTGATTAACCAGATCCCAGGTATCTCTTGTGTGAAACCAAAAGGGGCAATGTACTTGTTCCCGAAAATCGACACTAAGAAATACAAAATCCACAATGACCAAAAAATGGTGCTCGATTTCTTGATTCAAGAAAAAGTGCTATTGGTACAAGGTACTGGCTTTAACTGGCCAAAACCAGATCACTTCCGCATTGTGACTTTGCCACACGTAGAAGATTTGGAAACGGCTATCGGTCGTTTTGAGCGCTTCATTTCAACTTACAGTCAGTAAGTAGCATTTCGCTCTCAAGTTTCATATTCTTAAAGGCACTCTAATGAGTGCCTTTTTTATTACGACTCTCCTCATTGGAAAAGGATGTAGCTATGAAAGAAAGTCATTTTTTTGCCCATCTAGCACGCATGAAGCTTATCCAGCGCTGGCCTCTGATGCGCTCTGTCTCAAGCGAAAACATTTCAGAACACAGCCTGCAAGTCGCTTTTGTTGCGCATGCTCTGGCACTGATCAAAAACAAAAAATTCGGCGGTAACTTAAATCCGGAGCGGATTGCTCTGTTGGGGATGTATCACGATACCAGTGAGGTATTAACCGGTGATCTGCCCACCCCGGTGAAGTACTACAGCCCAGAAATCGCTAAAGAGTACAAAAAGATTGAAGCGGCGGCGGAAAAGAAACTGCTGGCCATGTTGCCAGAAGAGTTTCAGCAAGACTTTGCCCCGTATCTGATCTCAGAAAGTGCCCACAAAGAAGATGAAGTGATCGTCAAACAGGCTGACACCATCTGTGCTTACCTGAAATGCTTAGAAGAGCTCAGCGCAGGTAACCACGAATATGCGCTGGCAAAAAAACGCCTCGATATCACCTTGAAAGAGCGCTATACACCGGAAATGGATTACTTTCTCAATACTTTCGCACCCAGTTTTGAATTATCACTGGACGAAATTAGCTAACTGGCAGTAGTGTAAAGGCTAAAGCGTAGAAAGGAGTGCAGAATGACATTTGAGATCAGTGAGTTATGGCAACAACGCCATGATGATGAACACAAACTTCGCCGCGATGATCACCGCAGCCCTTATCAACGTGACCGTGCTCGTATTTTGCACTCCGCAGCCTTTCGCCGCTTACAAGCCAAAACCCAAATCCACGGTACCAGTATCGATGATTTCCACCGCACTCGCCTGACCCACTCATTAGAAGCGGCTCAGATCGGTACTGGCATTGTGGCGCAAATCAAGAAAAAGCAGCCTGAATTTCACAGCCTATTACCGACGGATAGTCTCATCGACTCTCTTTGCCTTGCGCATGATATTGGCCACCCACCCTATGGTCATGGTGGCGAAGTGGCACTCAACTATATGATGCGTGAGCATGGTGGTTTTGAGGGCAATGCACAGACGTTTCGCATTGTCACTCAGCTTGAGCCTTACACCGAAAAATTTGGTATGAACCTCGCCCGTCGCACATTATTAGGTTTACTCAAATACCCAGCATTACTGAGTAATACCTGCGCCCAGCAACAAGCGCCAGCGGTCAGTCATCAACGTAAATTACGTGCAAAAGATTGGGCTCCGGCAAAAGGCATTTATGACTGTGACAAAGCCCTGTTCGATTGGGTCATTGCGCCACTCAAAGACGATGAAAAAGCGCTGTTTTCACAAATGCGTAGTGAAGATGTATCCGTCACAAAGCATAAGAAAACTCGCTTTAAATCACTAGACTGCTCAATCATGGAGTTAGCGGACGACATCGCCTATGGCGTGCATGATCTCGAAGATGCCATCGTGCTGGGCATGGTGAGTCGCCATCAATGGTTAGAAGCGGCGGCGAGTCAATTAGCAGAATGTGGCGACGCTTGGTTTGAACAAAATATCGCTTCGGTCAGCGAGATGCTCTTTGCTGGGCCGCACCACAAACGTAAAGATGCCATTGGCGGTATCGTCAACGCATTGTTGACCAGCATCTCCGTTAAACCGATTGATGCACCTTTCACTTCCCAGCTACTCGCATTTAACGCGGTACTTGAGCCAAGCATGGCAAGAGCATTAGAGATTTTAAAAACATTCGTCAGCCAATATGTCATTCAAGCCCCCCACGTCCAATTGATGGAATACAAAGGGCAGCAGATTATTATGGATATTTTTGAAGCGCTTAGCGCTGACCCAGAACGTCTATTGCCGATTGAAACGCGCCAAGCATGGCAGATAATTGACTGTGAAGCGCAAGGGATGCGGATCATTGCTGATTACATATCATCGATGACAGATGGCCATGCGAAACGCTTCCACCAACAGCTTTTCTCTTCTCATTAAAACGCAAAACCGCCATGCTTTATCAAAGCGATGGCGGTCATCTAAATTCTTGAGCCAATCTTACATCATTCGCTACGGTAGTTTTTCTCAAACACACCGGCTGGCATTTGATCAATTTGAAATTGAATCATACGCTCAAAAGTGTCGATAAGCGGCGAAAAATCATTCTCCGGCTGCATAATGGAAAGAATATAATACCCCGCCTCAACCGTTGATAATGCATTGTCACTCGGCGCTTTGCGAATACGATAGTTACCCTTCAGCTCTATCGGTAACCGCAACAATGGCAATGAATGTAAGTTGCTCGAAAGCTGCCACATTTTAAACGCTTTCTTCCAAGTCCCATCCAATAGGATCACTCGCACCTTACCTTCACCACTGACCATCTCCGGCTGTGCTTCAATCGAACCTTCACCTGGGTACAAGACAAAATGGCGCACATCGGGCTCGTTGAGTAACTGATTAAGCTCTTCATGATCGGAGAAGTTTTCCCCTTCAAAATAGTGGCTGCTTGGCAGCGAAAGCGTCAGAATGCGAGCGGTCCCCATTGGGCGTTTTGCTTCTGATGGATGTTGAAGGATGATTAACTCAACATTCGATGCTAGGCTATGTATCCACTGACAAATACACGCTTTGAGTGATTTTCCGCATTGAGAACAATATCGAGACATGACGTGCAATTAATCTTCCTAGTAATGGGCGTAAGTGTATTGTGCTTCGGACTACAATTTGAGCCTTTGGCTTCACTCTCCGCCTGGCGATACGATTTAATCCCGGCGGGACAATGGTTGCGCATCCTAACAGGAAATTTCACTCATACCAACTTCAACCATCTGGCGATGAATTTAGCTGGCTTATGGATCATCTGCTTTATCTTTCGACCCAGTGTCCGTTCATTAAGTACATTACTCATTTTCATCAGCCTTAGCGTCGGAATTGGAATGCTATTTAGTGATGTTCAAAGCTATGTCGGCCTATCTGGTACACTGCATGGACTCTTTACTTATTACGCTTTGCGTGAAGCGTTGCAAGGTCGCTCATCCAGTTGGTTATTAGTCGTGGGAGTGGTCGCAAAAGTGAGCTGGGAGCTGACTATGGGGGCGAGTCAGTCCAGTATGGAACTGATCGGAACCCGCGTCGCCGTCGAGGCTCATCTCTTTGGTGTGATAAGCGGTATTGTCTTCGCGCTTATCTCCTATCCACTGTATAAAAATGCTCGCTAGCTCGCACTCAATCAGCGTCTAATTGTTGCCTAAAAGCAAAAGCTTGATATGCTCATGATCTCGTAATTAGCCATACACAAACATAGTTATACACTCTCAATGACTACTACCGCTCAACGCCGTGAAGAGATCCTTCAACACATTCAAACTCATCAGAAAGGTGAAGTAAATTACTTTGCGCAGCATTATCAACTGTCTGAAGTCACTATACGTAACGATCTTAATTATCTTGAGAAAACCGGCTGTGTCACACGCTGCTACGGCGGTGCATTGCTCAATAATACATTTGCCTTTGAACAACCGCTTAATGACAAAAAACAACTCAACTGCAATATCAAAGCAAAGTTAGGTGAGTATGCAGCCTCGTTGATCCATGATGGCGACAAAGTGATTCTCGATTCAGGTTCAACAACCGAGCAAATTGCTCATCATTTAGCGCACAAGCAAGACGTGACGGTAATGACCAACGGTATCCACATTGCTTACCACTTAGCCAATAAACCCAACATCAGCGTGATGCTTACCGGTGGAGTGATTCGCGATAACTCTTACTCACTCCATGGCAAGAGTGCCGAGAGTCTTCTTAACGAGTTTCGCTTTAACACCTTGTTTATAGGCGTCGATGGCTTTGATATAGAGAGCGGCATTACCACGCCCCATCAAGGTGAAGCAGATATCAACCGAAAAATGATTGAAGCAGCTCAAACCATCATTGCAATCACCGATTCTTCGAAGTTTAACCGACAAAGTTTTTGCATGATTGCGCGACCAGAGCAATTGGATATGTTGATTACTGACAGCGGTATTCCACCGCATTATGTCACCAAGCTAACAGAGCTGGGTGTGGATGTGAGGATTATCGATGCGGGATAGAAAATATAAATACCGCAGATCGATTGAATGAAGTGGCTGGAACAAGATGAGGAGAACTAGAAACTTACCTCAAAGTCACCAATAACTTGTTGATGTCTATTGATGATTTCTCCACGAGACAGCCTCTCATCATAAGTAAAACCAATATCAAAATCAGAGACTTGACCTCGTACCAAGACGTTTCTTAGTAAAATATCACTGTTGATTTGATGAGCCGTTGCTGACCAATTTCTACTGTTTTCAAAAATTGTAAATTCTATTCTCATTTCGTACCTTGTGATTTGTTGAACGAAGCTGTTTTAACTTTGGCTTTGTGGAACCAAAAGCGATGACGACCAGATGAACGAGACATAATGTTTTTCCTTTGATTTATAATATGCACTTAAGCGTATAATTGTTTTATTACAAAAAAATTATGCTAAAGCAGAAAAGTAATTGGAGTGAGTATGACGTTAGAACTTGACGAAAGAAGGCTCAGCAAACGCAGATATTGATTGAACAAATCACGATGGAACACAATCTGGCCAAGATTACTGATTGATTAGCTCATTTGACGATTCGTTAAATTGCGAATATTTAATGCCGAAAATCAAATACAGAGAGTTAAATACAGAGAGTTAAATACAGAAAGTGGGATGCAGAGAATGAGCTCATAAGCTGTGAGCAAATGAGTGCGAGCATCATATTGAAACAGTTGAAACGAAAGTGAGGAGGTTTACAGATACTTAGAGGTAAGATAGACACAAGCTGAACGAATCAACTTGTGTCTGATCAAAAGATTACAGAGCTGTCACGTTAGACGCTTGTGGACCTTTTTGACCTTGCTCAACTTCGAAAGACACTTTTTGGCCTTCAGAAAGAGTTTTGAAACCTTCAGATGCGATAGCACGGAAGTGAACAAATACGTCTGCGCCGCCGTTGTCTTGAGAAATGAAACCGAAACCTTTCTCTTCGTTAAACCATTTAACGATACCAGTAGTTTTGTTTGACATGAGATGTCCCTTTTTAAAATTGTTTGTAATTTCGCTAAACGCGAGGACACTGTCTGATAAATTATTTAATCGCACGATGAAGCTAAGGGAATAACAGAGGTTTACAACACAAGAAGTATTCTGAAGATTTGCTTTACTAAATTGTTTCTTAAATAACTCTATCTAACAGAGCTGCGTGCATGATACATGAGAAAATCAGCTTGTAAAGCATTTTTAACCTTTATTACACTCCAATACGCCCCCTGAGCTGCACTTCAGCCCTATCATTTACTATTCATACTTAGCTGCTCATTTTCTCACAAGCGCTAGCCAGGATCATCGATAGCGACTGGGGCTACGGGCCTACACACCCCAGTACAAATGCAACCTGCATCATAAGCTCACACTACCATACCGTTCTGAGAACCCTAACATGCCTTTAGTTAGACTAAGTCATGAATTTTCAGCTCATCTCGCAATAAAAAATTAGCGTAATTTAAAGCGTAAATGTTTTTTTGTGATCTCACGCACTCTTCACTTCGAAACCCTTTCGTTTTATCACTTTTATCACCCCCTTTCGGTTTTCCAATCAATAAAGTTAGCACCCACAACCCTCTAGCCGCTCAACTCACGCTTTCAATTGAAAGAAATCCCTTTCACTTTACGCAAAGCGAAAGAGAAAAAAGCCGCAAACCGAAAGGTTAGTCGCTGTGATCTAGCTTTCACTTTTATTTTTCCTGCCCTGCTTTAATACCAATCAAAAGGAATCGAAGTGTTTCCATTATGAAATGAAACACAACGAAAGAAGAGGTAGTTCAATGACCAGTGCAGAGCGAAGACAGAAAATCATGGCGCATATCCGTAACCACGGAACTGGCAAAGTGGATGAATTTGTCAGCCAATTTAATGTGTCTGCAGTGACCATTCGTCATGACCTTAACTTACTGGAAAAAGAAGGCTGCGTTTTTCGTTGTTATGGTGGCGCCAATCTCAACCCCAACTTTGCCTTCGATCAACCACTTTATCGTAAAGACCAACTCAATCGCACTGCCAAACAATCCATCGCACTGGCTGCGGCGAATTTAGTTGGCGATGGTGAAGCGATCATCCTCGACTCCGGAACCACCATTGGCTTGATGCCGCAATACCTAACCAA
This sequence comes from Vibrio scophthalmi LMG 19158, assembly GCF_000222585.1. Taxonomy (GTDB): domain Bacteria; phylum Pseudomonadota; class Gammaproteobacteria; order Enterobacterales; family Vibrionaceae; genus Vibrio; species Vibrio scophthalmi. Next base: position 105,191 of record NZ_AFWE01000144.1, on the reverse strand, counting down.
TAAGAAGCAATTAGTGGTAATGACCAACGCGCTCAATACCGCGTATCAACTCAGCGGCATTGAGACCATCGACTTACATGTTGTTGGTGGCAGCTTACGCCGCGCATCGTGTTCTTTAATTGGCCATCACGGTGAACAACAGATTCGCTCTTATTTATTCGACAAGTTGTTTTTAGGTGTTGATGGCTTCGATCTTCAGACTGGCATTACCACCCCAGACAATCACGAAGCACAAATCAACCGAGCGATGTGTGACGTTGCGCGACAAGTTATCGCCGTCACAGACTCCAGCAAATTTGGCCGTAAGAGCTTTTGCATGATCCGCGCCGCCAACCAAATTGATGTGCTCGTCACTGACAGCAATATTCCACACGCCACTCACCAAGCCCTGCTTGAAATGGGTGTCGACGTCATTCTCGCCGACCAAACCGTAAATTAGGAATCATCATGAAATCGTTACTTGATCTAATAGAACAGCATAAACAAGGCCAATCGATCGGCATTTACTCCGTCTGTTCTGCGCACCCACTGGTTTTAGAAGCCGCGATTAAACAAGCAGCACAAGACCAACAATTGGTGCTGATTGAAGCGACATCGAATCAAGTGAATCAGTTTGGTGGCTATACAGGCATGACGCCACAAGATTTCGCCGACCATGTTTTTGCTTTAGCTGAACGTCTAAGTTTTCCAGCAGAAAAGATTGTCTTAGGTGGCGATCACCTTGGTCCTAACTGCTGGCAAGATCTTCCTGCACAACAAGCGATGGATTACTCAGAGCAAATGATCCACGACTACGTCTGCGCTGGCTTTAAAAAGATTCACCTTGATTGCTCAATGTCATGTGCCGACGATCAAACCCCATTGAGTGAATCAGTCATGGCTGAACGTGCCGCTCGTCTGTGTTTGATTGCAGAGCAAGCATGGAAGAAAACAGGCGGAGAGGCACCACTTTATGTGGTCGGGACTGAAGTTCCTACACCTGGCGGTGCATTAGAGTCTCTCGAAGAAGAAGCGCTTGAGGTTACCAAACCAGAACAAGCATTAGCGACATTAGATGCCCATCATCAAGCCTTTAGCGATTTAGGCCTTGGCTATGTGTGGCCTCGCGTTATTGGCCTAGTGGTGCAACCGGGGGTCGAGTTTGATCATCACAACGTGCATCACTATGAGAGTGAAAAAGCACAATCGCTAAGCCGCATGATTGACAGCCAGCCTCACCTTGTCTTTGAAGCGCACTCAACCGATTACCAAAACCCAAGCGCCTACTCGCAGCTTGTACGTGATCATTTTGCGATTTTAAAAGTGGGCCCAGCTTTAACTTTTGCTCTGCGAGAAGCGTTATATGGTCTTGATCGTGCAGAGAAAGAGTGGCTTGGGACGCATCATGCCTCTCACCTGCGTGACACCATTGAGCAAGTCATGCATGAGCAACCTAACTACTGGCGCTCACACTATGCCAGCAAAGGCCATCAACAATTTCTTGATTGCAGCTACAGCTTAAGCGATCGCATTCGCTACTACTGGACACATCCAGAAGTTCAAGCTGCACAACAAGCCCTATTTGACCATTTAGCCGCTAAGCCATTACCGGTCACGCTACTGAGTCAGTATTTACCAAATCAGGCGAAAGCCATTTCTCAACAACAAATTGAAAACCAGCCCGCTGACATTGTAATTCACAAGATTATGGAAGTGACTGAGGTCTATTCCGCAGCCTGTTATTCAAATGCAGTGGTTTGCAAGGAGACGATGTAATGAACCTATTTCTAGGCTACGAACAGCCATGGTTAGAGCAACATAATGGCATTCATACCGCAAAAGAAATTAGCCACCAGCCACGTCTATGGCGCGCATTGGCGGATATTTTAGAGCAGCAATACGATGCCGTTAGTGCCTTTTTAAATCCACTGCTCGCTCAACCAGAATTGCGCATCATTTTAACCGGTGCAGGCACGTCAGCCTTCGTCGGTGACGCCGCTGTTCCGTTTATTCAAGCCGGGTTACGTTTCCAAGTTGAATCGATTCCAACCACGGATATTGTCTCAAATCCAGAACAGTATCTAGATAGTAATCGACCAACCCTATTGGTTTCCTTTGCTCGTTCTGGCAATAGTCCAGAAAGCGTAGCTGCCGTAGCATTGGTCGATCAACTGGTGCCAAATTGTCACCACCTCTTTTTAACCTGTAATGGCGAAGGTGCATTGGCCCGTTATGCAGAAAATGCCGATAACGCCTACTGCCTGCTGATGCCTGAGGGGTCAAACGATAATAGCTTTGCCATGACATCAAGCTTCACCTGTATGTTGATGTCGGCATTCACCCTCTTTAGTGGTCAAACGCTCACGCAATGGCGCGATCAAATTGAAGCCACTGCCCACTTATGTGATTGCAAACTGCAACAGTGGCCGCAAGCCATCAAACCGTTATCTCAACAGCCTTATGAGCGTTTAATTGTACTTGGCAGTGGCGGCTTTGCTGGCCTTGCCCGTGAAGCGTCGTTGAAGTCTTTGGAATTGAGCGCAGGCAAAGTGATGACTACCTTTGATTCTTCCCTAGGTTTCCGTCACGGACCTAAATTCAGCATCAATGATAAGGCGCTGGTAATCCAACTATTTTCCAGTGACGAGTACACCCGCCAATACGATTTAGATCTGTTCAATGAAATCCGTCGCGACAAACAAGCGCTGGCTCATATCGCGATTTCAGAAAGCGCACTCAATGAAGAGGACGTCTTTGAGCTTGGCCAATTAGGTTTGGGCGATCAATGGCTCTGCTTCCCATACGTGCTGTTCTGTCAAATTTTGGCGTTTGAAAAGTCACTCCAACTGGGTTACGGCCCTGACAATCCATGCCCAACCGGTGAAGTCAATCGCGTTGTGCAAGGTGTCACGATTTACCCATTGAATAAATAACCGATTTTATAAGGAATTTACCATGCCAAACATCGTATTAAGTCGCATTGATGAGCGTTTAGTCCACGGCCAAGTCGGCGTGCAATGGGTCGGTTTTGCTGATGCAAACATCGTGGTTGTCGTCAATGACGAAGTAGCTGAAGACTCCATCCAACAAAACCTGATGGAAATGGTGCTGGCAGATGGCATTGCCATTCGTTTCTGGAGCGTGCAAAAGACCATCGACACCATCCATAAGGCTTCTGATCGTCAACGAATTCTTCTTGTATGCCGCACACCAAAAGACTTCCGTCAATTGGTCGAAGGTGGCGTAGCAATTAGCAATATCAACGTAGGTAACATGCACTACGTCGAAGGAAAAAAACAAATTGCCAAAACGGTTTCAGTGGGAACTGAAGACGTCGCGGAATTTGAAAAACTAAAAGCACTAGGGGTGAAGTGCACCATGCAAGGTGTGCCGACCGAAAGTGCAACAGACCTCTTTACTCTTATCTAATAATAAGGACACCAACCATGGAAATAGGACTCTTACAGGCAGTAATGCTCGGCATTCTCGCCTTCTTTGCTGGCCTAGATATGTTCAACGGCCTGACTCACTTCCACCGCCCAGTGGTACTTGGTCCGCTCGTTGGCCTAATTTTAGGCGATGTGCAAACCGGTATTCTTGTCGGTGGTACGCTGGAACTGATTTGGATGGGGCTTGCACCGCTTGCCGGCGCTCAACCACCAAACGTCATCATCGGCACCATCGTCGGAACGGCTTTCGCGATCACAACCCAAGTCGAGCCTAACGTTGCCGTTGGTGTTGCTGTACCGTTCGCCGTCGCTGTTCAAATGGGGATCACCCTACTCTTCTCAGCAATGTCTGCTGTGATGTCTAAATGTGATGAATACGCACAAAACGCGGATACCGATGGTATTGAACGTGTTAACTACATGGCGCTTGCTGTGCTGGGTAGTTTCTACTTCTTATGCGCATTTTTACCAGTCTACCTTGGCGCAGAACACGCAGGAAGAATGGTCGAAATTCTACCAAAAGATCTGATTGATGGCCTAGGCGTTGCGGGCGGCATTATGCCTGCGATTGGTTTCGCTGTTCTGATGAAGATCATGATGAAAAATGCCTACATCCCTTACTTCATCCTTGGTTTTGTTGCAGCCGCTTGGCTACAACTGCCAATCCTAGCGATTGCTGCAGCCGCAACTGCAATGGCAATTATCGACTTCATGCGTAAATCAGAACCAACTCCTGCACCAGCAGCGGGCTCAGCAGAGGACTTTGAAGATGGAATCTAATGTAAGCAAAGAGCTAAACCTAAACGTCACAGATCCTGCAGTACAACCTGCACCTGGTGTTTCTTCTGATGAATATGAAAACAAGGAAATTGGCGCTGAATTAAGTAAATCTGACATCAATAAGATGGCGTGGCGCTCACTACTACTCCAAGCCTCTTTTAACTATGAACGTATGCAAGCATCAGGTTGGTTATACGGCCTACTGCCTGCACTGAAGAAGATTCACACCAATAAAGCCGACTTATCTAAGGCGATGCAAGGCCACATGGGCTTCTTCAATACTCACCCATTCTTGGTGACCTTCGTGATGGGTATCGTACTGGCGATGGAACGTTCAAAACAGAACATCAACAGTATCCAAAGTACCAAGATTGCCGTGGGCGCACCAATGGGTGGCATCGGTGATGCGATGTTCTGGCTGACCCTATTGCCTATCTGCGGCGGTATCGGGGCTGATCTTGCGTTGCAAGGCTCAATCATGGGTGCGGTGTTCTTTATCGTCCTATTTAACGTGGTGCACTTTGGTCTGCGCTTTGGTCTTGCGCACTACGCCTACCGCATGGGTGTGGCGGCCATTCCAGTGATTAAAGCCAACACCAAGAAAGTTAGCCATGCCGCCTCAATGGTCGGTATGACCGTCATTGGCGCACTGGTTGCGACCTATGTTCGCTTATCAACCACGGCTGAAATTACAGCGGGCGACGCGGTAGTGAAACTACAGGCAGATGTGATTGACAAGCTAATGCCAGCCTTCCTACCACTGGTATACACGCTCACGATGTACGCCCTTGTGAAACGCGGTTGGAGCCCACTAAAACTGATAGGTCTAACCGTAACGCTCGCCATTGTTGGTCGCTTTATGGGCTTCCTATAGCGCTTAGCCACTTTCTGTAAACGAGAATTTAAAACGATAAAAGGGGCTGGCACACCAGCCCCAAATAAGGAACGACAAATGATTGCTGTAATTTTATCTGGTCATGGTGGGTTTGCTTCTGGTATCGCGCAGGCGATTCATCAGGTGATTGGCGAGCAAGCTCAGTTCAAATTTATCGACTTCCCAGAAGAGTCAACCACCCCACAACTGGAAGCACAAATGCGCCAAGCCATCACGGATATCGATTCGGGTGAAGGGATTGTGTTTCTGACAGATTTATTAGGTGGAACGCCATTTCGCACCGCATCACTCCTGAGCCAAGAGCGCAATGATATCCAAGTGGTGACAGGAACTAACCTACAAATGGCGGCAGAAATGCTGCTCGAACGTGATGAACTCAATCTCCTTGAATTTCGCGATCAAGCGCTAGAGTGTGGCCACCGTGGTATCACTTCTTTAGCCGCTGAGATGGCATCACGTAATGAAAAAGAAGCCGTGGTAGAAGACGATGGAATCTAAACCCCGCCATTATCGAGCTCAGCGCCTACTGAATGGTGAAACTTGGCTCAATGATGCCGTTATCTCCGTCAATAGTGATGGCGTAATTAGTGCGATTGAGGCCTTTGATGCCGCCAAGCATTCAAGCGTGATTCACTTAGGTGACATTAGCCTAATGCCCGGCATGATCGATAGCCATGTGCATGGTGCGAAAGGCTGTGATGTTATGGATGCAAACCATGAATCACTCAACACTATGTCTGAGTTTTTTGCCAGCCTTGGCGTCACCGCCTTCGCAGCTACCACAGTGACGGCGCCAGTTGCAAAAATTCGCGCAGCTCTAAAGCAAGTAGCCAAAAGCAAACAACAAGGGGTTAATGGGGCAGAAATTCTTGGTGCGTATTTAGAAGGGCCTTACTTCACCGAGAAAAACAAAGGTGCACACCCAACGGAATGGTTTCGTGAACTCTCGGTTGAAGAGCTCGAAAACTGGATTTCGTATTCTGATAACCAATTAATCACCGTCGCACTCGCGCCAGAAAAACACGGTGCGATTGAAGCCATTCGCTACTTACATGAGCAAGGTATCAAGGTCATGCTAGGTCATAGCGATGCCAGTTACGACCAAGTTAAACAAGCACTTGATGCCGGTGCAAGTGGCATTGTGCATTGCTACAACGGAATGCGTGGATTGCATCACCGCGATCCGGGAGTGGTTGGCGCAGGGCTTCTTCATCCAAACAGTTATGTAGAAATGATTGCCGATGGTCATCATGTTCATCCGGCGGCTATCGAAGTGGCTCACCGTTGTTGTGGCGCCCGTATGACACTCATTACTGATGCGATGTGCGCTGCGGGCATGCCCGATGGTGAATACACCCTCGGTGAATACCAAGTGCAGATGCAAGATGGTGTCGTCACCACTGATTCAGGCGGTTTGGCAGGCAGCACGTTGACCATGCTAACTGCGGTACAAAACATTCAACGTTGGCTCGACATTCCTCTTGAGCAAGCGTGGCTGATGGCGTCTTTGACCCCAGCAAAATCCTTAGGCTTACAACATCAATTAGGCACTTTAGAAGTCGGTAAACGCGCTTCAATGGTGGCTATTCATTCAGATTTTTCAATTGCAAAAACTTGGGTTAACGGACGTCTCGTATTCGATGCCATTGCAACACCAAGTCAGGAGGCTTTATGTATCTAATCTCTTCTCGTGAAATGCTTAAACGTGCTCAACAAGGCGGCTACGCGGTTCCTGCATTCAACATTCATAACCTTGAAACCGTTCAAGTGGTCGTCGAAACGGCTTCAGAAATGGGATCGCCTGTAATTCTTGCTGGCACGCCTGGCACCTACGATTACGCTGGTACAGATTATCTGATCAGCATCTGTAAAGAAGCGGCGCACAAGCACTCGATTCCTTTAGTATTGCACCTTGATCACCATGAAGATCAACAAGATATTCAACGTAAGGTACAACAAGGTATTCGCTCAGTCATGATTGATGGCTCGCACTATGCCTTCGACCAGAATATCGATATCGTTCGCTCTGTGGTGCAATACTGTAACCGTTTCGATGCCAGTGTCGAAGCAGAGTTAGGCCGCTTAGGGGGTCAAGAAGATGATTTAATCGTCGACAGTGCTGATGCCTTGATGACCGATCCAGCCTCCGCGGCAGAGTTCGTTCGCCGCACTGGTATTGATTCACTTGCAGTGGCGATTGGTACCGCGCATGGTCTTTATAAAGCAGAGCCAAAACTCGACTTTAATCGTTTAGAGAAAATTCGTTCCGTCGTCGATATTCCATTGGTATTGCATGGCGCTTCTGGCGTACCCGATGAGATGGTACGTCGCTGTATTGACCTTGGCGTTTGTAAAGTGAACGTGGCAACGGAGTTGAAAATTGCTTTCGCTGATGCGGTAAAACAGTACTTCGTGCAACATCCAGATGCGAATGACCCTCGTAAGTATATCATTCCAGGTAAAGCGGCAATGAAAGAAGTGGTGATGAGTAAGATTCGCGTATGCGGTAGCGAAGGAAAACTTTAAACCTAGCTTAATCGGCTTGATGTGATTGCCCGCCGAATCGATATATCGCTCCTGAATATAAAGACTCGTCATCACCTTACATCAAGTCGGTAAGAGTAACACCATCCCCCTATAGTCGGTGTTATAACAGGGAGCCTCTAGTCAAGGCTCCCTTTTTTATTCTGTTGCTGATTTAGCGTAGAGATAAACTATCAAACAATCGGGCGTTGACCACGGTCGATAAGCTTCATCAATACATTGTCTGCCGCTTCGCCCATTAGCGCAGCCAGCTTCGACGTGATTTTTTTCTTCTCAACATAATGAATCGCTAGCACTGTCTTGTCTTTACACGCTTCAACCACCAAATCATCTGAGGTTTTGATCTCATCGACTAAGCCAAGGCTTAGTGCTTGAGTACCAAACCAGTGCTCACCGGTTGCAACGTTTTCAAGATCAAGATCAGGGCGACGTTCACGAATAAAGTCTTTAAACAATACGTGGGTCTCTTCCAGTTCTTGCTTAAATTTATCACGCGCTTTATCGGTGTTTTCGCCAAACATGGTTAGGGTGCGCTTAAACTCACCTGCGGTGATTTGCTCGTATTCAATATCGTATTTTTTCAGCACTTTATTGAAGTTAGGCAGCTGAGCTATCACGCCAATCGAACCGACAATCGCAAACGGAGCCGAAACAATCTTATCAGCGATACAGGCCATCATGTAGCCACCACTGGCTGCCACTTTATCAACGGAAATCGTCAATGGTAGACCAGCTGATTTAAGGCGATCCAGTTGAGATGACGCAAGACCATAGCCATGCACCATGCCGCCACCAGATTCGAGACGAAGCAGAACTTCATCACCTTCACGAGCTACGGCCAAAATCGCCGTCACTTCTTCACGCAGTGACGCGACTTCTTTTGCATCGATGCTGCCTTTGAAATCAAGTACAAACAAATGAGCTTCACGCTTGCTTTCTAGCTCACCCTCTTTCACTGCTTGTTTGATCTCTTTTTCGCGCGCTTTGTGCTTCTCTTTCTCTTCTTTCTTTTCCGCTTTGTCACGCGCTTTTAGAAAGGCTTCATCATGTAAATGATGCTCTAATTGCTCAACGGTGTGTTTGTGTTGCTCGGTTAAATTAGTGATTTCTAGCTCGCCTTTCGACGCACCACTTTTACCACCAACACTTTTTACAATGATTAAAATCGCCACCAATGCGACTACCACAGTCACAATCTTGGCCAAAAATAGGCCGTAGTCCAACAAAAATTCCAAGCTGAATATCCTCTCACTGTGCGAATTGCTGTATTGTAACCATCTTGTCACGAAGACATAAAGCAGTTCATAACAATAAGGAAGCATAGCGTGGATTATTCAGTAGCTGACAACGCCTTAAAAGATAAAGTCATTCTTGTTACAGGCGCTGGAGCTGGTATTGGAAAACAAGCCGCCATCAGTTTTGCCCAACATGGCGCAACCGTCATATTATTAGGGCGTACCGTTAAAAAGCTTGAACAAACCTATGATGAGATTGAGCAAGCTGGCTACCCACAACCGGCCATCATTCCGCTCGATATGAAAGGCGCCAGTAAGCAAAACTACTTGGATATGGTCGATACCATTGAAAGTCAATTTGGCCGACTTGATGGCGTACTGCATAACGCCAGTATTCTTGGTGTGATTAGCCCATTTGATCAAATTGGCGAAGACAGCTTTGATGACGTAATGCAAATCAACGTAAAAGCGCAATTTCTTCTCTCACAAGCGGTACTACCATTGCTACACAAAGCATCGGATGCACGCATGGTGTTCACTTCATCCACTGTGGGTCATGTCGGTCGTGCTTTCTGGGGCACTTACGCGATGTCAAAATTTGCCACCGAAGGCATGATGCAAGTTCTCGCAGATGAGCTCAGCGATACGAACATTCGCGTCAATGCGATTAATCCGGGCGGCACTCGTACGGGTATGCGTGCAAAAGCCTTCCCCGCAGAAGATAGTGATTTACTGAAAACACCGTTAGATATTATGCCACTCTACCTCTATTTGATGGCGCCTGAGGGCAAAGCGATTCACGGTCAATGCATCGATGCTCAACCGAAAAAATAACTAGCCTAACTTCAACGCCTTGTGATCCCACAAGGCGTTTTTCATTCTATCCCCTCTTGCAGTGTTTACAGGATAAATTATACTGTATATGTATACAGGTACATTTATTCAACAACTGCCTATGTCTGAACTTATCGAACACCTAAAACAGAAACACGGATTGTGGCAAGGTAACGCCCAACATCAGCCTATAGACGCTCACCCAACGGGCTTTGCGTTGCTGGACTGCAAATTAGAAGGTGGCTTTCCAAATCAGGGTGTCATTGAACTGCAAAGCGTGACTGGTATTGGTGAACTGAGGCTACTATTGCCGCACCTGTTAAACAGCAGCAAAGAGCGTATGAGTGTTTTCATTCAGCCGCCTGGCTACCTCTGCGCAGAAATGTTGGTCGAGCAAGGTTTCGATCTCGACCAGATATTGCTCATCTACCCAGACAACCCACAACATGCGTTATGGGCCGCCGAGCAATGCCTCAAAAGCGGCGCTTGTAGCAATGTATTACTTTGGCAATCTGAGCTGGAAGTACACCAAGCGCGTCGTTTACAAGTCGCCAGTGAAACTGGCCGCTGCTTGCACTTTTTATTCAAACAGCCACAACAACATCTATTCTCTCTTCCTGTGAGTTTAAGTATGCGCTTAGAGCCGCATCATCACGGACTAACCGTGACTATCACCAAACGTAAAGGGGGTTGGCCACATGGCAGTTTTGTCCTCGATATGCGTTCGCGCTGGTCACAATTAGTGATTGCAGAGCCACAACCGGTCGTGATCCCTTTCCCGCTGCGCAAACAAGGCTAAACGATGCAATTATGGCTTTACCTACATTTTCCAACCCTGCAGTTGGATGCCCTCTTTGCTGAGCAAAACAGCCAAGCGATGGTGATCGTGGATGGGCAGCACTTTCAAATTGTGCAAGTCAACCCAGTCGCATTAGAGCTTGGCATTAAGGCCGGAATGGGGCTTGGTAGCGCCAGTGCCCTTTGCCATGAATTACAAGTACACCCTTATGATGCAAAGCAAGAGCAGCAAACCTTGGTCGATATCGCTCAATGGCTCTACTTGGTCACCTCAGATATTGTGTTACTTCCCCCGCAAGGGCTGTTACTCAAGGTTACCGATATGCTGTGCCTGTATGGGGGCATTGAGGCTTATTGGCAAACTTTATCGCAACATCTGGATAAGCTGGGCTATCGCTACGACTATTCCACTGGTTTTTCTCCCTATTCTGCGATGTTATTCGCCAAATCGGCCACCATGCTTATCTGTGATGATAAAGAACAGCTCATGGCGACCTTGCAACCTTTCTCGCTCACTTGCACCGAACTGGCTGAGAAACAAGTCACCGCTTTGCAACGAGTAGGCGTAAATACCCTCGCGGATTTACTGAGCTTACCCATGTCTGAGTTAGCGCGCCGCTTTGATATCGATTTAGTCAATTACGTCGGTAGATTACTGGGGCAATTCAAACACCCATTGGCCTTCTATCATCCACCCGAGAAATTTCATAGCTATCTTGAGTTACTCTACGAGATTGAGAATATTCAGTGGTTAGAAAGACCACTCAAAAAGTTACTTGAACGCTTAGAGCTGTTCTTAACTTTGAGAAATCATATCGCCTATGAGTTGCAACTCACTTTGCATCAACGAGATAAACAAAACGATACCATCATTTTTACCTCGGCCTGTGGCGATGCAATGGCCAAACATTGGCTGAAGCTGTGCCAACTCACATTAGAATCACTCAAACTCACCGCACCAGTACAAGGCTTAACCTTAGCGATCGTGAGGGGGGGCGCGTTAGAAGCCACCAGCAAAGATATGTTTAACGGTCCACAAGGCCAGCAGTCACCACTGGAATTGGTTAGCCTATTGCAAGCCAAGTTAGGCAAAGAGAAAGTTCGTAAAGTGGCACTAAGCCAAGATCCGCGTCCAGAAAAGGCAACTCAACTGTGTGACCCAACACAATCAACACCACCGATTACTCGTCGTAACATTGCATGTTGCCGCCCCAGTTTTTTATTCCCTGAACCCACACCTTTGCAAGAAAAAGTTTCGATTATTCAGGGCCCTGAACGCTTTGTCACTGGCTGGTGGGATGGTGGCGACATCACCCGTGATTACTTTATTGCCCGTAGTGAACAAGGTCGCTGGTTATGGGTTTTTCGCAACCAAGACAAACAGTGGTTTCTCCACGGTCAATTCAGTTAAACGGGGAAAACCATGGCCTACGCTGAGCTTTTTTGTCAGAGCAATTTCTCATTTCTTAGTGGAGCTTCACACGCTGAGGAACTGATTTTACAAGCGGATTTTCTCCGCTATCGCGCACTCGCCATTACCGATGAATGCTCGGTCGCAGGCGTAGTGCGAGCGCATACTGCTATCAAAAATCACCAACTTGGCGTGCAATTAATTATTGGCAGTATGTTTTGGCTTAACGAGGAGTGCCAAGTTGTGCTGATCTGCCCTAATCGGCAGGCCTATGCCGAGTTATGCCGCATTATTACCAATGCCCGCCGTCGCAGTGAGAAAGGCCACTATCAGCTTTCTGAGTGGGATCTGATGTCCATTCGCCACTGTTTCATCCTCTGGTTGCCCGCTCATCCACAGCCGGAGCATAAACAAACCGATCTCAAGTGGGGTCAATGGCTAGCTCAGCATCATCTGCATCGCTTATGGATTGGTGTACAACGCCATCTTGGCAGTAATGATCACGCCTACCTACAACGCTGCCAATACTTAGCGGCCGAATTGCAATTACCTATCACCGCTTGTGGTGGCGTATTAATGCATACTGCCACTCGTCTGCCTTTGCAGCATACGCTCACGGCCATTAAACATGGCGGCAATCTTGATACTATTAGCGGTCATCTTTTGGTCAACACAGAGCGCTCACTGCGCAGCATCGATAAACTCAGCAAATTGTTTAAAGCTGAATGGTTGGCAGAAAGCAGCCTCATTGCTCAGCGCTGCAATTTCAGTTTGGCCGAACTCAAATATGAGTACCCCAGCGAACTGATCCCAGATGGTGAAACCCCAATGAGCTATTTGCGCAGATTAGTTAACGATGGCAAGCGACGACGCTTTGTTGATGGTATACCCCGTGATATTGAACAGACGATAGAAAAAGAGCTGAGCTTAATCGAAGAGCTCAACTATCCTTTTTATTTTTTAACCATTCACGACATTGTCATGTTTGCGAAACGGAGCAAAATCCTCTATCAAGGCCGAGGATCTGCGGCCAATTCTGTGGTTTGCTACTGCTTAGAGATCACCTCGGTGGATCCACGCCAAATATCAGTATTGTTTGAACGCTTTATCAGTAAAGAGCGTGATGAACCGCCAGATATTGATGTTGATTTTGAACATCATCGACGCGAAGAAGTGATTCAATACATTTATAAAAAATATGGTCGTGAACGTGCAGCACTTGCCGCTACCGTCATCTCATATCGTTTTAAGAGCGCAGTTCGTGATGTCGGCAAAGCGCTGGGAATCGAAGAGAGCCAACTTGATTATTTTATTAAAAATATCAATCGCCGCGATCGCGCTCAAGGCTGGCAGGCACAAATCGTTCAACTTGGTATCGAGCCAAGCTCACTCAAAGGCGAGCAGTTTATCGGGTTGGTTAACGAAATCATGGGGTTTCCTCGCCACCTATCTCAGCATGTAGGTGGTTTTGTCATATCTTCTGGGCCTCTCTACGAGCTTGTGCCCGTTGAGAATGCCTCTATGCCTGATCGCACTGTTATTCAATGGGATAAAGATGACCTCGAAAGCCTTTCCTTACTCAAGGTCGATGTTTTAGCACTTGGTATGCTTAGTGCAATCCGTCAATGTTTTGCACTCATAGAGCGCTTTCATGGCGAGTCGTTATCGATCGCGGAAATCACCCGTCGCCAAGATGATGCTAACGTTTATGGCATGATCCAACGTGCCGATACCATTGGCGTCTTTCAAATCGAGTCACGGGCACAAATGAGCATGCTACCAAGGCTCAAACCTGCCAGTTACTACGACTTAGTGATTCAAATCGCCATTGTGCGGCCGGGGCCAATACAGGGTGATATGGTGCATCCATTTTTAAAACGTCGCCGTGGTGAAGAAGCCATTAGCTATCCATCAGAAGAAGTGAAACAAGTGCTTGAACGCACCATGGGCGTCCCTATTTTCCAAGAACAAGTGATTAAACTGGCGATGGTTGCCGCCGGTTTTTCCGGTGGTGAAGCGGATCAACTACGCCGCGCCATGGCCGCTTGGAAGAAAAATGGCAATCTGGTTAAATTTAAAACCAAACTGATTAACGGCATGATCAGCCGTGGCTACGAATTGGACTTTGCTGAACGCCTCTTTGAACAAATACTAGGCTTTGGTGAATACGGCTTTCCAGAGAGTCATTCCGCCTCCTTCGCGGTGTTGGCTTATTGCTCTGCATGGCTCAAATTTTATTATCCTGAAGCCTTCTATACCTCGCTACTCAACAGCTTACCAATGGGGTTTTATAGTGCCTCACAGCTGGTGCAAGATGCACAGCGCCACGGCCTCACTATTTTGCCAATCTGCATTAATCATTCACTCTACGATCATCAAGTGATCGCACAATCGCAAGGGTTGGCTATTCGCCTTGGTTTTCGCCAAATTAAAGGGCTAAGCCAAGCCAGTTGTCAGCAATTACTCAAAGCCCGAGGACAAGGACACTTTAGCCATCCGCAGCAGCTAAAACATATTGGACTGAATAAGCGAGACATCGAGTTACTAGCGTCAGCCAATGCATTTCATACCATCGCACACAACCGTTATCAAACTCGTTGGTCGATGATGGACTCACTTTCTGATTTACCGCTGTTTCAACACATTGAAGATGCCACGACGACCCATATCAGTGCGCCTAGCGACACACAAACCTTGATCGAAGATTACTCTGCTACGGGGTTATCCTTAACTCAACATCCGATTCGTCTATTAGATCAAGCGGGCGTATTGGGCCGCTTTACTCGCATGAATCAGCTCGCCAATAAAGTGCATCAATCATTGGTAACGGTCGTTGGTGTTGTAACGGGGAGGCAGTCACCAGGAACAGCCGCTGGCGTCACCTTTTTCACTCTCGAAGATGATACAGGAAACATTAATGTCGTGGTATGGCAAGCCACCGCCAGAGCGCAGCAACAGGCATATTTAGCCGCGAAAGTTTTACGGGTGAAAGGCATTTTAGAACGCGAGGGCAACGTAATACATGTCATTGCAGGCCGACTGGAGGACTTAACCAATCAACTCCATGAACTCGATAGCCGATCTCGTGATTTTCATTAATATCATCAGCAAAAAGCAAAAAGCAAAAAGGAGCCAAAAGGCTCCTTTTAAAATTACCTATGACAAGTTACAACTCGTCGTCAGCGTCCGTACTTCTTTTCTTGTATTCCCTATACAATAACAAGCCTAAGGTCATCACAACCTTCGACGTTAACCATATCATGCTTAGGAACTACCTTAAGGTTTCTGATGAAAAGTTGAATTTGATAGTTACACTCCATTTTAAATAACAAAATAGAAACCAAATACTACCACAAAATCAACCTAGCTGCATGACAAATGGCCAAATAAGGAAAAATCAATCTAGAGGCCGAGCACTTCTCTTAGACGGTTCTGCGTTACTTCAACCAGAAGATCAGGCTGGAATTTAGAAATAAAGCGATCACAACCGACTTTTTTCACCATCGCCTCGTTAAAGCTACCACTTAATGACGTATTCAGAATGACATGCAAATCCTTCATTTGCGGATCATTACGAATTTCATGCGTGAGTTTGTAACCATCCATCTCTGGCATTTCAGCGTCAGTGATCATCAATAGTAGTTCTTTGGTGACGTCTTTGCCTTGATCTCTCCATGACTGAAGTAATCTGAGTGCTTGTAAGCCATCACAACATTCAATGATGTTAAGACCTAGTTGGGAGAGCGTTCCCTTTACTTGCGCACGTGCTGTTGAGGAATCATCGACGATCAGAACATTACGTCCAACCATTTCCACGCTCAAACGCTCGTCTAATACACCTTCAGAGATCGACACATCGTAGTCGATGATCTCAGCCAAGACTTTCTCAACATCAATGATTTCGATAATACCGACCTCATTGTTGTCTTTAAGCTGAGTAATCGCGGTAAGGTAATTTGAACGACCTGCGGTTTTTGGTGGTGGTTGAATATCACTCCAAGTGGTATTCACGATGTTACGCACTTGGCCAACCAAAAAGCCCTGAACCGTACGGTTGTATTCGGTAATGATCAGGTTTTCTTCTTGATTTTCAAGACGAGATGGTGGAAAACCAATCGCCGCGCGCAAATCAATAACAGGCACAGATACACCACGTAGAGAAGCCACGCCGGTGATATTGTAATGAGCACCTGGCAATTTGGTTAGAGGAGGGACTTTTATCACCTCACGAACCTTAAACACATTGATTGCAAACATTTGTCGGCTGTTCAGGCTAAACAACAACAGTTCCAAACGGTTTTCACCCACCAGCTTGGTTCGTTGGTCTACAGTGTTTAATACTCCGGTCATAACAATTCTCTACAGCAGTTATTTACGTCACACAAGCCTTGGTTAGTAAGGCTCAGTTGATTCATCCAAAAGTGCTAATATAGCAGCGTATTACCCTTCTATCACTTTCATAAGCAATAAGCCATCATATAGTGCCTGTTTTACGAGAGCCGCACCAGTCATTGTTGCTTGTTTATAAAAGCGTGACTCAACTAACTCAAGGTCTTGATGGTAAACAGGTAAGCTCTGCTCTCTAATGCATTTTTGAATTGCCGGATAAAGAATCTCTTTGGCTTGATTGATCGCCCCACCAATCAAGACTTTTTCTGGATTGAAAAGGTTAATTACTAACGCAATAGCGAAGCCTAAATGTGCGGCCAATTTTTCAATCACATCTATTGCTAGTGGATCACCATTCGCTGCCGCTTCACAAATATCTTCAACCGAGATTGATTCGATATCGGCCAATGGTGATGCTTCTCCGCGGGCAATGCGCTCGGTCACTTCAGTACGAATGGCTTGCGAGCTTGCCACCGTCTCTAAACAGCCGCGATTACCGCATTGACACATTTTCCCTTGTGGATCGATTTGAATATGCCCTAACTCACCAATGTTGCCATGTCGCCCTTGTAACACACGACCATCTAGAATTATCCCCGCGCCCAAACCATGGTGAATCGAAATCAAAACGGAATTTTCGTTCTCTTGCGAATGGCCAAATAACTTTTCAGCAAGCGCCCAAGAACGGGTATCGTTGGCAATGAAAACCGGTAATCCCGTGGCCTTATAAATCTCAGGACCCAAAGCGAGATTTTCAACATTGTAGTGCGGCATTTGCAATACGATACCTTCCTCGGCATTGACAAGGCCAGGTAAAGTAATCGCAATACTGGTGACACGATCGAGCTGATCGGAATAGGTTTGAAAGAACTCATCGATTTCATGCAGCAGACGAGCAAGTACATCTTCTTGATCAATTTCATGAATATCGATTTTGGTATCGATAAGCACGTCACCACCAAGCTCGTGCAGTGCGATCGTTAAATACCCACGTCCAAGACGCATCGACAGGAATTGCCAACCTTCATTGTTAACCTGTAGGCCAACCGCAGGACGTCCACGACTGGTGGCTTCTTGCACTGTCGTTTCATGGATAAGATGGGCATCAATCAATTCACGGGTAATCTTGGTGATACTCGCAGGTGCAAGTTGGCTCTCTTTCGAGAGATCAATACGGGATATTGGCCCTTTTTGGTCGATGAGTTTATATACACGGCCAGCATTGACTTGCTTGATATGATCAATATGGCCAGGTTGAGCCATGTACATAAGGTAACTCCAATATTCAACAACTAAGTAATTTTTTTACTTTGCGAAGTAATTGTGAAGCCCCTTGATAAATCGCCGTGACAACCGTCACGTATAAACCGAATTGTTTGTGTGCCCTGTCATATAGCGCAATGATATTTGCCAATAATAATCGGTTATTTTGCGATGATAAAAATCAAGATATTTTGACTTAGCTCACGAGTAATCTAAGCGAAATACTAAGCATTCTCATAATAACCTCGATGAGGTCGCGCTAACTTGCCCGATTGAGGCTGGCATTAAATTGTGTCAAACCACAGCGATCAAAGGTGGCTACACAGCGAAATCCAGCATCAAGGCCTAACTGGTAGTCATGCCGCAATTCTTCTTCACTGCTCATTAACGAACTCGACAATAACGGTTGTTCTGGCTTGATCTGAACAATAAAACAATCGTCTGGTGGCTGGTTGAGGAAATCTTGAGTCAGTGAATAAGTCTGATAATGCACCATCAGCATATCCGCTAAGCCCGAATCAAAATTGTCACCTAACAAATGACTAAGTCGGTAGATATCATCGGCGCCAAATAACCAGCGCCCACCATTAAGAGAAACAAGATGATGATCTTTCAGTTTTTGCAACTGAGATCGGCTAATACGTTCGTTTAAGAACTGGTTCCAATCAAGTTTCCACTGAGTCAATTTTTGCTGCCAGTGTTCTTGCGCTACATTCAGCGAATCTCGATACCACTCAACCTCTGAACGCTCTGAAACCAATGGTTCCGCGTCTGGCACATCATCGCTTTCAGTACGAATCACCACAATACAACGTGAACCTTGTCGCCATGCTTCTTGCACCGGAATTGAAGCGGATACTCCACCATCAATATAACGGCCATGTTCAAACGCTACTTCATGTTCATATAGACGAGGAATAGCACAACTGGCAATCAGCACTTTCTTCCAATCATCATTCAGCATCGGTAAATAGCAATCAATCAGGCGGCTACTGTCGGTAACAGCAGCAAAAGCCTGCCGATTCCCCAACGTGCGACGTCCCATATCGATATCAAGCTTGTAGGGATATTCACTGATCTTGTCCAACGCCCAATCAAGTCCTAAATAGCGCTTACGACGGATATAGCTAAATAAGTGAAAAAATTCGGATGACGTAGTGAGATCGAGGATAAAAGAGCGGCCAATGCCTTTTTGTCGACAAAGAAAAGCCGATAAGTTTAGCGCCCCTGCTGAGGTACCGTAAAAACGGTGAAAAGGGTCAAAATCAGAGAGTAGGAAGGCATCCAATACACCGGATGTAAAAATGCCTCTCTGGCCACCGCCTTGTGCAACAAGTGCGTTTAAGCCACCGGTGTATTTAGACAGTCGCTCAAGGTCGACTAGGCTTGCAGTGTTTGTAATGACACCGCTGTTATTCATTACAACTGCGCCTTAAGCGGTCGCAATAGCAATAACACCAAAGCCGATAATTACAGCAAAAATAGATGCGGTAATCAGTAAGGCATACTTCAATTCAAGTTCCATAAGCACCTCCATATACGCTTAACAAAAAAATAACACCTAACTGGAGCATATTCAATTTTTGTCGTTTTTTTGTGCAGAAATGTGGTGCTAACATCACAAATACTAAGGATTTAGTTGATACATTTTATCTTAGCTTTTCTTTGTCCCTTATATGGTGTTTTACGCCAGGGTACTCTTGCTCAGTTTGGTATTATCCGGAAAAGCGTGTCAATAAACGCTCTCCTGCAACTTTCGACCATTCAAGTTGAACTCATTATGCTTTGGCAACCGCCAGCATCTAAAAACATCAATGCTAAGGAATAAAACGTAAATTTTGATTGTTTTTCTATTTTGCGACTAATCAGTAAAAACGAAACCTCATTGGGTGTTTTTTAGTCATACCGCCTAATTTTTACAAAAAGTTGATCAAACCGACATTTTTAACTTATAAAGAATCATACAAACAAACAACGCCAAATAAACCATACAAAACACTACTCATACCCAGAAAATACATCAATCACACCAACATTAAACTTATCACTAACATTTACAATCTATTGCGTTAACCATTTTAAATCGTTAGTCTCTTTAGCATGCGTAGCTGAAAATGTCAGTTTTCGCAAACACACATCGTAAGTTCAAGAACAATATTCTGAGTTTTCTTTAGGCTGACAATATTTAAATCTAAACTTTTGCCAAGTCACGGATGGTAGCGCAAAGGACAACGCTTGCTAAACAGCACTTTGCCCCTTCATCCCTTTCTGGCGAATAAGCCAAAGAAAAGCTTCATACCTCAGGGAGTTGTATACAGGAGTAATCTATGAAGCGAGAACAATGGGGATCAAGAGCTGGGTTTATCTTAGCTGCTGTAGGATCGGCGATTGGATTGGGTAACATTTGGCGTTTCCCATACATGGCCTATGAGAATGGTGGTGGCGCCTTTTTCATTCCTTATCTATTTGCCATGATCACTGCGGGTATTCCATTTATGATTTTGGAATTCAGTATGGGTCAAAAATATCGTGGCAGTGCACCAAAAACCCTCTCTAAAATCCACGCTAAATTTGAGTGGTTAGGCTGGTTCCAAGTGGGTGTCGCTGCGGTTATCGCCGTTTACTATGTGGCGGTTATTGGTTGGGCTATTTCTTACTTTGGTATGTCGTTCAGCCAAAGCTGGGGCACTGATACCAACGCCTTTTTCTTTAGTGAATACCTAAAGCTCGGTGGTGACAATTCCCCGACAGCATTAGGCAGCATCCAATGGAATATTGCAGGCGCTATGTTGCTAGCATGGGCGATTACTTACGCGGCAATCGTCGGTGGGGTTAAAGCAGGTATCGAACGCGCTTCAAAAATCATGATGCCAATTCTTTTCATCATGGTGATCTTACTGATTGGCCGCATGATCTTCCTTCCTGGTGCTCTAGACGGTGTGAACTACATGTTCGAACCTGACTTCAGCAAAATCTGGGATGTCAAAGTTTGGGCTGCTGCATATGGCCAGATTTTCTTCACTCTAAGTATCGGTTTTGCCATCATGTTGGCCTACTCTAGCTACTTACCAGAGAAGTCAGACATCACCAACAACGCTTTCATGACGGTTTTGATCAACTGTGGCTTCTCTATCCTAGCCGGTATTATGATCTTCTCTGTATTAGGCTACATGGCGCAAGAACAAGGAAAACCAATTACAGAGGTCGTTACCGCGGGCGTCGGTCTGGCGTTTGTAACGCTACCAGCAGCGATTAACTTACTGCCAGCACCTTATATCCTTGGCCCACTGTTCTTCTTCGCTCTAGTCGTGGCCGGCTTAAGCTCTCATATCTCAATCATGGAAGCGGTAACCTCAGCCATCATCGACAAGTTGAACTGGAGCCGTAAGAAAGCCGCCAACATCGTTATCGGTACAGGTGTCGTGGTTTCAATGGCCTTTGCTACTAATGGTGGTCTACTGCTCCTTGACTTGGTGGATCACTTCGCCAATAACATCGGCATCATGTTTGGTGGTCTGGTTGAAATTGTACTAATGGCATGGTTGCTGAACAAAGTACCTAGTGTCCGTGAATACGTAAACTCAACCTCAGATTTCTCTATCGGCCAATGGTTTGATATTTGTTTACGCTTTATCACTCCAGTTATGCTGGCAGTGATTCTAGCAACCAAAATTCAGGCGCTATTTACCGATGGTTACGGTGGCTACGACCTAACACTAGGTTGGGCTGTGATGGGTGCACTATTGGTGTTCGGTCTTATTCTTAACGCTGCGAGCAGCAAGCAGGAGGCATAATCATGACAACTGGTGCAATTATCATGTTAGTTCTTGGTCTTGGCATTACTTGGGGTGGCGCGGCCATCTGTATTAAGCGAGCAATGAACAAGCAATAATGAGTCAGCAGTCACGACTGCATCATTCATTCACAATGCCGGCCTCTGAGCCGGCATTGTTTTCTCGGGTGTCGACTCGAAATAGCAGCGAAGCTAAATAAGTGCTGCGCCTAAAAATGATATTTAGCACCAAGGGCGGCACCAATTTCTAACTCCCATCCTCTATGCATATTCAGCTCAGGGTGAACTTGTCCATACACTTGCCAACCTTGACTCACCTGATAGCTGACCCCCAATGGTACTCGCGCTCCAAAGTCACCATCCCATTCACCCCAACCACCAACACCAACGTACCAATCGATCGGTTCTTCAGTGTTAAATTGACCTCGCTTTGCAATGTAATCAAACGCACCACCTTGGTTGCCGATAATAAAACGATACTGATTGTCCAGCTCAACGACGACACTAAGCTGTTGATCGACAGCTATGCCAACCGCAAGATCTGTCGGTTGTTCGCTGCTTGCCAGCGCTTGAGCGCTTAACGCTGTCGCTCCTAAACCCATCACCAAGCGATACCACTGCTTATTCATACCCCTACTCCAAAATTTGTCAATAAAGGACCTATTGTCTTAAAAGCCCACTTTCGAACGTCAACACAAGGTTAAGTGGCGGCTAGAATCGTGACAAACGCGTAAGAAGTGAGAAAGTGAGAAAGCGAGAAAGCGAGAAAGCGAGAAAGCGAGAAAGCGAGAAAGCGAGAAAGCGAGAAAGCGAGAAAGCGAGAAAGCGAGAAAGCGAGAAAGCGAGAAAGCGAGAAAGCGAGAAAGCGAGAAAGCGAGAAAGCGAGAAAGCGAGAAAGCGAGAAAGCGAGAAAGCGATCATTAGGGTGGTTTGGTTGTCCCTACGGAATCAACTCAAAATAACAAAAAAATCGCATTTACCACGACAACAAACGGCAATCCCCAGACGTAAAAAAAGGAGGCTAAAGCCTCCTTTTATATTGATACCTATAGGGGAAGGTATTGATATCGATTAGTGGTTACGAATCCACTCATCCATGTCAGTTTTTAGGTTGTCAGACTTAGTACCGAAGATAGCCTGAACACCACCAGCTACGACAACAACACCTGCTGCGCCTAGCTGTTTAAGTTTGTCTTGGTCAACCGCTGCAGTATCTGCAACAGCAACACGTAGACGAGTGATACATGCATCAAGACCAGTGATGTTTTCTTTACCACCGAACGCTGCAACAAGCTCACCAGCCATTTCTGAACCAGTTACTGCTACTGCTTCTTCTGAATCATCTTCACGACCTGGAGTTTTTAGGTCAAGTGCTGTGATTACAGTGCGGAATACGATGTAGTAAATCGCAGCGTAAGCTAGACCACAAGCAACCATCAGACCCATTTTTTGAGCGTGACCAGATAGTACTAGGAAGTCAATCAAACCGTGAGAGAATGAAGTACCGTGTACAAAACCTAGCGTGTTAGCCAATACGTATGCAGAACCCGCTAGTAGAGCGTGGATTGCGTATAGGATTGGCGCTACGAATAGGAATGAGAATTCGATTGGCTCAGTGATACCGGTAAGGAATGAAGTCAAAGCAGCTGATGCCATGATACCCATTACTTTCGC
Source organism: Vibrio scophthalmi LMG 19158 (assembly GCF_000222585.1). GTDB lineage: Bacteria > Pseudomonadota > Gammaproteobacteria > Enterobacterales > Vibrionaceae > Vibrio > Vibrio scophthalmi. The sequence goes on along the minus strand of NZ_AFWE01000144.1, from coordinate 82,147 downwards.
GCGGTTTTCAGGTTTAGCACAATGAGCAATCGCGATTGCTGCCGCTGGTAGACCGAACATCTTGAACATGTAGCCGCCAGCTAGCTGACCGAAGCCATTGCCTGCTGCACGAGAAACTTCGTCAGCAACTAGGTAACAAGTAAGAACACCGTTTTGTGTTTCGCCAGCTGCGTTTACACAAGTACCCGCTTCAAAGAAGAATGGTACGTTCCACACGTGATGAAGACCGAATGGGATAAGTGTACGTTCAACAACACCGTAAATACCAAACGCTAGTTGTGGGTTTTGGTGTGCAGCCCAATCAGAGAATGCTGAGATTGCACCGCCAACTGGTGGCCATACAACAGATAGCACAACTGCAAGGCCGATCGCTGTAAAACCAGTGATGATTGGCACAGCACGCTTACCAGCGAAGAAACCAAGGTATTCAGGAAGCTGAATCTTGAAGAAGCGGTTGAATGCCCAAGCAGCCACACCACCAACAAGGATACCACCAAGTACACCTGTGTCGATTTTCTCAACACCCATCACACCAGCCATTACGCCAAGCGTCGCTGTCATGATGCCGTAACCAACGATTGCAGCAAGACCTGCTACACCGTCGTTATTTGTAAAGCCAAGCGCTACGCCCACAGCAAATAGCAATGCCATTTGACCGAAGACTGAGCCACCCGCTTGTTCCATTAGATTAGAAACGATGTCTGGGATAAAGCTAAGATCGGCTGCGCCCACACCAAGTAGGATACCTGCAACAGGAAGTACTGATACTGGTAGCATCAGAGACTTACCTACTTTTTGCAGGTTAGCAAAAAGGTTCTTAAACATGTATATGCTCCTGAAAGAATTATTAGAGTTATCTGGGCTCTAACGGCACACCCCCGTAGCCTAAATGTTAGCACCCATAGAAAATGTAACCACTTGTTACGTTATATTTTCTGGCTCTAAATATATCTTGATACTCGCCGCACTTTCTAGGCGCTTGGTCAATTTAATTTCAAAGTAATAGATAGATCACACGCATTTTTTGTAAATGGAATGGATTACACTGACGCAAGTTGTTGAATTTTATGGTTAATGCAGGCTTGGGAATTAATTTTACTGGGTAAATAAAATAGACCCGATTGTTATTTTTTGTAACGAATTTACAATTCATAGTGAAGCGACCAATAAATTCAACATTTTTGGTAAACATGACGAGTGTAAACGTTTAGCTGTGATTTCAAGCACAAAAAAAAGGAGCTTTCGCTCCTTTTTTAAACAATGAATGATTTCTATCTCAAAAAAAGATTCCGGAAATTATCGCTGGTTTTTTGGCCAACTTCACTTAAGGATATACCGCGCAGTTGAGCAATGTATGCCGCAACCTCAACCACATAAGCGGGCTGGTTCTGTTTTCCACGATGTGGCACCGGCGCAAGGTAAGGAGAATCCGTTTCAATCAATAGGCGCTCTAAAGGCAGGGCTTTTACTACCTCTTTCAGCTCGGTTGCCTGTCTGAATGTTACGATACCTGAAATAGAGATATAAAATCCAAGCTCCATCGCCGCTTGAGCAAACGCTAAGTCTTCCGTAAAACAGTGAATCACACCACCGCATTTTTCTGCACCGCCTCGACGCAAAATATCGAGGGTATCTTCACGGGCATTGCGAGTATGAATGATCAGCGGCTTGTTAAGCTCCACCGCTAACGCAACTTGCTGCTCAAAACGCTGCTGCTGAAGTGCTTTGGTTTCCGGTTGGTAGTGATAATCAAGGCCAGTCTCACCAATCGCCACCACTTTGGTGTGAGAAGCATATTGATGCATCAACTCAAATGAAAAATCACTTTCAACGTCCAAAGGATGAACACCGCATGACGCATAGACGTTATCGTAAGGGGCGATCATTTCCATCATATTAGGAAACGCATCGAGGGTAACACCAACAGACAGTAGCTCAGTGACATTCGCCGCCTTCGCTTTCGCCACAACGTCACCAATTCCTTGGTGTAGATCTTGATAATCCAGTTTATCGAGATGGCAATGAGAATCTACAAACATACTTCCCCGTTAAATTTAATTAGCCAATCTAGAATAAGTAGCTCTCGGTTAAGCCCCGAGTGCGTAGTAAGCTGCTCAATCAACTCGCGCAATGCTTCAGACTGAGTATAGAGCAGGTCATAACTCACCTGTTGCGCAAGTACACTCGCTCCAGGGATCGCGGTCGGTAAAGCCAGGCCGAAATGGCATTTTTGCGCATCTGTCAGCAGATACCACAACCAACTCAGTGACTGCTCGGTTTCAGTTGCCAACTCCTTTGCCAATTTCACCACGTCACCTTGTTGGCGAGTCACCGCTAAAAGCTGTTGTTCAATAGCTTGGTAGCGGCTTTGCTCTTTACCTTCAATGAAGCGCAGGGTTTGCAACGGTGAATGACCATTAAGATGCGCAGCATAAGCAGGCACTGGCAGCTCTGTCTGTTCAGCCAACCATTGAGTTAACACGACTGAATCCGGCTCTCCAACATGCCATTGTTGGCAACGACTGGTGATAGTGGGTAATAGCTGACTCGCGGATGTTGCGACCAATAAAAATAGACACTTTGCTGATGGCGTTTCCAATGTTTTTAGCAAAGCATTGGCAGCCGACTCGTTCATCGCTTCTGCAGGCTCAATGACAATCAAGCGATAACCCGCGAGTTGAGAAGACTCTTGTGCAACACGATTACATTGACGAATCTGATCAACCGTAATGGCTTTGCCTTCTTTTTCAGGCACTACTCGATGAAAGTCAGGATGGTTGCTCGAAGCCATCAGCTGACAGCTATGGCAAAACCCACACGGCTCTGCTGCATAATTGCTGCACATTACCGCCTGACTAAATTGACTCACCAGTTGATCGACCCCAAGACCCGCTTTAGCGATCAACAAAGCGGCATTAGGAAAACGATCTTGCTCTAAGTGCGCTTGCCATTGCTGCCACAGTGGTGCGAACCAAGGATAAAGCGGTGACATTAGTTTGATTCCAGCCACTGTTGCAGTGCAGAGTGAATATCCGCTGCGACTTCATCCATGCTTTGATTGGCATTAATGATGACCACAGAGTCATCACTATTCGCGATCTCTAGGTAACGCTCTCGAGAGCGATCGAAAAAACTCATGTCCATTTTTTCAATACGGTCGAGCTCTCCGCGTCCACGAGCGCGTTCTAAACCGATGCGTGGGTCGATGTCTAGATAGAGAGTAAAGTCAGGCTTAAAAGCCCCTAGCGTAGTATCGCGCAGTGATTGCATGGTTTCACGAGCAATTTGACGACCACCGCCTTGATAGGCTTGAGAAGACATATCATGGCGATCACCGACCACCCAAGTCCCCGCAGCAAGCGTAGGTTTAATTACATTTTCAACCAGCTGAACACGAGCTGCATACATCAGTAGCAGTTCGGTCATATCTTGCAGCGTTTCACCTTCATGCTCTTGTTTCACCAACTCACGCAGTTTTTCAGCTAACTGAGTGCCGCCAGGTTCGCGAGTATTTTGGATAGAATCAATTCCCGCCGATTGCAGTGTTGCAAGGACCGCTTGGATAGCAGTGCTCTTACCCGCCCCTTCAAGGCCTTCAATAACGATAAATTTAGCTTGGCTCATGAGTTATTTATTACTTCTTAATTGTTTTAAGTAAGCACGAACCGCTCGGTTGTGTTCGGCCAACGTTTTCGAAAATACATGACCACCCTTGCCGCTCGCGACAAAGTAGTAGTATTTACTATTTTCAGGATTCAATGCCGCCAAAATTGACGCTTCACCCGCCATCGCAATTGGCGTTGGTGGTAATCCTGAGATGGTATAGGTGTTGTATGGTGTCGGTGTGCGTAGATCTTTCTTACGAATATTACCATCGTACTTATCACCCATGCCATAAATCACCGTTGGATCGGTCTGCAGACGCATGCGCTTGTTTAAGCGGTTAACAAACACAGATGCGACACGTTCACGCTCTGACTCCACCGCAGTTTCTTTTTCGATAATCGACGCTAAGATCAGCGCTTCATAAGGTGTTTTCAGCGGTAATTTCTCTTGGCGCGCTTGCCATGCAGCATCGAGTACCGATTTTAACTTGTCTGATGAACGTTTAAGAATATCAAGATCTGACGTTCCGTAGGTGTAATTGAACGTTTCCGCCAAAAATAAACCTTCGAGCTTGTCGTGTTCAATACCCAACTGTTTCGCGATTTCCGCTTCCGACATTGCAGACGTTTTATGCTCAAGATATGGCGCATTTTCTAAAATGGTTCGCCATTCACTAAAACGAGACCCTTCGACAAACGTCAGGGAAAATTGATGCTCTTTACCGGTCTTAAACAACAATAGCGCCTGAGTCAGATTCATCTCTGGCGTGATCAGGTAGGTTCCCGCTTTAATTTGTGTCAGTTCAGGATGAAAACGACGCACTAGTGGCATCACATCATTCGATTCAATTAGCTTTTCAGAAATAAGTTGATTAAGCACGCGGGCAAAACTGGAACCTGGCTTAACGGTAAAAATTTGCTCTTGTGACAATTGCAAAGGTTGGCTAACAAACTGTTCAACTTGCTTAGTCACATAGAAAAAGGCGCCTGCGGCGATCACCGCAAGTAAAATAAGCAAAAAAGTGATCTTCTTAATCACGAGGCTAACATCTCCTGAATACGTCGTGTCAATGTTCCTATAGGGAACCTATGACTTTCAATCGCCCGAATAGGCACTGCGCCCAATAAAGAGTTAGTAATAAACACTTCATCGGCATCTAATATATGGCTCAAATCATATTCGCCTATTGCAACACTCATACCTGCACTTTGCACAAACTCTAACACCACTCTCCTCGCGACACCCGCCACGCCAGACATGGCCAAGCTTGGAGTATAGAGTTGATCGTCTTTACGCCAGAAAACATTCGCCATACTGGTTTCAATAACATGGTTATTAAGATCCAGCACCAAGCCATCCATCGCACCCGAGTTCTCCAAATCCGCTTTAACCAGAATCTGTTCGAGTCGATTATTATGCTTATGGCCGGCTAAAAGTGGATTTAGCCCTAGCTTAACCTGACTCACGCCAAGTGTTATTCCCTGTTGGTGCCATTGCGGATAATGTGCAGGATAGGCAAAGTCGCTAATAGTAACATTAGCGGCACTCACTTGAGTAGGGCTATAACCGCGCCCGCCTTCACCTCGGCTAATATGTAATTTCAATCCAGCCTTTGAGTCTAAGCTCGCAGCCTGCATCATCCATTGCTCGACCTGCTGCCAATCCGGCTGTTCAATTGCAAGCGCGGTTAAGCATGCTTGCATACGCTGTTTATGATAGGACCACTGGCAAAGCTTACCATGCTCGGTAAGCACGGTAGTAAAGCCACCGTCACCATATTGAAAAGAACGATCGAGAAGAGAAATTGAATCTGCAGGTTGTCCGTTAAGCCAAAACACAATCAGTCCCTAAAATAAAAAACGGCCCAATGCCAAAAGCATTGAGCCGTTTTATCATATCTTCATACTTTACCCAAGATAATTGGACTTACCGCGAACAACGCTGCGAGTCCTGATATTTTGGGTTAGTTCGATTAAATCTTTTTGAAGACCAGTGAACCGTTCGTACCGCCGAAACCGAAAGAGTTACAGATCGCATATTCCATATCTACTTTTTGAGCAACATGTGGAACAAGATCGATATCTAAACCTTCTTCTTGGTTATCGAGGTTGATCGTTGGTGGTACGATTTGGTCAACAAGAGACAACACAGTAATGATCGCTTCAACTGAACCTGCAGCACCCAATAGGTGACCTGTCATTGATTTCGTTGATGATACTTTTACTTGTTTCGAGCCTTCTTCACCAAGAGCACGTTTAACACCCTTGATTTCAGCCACGTCACCTGCCGGTGTTGATGTGCCATGTGCGTTTACATAACCCACTTGAGTACCAACAATGCCTGCGTCACGCATCGCCGCTTCCATCGCAAGCGCACCGCCAGAGCCGTCAGGCGTTGGAGACGTCATGTGGTAAGCGTCACCAGACATACCAAAGCCAACAAGCTCAGCATAAATCTTAGCACCACGCGCTTTCGCGTGTTCGTACTCTTCGAGAACCATCATGCCTGCACCGTCACCAAGAACAAAACCATCACGGTCTTTATCCCAAGGACGAGAAGCTTTTTGTGGCTCATCGTTACGAGTCGATAATGCTTTTGCCGCACCAAAGCCAGCCATACCAAGAGGCGTAGACGCTTTCTCAGAACCACCTGCTACCATTGCGTCTGCATCGCCGTAAGCGATCATTCGAGCCGCATGACCGATGTTGTGCAGGCCAGTGGTACACGCTGTTGAGATAGCGATGTTAGGGCCGCGCAAACCACGCATGATAGATAGGTTACCCGCAACCATATTTACGATGGTTGATGGTACAAAGAATGGGCTAACTTTACGTGGACCTTTTTCGATCAGTGCATCGTGACCTTTTTCAATCAGGTCAAGACCGCCGATACCCGAACCAATCGCTACACCCACACGAGGAGCGTTTAGTTCATTAATTTGTAAGCCAGAGTCGTCTAGAGCTTGAATGCCCGCTGCGATACCGTACTGGATAAATAAATCCATTTTACGTGCATCTTTCTTAGACATGTACTCTTCGCAGTTAAAGTCTTTAACTAGGCCAGCAAAGCGAGTAGAGAAATTAGTAGCATCAAAGTGATCGATATTAACGATACCGCTTTGACCTTCGAGCAGGGCTTTCCATGATGATTCAACAGTGTTGCCTACCGGTGACAACATACCCATGCCAGTGACAACAACACGACGCTTGGACACGATTTTATTCTCCGGGAAATGAAATGATTCTATGAGAGAGATAGAAGAGTTAAAAAAGAACTCAGGCGGCCAGAAGGCCGCCTGGGGGAGATATTACTGAGCGCTGTTCACGTAGTCGATTGCAGCTTGAACAGTAGTGATCTTCTCAGCTTCGTCGTCTGGAATCTCAGTGTCGAATTCTTCTTCTAGAGCCATTACTAGTTCAACAGTGTCTAGAGAATCAGCACCTAGATCGTCAACAAATGAAGCTTCGTTTTTAACTTCTGCTTCGTCCACACCTAGCTGTTCAACAATGATTTTCTTTACGCGTTCTTCGATGTTGCTCATTTTTCTTTTCCTTTACAGATTTCGCCTAATGCGATGATTCCGTAGTTTATTAGAACTATTGAAAGTTGCAAGGGGGACCTTGCTGGTCAAACCACAATTTTAGCGATTTTAACCGAAATTCAATACAACTTTGACTTAAGTCATGCACAATTGTTGTGCAATTCAATAGCAAGTTTCACACTTTACTGATAGAAAGACGTTAATCTGGAATATCAGCAAAGCTTTTTCGAACTTGGCTATTAAACCATATACATGCCGCCATTGACATGCAAAGTTTCACCTGTGATGTACGCCGCTTCTGGCGATGCTAAAAATGCAACAGCCGACGCAATTTCACGAGGATCACCTAGACGACCAGCAGGAACGTTAGCAAGTGTCGCTGCACGTTGGTCATCATTTAATGCTTTAGTCATGTCAGTTTCAATGAAACCCGGAGCTACAGTGTTTACCGTTACGCCACGTGAAGCGACTTCGCGTGCCATAGACTTAGTAAAGCCAATCACACCCGCTTTTGCTGCTGCGTAGTTAGTTTGACCTGCGTTACCCATCGTACCAACCACTGAACCTACATTGATGATACGACCAGCACGTTTTTTCATCATGCCACGCAGTACTGCTTTAGACATACGGAAAATAGGCGTTAAGTTGGTATCGATAATATCGTTCCACTCATCGTCTTTCATGCGCATAAGCAGGTTATCACGGGTGATGCCAGCGTTGTTGACAAGAATATCGATCACACCAAACTCATCATTGATGGTTTTTAGTGTCGCTTCAATAGACTCTACATCCGTTACGTTTAGCGCGAGACCTTTGCCATTGTCGCCAAGGTATTCGCTGATTGCCGCAGCGCCGCTTTCAGACGTTGCAGTACCAATTACCGTTGCACCGCGCTCAACAAGAAGCTCAGCGATCGCACGACCGATACCACGGCTTGCGCCAGTCACTAGGGCAATCTTGCCTTCTAGATTCATCATTATCTTCGTTCCTTTCGATTACTTAGCAGTGTTTACTTTGCTGCTTCAAGCGACGCAATGTCGTTCACTGCTGCTGCATCTAATGTCTTAACAATACGTTTTGTTAGACCAGTCAGTACTTTACCAGGACCAACTTCAAACAGTTTTTCAACACCTTGCTCACTCATCAGTTCCACACACTCAGTCCAACGAACTGGGCTGTATAGCTGGCGAACGAGTGCAAGTTTGATTTTTTCAGGTTCTACTTCAGCCATCACATCAACATTGTTGATCACTGGTAGCTGAGGAGTATTGAATACGATTTCTTCTAGTGCAATCGCAAGCTTGTCGGCTGCTGGCTTCATTAGTGCACAGTGCGATGGCACTGAAACAGGAAGCGGCAATGCACGTTTCGCGCCCGCTTCTTTACACAATACGCCTGCGCGCTCAACCGCTTCTTTGCTGCCTGCGATAACCACTTGGCCTGGCGAGTTGTAGTTTACTGGAGAAACCACGTCACCTTGCGCTGCCTCTTCACACGCTTTTGCAATTGCGGCGTCATCAAGCCCGATGATCGCGTACATTGCACCCGTACCTGCTGGTACCGCTTCTTGCATTAGTTGACCACGTAGCTCAACCAATTTAATCGCTTGTTTAAAGTCGATAACACCCGCACAAACCAGCGCTGAGTACTCACCTAGACTATGGCCAGCAAGGTTTGCAGGCTGCTCTAGGCCAAGCTCTTGCCATACACGCCAAATCGCTACTGACGAAGCCAATAGTGCTGGTTGAGTACGGAAAGTTTGGTTTAAATCTTCTACAGGACCATCTTGAACCAAAGCCCAAAGATCGTAACCTAGTGCTTCAGAAGCTTCGGCAAAAGTTTGTTTAACTACGTCATATTGTGCGCCAAGCTCTGCAAGCATACCTAATGCTTGTGAACCTTGACCGGGAAATACGATAGCAAACTTGCTCATGTTCTTTTCCTTAAAACAAAGTAAGAAAGAAAAGATGCACCTATGTGCACCTTAATTTTGAATTCTGTTGACTTAGAACTTAACGAGCGCAGAGCCCCAAGTAAAGCCGCCACCAAACGCTTCTAGTAGTAACGTTTGACCACGTTTAATACGACCATCACGAACCGCTTCATCCAGCGCAGTTGGTACTGTCGCCGCTGAAGTGTTGCCGTGCTTATCAAGCGTCAGCACAACTTGGTCTAGTGACATCGATAGCTTTTTAGCCGTCGCTGAAATGATGCGGTAGTTCGCCTGGTGTGGTACCAACCAATCCAGTTCAGACTTATGCATATTGTTGGCTTCAAGCGTGTCTTTAACTAGCTTAGAGAGCTGGGTTACCGCCACTTTAAAGACTTCATTACCCGCCATGTACAGCCACTTATCAGCATCTGAACCATCACGAGCAGCAACCGGTAGACTTAATAAATCACCAAACGCACCATCAGCATTAATATGAGTCGACAAGATGCCCGGCTCTTCGCTTGCGCCAACGACAACCGCACCCGCAGCATCACCAAATAGGATAATGGTAGAGCGATCCGTCGGGTCACACGCTTTCGACAATGCATCAGCACCAATCACCAAGATGTTTTTACACATACCCGTTTTAATGTGTTGATCAGCAATAGACAAAGCATAAACAAAGCCTGAACATGCCGCTGCAAGATCGAATGCTGGGCAACCTTTAATGCCTAGCATGCCCTGAACCTGACACGCCGACGATGGGAATGTATGGCTGCTGCTGGTCGTCGCCACGATGATCATATCGATATCGTTTTTGTCGATAGCGGCCATTTCGATCGCGTTTAGCGCGGCATGGTAAGCCATGTCGGCAACAGTCTCATCTTCAGCAGCGATGCGGCGTTCTTTAATACCAGTACGAGCGACAATCCACTCATCTGATGTGTCTACCATTTTCTCTAGGTCTGCGTTAGTACGCACCTGAGATGGCAGGTAGCTGCCAGTACCTAATATTTTGCTATACATGAAGACTAATAGTGCCTCTCGAGTAAAACCGCTTCCAAACGATCGCTAATACGGCTTGGTACCTGTCGTTTGACCTCATGCAGGGCTTCGCCAATTGCGTTGACGACCGCCTCTACATCAGCACTTCCGTGGCTTTTTATTACAATGCCGCGCAATCCTAGCAAACTTGCGCCGTTATACTGGTCGGGGTTCAATGTTTTTAGTTCATTAAATAACCCAGAAAACAATTTTCTTGCAATCCAGCCCTTTATTGATGAAGCCATCATATACGATTTCAATCTATCAATAAAAAGTTGCGCGGTTCCTTCGCATGTTTTTAAACAGATGTTACCGACAAAACCGTCGCAAACAACGACGTCAGCGGCATCATGCAATAACTGATTACCTTCAATATAGCCGACAAAATTGACCGACTGAGTTTGCGATAGCATTTCCGCACAACGCTTGACAAGATCATTACCTTTTATTTCTTCAGCGCCGATATTGAGAATCGCAACCCTAGGCGGGCGTTGTAAGTATTGTTCAGCGAGAGCACTGCCCATAATGGCAAATTGAAATAGCGAATCGGCGTCACTCGACACGTTCGCGCCGAGATCCAACATCCACGTTCGATTGCCAGAAACGGTTGGCAGTGCAGAAACTAATGCTGGTCGTTCGATACCCGGTAATAGTTTTAGACGAAAGCGTGACAACGCCATCAATGCGCCTGTATTACCCGCACTTACGCATGCATCAGCCTGGCCGACTGAAACGAGATCGATCGCTCGACCCATAGAGCTGTCTTGGCCATTACGTAATGCTAGAGAAGGTTTTTCTGAATTGGAGATCACTCGGTCACAGTGTTTAATGCTCAGCCGAGCATCTGGCTGATAACCAAGATTAGATAATTGAGATGTGATCGAAGTCCGATCACCTAGTAGGACCACTTTTAGCTCTGGGAAATACGACAGTGCCTGCACGGCGGCAGGCACTGTAACACGGGGACCGAAATCACCGCCCATTGCATCAAGCGCAACGGTTATATTATGCAAAGGTCAACCTTACTTGTTGATAACCTTTTTGCCGCGGTAGAAACCTTCGGCAGTCACGTTGTGACGTAGGTGAGTTTCACCTGAAGTTGCGTCTACAGAAAGTGCAGCTGTAGTAAGCGCATCGTGTGAACGACGCATGCCACGCATTGAACGTGATTTCTTGCTCTTTTGTACGGCCATTGACCCTACTCCTATGTAAATTCCTAAAGATACTTACTTATTGATAAGTTAGCGCTTTAAGCTTTTTAAGATATCAAATGGATTCGGTTTCTTTTCTTCCTCAATTTCTTCAGGAATTTCACCAAACACCATGTTATTTGAGTTAACGCTACAATCCGCTTCGTCATGCATTGCTACTAGAGGCAATCCAAGGATGAACTCGTCTTCAACTAATTGAATAAGATCTACTTCACCGTACTCGTTTAGATCTACCAAATCGTACTCTTCCGGTGCTTCTTCTTCACTCTTCTCGCTGTAAACAGGAGTATAAGTGAATTGAACTTCACACTGATGTGCGAAAACCTTATTACAACGTTGACACTCTAAATCAACTTCGACGTTAGCTTTACCAGAGATAACGACGAGTCGCTGTTCATCAAGCCCAAATGACAATGAGACTTGCGCGTCGCGTTTTACGCCTTCGGTTGTTGCACTTAAACGCTTTAGGAGACTGGTTTGAATGATACCATCTATATCCAATCGCTTTTGAGCAGTTCTCGCGGGATCAACCGTTCGCGGTATTTTTACCTTTTGCATAGGGCGCAAATTCTATCTTCCAAATTGTTTAGAGTCAAAGAAAAAGGCTAAAAAGTTATACTTTTTTTCCTTTCCACCAAGAGCGCTATCATAAGCGCCATAATATCTATTATGCTTCAATCAAAGCCTATTGCGATTGTAAATAAAAATGCCAAATTACCAACTAGTTTTAGCTTCAACCTCACCTTTTAGACAACAACTGCTCAATAAACTAGCAATTCCGTTTAAAACCGCCAGTCCTGATTTTGATGAAACCCCTTTAGACGGAGAGTCACCAAGTGCATTAGTTTTGCGCTTAGCTCAAGGCAAAGCGCAATCTTGTCCTAGCGATATCAGTGATGAGGAAAAGACCACATTAATCATCGGCAGCGATCAAGTTTGTGTGATTGATGGTGAGATTATTGGCAAACCACATACTCGTGAGCGTGCTATCGAACAACTTCGCCGCCAAAGTGGTAAAAGTATCATTTTTTATACCGGGCTCGCACTGCACAATAGCAAAACCCAAGAAACCAAGGTTAAACTTGATACATTTGTGGTGCATTTTCGCCAACTGACCACGGCGCAAATCGAAAGTTATGTTGATAAAGAACAGCCCTTCTTCTGTGCCGGCAGCTTCAAAAGTGAAGGGTTGGGTATCGCACTGTTTGAACGCTTAGAGGGTAAAGACCCCAACACATTGGTTGGCCTACCCTTGATTGACCTTATTGATATGCTTGAAGCACAAGGGTTTGCTGTGCTTTGAGAAAGCGAGAATTAAAGGCGCTTCGCTTGAGATTTGAGAAGCGAGAAGCGAGAAGCGAGAAGCGAGACTACGGGCTTTCAGCCCTGTAGGGAATCTAAGCAATAAAATAAAAAAGGGAGCTGTCCGCTCCCAATCTATCGAATCTCGATTCAAAAATCTCAACTCTATTTTGTCGACGCTACCGTCTCAATTCTCAATTCTTCGTAAGCTTTCTTAATCCAGCCAACACGCCTTCGAGTTTTTTACACATTGGCGCATTGATTTCCATCCACTCATCATTCGATGGGTGTTGGAACTTAATATTGGCCGCATGTAAGAACAGACGATCAAGACCCACTTTTGCTGTGTAGGCATCAAAACGGCGATCACCATAGCGATCATCCCAACCAATTGGGTGACCAGCGTACTGTACGTGCACGCGGATTTGGTGCGTACGTCCCGTAATTGGACTGGCTTGAATCAAAGTCGCATCAGGGAATCTTTCCAGCACTTTAAAACGCGTTTCTGACGGTTTGCCGTTTGGATTCACTCGCACGATACTGTTCACTTCGTTCTTCAGCAATGGTGCGTTAACGACTTTGCAGCTCGCTTTCCACTCCCCCATCACCAACGCGAAATAATACTTTTGTACCGTCTTTTCACGGAATTGAGCTTGTAAATGACGGAGCGCGGAACGCTTCTTCGCCACCAACAAAATACCTGAAGTATCGCGGTCAATGCGGTGAACAAGCTCAAGGAATCGCGCTTGCGGGCGCAAAGCACGCAGTGCTTCAATCGCGCCAAACTTTAAGCCACTGCCACCATGAACGGCGGTACCTGATGGCTTATTTAGGATCAACATATGTTCATCTTCATAGATGATCATATCTTCTAATTCAGCCACTTTATTAAGCTTGGTACTTGGTGCTACTTCCGGCGCTTTCTCTTCTACCGTCACCGGTGGAATCCGCACCACGTCTCCAGCTTGTAATTTGTATTCCGCTTTTACGCGTTTCTTGTTAACACGAACTTCCCCTTTACGCACGATACGATAAACCATGCTTTTCGGGATGCTTTTCAATTGATTGCGCAGAAAGTTATCAATGCGCTGGCCTGCCATATCTTGGTCGATATCGACAAACTGGACTTGGGTTCTAATTTCGCTCATTGCATCATTCTATCACTCAACTCAGAGCAAATTCACATTTTCTTCGCCACAAACGCTGAGATCACTCAATTTGTCATCCATAAGCAGTAAAATCGGCATCACTCACTTGTTAAAAAGCCTTTAAGTAAATAAAAAACATGTTTCAACACGATATTATCAAACATAAACGGCTATTCTTGGCCCTTTTACAATAAAGCCGATTGCTGACTTTACTGGGTACTGCTATAGTTCACACCTGCAAAGAGTGATCTGATTTAATTATGTACAAATCAAATCATTTAGACGCAAAAATAATGAGTAGAATGCTAACGAAAAGAGAGCGCAGCACACGGCGTAAGACCTTTCCACCGTTGGTTTCTTGTTGCTCTACTCATCTCCTTTCATGTTGAGTATATTCCGCCGACATCGCGGCTCACACGTTAACTGCATGTGAGAACTGGAGTGCCCCAGAGCATCCCTCCAGCCGGGAGGCTGCACTGAATAAACCATGGGATCTGGCACCGTGAAAGAGACAACAAAGCAACAAGCACAATAAAAAATGACAACGAGATTTATAAATGAAAAGAATGCTAATCAACGCAACTCAAAAAGAAGAGTTGCGTGTTGCTTTAGTGGACGGTCAGCGCTTATTCGATCTTGATATCGAAAGCCCAGGTCACGAATCTAAAAAAGCAAACATATACAAAGGACGTATCACTCGCATAGAACCAAGCCTTGAAGCGGCTTTTGTTGACTATGGTGCAGAACGACACGGCTTCCTCCCTCTTAAAGAAATTGCTCGCGAATACTTCCCTCAAGGTTATACCTACCAAGGCCGTCCAAGCATTAAAGAAGTGCTAACGGAAGGACAAGAAGTAATCGTACAAGTTGAGAAAGAAGAACGCGGCAACAAAGGTGCAGCGTTAACCACTTTTATCTCTCTTGCGGGTAGTTATCTAGTTCTTATGCCTAACAACCCTCGCGCCGGTGGTATTTCTCGCCGTATCGAAGGTGACGAGCGTACTCAACTTAAAGCAGCACTAAGCACTTTGGAACTACCGCAAGGTATGGGTCTAATTGTGCGCACAGCTGGTGTCGGTAAGAGTGCAGAAGAGCTTGAGTGGGACCTAAACGTTCTTCTTAACCACTGGAGTGCCATCAAACAAGCGTCTGATAGCAACCCAGCACCGTTCCTTATTCACCAAGAAAGTAACGTCATCGTTCGCGCGATTCGTGACTACTTGCGTCGTGATATCGGCGAAATCCTAATCGACAGCAACACTATGTACGATCGCGCTCTTGAGCACATTCGTCTGGTACGTCCTGATTTCGTTAACCGTGTGAAGAAATATGACGGTGAAGTGCCGCTATTTAGTCACTACCAAATTGAAAGCCAAATCGAATCTGCGTTCCAACGCGAAGTTCGTTTGCCTTCTGGCGGCTCGATCGTTATCGACCCAACAGAAGCACTAACCTCTATCGATATCAACTCAGCTCGTGCAACTAAAGGCGGCGATATCGAAGAAACAGCGTTAAATACCAACTTAGAAGCAGCAGACGAAATTGCTCGTCAGCTACGCCTACGCGACCTTGGTGGTCTAGTGGTTATCGATTTCATCGATATGACCCCTGTCCGTCACCAACGTGAAGTTGAAAACCGTCTACGTGACGCGGTTCGCATGGATCGTGCTCGAGTGCAGATTGGTCGTATTTCTCGCTTTGGTCTACTTGAGATGTCTCGTCAACGCTTGAGCCCGTCTCTTGCTGAAGCAAGCCACCACATTTGTCCTCGTTGTACAGGTACTGGTGTTATTCGTGATAACGAATCACTGGCACTTTCGGTACTGCGTTTGATCGAAGAAGAAGCATTAAAAGATAACACCGCGCAAGTTCTTGCAGTTGTGCCTGTTCCAATTGCTTCTTACCTATTGAACGAAAAACGCCGTTCAGTGAACCATATTGAGAAGAACCAAGACGTTAAAATCTTAGTTGTACCTAACTCAGATATGGAAACTCCGCACTTTGAAGTGGTTCGTGTTCGTGAAGGCGAAGAGTTTGACTTGCTGTCTTACCTTCTACCGAAGAAACTCGATGCAATTAAAGAAGCGGAAGGTAAGGAATTACCGGTCACTGAAATCAAACCGAAGAAGATTGAAGAACCGGCTCTACGTGGTTTTGCAGCACCTTCGCAATCGGCGCCAACACCCGCTCCTGTGGCTGCACCAGCAAAACCTGCTGCGCCAGCTAAAAAGGCACCAGAAGCAGAAGCGCAACCAGGTCTGATTAGCCGCTTTGTGAAAGCGCTTGGCAGCTTCCTATTTGGTTCAACCAAAGAAGAAGAGAAGAAAGAAGAGCCGAAAGAGAACGAGCGTCCAAACCGTAACAATCGTAATCGTCGCAATAACCGTAACGATCGCAACAATCGCAATGACCGCAATAATCGTGGTGATCGCAATGAGCGTGGCGAGCGTAACGAACGCGGTGATCGCAATGAGCGTAATGATCGCAACCGTCGCAACCGTGACGACAAGCGTAATAAGCCTAACCGCGAAGAAGCGAATGTTGAGCAAAAAGCACAACAAGCTGAACCTAAGCAACAAAACCGTAAGCCTCGTCAAGACCGCCGTAACAAGCGTGAAGATGTTAAGCCGAACAAAGTTGCTGAAGAAGGCCTAAAACTTGCTGCTGAAGCTCAAGTTGATGCTGTCGAGCCTCGCGTTGAAGAAAAAACAGCGAAAGTGAAAGAGCGTCGTCAACGTCGTAAAATGGCTAAGCATGTTCGCGTGAAAGATCAGCAAGCACAATCAGAAGAGATTGTTGAGCTAATCATCGACGCTACGGCTGAAACTCCTGTTGCTGTAGAGCCAGCTGTTGAAACAACAAAAGCTGACAACAATGACAACGATGCAGACAATGGCAAACAACGTCGCAACCGTCGTTCACCTCGTCATCTACGTGCAAGTGGTCAACGTCGTCGTCGTGGACGTGATCGTCGCCCTAACCCATTCCGCCTACGTAAAGGTGGTGTTGCCTCTCCTGAGATGGCAATGGGTAAAGTGATGCCTCGTTTCGATCTAGCAAAACCAGCGCCTCGTTCTCAACACGCACAGCAAAAACATGCTGAGCCAGCTGTAGTTGAAGTCGCAACGGTAGCAACAGAGACATTAGGTGGTTTCGCTTGTCCTGAAATGGCAATGGGTAAAGTGATTATCCAACGCGAAGAGAAGATCGCTTCTCCAGCGGCTATCGCAGAGACAGTAGTAGAAGCAGTGATCGCTGAAACGGTTGTCGAAACACCTGTTGAAACTGCAGTTGAAACAGTAACTGAAGCGGTTGTCGAAGCGGCTCCAGTCGCAGCGCCAATCGTAGAAGAAGTTGTGGTTGAAGAAACCGTTGCTGAAATCGCTGTTGAAGCACCTATCGCAGAAGAAGCTACCGTAGCTGAAACTGTCGTAGTTGAAGAAGTCGTGATTGAAGAAACGATTGAGCCAGTTAAGGTCGAAGCAAAAACAACAGAACCTGTTGTAACAGTTAAAGCCCACGCAAGCTCACCAATGGCGAAAGCGCCAGGTCCTCAAGAACTACGTGAGATTGCTGTTCACGCTGCACCGTTCCGCACAGAACGTTACCAAGCCATTGGTGCTGGTAGCCAATCTGCTAAGAACCAAGCAGGCGCAGGAATGACGAAGCCAAGCTTCTAATCCGAACATAAAAGAACAAAGGCTGCTAGTAATAGCAGCCTTTTCTTTATTCTCACTTTTCTCTTTCAAGAAATACTACTCATCGAAATAGCACATTCTTAACTAAGAATTTATTTCGTACATATATCGGTTAACATCTGCTTCATTCTTGAACTTAATCACAGTTTTCGGTAGCATGCGCCGACTCGATCTGAATTTTACCTTACGTTACGCTGCTCTTTTACATCCAGTTTGCTCTAGTAACCGACAAGTCTAATTCAGAATAATTTTAAACACTTAGCCTAACTGAGCAAATATGTTTGAATTCCCTCAATTTTCAAAACACTCCGTAAAAAACGATGTGTTATCAGGTTTAACCGTTTCTCTAGCATTGGTTCCTGAGGCTGTAGCGTTTGCCTTCGTTGCAGGTGTCGACCCTATGGTCGGCCTTTATGCCGCTTTCATTGTTGGCCTTATCACCTCTATTTTTGGCGGCCGTCCGGGTATGATTTCCGGTGCAACTGGCGCAATGGCCGTAGTAATGGTCGCACTGGTTTCATCACATGGCGTGCAATATCTTTTCGCGGCTATTATGCTGGCAGGTCTGCTGCAGATTACCGCCGGCCTATTCAAGCTGGGCAAATTTATTCGCATGGTGCCACACCCTGTAATGATTGGTTTCGTTAACGGTCTTGCTATCGTTATCTTCCTAGCACAGCTAGGCCAATTCAAAGCGCCTGATATGAGCGGAGCATTAACCTGGTTACCAACCGACCAAATGATGCTGATGCTAGGTTTAGTCGCGCTGACGATGGCGATTATTCACTTCCTACCTAAGTTTACTACTGCTGTGCCTTCATCATTGGTTGCCATCGTAACGGTAACCGCGCTAGTAGTGGGTTTAGATTTAGATACTCGTACTGTGGTGGACTTCCTGCGTACCATGTCTGGCGATGAAGCAGCGACATTGGCAGGTTCACTACCAACGTTTTCGATTCCGATGGTTCCATTCAACTTGGAAACACTGCAAATTATTCTGCCTTACGCCATCATTCTTGCGGCGATCGGCTTAATTGAATCACTGCTAACTCTGACTGTATTGGATGAAATGACCAATACCCGTGGTCAGTCTAATCGTGAGTGTATGGGCCAAGGTCTTGCGAACGTCACCTGTTCTGTATTCGGCGCAATGGGTGGCTGTGCGATGATTGGTCAATCAATGATCAACGTAAACTCTGGTGGCCGTGGCCGTCTATCTGGCATCGTTGCCGCAGTCGCGCTACTTTGCTTCATCTTGTTTGCTTCATCACTGATTGAAATGATCCCACTTGCCGCTCTGGTTGGTGTAATGTTCATGGTTGTTATTGGCACCTTCGAGTGGGCTACGTTTAAGCTGGCTCGCCGCGTACCAAAACAAGATTTCTTTGTTATCGTATTGGTGACTGTTGTTACCGTACTGACTGACCTTGCGGTTGCCGTTGCAGTGGGTGTTATCGCCTCGGCGCTGATGTTTGCTTGGCAACACGCTAAGCACATTTATGCATCAAGCAAAACCAATGAAGAAGGAGCTAAGGTTTACCATATCCATGGCCCTATCTTCTTCGGTAGCGCAGCTAACTTCCTTGAGCTATTCAATCCAAAGAATGACCCAGCAGAAGTAATTGTCGACTTCGCTCATTCACGCGTGACTGACCACTCAGCGATTGAAGCCATCGAAACGCTAGCCGAGCGTTACGCCGCCGCTGGCAAAACACTACACTTGCGTCACCTAAGCCAAGATTGCCGAGCGCTACTGCACAAAGCGGGTAGCCTGGTTGAGATCAACGTAAAAGAAGATCCAAGCTACAAGGTTGCTACCGACGTACTTGCTGGCTAAGCGATCAACAGGCTAAGCCTCTCGCTAACGAATGGCTTTCTAGTTACTAGACTATTTTTAAAAGGCTTCCCAAGGGAAGCCTTTTTAATGGTTGTAATGGCCTACAAAGAATAACAACAGAAACAACAATGTTTGCTGGGTCTCAGACTCACCGCGTCGTCATAACATTTTTGGTAACGTTATGCTTAAATCGACATTACTACTGAACTCGCTTCGTTGAATATTCACCAGTCAGGACGACTTACCCCGTTATGTTTAGATCACGACGCACTATATTTCATACCACTTCTCGCCCAACGCGTCGCTTTGGGTTTTATCTTCGAACCGGCGTTCTATTACTCATCACGGTATTGGTTGCGACTGCGCTCTATGCGCATTTTTCACGACCTGACTCGGTCATCAAAGCATCATCCTTGACGCTACCACTCAACCCAAACACCAAGCTAGGCCAGTTAGCTACCCACTACATGAGTGAGAATCAAACTAGCGCGGCAGACCAGAGTGGCTTTTACCCCCTTAGTGATGGCCAAGAAGCTCTACTCGCTCGAATTGCGTTGATTGAAAACAGTGAACAATCTCTGGATTTACAGTACTACATCTATCGTGATGACAGCACCAGCTCATTGCTCACTCATGCTATTTTTCAGGCTGCAGAGAGAGGTGTAAGAGTTAGGATCTTACTTGATGACATGCAATCACGCAGCGATAGCGATATGGCTGCACTTGCAGCGCATGACAATATCGAACTGCGTCTCTTCAATGCCTTTGATAATCGCGTACTGCGCATGCTCGACTTCCTAACCAACTTCAGTCAAATGAATCGACGTATGCACAATAAAGCACTGATTGCCGATAGTGCTTTTGCGATTGCGGGTGGACGTAACATTGGTGACGAATATTTTGCCGCCAATCATGATGTTGATTTTGGCGATTTTGACCTGCTGTTAGCAGGTAATAGCGTCGCGGAAATTAGTCACCAATTTGATCTTTACTGGAATAGTACTCCGGCCACGCCTATAGAAGCACTCGTTGAAGTGGGCCAAGCACCAACGGCTGAACAAGTGACGCAGTGGCAACGCCAATTGAGAAACCATTTCGACGGTTCAGAGTATTCAGCCAATATCAATCAACTGCCACTAATGAGGGCGCTCAACGGCAAAACACTCCCGCTCTATTGGGGCGAAGCAAAGGTCTACTATGATCAACCAAGTAAGGTCTATCAACCAGATCAAAGCCAGTTGATGCTTCATTCGCTAGGCGATATTTTGAGTCAGGCTGACTCTTCATTTGTGTTAGTTTCCCCTTATTTTGTCCCCACTAAAGCGGGCACGGATTTACTCACTAAAGCGGCGCAAGAAGGATTAGACATTACCATTATTACTAATTCACTCGCTTCCAATGATGTCTTTGCCGTTCATGGTTGGTATGCTAAATATCGCAAGCAACTCATCGAATCAGGCATCAATTTGTACGAAGTCAAAGCCGATCCACAAGCGAAAAAGAACTACTCTTGGCTTGGCAGTTCCCGCACCAGTCTGCACGCGAAGACTTTCGTCATTGATGGACGTAAAATTTTTGCAGGCTCATTCAATTTCGATCCTCGTTCGGCATTCTTGAACACTGAAATGGGTGTACTGATCAACGCGCCTGAATTTGTCACTGATGCCCTGATGAATGTGGACGATATTTTGCACAAAAGCGCTTATCAGCTAATGCTTGATAACCAAGGTGACCTTCTTTGGATCAATCATCAAACCCACCGTCGTTATGATAGTGAACCAGACGCCAGTATTTGGCTACGCATTGGAGCGTGGATAGCAGGCATTTTACCGATTGAAACGCAACTCTAAATCGGGCAGCCGAAACAACACCAGTCAGATAACAAAAGAGCTTCCATTTGGAAGCTCTTTTGATTTACGGATTAATTTTGACTCTCAAGCAGTTTTTCTACCGCCCTGCGCACTTGAATCGAATCATCACACAGGAATGCTTCTAAGCTCGTTCGATAACTGGTGATATCACCTGACGCTAACATTTCAAGCAGTTTTAGGCGGTTCTCTACGGTTAACCACTCTTGTAGATCAGGAATTCTTCCCTCTTTGGCTAAGCGTTGAACAAAATTTGCCGGTTTACGAGCCTCATGAGTCGCAAAATGTAGCAACATCAATTCACTCACACCAGCTCGATCAAGCCAGTCTAGCGCCCACTCTTCTTGGGCATAAAGCAGCGCCATACCATAGCTTTCTTTACTGATGGTATTGTGGCCTAAATGCTCATCACTCCAACGCTCGGTTAAACTAACCTCGCTGTTGATAATACGCTGAGCAACATAGGCGTCCTCAACAGTGTGGCAACACACCCAATGTAAGCCTCGCTTGCCTAGTTGACTGAAGAACACTGCGAGACGCTGCGCTTTTTTCTCGGGTAGCAACCAGATAAGATCGGAAGGACCAACTTGCTTTCGATAAGAGGCATACGGATCCCAACCTTGCAGCTTTGGCACACCAAGTGCTACTGGGCTCAACGACTCCACCCCCTCACCAGACTCTAAATAATCAAGGATCTGAGCGCTAATTTTGGTTGCTTTTTCTTCATCTAACTTTTCAATCAAAGCGGTGATTAACGTCGATTGGAACCAACTCTCAATCGGCAACTCAACCGCCGGATTCACCACTCTTGCATGCTGAAAAAATAGGGCTATTTGACTTGGGTAACAGCGTTCAAAGGATTTGAGCAGTTTTTCTCGTTCGGCCCATTGATGACGACCTATCATACTGTTGTCATCAGATTCGGCCCAAGCAAATGCTTTGACACGTTCACAATAGTACTGCCAAAAACGGGCATCCGCTGGTCGATAAGAAGCGACATCTTGATACGCCAATAATAGGTAAACATCGATATCCGCTTGAGCCACCCCTGTTGCGTGCAAACGCTCACTAATCTGCTGCTCTAATTCGACACTGTTCACCACCGCATACAAAGGATAGTCGGCCCAAAAACTGAAGACATGCTCAATAACACTCTGCGGAGCAATGGCATTCCATAATTGCCAATGGCGTTTTACTAAGATGGCTAAATCCGATTCAAGCTCGCCACTGGCAAAGGCTTCCATTAACCAAAATAGCGTTAAGATGGCGCGCTGATAACCATCGTAATGGTTTAGCAATGCATAAGCAGGTTGCGTTGGACTAATCATATCGCCAGCTCGACCGCCGTCGCAAAATAAACGGCTGCCCAACAAAGTGATCATTTGTGCATCATCGCTAGCGCAATCCACTTGAGTTAGCCACGTCCGCGCCTCCTCCTTTTGCGCCTTATCTAACTCGGAAAATCGTATAAGTGGATCGGTTAAAGCCGTCGGTAAGTGCTCTTCAAGCCATTCAATCAATTCATACTCTTCTGGCTCGTTTTCCATATGATCATTGAGGCGCCATGTGGCATAAAGGCACCCGCCAAGATGAGTCGGCAAGTGTTCCAATATCAACTCGTCTAGGCCGTTGATTTTATCGTCTATATTGTCCAATCGACTCCGCGTTATTTTTTCTAAGCGGGGGTTAAGCGGCTGATAACATGAACGCCACTCTTGTTCTGACCATACCTCTTCTAACGGGATCTCCTCTTCTGGTTCCTCATCACGAATTCGAGTATGTTCCCATTGCTCATAGCGGTTCTCCTGCTGCCACGATGCCGGTACCTGACTTAAATTAACCCCAGGATATTGCAATTTAACTTGCTCAAGCAAACCGATGGCTTCTTCATCAACACGCAAGCCTAAAATCAACTGCTGCTTTACTTGGTCTTGATACGCTTCGTGTTGATAATACGGCGCTTCTACCTGCCAAAGCCCTAAGCTGTAGTAAAAGCTCAATGTCGGATGCTCGGAGTCTGTTCTCGGCGTTGATAGCAAAGGTTGCTGACTTAAACGCTCGATCAACTGCTGCTTGAACCATGGATAATCCTCAGGATGGGCTGCAAAGTGGCTAAGTAGATCCATTTGATGTTGATAGCCATCACGATCCAGATAAAAATGACGACGAAGATGCTCCGCATCTGACCAAATATAAGCTTTGATTAGATCGCGGCTCCAACCAAATTCATCGACCAGTGCCATCAACATATCAAACGGCACTGTCCAAGACTCGGTATTCCAATAAGGCACCACAAAGCTACTTAGATAAAAACTGTGGGCGGGATTCACCTTGGCGAGCAAAAACAGCGCTTCGATACCAAAAAGATTGTTATCACTAAGCATTAAGTCACTGTAATCATTACGGCTACGTGAAAAATCCACCATTGCTTGCGCGGTCAACTCTAACTCTGGCTGTAACTGTGGAAAATTGAGTGCGCAAGCAAATAGCACCGGCTCACTCACATACTGATTCTTCTCATACTGTCGATACGCCTCAAAGACACAATTGACCAAATTACGATTAGCCCCCGCATCATCCACCTTTAACACTCGCCCAGAAGGATCAACAAATTCAATGTTGAACAAGGTGTTCATATGAAGTCGAAATGCGGTGCCATCAACTAAGCGCTGACGATATTCACGAAACGCACTTGCAATGCTGTCGGGATCATGAGGATCAACCGAAATAAAAACCGTTTTATCGAATTCTGACATGACACACCTTAAAGCTCTCGTTGGTTAGAAAGAGTATTTATTCAATTAGATAAGATGCGCAGTATAGGCTTCAAGTCGCATAAATCCATGACGTGCGACACAGCTATCGGATTGCACTGAGAAAAACCGACCAATTGCACAATAAAGCAGCACTAACAAACTAAAACCATAAAAAATGGCCAAGTGCTTCAACACTTGGCCATTTCTTTAATGTATTCAATTTGAAGAGAGACTCGACGAGAAAACTTATTTAACCAGCTTATCGAGTTTTTCACCGAGCAGCTCTAAACGCCAGCCTTGCATCAAATCAGGGCGCTTGGCTTCATCACGATTACGGCGCCAAACCCAAGTTAACAAGCTATTAAGTTGTTTTTTAGACGCAAGAAATTCTGTGGCTAAACCGCTCTTGTCAGACGCTTTTTTCACTTCATCTTTAAGCACTTTGAACAGTTGCTTATAACCCGGCATATCCATCAGACGCTCAATGCTTTCTGGATATTGGTCTGCCGGTGTTTCTTTAGCCGCTTTGACTAATGAAATAATACGTGCGCTGTGGCGCTGAGCTGAACGAGGATCAACCCCTTCTTGCTCCATTTGATGACGATTTTGAATACCTAAGCGCGCGACGGTCAATAAATCATTTTCTTTGAAGACAAAGTTTAATGCGAGATCACGACGAATCGCTTCTTTATAACGCCATGCTGCTAAAGGTTTAAGAATTGCCAATTCGCGCGGTCTTAATTGCCACGCACCTTTAATATCAAGATACGCTTTGTCAGTATCGACTTGTTTGATGCGCTTTGACGCAATTAAAGCACACTCTTGTTTTGCCGCAGGCCACCAGCCGGTAGGTTCAAGCTCGCTGAGTAGTTTTTCGTACAAAGGCTTCAGGTAGTGAACATCAGCCGCCGCATAGTCGAGCTGCTTTTGTGTTAATGGACGAGCCATCCAGTCTGTACGTGATTCGCTTTTATCTAGCTCTACGCCTAAGTTAGCATTGACCAACGCAGCAAAACCGGTTGAAAGGCCATTGCCTAAAAATGCCGCCATAATCTGTGTATCAACCATAGGTTGCGGCAAACAACCAAAGCTATTGTTGAATACTTCTAGGTCTTCACCGCAAGCATGCAAAACCTTAGTCACAGAGGTGTCTTGTAGTAGATCGACAAAAGCGCTCATATCATCAATCGCCAGAGGGTCGATTAATGATAACGTTTGGCCATCAAATAGCTGAATTAAGCCTAACTGAGGATAAAAGGTTCGGGTACGGACAAATTCGGTGTCTAGCATCACGGCTTCTACCGTTCTTGCTTGCTTACAGACAACTTCTAACTCGGTACTCTGGGTAATAATCTGATAGTTCACTTAATTCTCGCATAAAAATGCCGGCTACATGAGCCGGCATTCTATCACTAAATGTTCGCGGTTGCTTGGCTTACTCAGCGTTTGCTTGCGCCGCTTTTTCTTGTGCCGCTTTCGCGAGATTTGCGTCGTTTTCTTCACGCAAAACTCGACGCAAGATCTTACCTACGTTGGTTTTTGGTAGTTCATCTTTGAACTCAACCAATTTCGGGATCTTGTAACCTGTCATATGTTGACGACAGTGAGCGATCACTTCTTCTTTGGTCAAGCTTGGATCACGTTTAACCACATACAGCTTAACGACTTCACCTGAGACTTCATGCGGTTGGCCAATTGCAGCCACTTCCAACACTTTGCCATGCAGTGACACCACATCTTCAAGTTCATTCGGGTAAACGTTAAAGCCAGAGACCAGAATCATGTCTTTCTTACGGTCGACAATGTACAGCAAGCCTTCGCTATCAAACTTAACGATATCGCCGGTTGATAGCCAACCATCTTCGGTTAACACTTCTTTGGTCGCTTCTGGACGCTGCCAGTAGCCTTGCATTACCTGTGGGCCACGAACTTGTAGCTCACCGACTTCAGTATTGGCTAGCGTGTTGCCTTCTTCATCGACAATTCGCACTTCTGTTGAAGGTACAGGTAGGCCAATCGCCCCTGTGTAATCGGTCAGGTCGTACGGATTGCCCGTCACCAGTGGTGCACATTCTGTTAAGCCGTAGCCTTCTAGCAGGTGAACACCCGTGATCTTCTTCCACTTGTCAGCCACGCCACGTTGCACGGCCATACCACCGCCAACCGATAGCTTCATGTTCTTGAAGTTTAGCTCGTGGAAGTCTTCGTTATTCACCAAAGCATTAAACAGCGTATTTACCCCAGTAATGGCAGTGAAGGCGTATTTTTGTAGCTCTTTGATGAAGCCTGGAATATCACGAGGGTTGGTGATCAGTAGGTTATTGCCACCGATTTCAATAAACAGTAGGCAGTTAACCGTTAAAGCAAATACGTGATATAGCGGCAATGCCGTTACAACAAGTTCACGGCCTTCAGAAAGCACGGGGCCATAGGCACCTTTGGCTTGAAGCACGTTTGAAACCATATTGCGATGAGTCAGAATCGCGCCTTTTGCTACACCAGTGGTACCACCGGTGTACTGTAGGAACGCAATATCATCACCTGACATGAAAGGTTTCACGTATTGTAGACGACGACCTTTGTGCAGCGCTTTACGCATTGAAATTGCACCAGGTAAATCGTACTTAGGCACCATACCTTTAACGTACTTAACCACAAAATCTACTAACGTGCCTTTTGCACGTGGCAGCATTTGACCAAGACTGGTCAAAATAACATGCTTAACCGGCGTATTTTCTACTACTTGCTCAAGGGTGTTAGCAAAGTTAGAGACAATCACGATCGCTTTCGCGCCCGAGTCATTTAACTGATGCTCAAGCTCACGCGGGGTATAAAGAGGGTTAACGTTAACCGCAATACAACCTGCACGAAGCACACCAAACAATGCAACTGGGTATTGCAGCAAGTTCGGCATCATCAGTGCTACACGATCGCCTTTCTTTAGCTTCAGATCGTTTTGTAAGTAAGCGGCGAATGCACGGCTGCGCTCTTCCAATTTACGGAAAGTCATCACAGAGCCCATATTCATGAACGCTGGCTGATCAGCATATTTTTGTACTGACTGCTCAAACATTTCAACCAGTGATGGGTACTGATCTGGGTTGATGTGCTCAGGCACTTCATTTGGATAACGAGACAACCAAGGTTTATCCACGATAACTACTCCTCGAAAAAATCAGGTGTGGTAATAACATAGAGAATGAACAGCGCTTATAGCACGTCATTTATATGGCTAATTACAACACAGGCGAAGGGTTCGAGCACGAAACACTCAAACACTTGTTTAAATTTTGTTAACTAAGCCAAAAATCCGCTCTGCGACGGCTTGTGGCTGCTGTAAATGGCAGTGATGTCCACCTTCAATGTAGACAACATCGGTAAAGTTGTCGTTATCTTGTTGAAGATGCTCATAGCCCATTGTCCCCAAAATAATCAATTGAGGGCAAACTATCTGTTGGCGAAACTGTGCGGCATGCACACTGGCCATGCGATATAACGAATCACTTTGCAGTTTTACATCATGTCGCCAAGCCCAACCATTTTCGCGCTCACACATACCTCGGCTAACCACTGGCTTAATCTGCTCTGCCAGCAAATGGTTCACTCGAACACGCAAAGCAATGGCGTCGTCTAAGGTAGAAAAAGTACGGAGAGGCTTATTGCGAATACGTTGTCGACTTTTAATTCCAGCCCGTAAACGTGTCACACAATTGTGCGGTTCTTCGGCTAATGGACCATTGCCTTCAATCTGCACTAATCCTGCAACTTGTTCAGGAAAGGCGGCACTATAGCAACTTGCTAACAAAGCACCAAGGGAATGTCCAACTAACAGCAACTTGTTTGGCGAAATATTCACCAAAAGCTGGTAAAGGTCATCTAAATAGTCAAAAAACAGATAGAAGTTATCCGCGGATTTGTGGCTGGAAAAACCGTGCCCAGGTAAATCAATCGCACAAATATGCATGCTTGGATTGAGAGTAATTAGCGCTTCAATGGTCGTTTGAAAGCTAGCGGCATTATCCAACCATCCATGCAGTAATACTAATGAGCAAGAAGACGATTGCGCGTCCCCATACTCTAGCGCCGCAATTGAGCCTGATGAGGTCGTATAGCAAGTGGATCGGAGCATCTATCTCACTTCTTGGATCACTCTGCCTTGGCGAGTATTGTAATGGATATCACGGCAATGAATACTGCGGCAAGGGTAGATATAACTGCCAATGTCATCAACAATCACACGTTCTTCAATACGCCACAAATGATAGCCAGTTGCTTGCATGACTGGGAAAGTATAATCAAACTGCCCCACCTTACCCTGTTCAGAACCATCAGCGGCCCCTAACAATGTCACGAGGCGGCCTTTACTCAAGGTAACAGGATCGGCAAAACCCTCGACGTAAGCAACGAAGCGGCCATTTGGCTCTTGATTAATATCAGGTTTACCAGAGCCGTTGATTGGTAAGTTGACCACTTCAATACGCGTCTGCTGAGGCAAATTCGTCACTGCCGCAATCACCCCACCTAAGCGCAATTCATTGGGCGCTTGAGGCGATGCTTGCCAAGTTTGGTAATCAGTCACAATGTTAGGATTATCACTGGTTAAATTAACTGGCAAAGAAGCACAACCAAGCATTGCTAGAGAGAGTATGCCCACGGTAAAAAATCGAACGAAAAGGGAAATGTTCATACTGCTGTCACTCTTAGTAGATCTCAGTAAATAGTACCGAGGATTGAATATTCATACCGATTAGATATAGATATCGACACCGAGCATTTGGATCAGTTCATCCCGTTTAGCCTGATTCATCACTCGCATATACTCTTCTAGTGCTTTACGACTGCGACCTTCAGGAAGGTCGTATTGAATTTGGGCTTTGTGAATATCGGATTCTTGGACATGACGAATGGTATGGGCAACCGCATTAGCCACCTTTGATGGCTGGCTGGTCGATTGCTGACTTTGCGACTTATTAATCTTGCTTTGTTTACTGGCCTTATTGGCTTTCTTTGGGCCAGGAATCGCAGCCGGTAATCCATTAATCGACACCATACTATTCGCCATTATCCTCTATCGAAAACTCACGAAAACGACTATTCGCGTCCTGGCAGTTTTTTCCACGCGACGTTATCACGTAGGTAAACCGGCGTGGAATCTTCAACCGCCACTGCTTCACCATTGGCGAATGCAAACTGAGCAAGGTGCACGATATCTTGCGCATCTGGATACAATACACCACCGTCCACACAACTCAGTGGTAAGGTCTCCATCGCTTCGTGATAAGCCGCCCAACCAGTACCAACAGTGGCCCACTCAGATTCATCCGCTTGGATCTGCTGTGCCAACTCATTCGGTGCAATGACACACTCTTGATCAACCGCAATCCATGAGCCGTTCTCTTGGCGAACGTAACGTCCCCAGTACACTTCATTCATGCGCGCATCAATCGCACTGGCAACTTGAGTTGCGCCATTTAAACGGTATGCACCTTGCGCCATCGCTTCTAACGTTGAAATCGCCAACATTGGCAATTCCGCGCCGAACGCTAAGCCTTGTGCGATACCAATACCAATACGTACACCGGTAAAGCTACCCGGGCCGCGGCCAAAAGCCAATGCGTCAAGATCAGTCAAACTGATGCCCGCTTCTTTCAACACTTCATCGACCATAGGCAAAATTAATTTAGTATGGTCACGAGGGGCAACAGCACTACGAGAGTAGACTTTGTCATTAATTAGTAAGGCAACCGAGCAATTTTCTGTTGCAGTATCTAGGGCAAGAATTTTTGCGCTCATTCAATTCTCTAATCTTGGTTATTTGTTTCTGAAATCTGTTGAAGAAAGTCTTCTATTACCCCCAAGTCTCGCGTACGCGGAATTGGCGGTAAACTGCCAAGGAAGACGCCACCATAATCACGTGTCACCAATCGGTTATCGCAAATGATCAACGCCCCTTTGTCTTTCTTGTCACGTATTAAACGCCCGACACCTTGTTTGAGTGTAATCACCGCATCGGGTAATTGCACCTGCGCAAAGGGATCGCCACCTTTAAGTCGGCAATCTTCGATACGTGCTTTAAGCAACGGATCATCCGGCGCGGTAAACGGTAATTTGTCGATAATAACACAGCTAAGGGTGTCACCTCTAACATCAATCCCTTCCCAAAACGCCCCTGTTGCCACCAGCAAAGCATTTCCTAGCTCCATAAACTCGGCTAAGGTTTTTTGCTTACTGGTCTCGCCTTGCATTAATACAGGAACAGTAAGCACCTCTCGGAAACGCTCCCCCAAGTCTCGCATCATGCTATGCGAAGTACAGAGGAAGAAACAACGGCCTTGGTTCTGCTCAATCAAAGGAGCAAGCATGGAGACTAATTTTTCTGCCATCCCCGGACTATTCGGTTCTGGTAGGTAGCGCGGCACGCACAAACGCGCCTGAGTGGGATAGTCAAACGGGCTTGGTAATGAAAACTGTGCTTGTGGCTTAATACCCAAGCGCTCGGTAAAGTGGGAAAAGTCGCCATTCACTGCCAAGGTTGCCGAGGTAAAAATCCACGCCCCTTGCTTAAGTTCAATTTGTTCATTGAACTTATCCGCCACACTCAGCGGAGTAATATGCAAACTAAAATGGCGCGGCGTAGTATCAAACCAATAAGAATAGCCGGTAATCGAAACATCGCAGACACGGTCAATACGTCCTTTAATGGTATGAGCACGTTCAAAAGCGGTATCCAGTAATTGGCACCGACCCAGCGCTATTTTTAGTACTTCGATGGTAAAATCGATCGCCTCTCGAACGCGCTCTAACTCACGTGCAACCGGAAGCGACTTAATCGCTTCACGCCAGTTGCCACGAAACCCAGGCTCGCCAAGCACGATGCGCATATCCATCGCCGACTGGTTGAGTTTTTCCGCCACTTTTTGCAATTGGCGCATATCTTTCGCTTCAGTGCGATAAGCAATCTCAATATCTTTACTCAGCTCTTGGATCTGACGACTCGACACTGACTGACCAAAATACTGGCTGGCAATATCGGGTAACTGATGCGCTTCATCAAAGATAAAGACTTCAGCCTCTGGAATTAACTCGCCAAAACCGGTTTCTTTGATCGCCAAGTCGGCAAAAAACAGATGGTGGTTAACCACCACGACATCGGCGTCTAACGCGCGCTTACGTGCTTTGAGCACGAAACAATCGGTATAGCTCGGACACTCTTTGCCTAAGCAGTTGTCATTGGTTGAGGTAATGGTTGGGATCACAGGGCTATCTTCAGCGATCGCATCACAATCGCCTAAATCGCCCGTTTTGGTGGCGGAAGACCATGCTCTGACTTTAACCAGTTGCGCCAATAATGTGGGATCGGAATGATTACCATGGCTTTCAATCATTTGACGGCTAAGACGATCCAAACATAAATAGTTTGCCCGCCCCTTTAGCAGGGCAACTTGACCATAAAAGCCCAGAGCGCTGGTCATCAAAGGTAAGTCACGGTGAAAAAGCTGTTCTTGTAGGTTTTTCGAACCGGTACTAATAATAGTTTTTTTCCCACTCATCAACGCAGGAACAAGGTAAGCAAATGTCTTACCGGTACCCGTACCCGCCTCGATCACTAATTGACCTTGTTCTTGAATCGATTTTCTGACTGACTCCGCCATATCAAGCTGAGCTTGGCGCGGCTGAAAACCCGGTATCGCTTTACCGAGAGCACCATCTTGAGAAAAGGTTTTTGAGATCATGCGAATGTGATGTGATGAAAAAAGTCAGTATACCCTAATCAAAGCGCGATGGAGAGAACCGTCAATTGACTGCTGACGAAAGCACCAATTGGACCGCAACTCCTCCGCCGATTGAGCCACTAATTTCTTCATCATGTACTGAGCATTGGCAATAAAAAAACGCGACTCACTCGAAGTCGCGTTTAGACAATTTCCTGTCGTGTTTATTTAACGGCATACTAAGCATATCGCTTTGCCGATAGACGATTATAACATTATCGGCGGTGTAGGTAGCGCGCTAACCAAGCTGGACCATCAAAATCATTTTGACTGTCGATCATTGCTCTCGCCGCTTCGCTCGGAGATGCTTTGCAATCCCACTTTTCAGTGAGTATCGTTTGATCTAATTCGCAATCACCCAGCAGTGCGTTCACTCGTTCTGAATATAACTTACGGGCTAATAGTTCTTTATCCATACCTACCACCTTAAGACGCTCAAATGAGGAAAGAAATCTTTAACTAACTCGATAACCAACTCTGTTTTAAGTAGATTATTTGTTGAATTCAAGTCGATATTAGTTTAATTGTTACTCAATTATTGCGGGATAGCTCACTGTTCGGAAGCCCCGAAAAAATTCACCATACGAAAAAAATAAATCACGGAAGTAATTACAAAATGGAAAAGAAAACACTGCTAACTCACTGTAGTGATGCCCCTGGACTGATTTCGAAGATCACCAACATCTGTTACAAGCATCAGTTGAACATCATCCACAACAGCGAATATGTGGACAATCCGAGCGGTCACTTTTTTATGCGTACCGAGTTGGAAGGCTATTTTAATGATCAAACCTTCCTTGCCGATCTTGATCAAGCCCTGCCGACCGGGGCAAAACGTAAGTTAATGGACGCGAGCCGCAAACGTGTCGTGATCTTAGTCACCAAAGAAGCCCACTGTTTGGGTGACATTTTAATTAAGAATTACGATGGCAGCTTAGACATTGATATTGCCGCCGTTGTTGGTAACTACGACACCCTGCAGGGCCTGACGGAAAAGTTCGATATTCCTTATCACTGCGTCAGCCACGAAGGCCTCTCACGTGAAGAGCATGAGCAAGCGATGCTGAAAGTGATTGAGCAGTATGAAGCTGACTACCTAGTACTGGCCAAATACATGCGCGTGTTAACGCCGAGTTTTGTCGACCAGTTCCACCACAAAATCATCAATATCCACCACAGTTTCTTACCGGCATTTATTGGCGCAAAACCATACCAACAAGCGTTTGAACGTGGCGTAAAAATCATTGGTGCAACAGCACACTTCGTGACTAACGATTTGGATGAGGGGCCAATCATCAAACAAGATGTTATCCCTGTCGATCATACGTTCAGTGCTCGTGACATGGCGCAAGCGGGCCGAGATGTCGAGAAAAGCGTATTGAGTAAGGCATTAAATAAAGTGGTTAACGACCATGTGTTTGTCTATGGCAATAAAACCGTCATCTTATAATCGCCTTCATCTGTGAATTTCAGCTGAACAGATTTCAACCAATGTTCAGCTGATATTTTCACCGTCAGAGAAAAACCTTTTTTAAATCAGTGAAACGTTTGCGTTCTCAGCATATCATGATGCTGTGTTGATACTTTTGCCACTAGCAATCGTTCAACATTGTAAAAAATAACATACTGAAAATTATATTAATAACGAGTCACAAGATGAAAAAAGTATTCCTTATCGCTGCGGTTTCAGCGGCACTGTCATTCCCTACAGCATTGTTTGCTGCCGAGCCGGTTGAGTTTCAACAAATCCCCCAGATCATGAGTCAGTTTGAGACGGCACCACTGTACGTTAAAAAAGCACCCACCCTTGGTCGCCTGCCAAAACAACAAGAACTCGGCCAAGACTTTCCAACTTATGTCGCTGATGGTAAGGGTGGTTATACACTTGAAACCAATAACGTCATGACCAAAGATGTCATCGTCGCCAGCATGCACACCCCTATCGTAGGTGATGTTTACAACCAATGGTTAATCCCAACCAATGTATGGGTAGAAACTTACGGTAGCCTGCCAACCTCGAACGAATTCCAGTCATTTAAGCGCATTACCACCATCAAGGCGATTAAGATTGATGAGCAGATGCTCGATCTTCTTGGCAGCACCGATGGCGAAACGGCTGTCATCAAGGTCAGTTGGGATGATAAAGGCATGAAGGTCTACAAAGATGGCTACCTAGCTGACTACGAATATGGCATTGCGCCAAAAGAGATGCACGAAAACTACGAGTTGGCGAAATAATCCGCCAATAAAAACGACAATCCCTCCAACGGGAGGGATTGCAAGCAACTAGGATCAAATCAAACTCTGAATTACAGCTTCAAGCCTAATTCGACTCCCTGACGAATAGCACGAACAGCATCTAACTCACCGGCATGATCAGCGCCACCAATCACATGCAGTTTTTCACCAAATTCAGGCCACTGAGACTCAAAAGGACGTACCGATTCTTGTCCGGCGCAAATCACCACTTTATCTGCTGGGATCAACTGGGCTTCGCCATCTTGTTCTATATGCAAACCCGACTCATCAATCGCCTGATAACGCACACCGCCAAGCAGATGCACTCCCCGCTTTTCAAGCGTTCGCTTATGAATCCAACCGGTGGTTTTACCCGGACCTTTGCCAACTCTGCCTTTACGGCGCTGTAATACCCATACTTCAGTATCACTCGAAGTGTCTGGGAATGGGTAGAGACCGCCAGGATGAGCGATTTCTTTGTCTATCCCCCAATCGTGCAACCAGTCATCGAGCTGATTTTCTAGTGGCTCCGTGATCATGGTAGCGATATCAACACCAATCCCTCCGGCACCGACAATCGCAACTTTGCTACCTAAAAAAGTTTTCTCTTTAATCAGCGTTTGATAATCGATAACTTTGTCTGGATTATCGATACCTTGAATATCGACATGGCGTGGTTTTACCCCCGATGCCATGATCACTTCATCGTACTCTTTGAGTAAGTCAAAGTCGGCTTCGGTTTCCAAATGCAATTTCACGCCCGTTTCATCAATCTGGTTGGCAAAGTAACGAATGGTTTCTCTAAACTCTTCTTTACCCGGTATTTGCATCGCAAGGCGAAATTGACCGCCAATCCGATCGCTACGCTCAAACAGATCAACCTGATGACCTCGCCTTGCTAAGGTCGTCGCACAAGCAAGCCCCGCAGGCCCCGCGCCCACCACGGCAACGGTCTTCAAGCAGGTGGCACTTTCTTCTACCAATTCTGTCTCACGGCATGCATAAGGGTTCACCAAGCAACTGGCTCGCTTGCCCTTAAACACATTGTCTAAACACGCTTGGTTACAGCCAATGCAGGTATTGATCAAATGCGCTTGTTGCTTTTCAGCTTTGATAACAAAATCAGCATCGGCGAGAAATGGCCTTGCCATTGATACCATGTCAGCTTGACCGGAAGCTAAAATGCGCTCCGCTTCTTCTGGGGTATTAATACGATTACAAGTCACAATCGGCACGGAAACATGCGGGCGGACTTTTTCTGTCACCCAAGTAAACGCACCGCGCGGTACTTGAGTGGCAATGGTGGGAATACGCGCTTCATGCCAACCGATGCCAGTATTAATAATAGTGACACCCACTTGCTCCAAGGCCTTAGCCAGCTCCACCACTTCATCAAAAGTGCTACCTTGCTCGACCAGATCCAGCATCGATAAGCGGAATATAATGATAAATCGCTCGCCGACTGCCTGACGAATCGCCTTAACAATTTCGAGCGGTAAACGCATACGATTTTGGTAACTGCCACCCCATTGGTCGTAACGATTATTGGTGCGTTGACAGATAAACTGATTGATCAGATAACCTTCTGAACCCATCACTTCAACACCATCATATCCCGCTTGCTGAGCAAGCTTGGCACTGTTAGCAAAAGCATCAATTGTTTTCACTATTTGTCGTTCACTCATTTCACTTGGGGCGAAGCGAGCAATTGGTGCTTTGATTGCCGAGGCACTTTGAGCGAAGGGGTGCATTGCATAACGCCCAGCATGGAGCAACTGTAGTGCTATTTTACCGCCATGTAGATGAACCGCTTCCGTAACAATACGATGAGCATCAGCGTGTTTTGCTTTACTAAATTCGGCGCTAAATGGATGTAAACGGCCACGTAAATTCGGAGAGAAGCCTCCCGTTACAATAAGACCAACACCGCCCTTCGCTCGTTCAGCATAAAAGGCTGCGAGCTTATGGAGACCTTGCTTATCTTCTTCCAATCCGGTGTGCATTGATCCCATCAAAACGCGATTACGTAACTCAGTAAAACCAAGATCGAGTGGTTTGAGCAAATTCGGATACATAACGGAGGCTCTCTTTATTGGTCTGGTCTGACCACAATATGCATAAGCAACACAAAAATCAAACATGTGTTTACATTTTTGAAACATCAGTCGAATTATCGTGGCAGATCTTCAAATCACGGCCACAACCTGTGAGTGATTGACTAAATTTATATTTGAAACTGCTTAATCGGTCTGGCTTGAATCTATGAGTTTCAGTAGGATGTATTTATAAACTAACCGTTTAACGGCAACCAACCTGTCGTTTTATCGAATAAATACCTTGGCCACCCAGATATTTAGTTTACTGGGTTGTAAAAGGAATGCGGGTTACCTGTGTCACACACAGCGGAGAAATAATGAAAACAATCTTTAAGTATATAGGCCTCTTTTTTAAAGGTATTTGGAAACTGATTACCTTTGTTCGTTTGGCCATCGCCAATTTGCTTTTTCTCGTTGTGATTGCGACTCTCTATTTTATTTACTCGGGTGCAGAGTCCCCAGAACCGGCGCAGCAGCAACCATCCGCGTTAATCCTGAACCTATCGGGCCCTATTGTTGAGCAGTCAACCTATAACAACCCGCTTGACTCACTGAGTAACTCACTATTCGGTAATGATTTGCCACGTGAAAATGTCCTATTCGATATTGTGGAAACCGTGCGTCACGCCAAAAATGACCCGATGATTTCGGGTATCGTGTTGTCGCTCGGTGATATGCCAGAAACCAATCTAACCAAGCTACGATACATTGCTAAAGCGTTAAATGAGTTTAAAGCCGCTGGCAAGCCAATTTATGCTGCGGGTGGTTTCTACAACCAGAGCCAATATTATCTTGCTAGCTATGCTGACAAAATCTACCTTGCGCCTGATGGCGCGGTGATGATCAAAGGCTACAGCGCTTACTCAATGTACTACAAAACCTTGCTTGAGAAGCTCGATGTCAATACGCACGTCTTCCGTGTGGGCACGTATAAATCGGCCATTGAGCCATTTATTCGTGATGATATGTCACAAGAAGCCAAAGAATCGGCCTCACTTTGGTTAGGCCAATTGTGGGGCGCTTATGTCGATGATGTCGCAACCAACCGCTCGATTGATGTCGCAACACTTAACCCAACTATGGATGATTTTCTTGCCCAGTTAAAAGACGCCAATGGTGATCTTGCTGCGCTGTCGTTAAAAACTGGCTTAGTCGATGAGCTCGCAACGCGCCAACAAGTACGCAAAGCGATGATCGATGCCTTTGGTAGCAATGGGGAAGACAGCTATCACTACGTTGACTACTACCAATACGCGACCACTATTCAACCAAGCTTTAATGCCAACAGTGACGACATCGCTGTCGTGGTGGCCAGCGGAGCGATTATGGATGGCACTCAACCACGCGGCTCGGTTGGCGGTGACACTGTCGCTTATTTATTGCGCGAAGCGCGTAACGATAGCAAAGTCAAAGCCGTAGTGCTTCGCGTCGATAG
The DNA here is from genome assembly GCF_000222585.1 of Vibrio scophthalmi LMG 19158. Classification (GTDB taxonomy): domain Bacteria; phylum Pseudomonadota; class Gammaproteobacteria; order Enterobacterales; family Vibrionaceae; genus Vibrio; species Vibrio scophthalmi. Next base: position 44,662 of record NZ_AFWE01000144.1, on the reverse strand, counting down.
CCCAGGCGGTAGCGCTTTTGCTTCTGAAGTGATTCGTAATGAAATTGAAGCACTAAAAGAAGCCGGTAAGCCGGTGGTTGTGTCGATGTCTAGCCTTGCCGCTTCTGGCGGCTATTGGATTTCAACCAGCGCTGATCGTATTGTTGCCCAACCCACCACACTTACTGGCTCAATCGGCATCTTCAGCGTGATCACGACCTTCGAAAAAGGATTGAATAATATTGGTGTCTATACCGATGGGGTGGGCACTTCACCATTCTCCGGCATCGGAATTACTACCGGCATTCCAGAAAAGGCGGCCGATGCCTTCCAACTTGGTATCGAGCATGGTTACAGCCGTTTCATCAATTTGGTCAGCCAAAGCCGAAACATTGCCTTAGATAAGATGGACAGCATTGCTGAAGGCCGAGTGTGGACAGGTCAAGATGCGCTACGCCTTGGCCTTGTCGATAAGATGGGGGATTTTGATGACGCCGTGGCATTGGCCGCAGAGCTCGCTAAGCTAGATAGCTACAACATCTACTGGGTTGAAGAACCACTAACACCCGCACAGCAGTTTATTCATGAGTTTATGAATCAAGTGCAGGTGTCCCTTGGTCTTGATGTCAGCGCGATGTTACCACCAGCATTACAACCTGTTGTGCAACAAATCAACCAAGATGCTAGCCTGTTACAGAGTTTCAATGACCCGAAAGGTCAATACGCATTTTGTTTAAATTGCCAAGTTCAGTAGCGGTACATAATTTGTTCGATTGAGCATTTTGCTAATAAGTTAAACCACAAAGGGGCACTTGCTGTAGGCAGTGCCCCTTTTTATTGGCTAATATTTCGTTATAATCCTCGGCTCTGTTCCCCCTACACTTCACTGGTCTCGAGCAATGGTAAGAAAACACATTTATATCGCCTACACGGGCGGCACCATTGGTATGCAGAAGTCACATGACCACGGCTACGTGCCGGTTGCAGGCTTTATGGAAAAGCAGCTTGCAAGCATGCCAGAGTTTCATCGCCCGGAGATGCCGGAATTTACCATCCACGAATACGATCCTCTGATTGATTCGTCAGATATGACGCCAGCTGATTGGCAGCAAATCGCCGATGATATTCGTGACAACTACGATAAATACGATGGTTTCGTCATTCTGCATGGTACCGACACGATGGCGTATACCGCCTCGGCTCTCTCTTTCATGCTTGAAAACCTCAGCAAACCAGTGATCGTGACCGGCTCACAAATCCCATTGGCTGAACTGCGTTCAGATGGCCAAGCTAACCTGCTTAATGCCCTACACATCGCGGCGAACTACCCAATCAATGAAGTGACTTTGTTCTTCAATAACAAATTGATGCGTGGTAACCGCAGCACCAAATCGCATGCCGATGGTTTTAATGCCTTTACTTCGCCAAACTTGCCACCACTGCTTGAAGCAGGCATCAATATTCAAATCAGTAACGACATTACGGTCGATGCCCAGCCTGAAGGCGAATTCAAAGTCCATGACATCACCCCACAACCGATTGGCGTGATCACCATGTACCCTGGCATTTCGCACGAAGTGATTCGTAATACACTAATGCAACCGGTTAATGCCATGATTCTGCTGACCTTTGGCGTTGGCAATGCGCCACAAAACCCAGATCTACTGGCGCACCTAAAAGATGCTTCTGAACGTGGTGTGATCGTGGTTAACCTAACACAGTGTCTTGCGGGCAAGGTGAATATGGGCGGCTACGCAACAGGCTGTGCATTGGCAGAAGCTGGTGTTATCAGTGGCTTTGATATGACGCCAGAAGCAGCGCTGGCAAAACTGCATTACCTGCTTAGCCAAGGCTTAAGCTATGAGCAAGTCAAACAACAGATGCAGCAAGTATTACGTGGTGAGATGAGCCTTTAATACCCATCGTCGTAATGCAAAAAAACCGGCAAATATGCCGGTTTTTTATGTTCGTTATCCCTACTTTCGTTTCATAAACTGAGGGATCAACTTGCCATCGGTGCGATAGAGAATTAAAGAAAACAGAATCAAACCACAACCAATCAGCTTATTACGAGACAGTTCTTCACCATACCAGATGACACTCAGAAACACTGTCCATACCGGCTCTAAAATCATAATAAGCGCCGCATTGCCTGGGTTAATCTGCTTTTGCGCCATCGTCTGCATGACATAGCGCATCGCGGTCGCCAAAATAGTACTGGCGGCAAACCACCCCCAAATTGATGGTTCAACCGACACAGGCACTGTCTCAAACAACGCACTCGCGGCTAAGCCAATCATTCCAGTAACAAACAACTGAATACAGGTGAGTAGCATGATCGGCAAAGTCTGCGAGTACTTGCTGTTGATGTTGAAATAAATCGCCAACATGATGGCATTGAGCAAGAACCAAAACTGGCTGGTTGAGCCTTGCCAGCCATCTTTCAGTGATAAAAATGCCAGGCCGATAAAGGCAATCGGTAACGAGAACCAAAAGATGCGCTTCGGTTTTTGTTTAAACAATATCCACGCAACAAACGGCACCATCAACATCGACAGACTGAGGATAAACGCACCTTCACCTAGCGTTTCGCTGATAGAAATCGCATGAATCCAACTCATCAGCGCCATAGCAAGGAGACAGCCCACCATCGCGGCTGAACGCATATCATGCCAACTGGCACGACGCAGCGCTTTATAGCAAAACGGCAACAAACATAACGAAGCAACGGTAAACCTTAAACCGACAAAACCAAATGGCGGCAAGCCTTGAATGGTTTCCTTGGAAAATATCCAACCGAACGCCGACAAGACCGTTGCGGAAATTAAAATTAGGACAGCTTTGCGTTCTGCATTCAAAATGGTTTACTCGTTATTGTGCGAAGACAGCATTCTTCATTTTGGGCGATGATGCCAGTTTGGTACCGCGAAGGCGAGATGAGTGGTTATTCTATTCTCACCGTTTAAGAATGTACTGGATTACTTTTGTTCACTGTATTTAAGCTGAATATTAATCGTGTTCTAAACGACGAATAAGTTTAGCTGGCGTGCCGCCATACAAGCAGTCTGGCTCGACATTTTTATTGACCACTGAGTTCGCCGCAATCACCGAACGAGCCCCGATGGTGACCCCTTGGTTGATCACTACGTTGCCGCCGATCCAAACATCATCTTCCACTACAATCGGCAAACAGATGGTTTCCCATTGGCGACGACTGCGGTAATCCAATGAGTGGCTGGCGGTATAAAATTGAGCATTAGGCCCAATTAGCACGTGGTCACCAATCGTGATTGAAGCCCCGTCAAGCAACGTGGCATTCATATTAATGAAGGTATGACTACCAATCGACACGGTCTGACCGAACTCGCAAGAAAATGGGGCGCGAACAATGCTGTTTTCCCCCAACGAGTGGACTAATGCCGTCAAATGTTGAGTACGTTGAAGCTCGTCCGATGCTTGATTAAACTTCGCTAAAGAAGCGTACGCCTTATCTCGAACGTGGTTGAGACTTTCATCTGCGCCATCAAATAGCAAACCTTGCGTCATTTTTTCATATTCAGTCATATCGCTCTCCTACTGCTTGAGCACACACTTTGTTTGACTTGTCATTGTCATTTCCCGGCAGAGCATAGTGTCTCATGCCGAACTCAGCCATGTTTCACCTCGCAAATTGATAAAAATGACAGTTAATTTACATCACATGATGCTCTTTCAACCAAACCAGAATAACAGGCATAAAAAAACCGGCTACGAAAGCCGGTTTTCTCAATCTACCATCAGTGATTAACCGATGTATTCAGCACCGTTCATGTATTTCTGCAGTACTGCTGGGATGCGGATGCGACCATCAGCTTCTTGGTTGTTTTCTAGGATAGCAACCATAGTACGACCTACCGCTAAGCCAGAACCGTTTAGCGTGTGAACCAATTCAGGTTTCTTCTCGCCTTTACGACGGAAACGCGCTTGCATACGGCGAGCTTGGAAATCCCACATGTTAGAACAAGAAGAGATTTCACGGTAAGTTTCTTGTGCTGGTACCCAAACTTCTAGATCGTAAGTTTTGTGAGAGCCGAAGCCCATGTCACCAGTACAAAGCACCACTTTACGGTAAGGAAGTTCTAGCAACTGCAGTACTTTCTCAGCGTGACCAGTCAGCTCTTCAAGCGCAGCCATAGAATCTTCTGGTTTAGTGATTTGTACCAGTTCCACTTTGTCGAATTGGTGCATACGGATAAGACCGCGAGTATCACGACCGTAAGAGCCTGCTTCTGAACGGAAACAAGGAGTATGCGCTGTCATCTTAAGTGGTAGGTCCGCTTCGTCAGAAATGGTGTCACGCACTAGGTTTGTTACTGGCACTTCCGCAGTTGGGATCAGTGACAATTTACGTGGCTCTTCGTCGTTCACTTTTTCAGTTAGCGGCTCTGTATGGAATAGGTCTTTACCAAATTTTGGTAGCTGACCAGTACCAAACAAGCTGTCTGAGTTCACAAGGTAAGGCACGTACATTTCAGTGTAGCCATGCTCTTCAGTGTGTAGGTCTAGCATGAACTGAGCAATCGCACGGTGTAGACGTGCAAACTGACCTTTCATTACGATAAAGCGAGCACCGGTGATTTTCACCGCGCTTGCGAAATCAAGACCATCAGCCATTTCGCCCAAATCAACGTGATCTTTCAGATCGAAGTCGTAAGCTTTTGGCTCACCCCAACGAGAAATTTCAACGTTATCATTTTCATCTTTACCATCTGGCACTTCATCAGAAGGGATATTTGGTAGAGATAGCGTAATTTCGTCTAGTTGTGCCATTACTGCATCAAGTTCAACTTTTTTCGCTTCAAGATCGCTACCAAGAGTACCAATTTGCTTTTTAATCTCTTCAGCACCCTCTTTATCGCCAGCTGCCATTTTTTGGCCAATTTGCTTGGAGATCGAGTTACGCGTGGATTGTAAATTTTCAACTTCGACTTGAATCGACTTGCGTTGTTCTTCAAGGGTACGGATTGTCTCTACGTCTAGCTTAAAGCCACGGCGCGCCAGTTTAGCAGCTGTATCATCCAGCTCTGTACGAAGTAATTTAGAATCCAGCATTGTTAATCCTATGCTTTGAGTTGTGAAAACACGCGTACGTTCCACACACACGCGTTATATAATTTAACCGAATAAATGTATCCAAAAACGGCTACTTTTCATAGCGCTTTTGTGGGCTATTTGCGTCTAAATTAGCCAAGTAATCTAACTTTTCGCCGATTTTGCTTTCTAAACCGCGATTACTCGGCTGATAGTAACGTCTGCCTAACATTTCCGGCGGCAAATACTGCTCGCCAGCGGCATAAGCTCCTGGTTCATCATGGGCGTAACGATACTCCGCGCCATAGCCAAGATCTTTCATTAAATTGGTCGGTGCATTGCGTAAATGATGCGGCACTTCATACTCAGGTAAGTTGTGCGCATCCGTCAGAGCTTGTGCCCAAGCGGTATACACCGCATTACTTTTCGGTGCACACGCTAAGTAAACAACCGCTTGAGCGATCGCTCGATTTCCCTCTGCTGGACCAAGTCGAGTAAAACAATCCCAAGCTGAAATAGCCACTTGCATCGCTCGTGGATCAGCATTACCAACATCTTCTGAAGCAATCGCCAATAAACGGCGAGCGATATACAGCGGATCGCACCCTGCACTGATCATTCTTGCCGACCAATATAAAGCAGCATCAGGATTAGAGCCTCGAATCGATTTGTGTACCGCAGAGATAAGATCGTACCAAATATCACCTTTGTTATCGAAGCGTGAGACTTTTTCACCCGCCACTTCCGCTAGCAACGGTAAGGTAATCTGCTTTTCACCTTGCTCATTTTCCTGCGCCATATCGTAGAGCAACTCAAGATAGTTGAGCGACATGCGCGCATCACCATTCACCAGCTCTGCTAAACGGTCGAGAACATTATCAACAAACGAGGCTGGCACCTCGCCTAAACCGCGTTCTTTATCGCCAATCGCTTGCTGCAACGCCAATTTAATATCGGCAGTAGCCAGTGAGGTCAGCTTGTAGACACGTGCACGAGAAAGCAATGCGTTGTTAAGCTCAAACGATGGGTTTTCTGTGGTGGCGCCAATAAACGTCACTGTGCCATCTTCGATATGTGGCAGAAAAGCATCTTGTTGAGATTTATTGAAGCGATGCACCTCATCCACAAACAAGATGGTGCGGCGACCGGCGAGTTTATTCTCACGCGCACGCTCAATTGCCGCTCGGATCTCTTTCACACCGGAAGTGACCGCAGATACACGCTCAACTTCGGCATTGGCATAATTTGCCGCCACTTCAGCCAAAGTTGTCTTGCCAGTACCAGGGGGGCCCCATAAGATCATTGAATGGATATGACCCGCCTCTAACGCTCGGCGCAGCGGCTTACCCACCCCCAGAATATGTTGCTGACCAATATATTGATCCAACGTTTGTGGGCGCATTCGGGCTGCAAGGGGACGAAAATCTTCGTCCCCTGAAAAATCAAATAAGTAATTACTCAACGATTAGTTCCTTTGGTCGTCCACCTCTACACCTTGCGGAATAGTAAAGGTAAAGCGATCCGCCTTAGGCTTGTTCAGATCAATATTAGTAAAGCTAAAATTGCTTGTTTGGCCATCTTGCTCAATCACTTGGAAACCTTTAACCGCCCCTTTGGTGTCAATTTCCAGTTTAAATTGACCTTGATTGCTATCTAATGCGGTTGGTGTAAGCGTGAACATGTCACCTTGCTGGCTAACGTGGTAGTTATCCCAATCACTGGCACGATTACGAGTTAGCAATACAAATGGTGTTTGCTGTGTCGCTTGTTCCTGCCAATAAATGCTCACCTGCTCAATAAATGGGCTGTAATACCACAAGGTTTTACCATCAGAAACCAGCACATTTTCATCCGGTAACGTCGTGGTCCAACGGAATAGACTTGGGCGTGCAATTTCTACATCGCCTTGCCCTTCCATCACCACTTCCCCTTCAGGGCTAATTACCTGTTGCGCGAAGTCCGCACTAAATCCCTCTGTTTTTTGTAGACGGTCACTCAGCTCTTGTTGCGGAGTTGCCCATACCGAGAAACTAGTCAAAAGCAGTAGTAATGTTTTTTTCATGGTTTCATTCCTGAAATTTGTTCACCTGATGGTTATCGACCCAACCGACACCGCTGCAACGTCGAATAAGACTGCGTTGGCATGTCAGCAATTGAGTTATGACCGAAGAAAATCCACTTTGTTGCGACTATTTCCCGCAGCACTGCTTAAATTTTTTGCCGCTGCCACAGTTGCAAGGATCATTGCGGCCAATCTCTTTGTATGGATTGACACTTTGGCCTTTGGCACCCACTAACGACTCATCTGCCGCTAATGCCACTTCATTGATCATTAAATCCAGTTGGTCGATGAAGTCCGCCAACGCCGGTGGCGTCTCAATACCCGCTTCTTTCATCTGCGCTTGGGTTTGTTCTTGATCAATCGCCAGCATAAAAGTGGTAAGTAGCGCTTGCAGCATGCGCATCGTGCCATCACTAATATTGGTCTCAAGCCATTGAGTTTCAATGGTTGGCCATAGCGTCATAAAGCCTTGAGCAAACTCAGCCAACTGCGCTTGTTGCTCTTCACCTTGAGTTAAATCGAGTAATGAATATTCGTTGCACTTCAAGAAACTGTATTGGTGGTTAATCTGGCCGACGATCACCTTGTTAAGCTCGTCACTGCTCTCACCAAACACATCGGCTAACCAAGTTTCTGGTTGTAATGCTTTGGTGGCCATGTTGGCGGCAAGTACTACGCCTTCAACAAACATAGACGATTCTTGATGAGTGGTTTGGGCTAATGAGGCTAGTTGATATTTCATTACATTATTCATTCTAAAATTCGTAGCCGATGATTATACCTTGCCGACGTTCTTCGGTCACTGATTAGCAAGCCTAGCAAACGCAGATGAACCTCAGCTGAATTGAATAAATTTTACACAAGCTTGACTTTTGTTTTCTCAAAAACTGGCGCATCATTTATCTGAAACAAATATTTACATTTATATCTTGCTGCGAAAATACTATGAATAAGAATAATCAATCCGGCTTTACGCTCATCGAGCTAGTGGTGGTCATCGTGATCCTAGCGATCCTTGCGGTGGTCGCATTTCCTCGTTTTGTTAGCTATCAAAGAGATGCGCACCTTGCTCGTGCCGATGCGGCATTTGCCAGTTTTGAAAATGCCGTGCATCTTTTTCATAATAAGTGGCTCACGCAAGGTGAACCATCACCAAATCAAGTGGTCGATTACGGCCAAGGCGATATATTTCCATCTCAAGCTGGATTCCCCTTGTCAGTAGGAACGGCTACCCATCCTAACTATCCGGTGACAGGCGAAGATTGTGCTGAGTTATGGGAAGCTCTAATGAACGTTGATTTAACGATTCGTGCCTATGGTGCTTCTGGAGAGACAGGAACAATCTTGCCATCTAGCACAGATATCGCGACTTGGTACACCGGCAGCCAGCAATGTACTTATCACTATACAACTGGATTTGAAATTGATGAGAAAATGCCGACGATGCTGTATTCACCTCTGACTGGTGAATTTGAGTTCACAATGCAAGGTACTAACGCCACTAGTAGCAACTAATCCCTTTTGATAAAGGCTGATCGCACTAAACAGTGACTTCAAAGGTATTAATCATTAAAATCACGCCTCCCTAACTGGAGGCGTTTTTGTATGCGAGTTGTTTTGGGCCCTATGGAGGGCGTTTTAGATCACCTAATGCGTGAGATTTTAACAGACATCAATGACTACGATCTGTGTGTCACTGAGTTTGTGCGCGTGGTCGATCAGCGCTTACCCGAACACGTCTTTAAGCGTCTTTGTCCTGAATTAGATCAAGGCTCACAAACCAAATCGGGTGTGCCCGTTCATATTCAATTGCTTGGACAAGATCCACACTGGATGGCAGAAAACGCGGTAGTGGCGGCTGAACTTGGCGCTCGAGGTATTGACCTGAACTTTGGTTGCCCAGCCAAGCTGGTCAACAAAAGTAAAGGCGGAGCAGCGTTATTACAGCACCCAGAGCTAATTCATAGCGTCGTCAAAGCCTGTCGCGATGCGGTTGATCCGGCTATTCCTGTCACAGCAAAAATCCGTTTAGGTTGGGAAAACCCTGATGATTGCTTTGAGATTGTCAGTGCGATTGAATCAGCGGGAGCGAATGAACTTACCGTGCATGCTCGTACCAAATCAGGTGGTTATAAAGCCAGCGAAATTAAGTGGGATTACATTAACCAAATTCGTCAACGTAGCTCTATTCCACTGATTGCCAATGGTGAAATTTGGGATTACCAAGCGGGACAAGCGTGTATTGAAACGACCGGGGTCGATTCCCTGATGGTGTGCCGTGGCGCTTTCAACGTGCCAAACCTAGGTAACGTAGTCAAACACAACGCGACTATCATGCCATGGTCGGAAGTGGTCGAATTGATGCTGGTATACTCGCAGTATGAAATGAAAGGCGATAAAGGGTTGTACTACCCAAATCGCATCAAGCAGTGGTTCGCTTACTTACGTAATCAATACCCTGAAGCGGCAGACTTATTCCGTGAAATTCGCACCTTCAACAAAGCTGAGCCGATTGTTGAACGCATCAAGCACTACCGAGACAGTCTACAGGCATAAGTCATTGAAATCGTTTTAGCGAATCCATGCCTAACGATAAAAAGAAACCCATCATCGCGCCCGCTATGATGGGTTTTTTCATTGTTCTAACTGAATTGATGACTCGATTGGCTTAGCTTAACAGCAAGCTATCATCAGCCAATTCTTCACCGCGCACTTTGGAGAACATCTCCAGTAAATCTGGTACTGCCATATTGGCGCGCTCTTCACCCGTCACATCCAACACAATTTCACCCTGATGCAGCATCACCGTGCGATCACCACAGGCGAGTGCATCTTTCATTGAGTGCGTGACCATCATTACTGTGAGATTAAATTCACTGATAATACGTCGCGTCAGATCCAGCACAAAAGCGGCCATACGTGGGTCTAGTGCTGCGGTATGCTCGTCAAGTAACAACAGTTTACTCTCTGATAACGTAGCCATCACCAAGCTCACCGCTTGACGCTGGCCACCAGAAAGTAAACCAATATTGTCACCAAGGCGATCTTCCAAGCCAAGTCCAAGAATACTGATCCGTTCTTGGAACAATTTACGCCGGTTGGTTGAAAGTGAATGACTCCAGCCACGACGTTTTCCACGCATGTAGGCCAGCGCCATATTCTCCTCAATCGTCAGATCGCCACAGGTACCTGCGAGAGGGTCTTGAAACACGCGCGCACATTGATTGGCACGTTGAGCGACGGTTTGGCGAGTAACGTTAAGCTCGTCAATCAACACCCGTCCTCCAACAATTGGAGTTTCTCCGGTCACTGCGCCAAGCAGAGTCGACTTGCCTGCACCATTCGAGCCGATCACCGTCAGAAACTGATGCTCTGGCACTTCCAAATTAATCCCTTTCAACGCTCTGTTTTCAAGAACAGTACCCGGATTAAAAGTGACTTGAATATCTTCTAGTCGAATCATACCACTTCTCCTGATCCTTTGGTTTCTGTCGTCGCCACACTGGACGAGCTACGCTTTTTTACTCGCATATTACTCCTCACTTTTGGAGCAATCAGCGCCAGCGCAACCAAAACCGCCGTGACAAGATTCAGATCCGAGGCTTGAAGGCCAAACATGCCAGAGCTCAACGCAAACGCAACTGCGAGTCGATAAAGTACCGAACCGACAATCACCGCGACCACAGCAATCCAAATTTTACGGCCCGGGATCAGAGTTTGCCCTAAGATGACCGCGGCGAGACCCACCACAATCGTACCGACACCTGAAGTCACATCAGCAAAACTATTGGTTTGAGCAAATAGCGCACCAGCAAAGCCAACAAAACCGTTGGAAAGTGCTAGGCCAAAGTAGGTATAGAAAGACGTACTACCGCCTTGAGCGGAAACCATGCGAGCATTCACACCAGTCGCACGAAGACCAAGGCCAAAATCACTATTTAGCAGACGCACGACAAACCACGCAGAAATGAGCACCAACACACCGACCACTAAAGGACGTATGTAAACCGGATCAGCCAGTGCTTCAAACGGGGTTAAAATAGTTTCTTGCCCAAGTAGCGGTGTATTCGGGCCCCCCATGATGCGAATGTTAATTGAGAACGCCGCGATCATCGTCAAAATTGAAGCTAAAAGATGTAAAATACCACAGCGAACCGCTAAAAAAGCCGTCACCCAACCCGTCATTGCGCCAGCAATCACTGCCATACCAGTGGCAAGCCAAGGGTTGATTCCAGCAACAATCGCAGTGGCCGCAACGGCTGCGCCCATCGGAAAACTACCATCAACACTCAGGTCAGGAAAATCAAGTACGCGAAAAGTTAGGTAAACGCCTAGCGCTACCAAGCCATAAACCAGGCCAATTTCAAGCGCACCGAAAAATGCAAAAGCAGACATACGAACTCCCTTCTCTGCTTAATACCAATCTAAACGATGATTAAAATCACCCTCGATTGGCAAAATGGGCAACACGAGTATTGCCCCATCATTGCGATGCTTTACTTAACGCTGGTTGCGCGCTCTAAAACAGACTGAGGAATGTCGATACCAAGATCTTGCGCGACTTGAGTGTTAACCACCAAATCCGACCCTTTAGCAACTTTAACATCTAAAGTCCCCGGCGCTTTACCTTCGAGAATATCCGCTACATAAGCGGCCGTTTGCACACCAACTTGGTAATAATCAAAGCCAAGTGCAGCGATAGCGCCCTTTTCAACATAAGACGTAGCACCACCTAACACGGGTGTTTTTGATTGGTTTGCAGCGACAATCATGCCTTCAAATGCACTAGCAACGGTATTGTCAGTAGCGGCGTAAATAACGTCAGATTTAGCGGCAATCACTTGCGTTGCTGATTGTACATCTGCGCTCTTCAACGCTGTCGCTTCAACAATTTCAAGACCATGTTGTTGAGCGCTTTCTTTTAGTAGATTAACCAAGGCTACGGCATTTGCTTCACCTGGGTTGTACACTACACCAATCGTCTTAACATCAGGCAGCAATTCTTTAATCAGTTCTACGTGCTGGGCTACCGGAGACAGGTCCGACAGACCGGTGACATTTTTACCCGGCTGCTCAAGTTGATTAACCAATTTAGCACCAACAGGATCAGTCACAGCAGTAAAGACAACCGGAATATCACGCGTGGCGGCAACCAAAGCCTGTGCTGTAGGTGTTGCAATGCCGACTAACACATCAGGTCTTTCACCGACAAATTGACGGGCGATCTGCACTGCAATAGCTGGATTACCTTGCGCGGTTTTATAATCAAATTCGAGGTTTTTTCCTTGCTCATAGCCGCGTGCTTTCAGGCCATCAATCAGACCTTCACGAGTTGCATCTAGTGCTGGATGCTCAACGATTTGTGAAACAGCAACCGTGGCGGTTTTCGCCAAGATGCCTTGAGAAGAGAGTAATGCCGCACTCGCAAGAACGGCGGTTGCGATGACTTTGCCTGCTTTCATCTTAACTCCTTGATTTAAGCAATGGTTTGGATGTTGTGTGTGCCTATCATACTGGCTAATATTTTTTGTTATACCTGCACACTTTTTGTGCGCATCACTAATTATTACCAATTAGTAAAACAAATTGGAAGCAAGTTTTAACATCCAAACAACAAAAAGAGAGGTAAATGTTTATATTTATCCTCTCTTTCTATTGCGAATAGGTTATTTTCATCACATTAGGTGGGTCATCATTCACGCTGAGCTTGGATCAGCAGATTTCTTGGCGTCACTTCGCGACTGCAAAATTCACTCACAGTCACCTTATAGCCACTTTGCTGCAGATAGAGCGCTTTATCGAGCACCAACCACAACTCAATCGCGCGTTTAAACAACTGCTGAATTAAGCTCAATTTTTCCATTTGCCAATAGCGCTTGGTGCCTTGCTGTAAATAAGTATCAAAATTACATTGCGGCAAAGTAAACCCTTTCTGTTCTGCAGCCCATTGGCAAAACGGCACAAAGCCCGCCGATAGCTGTGATTTTTTAATACTCGGTACAGGTTGATAGTCCGCAAAACCAAGCTCTTGTCGCAACAATATATCCAAGCCTAAACGATAACTCATTTCCAAAAGACGATGGCGTTTAACTCGTTCGCCTCCCGTGACTAACTCTTGTAATGGTATGCGCAGTTCTGATTGGTTAAGTCTAAGAGCAGAATGGCGGCCTAACGTTGAGAGCGCTCGGTAGTGCTCGCTAGCCGTTAAGTGATAGCAGCATGGTGAAATAGTCATCGCCGACAGATGGTGGGCAACCCCCTTCTCAAGTAAAGTAGCATGCAGATCACCACACGCATGTAGCGCAACCGCATGCTGCTCTGAGTTAAAGACGTTATTTACCTCATCACTCAACGCATCACCATGCACAAACGTCATTGATAGCCCTTGCTTATCCGCTTCTTGCTGACCGGAGTGACAAAGCAACGCTTGATACTCAAGGCTGGTGACTTTTTGTTGGCTTTGACTGGCCAAAATACGCCCTAAGAAGCCTTTGCCAGAGCACCACTCCAGCCACTCTTGTGCTTGATGATTTTGCAGCGCAGCTTCACCCATCGCGGTAATTTGCGCCAGCTTACGCCCGGGAATGCCGTTATCCACGCCACGCGTGAGCGACAAGCCATGCAGCGTGACCGAAGGCACCACCAATTGCGCCAGAAAATTAGCTAAATCGGGAAAATAACCGCTAACCACTTCAACCAGTGCTTGCTGGTTTTGCTTATAGAACTCAATTTGTTCATCCGTAAGAGTGTTCAGCCATTGACATAAAGAGGGGTGACTTTGCTGCCAAGGCAACTCGGAATATTGTGAGACAAAAAATGGCTCAAAGCGCCAATAATCTTGATACTGAAGAAGGTATGTATCGATGGAGTTAAATAGAGTATGCATGCTTCCCTCTAATGAGCCACGTTGCGAGGCGCTAAGTTTAGAGGGAAGTGACGTGATTTTATAGTGAATTAACGCACTGGCAATTCGATGTCTTTGAACATTTCTTCAATTTCTGCACTCGATTTAAGCGACAATGCTTGTTCAACCACTGGACGGGTTAAGTGTGGTGCAAAGCGCACCATAAAGTCGAACATATAAGAGCGCAAGAAAGTACCACGGCGGAAGCCAATACTGGTGGTGCTGGCACTGAAGATATGACTAGCATCAATCGCAACCAAATCATGATCTTGTTCTTTGTCGATCGCCATACTCGCAATCACACCTACGCCCATACCCATACGTACATAGGTCTTAATCACATCGGCATCGGTTGCCGTGAAGACCACTTTTGGTGTCAAACCTACTTTGTTAAACGCGGTATCCAACTCTGAGCGACCAGTAAAGCCAAATACATACGTGACCAACGGGTACGAAGCAAGATCTTCAATCGTCACTTTGGCTTTTTGCGCCAGAGCATGATCTTTAGGCACCACAATTGAGCGGTTCCAGTGATAACACGGCAGCATAATCGCATCTTGGTAAAGGTGCAGCGCTTCAGTCGCAATCGCAAAATTAGCGGTGCCCTTGGCAATCGCCTCAGACATCTGGCTTGGCGTGCCCTGATGCATGTGCAGCGACACTTTTGGGTAACGAGCAGTAAAGCCTTTAATCACATCTGGCAGCGCATAACGAGCTTGAGTATGCGTAGTGGAGATATTCAATGTGCCCATCTCAGGGTGAGTATGCTCACCAGCGACCGCTTTAATGCTCTCAACGCGAGCCAAAATTTCTTGTGAAATACGGACAATATCTTCACCCGCCGTAGTCACTTGAGTTAAGTGTTTACCGCTGCGCTCAAAGATTTGAATACCCAGTTCATCTTCTAATAAACGAACTTGTTTACTGATGCCAGGCTGAGAGGTGAATAGACTCTCTGCGGTAGCGGATACGTTTAAATTGTGATTGACTACTTCAACAATGTACTTCAGCTGTTGTAACTTCATTCTCGACCTCGTAATCCCTTATCGACGTGCAGATTAATATAACAAAGTCATCACTCTATAGTGAGAGAGTTCAAGAATTCGTTACATAGATTATAATATTTAGTTATAACGCCTCTGAGTTCAAATTGGTAGCGAAAATGCCCATTTCCCCCGATTAACGGGGCTGTGTTGAATTTATAAACACGAATTTTGCAATCGAAAGCTCAGTTTCTCGTCTGAAATTATCTTTTCAATATGAATCAAACCAGCAACACGCAATAATAGCGGAGTGTCAGAATATTTGGTGCCTTAGGCTAGCAGAATCGTGTATGCTTACTGGCTAGCCATCATAAACTAAAGATAACGGAATTTATGAATATTGGTTTAATCATTGCTTTAGTCGCCATCTTGTTGGTACTTGTTCTCGGTTACAACATCATTCTCCAATACAACGCAAAAGTTGCTACGGCGAGAAAACAAGAAAGCGCGCGCTATATTGCAATCATCGATGCCACTGAAGAGTTGATTGGCCACGCCCATCACATGCCTTTCAGCAAAGAATTATTGCTTTGCCTCAACAACCGTATTCTTGACGCTGTGCAAAACATGCATGAGCTGGATCCAAAGAATAAGCAACTTGAGCAAAGGGTCGAACACGTAAAGCAGCAGATCGAAAACCTGAAAACGAATTTTCAAGGTGGCGAAAGCGCTGCATTCAAAGTTCCAAGCAGCGATAAACAAGCGATTGTGATGCTGAAATTGGTTAAACGTCTACGTGACACCGTACGTAATGAACACAACAAAGGCCGCTTTGATACCGAAGCATACGTCGCCGAAAATGCGCGCCTTGAAGGCATTCAAGTACGCATTAACATCGAAAACGTAGTAAAGCGTTCCAAAGATGCGATTGTTCGTGGTCAACCTGGCACGGCGATTCAATTGTTGCGTAAAGGCTTAGATGTCCTAGCAACCAAAAATGATGCTTACTCAGCTACAGCGCGTGAAAAGCTGCAAACTATGTATGATGAGATTGAAAAGCGCCGTCAGAATCAAAGCGCAACCGAATTGCAGCAAATCGCTGACAAAGAGCGTGAAGAAGATATGGACGTTCTATTCGGTGAAAAGAAGAAGTGGTAAACACTGCCCTACTATTCTCAATAGCTCATACCAAAGGTCGCATCCGCGGCCTTTTTTTATCATTTCAAATAAGAGTTTTAGAGAGCCGATAAAACAAAAGGCCAGCTCTCGCTGACCTCTTTTCAATCTAATCTCGCTAAGTGCCAGTACAATTACGCTAGTGTCGCGTTAATCTCAGCCAAAACTTGTGCTGGATTGATAGCTTGCGTGATAGGACGACCAATAACAAGGTAATCAGAGCCGGCTTGAATCGCTTCTACTGGCGTCATGATACGGCGCTGATCGCCTTGTTCTGAGCCTGCAGGGCGAATGCCCGGAGTGATCAATTTGAACTCTTGGCCTAGCTCTGCTTTCAGCATCGACGATTCATGCGCTGAACAAACCACACCATCCAAACCGGCATTCTTGGTTAAGCTTGCAAGACGAATCACTTGATCTTTTGGTGCCATATCTAAACCGATGCCCGCAAGGTCACTTTGCTCCATACTGGTTAATACCGTCACACCAATGAGTAGCGGACGATCTTTGCCATACGGCCCGAGGATTTCACGCGACGCAGCCATCATACGCTCACCACCACTGGCGTGTACGTTAACCATCCATACACCCATCTCTGCTGCGGCACGTACTGCCTTCGAACAAGTGTTTGGGATATCGTGGAATTTCAGATCAAGGAAAACAGAGAAGCCGCGCTTATGCAGCTCTTTGACGAAATCAGGACCAAACAGCGTAAACATTTCTTTGCCTACTTTCAGACGGCATGACGCAGGGTCAATACGATCTACAAAGGCAAATGCGTCCGCTTGGTTGTCATAATCCAGTGCTACGATGACTTTTTGGTCGATCATTTCATCTCCTAATTAACTTATTATTGTGCTTAAACGTTTTTTATTTAAAAAAATGCAGCTAATAAATTAGCTGCATTAAAATCCATTATTCGCCATCCAATCCGCGGATTGGCTTAATCGTGCCCCAGCCCTTACATGAAGGACAGTGCCAATACATTGAGTGGGTTGAGAAACCACATTTACGGCATCGATAATGCGGTTTAACTTTAAGTTGTTCGCCCACAAGCTTTTGTAAGGTAGCCAAACTCTCTTTCGCTCGCCCTTCTTCAGCATTGATCAAGTGGTAATCCATCAAGCGGAAGAAGCCCTTCATGGTTGGGTTCTTAACTAACTGGCGAGTTAATAGCTCTTGAGCTGCACCTGGCCCTTCATGCTGAGCGACAAGTTGTGCCAACATCAATTCGGCAGATACACCAGCTTTGCTGGCGATACATTGACGTAAGAACTCAAGCAACTCATCTTCTTGTCCCAGATGATGGTAACAGTCAGCTAACGTTGGCAGCACTTCACTAATGAAATCGATATCTTGCTCAATCACCGTCGTAAGATATTTGATGGTGTGCAGATAGTCTTCACTCTCAAGATATAACTTACCTAATGCGATACTGGCTCGCACACATTTAGGATCTTCATTGAGAGCGCGTTTGAAATGAGTAATCGCCTCTTGACGGTCGCCTTCAGCTTGATCTTGCATTGCCATTTCACAATAGAAGTGAGCAATGCTGCTACGCATGCGTTTACGGCCTAATTTCACCAACAACTGAGCATAATGCGTCGCCTTATGCCATTCTCGTGTCTGCTGGTAGATTGCGACTAACTGCTGCAGTGCCGCTTCACGATGATCCGGCTCTTCAACCAACTGCTCGAAGATTTTTTCAGCACGGTCAAGAAAACCTGAGGCCATGTAGTCTTTAGCCAACTGCTGCAAAGCAATATTTTTTTGATCGATCGTCAAACCAGAACGAGAGATGAGATTTTGGTGAATGCGAATCGCACGGTCTACTTCACCACGCGAGCGAAACAAGTTACCCAACGCCAAGTGAGTATCAATGGTGTCGTCATCCACTTGAAGTAGTTCGATAAAGTGATCAACAGCCTTATCAGACTGATCTGATAACAGCAGGTTAAGACCCATCACATACTGGCGGGATATTTGATTCGAGTGTTTCTGCTTGTCTTGCTGGGCGCTACGATTACCCATATACCAGCCGTAAGCGGCGGCAATTGGCAATAACAAGAAGAGTATTTCTAGCATTGAGGAAAAAGTCTACCTATCTCGATTACGCTTTATTCTGTACAACCTCAGTAGAGGCTGGAGTGAGCTTTTTAAGCTGCTTGTTCAGTTTACGGATCTGAAGCTGTGACTTCAGATGAAGAGTGCCAAAAATAATCCATGCGACTGCAAAGCCGGTAACAAAAACCACACCAAGCAAGGTTGATAGATGAAAGTCTCCCTGAGCTAACAGGTAGTTAAAATTCACAACCGCTTGATTTTGCGAGCCTAACGCCAACGCGACTAGAAACAAAGCTAATACGATAACGATTTTTATAATTTTCATAGTCCATTACCCATCCGAAAATCTGCTGCTAAGATTATGCAGTAAAACCTATAAACACTCCATGGTTATCTTACCATAGGCAAAAAAAGGCGGTGTGCTAGAAGCAAACCGCCTTTTTATTATTCAATTCGAATTAACCTAGGTTCACTCGTTCACGCAATTCTTTGCCTGGTTTGAAGTGAGGTACGTATTTACCTTCTAATTCAACTTTATCGCCGGTCTTAGGGTTACGACCTGTACGTGGCTCACGGTAGTGAAGTGAGAAACTACCAAAACCGCGAATCTCGATGCGATCGCCCTTTTCAAGCGTTGATGCCATATGTTCAAGAATGTCTTTTACCGCATCTTCGACTTCTTTTGCTGAAAGATGTGTTTGCTCAGCGCAAAGTCTTTCAATCAATTCAGACTTAGTCATAATTTCCCTCGTAGAGTAATTTATCACTTATTATAGTAACTAATACCAATTCCAACAAACACTTGCTATCAATTCTAGACAATATTTGAACAACATGCGCAAGTATGATTCAGCTTGTTGACTCGTTGTTGCAGAAATTGGTTTTAGCCCACACAAATAAAAAAGGAGCCTTGCGGCTCCTTTTTGCTATAAGGGAATAAAATTATTCGCCTTTAGCTGCTTTGAAAGCGTCTGCCATAGCGTTACCGAATGCAGCGTCATCTTGCTTGTTGATAGATGCCATTGCTTCTTGCTCATCAGCTTCATCTTTAGCTTTGATAGATAGGTTGATTACGCGGTTCTTACGGTCTACACCAGTAAATTTCGCTTCAACGCTGTCACCAACGCTTAGGATTAGAGATGCGTCTTCTACGCGGTCACGAGCGATTTCAGAAACGCGGATGTAACCTTCTACGCCTTCTTCAAGCTCGATTGTTGCGCCTTTAGCATCAACAGCAGTAACAGTACCGTTAACAAGAACGCCTTTCTTCTTCTCTGCAACGTAAGCATTGAATGGGTCATTTTCCATTTGCTTAACGCCTAGAGAGATGCGCTCACGCTCTGCGTCTACTGCTAGAACAACTGCAGAGATCTCGTCGCCTTTCTTGTACTCACGTACAGCTTCTTCGCCAGCAACATTCCAAGAAATGTCAGATAGGTGAACTAGACCGTCGATGCCGCCGTCTAGACCGATGAAGATACCGAAGTCAGTGATAGACTTGATCTTACCAGTCACTTTGTCGCCTTTAGCTTGCGCTTCAGCGAATGACTGCCAAGGGTTAGCTTTACACTGTTTTAGACCTAGAGAGATACGACGACGTTCTTCGTCGATCTCAAGAACCATAACCTCAACTTCGTCGCCAACATTAACAACTTTAGATGGGTGGATGTTCTTGTTAGTCCAATCCATTTCAGAAACGTGAACTAGACCTTCAACGCCTTCTTCGATTTCAACGAAGCAGCCGTAATCAGTTAGGTTAGTAACACGACCAGAAAGCTTGTGACCTTCTGGGTAACGTTTAGCGATTGCTACCCATGGATCTTCGCCAAGTTGCTTAAGACCTAGTGATACGCGAGTACGCTCACGATCGAACTTAAGAACTTTAACTAGGATTTCGTCACCTACGTTAACGATTTCTGATGGGTGCTTAACGCGTTTCCATGCCATATCAGTGATATGTAGAAGACCGTCAACACCACCTAGATCAACGAATGCACCGTAGTCAGTAAGGTTCTTAACGATACCTTTAACTTCTGCGCCTTCTTGTAGGTTTTCAAGTAGCTCATCACGTTCAACGCTGTTTTCAGATTCGATAACTGCGCGACGAGAAACAACTACGTTGTTACGCTTCTGGTCAAGCTTGATAACTTTGAACTCTAGCTCTTTGTTTTCAAGGTGAGCAGTGTCACGGATAGGACGTACGTCTACTAGAGAACCTGGAAGGAAAGCACGGATACCGTTTAGTTCAACAGTGAAACCGCCTTTAACTTTACCGTTGATGATACCAACAACAGTTTCAGCTTCTTCGTAAGCTTTCTCAAGAACGATCCAAGCTTCGTGACGTTTCGCTTTCTCACGAGAAAGTTGAGTTTCACCGAAACCATCTTCAACAGCGTCTAGAGCTACGTCTACTTCGTCGCCAACAGCAACTTCAAGTTCGCCAGCAGCGTTCTTGAATTGCTCTGCTGGGATAGCAGATTCAGACTTAAGACCAGCGTCAACAAGAACGAAACCGTTCTCGATAGCTACTACAGTACCTTTAACGATGCTGCCTTGTTGGAATTCAGTTTCGTTCAGAAACTCTTCAAAGAGTTGAGCAAAAGATTCAGTCATTTATTTGATCTTCAATAAATTAAACGTCCACGGGTATCCTACCGCATGGGGTTATTAAATTCGCCAGCCATCATCCTTGCGGCCGACGCTCTGAGCTGACCCCGCGAATTACGCAGTCAGTTTAGATTCGATATATTGTAGTGCTTTTTCGACCACTTCGTCGATACCCATCGACGTAGAGTCCAGCACAAGCGCATCCTCTGCAGGGCGCAACGGCGCCACTGGGCGATTACGATCACGATCGTCACGCTCTTGGATCTCGCTTAAAAGGTCAGCAAAGTTAACATCTAACCCTTTCTCTTGCAACTGTTTAAGACGGCGCTGAGCACGTTCATCGGCACTTGCATCGAGGAAGATTTTCACTTCAGCTTGAGGAAAGACCACTGTACCCATGTCACGACCATCGGCCACTAGGCCTTTGCCATCAGCGAACGCACGCTGACGACGTAGCAATGCTTCTCGCACTCGAGGTAGCGCAGCAACCTTAGATGCCGCCATGCCCGTTTGCTCTTTACGCAGCTCACCCGAGACATCTTCGCCTTCAAGGATGACCTTAACCAATTCGCCTTCAGCAATAAACTGCACATCTAAGTGCGTTGCCAATGCAACCAGTGAATCTTCAGTTTCAAGATCAACACCGTGGTGAATTGCGGCTAAAGCAAGTACGCGATAAATAGCACCAGAATCTAGCAAATGAAACTCTAGCTTGTTAGCGAGTTGCATACAAAGCGTGCCTTTACCCGCACCACTTGGTCCATCAACGGTGATAACCGGCGTATGAGAGGACATGAATTACTCCAAGTTGTTTGCGCCACTGCAATGCTGCTATGGCTTTCGGCGAGAAATTATAGTGCTATTTGCCGCTAGGTTCTAGGGAAGTTTTAGCTAATTAGTTGGTCATTTAAAGAGAAAAGAAAAACCCAAGGGAAATTGGTTATCCCTTGGGCATTTTGCTGGCAATCTGGATTGATAGATTGCTAAAACGTGGCCTAAGCCGTGATAACCGCAGAGGTCATCGTCACCGAACGATGAACACCTCAGCAGTCAGTGCCGTTTCAACTCGCCACTTTACAGTTCAATCCGGCCAACATTTTTGGCCACAGTAGCCTCACCCACTCCGCTTACTTTCGCCAGATCTTCAATTCGCTTAAATGGCCCTTGTTGGTCACGATAATCGACAATCGCCTGCGCTTTAGTTAAGCCGATGCCCTTGAGCAAATCCGCTATTTCTTGTGCCGATGCTTGATTAACGTTAACGACAATTTCAATGCCATCATATTTTGGGTTTTCAGGTGGAGAATCTGGTTGTTGTTCTGCCAAAACGGCAGTAAAAGGAAGCGAAAAAGTGAGTACAACAGAAAGAACAAGCGCTTTGATATTCATGACAATTCCTTATGTTCATAGTGGTGGAATAGCCAGCATAATCAGTTCAGAAGCATTTGTTGATTGCAATAGTGAGAAACAAAACGGGCTGCCAAAGCAACCCGTTTTAATATTTATATCATTTACATTGATAAGACTTATTGAGTCACAGCAAAGTATTCGATATCCGTCGTTTTACGCAGAATGCTAATCAAACCACTTAGGTCTTGTTGTGCATTCATTTGTACCATCTGTTCAGCGATTTGGTCGTTGTATTGCGTGGTAAACATATCTGAAACCGACAGCAACTCAACAATAGCAACATCGCCATTGAAGACTTTTGCTTGTGCATATTCAACTTTGCCTTCCGCAGGTTTCGCCATCGCGAACACAACGTCAGCAAGGTGTGAACCACGGTCGATGTTTTCAATATCACCAAACGCTAAGCCGTTCTCAGCCAATACTGCTTGATTGCCCGCTTTTAGCTCAGCAACCACTGTCTTAGCCAACTCAATCGCGTTCTGTTCACCTTTCACTTTTGATAGTTGCGCGACAACTTGATCACGTACAGCTTCAAGCGGTAAAACGGTCTCATCACGTGCATCTTCAACACGAACCACGATAACGTGCTCTGGTGCAATTTCGATCACTTCAGAGTTCAAACCATCTTCTTTCACTTCTGGGCTAAGAATCGCTTGAATCACTGCTGGTGATTTTAGGATTTCTGGCGCATCCACTTGAGAAATAAAGTCTGTCGTTTCGATCTTCGCGTTAACCGCTTCAGCGGCATCGTCCAGTGAATCTGGGTATTCAAAAGCGACTTTTTCAAGTTCGCTTTGCAACTCGTAGTACTGGTCGATCGCTTGCTGATCACGCATTTCTTGTTTGATGGTTGCCGCAACTTCAGCCAATGGCTTCGCCACTGAATCTTTCAACGCATCAAGCTTGATGATGTGGTAACCAAAGTTCGATTTCACTAAGCCAGAGATGTCGCCTGGATTTTTAAGCGCGAAAGCGGCTTCTTCAAAGGCAGGATCCATGGTGTCACGTTCGATAAAGCCAAGTGAACCCCCTTCTTCTGCACTGCCAACATCTTCTGATTTTTCTTCAGCAAGCGTTGCGAAATCAGCACCAGCATTCAATTCATCTAGAATCGCTTGCGCTTTCGCTTCGTCGTCACCTTGAACAAGGATGTGGCTTACTTCACGCTGCTCTTCAGATGAGTATTTATCAAGATGCGCTTGGTAGTACGCTTGTACGTCAGCATCATCAATCTGAATGTTTTGTTTTAGCGCTTCTGCAGACAACTCAATGTAGGCAACCTTCACTTGTTCTGGACGAGTGTAGCGCTCTGGATTTTGCTTGTAGTATTCGGCAATTTCTTCGTCAGTCAGTTGCACTTTTTGTGCGAAATCCGCCAACGCTAGGTTGATGGTTTTCACTTCACGTGTTTGCATCAGCAGTTCGCTTTGCGCGTTCACTTCACCTGGAAGAGAAAAATCACTCGCTTGGACTGCCGTCACTAACTGGTTACGTACGAGATCACGACGTAGGTATTGAGCAAAGCTCTCAGGGCTAAAGCCTGCACGACGTAGTGCTGATTGGTACACTTCTTGGTTGAAGACACCTTCAACTTGGAATTGTGGCATTGATAGCAATAGCGCACGAACCTGTGCATCACCCACTCGTAGACCTAGTGTTTGAGCGTGTTGCTCTAACAAGGCATCATTCACCATACGGTCAAGAACAGATTGGCGGAAAGATTCTACGTAGCTTGGATCAGCCAGTAAGTTTGAGAAATAATCACCAAGCTGAGCTTGCATACGATTACGTTCGTTTTGGTAAGCCTGTTCGAAATCACCACGACTGATTTCGACATTCCCAACTTTAGCCGCAACGTTGTTAGTACCACCAACGATGTAGCTACCTACTCCCGCAAATACGAAAGACAGGATAATCAGGCTTAGGATAATTTTAACCGCGATGCTATTCACGCCTTCGCGTAATCGATCCATCATACTATTGTTACTCTCCGCGAATGATCCGTTATCGTCTCGGCATGAGACAACACGGCTTCTATTTAAAATAATTTCGGTAGCGAGATGATATCAGAAAAAGAAATGCGCATCAGTAGGATGCGCATAAATTAAAACGGTTCTAACAAACTACTGACGCGTAGCTTGTTTAGATTAGTTGCAAGAATCTTTTAGTGCTTTACCAGCTTTGAAAGAAGGTACTTTCGCTTCAGCGATTTGGATTTCTGCGCCAGTCTTAGGGTTACGACCTGTGCGAGCTGCACGAGTACGAACGCTGAAAGTACCAAAGCCAACTAGAGCAACTTGGTCGCCTGATTGTAGAGTACCGCTTACCGCCTCGATGAATGCGTCTAGGGCACGGCCAGCTGCTGCTTTAGATAGGTCTGAGTTTTCTGCGATTTTTTCTACTAATTGAGTTTTGTTCACGGTATTTCCCCTTTGGGCCGTCTGTTATTATTTTGTAAGACGGCTATTCGTTCCATTTAGTTTCAAATTCAGCTCTACCCCTTATCTATCAAGGGTTCAAGCTACAGTGGCTAAAGTTAGCTTCCAAAAAAAACGCTGACAAGCATTTTTCAGCTAATCAGCGTAATCTTTTACTTATTTTTGCTGCACATCACTATTTTTCAGTAGTGAACTCAACACCGGATGGATCTCTTTCCAAAGCAACGCTCAGAACCTCATCAATCCACTGTACTGGAATGACTTTCAAGTCTGCGATCACGTTCTCAGGAATCTCTTCCAAATCACGTTCGTTGTCTTTCGGGATCAGCACGGTTTTGATGCCGCCACGGTGCGCAGCAAGCAGTTTTTCCTTCAAACCACCGATCGGTAAAACTTCACCACGCAGGGTAATTTCACCTGTCATCGCCACTTCTGCTTTTACAGGGTTACCCGTTAGGCTAGAAACCAATGCGGTACACATTGCGATACCCGCACTTGGACCATCTTTTGGCGTTGCACCTTCAGGAACGTGCACGTGGATGTCACGCTTCTCGTAGAAGTCTGAGTTAATACCCAGTTTTTCCGCACGAGTACGGACCACCGTCATCGCCGCTTGAATCGACTCTTGCATCACTTCGCCAAGTGAACCCGTTTGAGTTAACTTGCCTTTGCCCGGCATAGATTCAGTTTCAATCGTCAGCAAATCGCCACCGACTTCTGTCCATGCAAGACCCGTGACTTGACCAATACGGTTGCTGTCATCCGCTTTGCCGAAGTCAAAACGTTGCACGCCCAAGTACTCTTTCAAGTTATCAATTGAGACAGTCACCGACTTCAGTTCGCTGTTAAGCAAGATGTTCTTCACTGCTTTACGGCAAATCTTCGAGATTTCGCGCTCTAAACTACGTACACCCGCTTCACGTGTGTAGTAACGGATAATGCCGATGATCGCAGAATCTTCGATGGTGATTTCGTTAGGCTTCAAACCATTGCGTTTTACCTGCTTATCCAACAGGTGACTTTTCGCGATGTTTAGCTTCTCATCTTCGGTGTAACCCGATAGACGAATCACTTCCATACGGTCCAATAGCGGCCCAGGAATGTTCATCGAGTTTGATGTTGCAACGAACATCACATCTGACAAATCATAATCCACTTCTAGGTAATGATCGTTGAACGCATTATTTTGTTCAGGATCAAGTACTTCAAGTAGTGCTGATGATGGATCGCCACGCATGTCTGATGACATTTTGTCGATTTCGTCCAATAGGAACAGTGGGTTTTTCACGCCAACTTTCGACATTTTCTGAATCAGTTTGCCTGGCATAGAGCCAATGTAAGTACGACGGTGACCACGAATTTCCGCTTCGTCACGAACCCCACCCAGCGCCATACGGACGTATTGACGACCCGTTGCCGAAGCAATTGAGCGACCGAGTGACGTTTTACCCACACCTGGAGGACCAACCAAACATAAGATTGGGCCTTTAAGTTTGTTGATTCGGTTTTGTACCGCCAAGTACTCAAGAATACGTTCTTTCACGCGCTCTAAGCCGTAGTGATCTTCATTTAAGATCTCTTCCGCTTTGGCAAGGTTCTTTTTAACCTTAGTGCGTTTAGACCATGGCACACCGATCATCCAATCAATGTAGCCACGAACCACGGTCGCTTCTGCTGACATTGGCGACATCATTTTTAATTTTTGCAGTTCTTGTTCGGTTTTCTCGCGCGCTTCTTGCGGCATTTTTGACTCTTCGATTTTCTTTTTCAGAACTTCGAATTCATCAATGCCATCTTCGCCTTCGCCAAGCTCTTTCTGAATCGCTTTCATTTGCTCATTCAGATAGTACTCACGCTGCGATTTTTCCATCTGCTTTTTCACACGAGTGCGAATACGCTTTTCAACTTGCAGGATATCGATCTCTGATTCCATCTGGCCCATAAGGAACTCAAGACGTTCAGTGATATCAAGGATCTCAAGAACTTTTTGCTTATCGACTAATTTAAGCGGCATGTGAGCGGCGATCGTATCGGCGAGACGAGCAGCTTCATCAATACCGTTTAATGAGGTCAATACTTCTGGCGGGATCTTGCTATTCAGCTTGATAAAGCCTTCAAATTGATTGATCGCACTACGTACAATGACTTCTTGTTCGCGTTCATCCAGATCATTAGTCACCAGATATTCTGCGTCTGCCAAGAAGAATTCGTTTTCGATAAACTGATGAATTTTGGCGCGTTGTTGACCTTCAACCAGCACTTTAACTGTGCCATCTGGAAGTTTTAGCAACTGTAGAATAGTCGCCACTGTACCGACAGAGAACAAATCGTCTTTGGTCGGTTCTTCAGTGTCGGCTTCTTTTTGCGCCACCAACATTACCTGCTTATTGGATTCCATCGCGGCCTCTAAGCAAGCAATCGACTTCTCTCGGCCAACAAACAAAGGAATTACCATGTGCGGGTAAACTACTACGTCTCGTAGAGGTAGTACGGGGATCTCGATACGTTCGGAACGTTCCAAGTTCATATTATTCTCTCTTCCGCTTAGTCTTATCAGAAATATATGGGGGCTAATTGATTGGATTCAATAGAGGAATAAAAAAAGGAGGATTTCATATCCTCCTTTTTTATTGGCTGTAACTAGTGACGAAATTACGATTCCGCGCCAGCAGCTTGGCTGTCTGTGTTGCTGTAAATTAGCAGTGGTTCAGACTCACCATTGATTACTGATTCATCAATCACAACTTTACTTACGTTGTCCATTGAAGGCAGTTCATACATGGTCTCAAGCAATACAGCTTCTAGAATTGAACGTAGACCACGAGCACCTGTTTTACGATCCATCGCTTTTTTAGCAATAGCACGTAGTGCATCTTCGCGGAATTCCAATTCAGAATCTTCAAGTTCAAATAGCGCAGCGTACTGTTTCGTTAGTGCGTTCTTTGGCTCACAAAGAATTTGGATTAACGCTTCTTCATCCAATTCAGTCAGTGTCGTTGTTACTGGTAGACGACCGATGAATTCAGGAATAAGACCGTATTTAACCAAATCTTCAGGCTCAACTTGCTTAAACAGTTCGCCAACGGTTTTGTTTTCGTCTTTTGAACGCACTTCTGCGCCAAAGCCGATACCAGCACCGGTTGCAACACGTTGATCAATGACTTTATCTAGGCCAGCAAATGCGCCGCCACAGATGAAGAGGATCTTCGATGTATCAACTTGAAGGAATTCTTGTTGAGGGTGCTTACGGCCACCTTGTGGTGGAACTGAAGCAACGGTACCTTCGATAAGTTTTAGTAGCGCTTGTTGAACACCTTCACCAGACACGTCACGCGTGATTGATGGGTTTTCAGCTTTACGAGAGATCTTATCGATTTCATCAATGTAAACAATACCACGCTCTGCTTTCGCCACGTCGTAATCACATTTCTGAAGTAACTTCTGGATGATGTTTTCTACGTCTTCACCTACGTAACCTGCTTCTGTCAGGGTAGTAGCATCCGCCATAGTAAACGGTACATCTAGGAAGCGAGCCAACGTTTCTGCAAGCAGTGTTTTACCACTACCGGTTGGACCGATAAGCAGAATGTTACTCTTACCAAGCTCAACACCTTCGCTCGTTGTATCACCATTACGCAAACGCTTGTAGTGGTTGTAAACGGCTACGGCTAGCACTTTTTTAGCGTAATCTTGGCCAATCACATAATCATCGAGGTGCTCACGAATCTCGCGTGGCTTAGGCAACGCTTCAGATTGTTTCTTAGGAAGCACATCTTTGACTTCTTCGCGAATAATGTCGTTACATAGATCAACACATTCATCGCAAACGTAGACTGACGGACCGGCGATTAACTTGCGAACTTCGTGCTGGCTTTTGCCGCAGAAAGAGCAGTACAGCAGCTTACTGCCGCTCTCTTTGCTTTTATCTGTCATTCGCTAACCTCTTAGCCTTAACTCTATACGCTTTGAGTGTATAACAGTTTGGGGTAACTTTCCCCTCAGAATTGAGCAGAACCTCCGCTCAATTCAGCTAAACTGGACTCAAAGCAAGTTTCATTAACCGCGGTGGGTTAACACTTGATCGATAATACCGTATTCGGCCGCTTGCGCCGCTGACATGAAGTTATCACGATCAGTGTCACGCTCAATAATATCCATCGGCTGACCAGTGTGCTCTGCAAGCAAGTTGTTCAGCTTTTCTTTGATAGATAGAATTTCTTGGGCGTGAATTTGGATATCTGACGCTTGGCCTTGGAATCCGCCTAGTGGCTGGTGAATCATGACACGTGAGTTAGGCAAAGCAAAACGCTTACCTTTCGCGCCACCAGCAAGGAGGAATGCACCCATAGAACAAGCTTGACCTGTACATAGCGTGCTCACATTTGGCTTGATGAACTGCATGGTATCGTAAATAGCCATACCTGCAGTAACGCTGCCACCTGGAGAGTTGATGTAAAGGAAAATATCTTTATCTGGGTTTTCAGATTCAAGGAAAAGCAACTGGGCAACCACTAGGTTCGCCATGTTGTCTTCCACTTGACCTGTCAAGAAGATGATGCGTTCTTTTAGCAAGCGAGAATAAATATCGTAAGAACGTTCACCACGGGAAGTTTGTTCAACCACCATCGGCACTAGTGCGTTCATGATAGTATTTTGTTCTTGGTAGCTCATATTCTGATGTCCCTAAAATAAATGGCCCGGATGATGAATATCACACGGACCATTGTTAGCAGAATAGTTAATGCTTAGTCAACTTTTCTACGCAAGATATTGCTTATTAAGCAGGCTGTTGGTTCATAAGCTCGTTGAAGCCAACTGCTTTTTCAGTAACCTGAGCTTTAGCGATGATTGCGTCAATAGCTTGCTCTTCTAGAGCGATGTTGCGCATGTTGTTCATCATTTGCTCGTTTTGCTCGTAGTAAGCAACAACTTCAGTTGGATCTTCGTAAGCAGTCGCCATCTCTTCGATTAGAGATTTCACTTTAGCATCATCCGCTTTAAGTTCTTCAGACTTGATTACTTCACCTAGAAGAAGACCTACAACTACGCGACGTTTAGCTTGCTCTTCGAACAATTCACGTGGCAGTTGAGCTGCTGCTTCTGGGTTACCACCGAAACGTTGAGCTGCTTGTTGACGAAGAACTTGGATCTCTTGGTCGATTAGCGCAGCAGGTACGTCGATGTCGTTTTCTTTAACTAGACCGTCGATTGCTTGCTGTTTGATGCGGTTCTTAACAGCTTGCTTAAGTTCGCGTTCCATATTCTTACGAACTTCAGCTTTAAGTGCGTCAATGCCGCCTTCAACTACGCCGAACTTAGCAACGAATTCGTCGTTTAGTTCTGGAAGTTCACGAGCTTCAACTTTGTTTACTTTGATTGCAAACTTAGCTGCTTTACCTTTTAGGTTTTCAGCGTGGTAATCTTCTGGGAAAGTCACATCGATTTCGAATTCCATACCAGCTGTTTTACCAGTGATACCGTCTTCAAAACCAGGGATCATGCGACCAGCGCCCATCTCTAGTGGGAAGTTCTCAGCTTTACCGCCTTCGAACACTTCACCGTCGATAGAACCAACGAAATCGATTGATGCACGTTTGCCTTCTTCAGCTGCTTCTTCAACTTCTTTCCAAGTTGCTTGCTGCTTACGTAGCGTGTCGATCATTTCTTCAACGTCAGAATCTTGTACATCCGCTTGTGGTTTTTCTACAGCGATGTTTTCAAGACCTTTAAGAGCGATCTCTGGGTACACTTCGAAAGTTGCGTTGAATACTAGATCAGCGCCTTCTTTTGTCTCAACAGGAGCAAAAGTTGGAGTACCAGCTGGGTTGATCTTTTCTTTAACGATCGCTTCGATGAAATGACGGTGCATTACTTCACCCATCACGTCTTGACGTACTGCTTTACCGTACATCTGAGCAACCATCTTCATTGGCACTTTGCCTTTACGGAAGCCATCGAAACGACGGTTTTTAGCGATGTTGCGTAGTTCAGCAGTAACAGCGTCTTCGATGTTTGCAGCTGGAACAGTAATGTTTAGACGGCGCTCTAGGCCTTCTAGCGTTTCAACAGTAACTTGCATTATAAATTAACCTCAATACTGGCTCGGTTAAACCGAGCGTAT
Organism: Vibrio scophthalmi LMG 19158; assembly: GCF_000222585.1. GTDB lineage: Bacteria > Pseudomonadota > Gammaproteobacteria > Enterobacterales > Vibrionaceae > Vibrio > Vibrio scophthalmi. Next base: position 13,848 of record NZ_AFWE01000144.1, on the reverse strand, counting down.
GAGCTACCGAAGCAAAGCTTGGTAACTGCATCCTTGTTTGTACTCTAAGAGCACCTATTTAGATTCGAGAATCGACAACACTGATTCGCGCTATCGAACTAATTAGCGATATCTTTTCTGTTCATCGCCGTTCAAGCCATTTCAGCTATCATCACAGCGCACCCAGCGAAAGGTATCTCCGATTAGTCTCAGGATATAAATTTAGACGCAGCATTCTAACGACCTAGGCCATAGCTGTCGAGCCGATCCCATCCAACATTCAGGGAATATCCTAAATTCTCATTTAACTGCTACAAAAACGAACGATAAAGCAGTCAATGTACACAGAAATGGGGACATTAATGTGTTTTTCAATAGAAACTAGCGTTTTTTTTAATTGGAGTAATAAAAGGAGATCTAAGTCCGGTTTTATCGCCCATTTTCACAAAGCGGTACAACACCTTGATAACAAAACCCGATAGGCTGACGCTAAAAGGATTGATAAGGATTTTACATCTTGGCTATTCGACGCGTGAATCTCTACATTTTGGTGCTGTTTTTTCTCTGCCTAGTCTTGGGAGGTCGTTGGGTGTGGAACCTGAACTATCAAGCCCAACTTGAGCAACATCAGGCACAATTAGATCGCTTTGCTAGCCACATTAACACCAAACTGGATAAATACGCCCACTTGCCACAGCTGCTCGCGCAAGATAACGAAATTATTTCCGCCCTACTCAAACCGAAGAACTCAGCACAGATCGATATTACCAATCGCTACTTGGCCCAGGTCAATCAAGTGATTAATGCCGCCGATAGCTATTTACTCGATGCCCAAGGTACAACTTTAGCGGCCAGCAACTGGAATTTACCACGCAGTTTCATCGGACGTAATTTCGCATGGCGGCCGTATTTCTCACAGGCCATACAGGGCGATAGCAGTGAATATTTCGCTTTAGGATCCACCTCTGGGCAACGTGGTTATTACTACAGTTATCCGGTGGTCTATGCAGCGGAAATCATTGGCGTCATCGTGATAAAAATGGATCTCACCGCCATCGAAGGGAACTGGAATAGTGAGAACAATTACTTCGTCGCCACCGACGTCAATCAAATCATTTTTATGTCGAGCAATCCTCAGTGGCTATTTCACAGCTTGAGTGATATCGATCAGCAAACCCAACAACAGATCGTTCAATCTAGGCGCTATCTCGATTCTGCCCTCCCTTCACTTGGCCTACAAGGTGATTTCAACCTCGGTCAAACAGAATTTCAAGACGTAACCAAAGGCGGAGTGCAAGGCGATTATATTGTGTCGTCCCGAGCACTGAAAGATGTCGACCTCATCATTCGCGTGCTCTCGCCAAAACGAACGGTGCTTTGGCCTACGTTGAGCTTCTTACTGGTACTGACACTGTTTTTCACCATTGCGATTCTCTCCTTACAACTCGTCCACCAGCAAAATCAAAGAAAGCGCCAGTTTGAACAGTTACAGTTAGAAGCCAAACAAAAACTAGAGTTTTTAGTCATGGAACGCACCGCAGAGTTGCATGCTGAAAACCATGAAAGAGAAAAAACCGAACAGGTATTACGACAAACCCAAAATGAGCTAATTCAAGCTGCCAAACTTGCGGTGTTAGGCCAGATGTCGGCCAGTATCAGCCATGAACTCAATAACCCACTCGCGGCCATTCGTAGTTTTGCAGATAACGGTCGACGCTTTTTAGTGAAAGGCGAGACTGAGCGAACAGATGACAATTTAAGCCGCATCTCAGCACTGACAATACGGATGGCAAAAATTAGCGAGCAACTCAAATCCTTCGCCCGTAAATCTGACAGTGCAGAGCGGCACACATTAAATCTCATCCCTGTGGTTGAAGCAGCACTGGCGTTAACTTCTCCTCAATTGAAAGCCAAACAAATAACGGTAGCAACCGAGTTTGCTGATGATTCAATTAAGGTTGAGGTCAACCCGATCCAGCTTGAACAAGTGCTGGTTAATTTAGTCAGTAATGCCATTCAGGCCATAGAGACACAAGCCGAGCGCAAAATAGCACTGAGTATTGAAACAACAGACACTGAAGTACATGTTCATATTGATGACAATGGGGATGGCATTGATGACAAAACAAAAATGAAACTGTTTGAACCCTTTTACACCACCAAAAAGAATGGTCTTGGCTTAGGTCTGTCTATCTCACAACAAATCATGCATGCCATGGAGGGGGACCTCACCTCCTCTTCTTCGCCACTTGGTGGTGCGCGTTTTACCTTGTTACTGAGTAAAAGTGCTTCGTCTCACACGGCGAAAACCATTGATATAACGAACCCACAACCGATGAAGGACGAATGATGGACGACGTTTTTTTTATCGATGACGAAAGCGATATCCGAATTGCCATCGAGCAAAGCTTCGAGCTGGAGAATATTTCTGCGCGTTTTTTTGCCGATGCAGAGCAAGCGTTATTGGCCATCAAAGCCGATGGCTTACCAAAAGTCGTCATTAGCGATATTTGTTTACCAGGCATTTCTGGAGAAAACCTACTCTCAACCATCCTTAACCAAGATACTGATGTCCCGGTGATCTTAATAACCGGTCATGGCGATATCGCGATGGCCGTAAAAGCACTGCGTAACGGCGCCTACGACTTTATCGAAAAACCTTTTTCGGTTGATCGTCTCATCGATACCACTCGGCGAGCGCTCGATAAGCGTAATCTGACTCTCGAAAATCAAGCATTAAAACGTAACCTCAAAGCAAGCCAGACTTTAGGGCCTCGTATCATCGGTGATAGCCAATTGATGATCACTCTCCGCGATACCATTACGCATATTGCTGATACGCAAGCGGATATTCTTTTATTTGGTGAGACAGGCACAGGTAAAGAGCTGTTTGCCCGTTCAATTCATGAGCAAAGCGCACGTCGAGAGCAAAATTTCGTTGCCATCAATTGCGGCGCGGTGGCTGAAAATTTGATTGAAAGTGAGCTTTATGGCCACGAAAAAGGCGCATTTACCGGAGCCGATAGCATTCGTATCGGCAAACTCGAACATGCCAATGGCGGAACGCTGTTTTTAGATGAAATCGAGTCCATGCCGATGCAGGCACAAATTCGCTTATTGCGAGTATTACAAGAACGTAGCATCGAACGAGTGGGATCAAATTCGCTCATTCCGATTGATATTCGCGTGATCGCCGCGACGAAAGTCGACCTAAAACTAGCTGCCGAGCGCGGGGAGTTTCGTCAAGACCTCTATTATCGTCTAAACGTAGTGACATTAGATCTGCCGCCACTCCGCAGGCGAAAAGAGGATATTCCGGCCCTATTCCATCATTTTTTGTTGGTGGCCGCCGCCCGCTATGGCAAAGACGCAGCCTCAATTCCGCAAGCAGATCTGCAAGCGTTACTTGGCCATGACTGGCCGGGTAACGTCAGAGAGCTAAGAAATAGTGCGGAGCGATTCGTTTTGCTAGGCAACTTAGGCCAACTGGATAACGTGAATTCTGCCGAATTAAATGCGCCAACGCTAACAGACCAAGTGGCAGAATTCGAAAAATTGGCTATCGAACAAGCGCTAACCAGCAATGCCGGTCGCATCAATGAGACGATGCAACAACTGCAGGTGGCTCGCAAAACCTTATACGATAAGATGCAGAAATATGGGTTGGATAAGAACGATTATAAATAATAAAGGGCACCACGTGCCCTTTAAAATAAGTATCTAAACAATGACTTAAGATCGACTAAAAATCATACTTAACCGTAACGGCCCAATTGCGGCTCGCTTGAGTTAAATCTTTATCAACAACGGTTTCACCCTTAACATCATTCCAGCTGTAATACTCTTCGTCAGTTAAGTTGAAGACACCAGCTCGAAGTGTTAAATCCTCCATTGGCTTGTAGTAAGCGGTTAAATCAACCACGGTCGCGCTCGAGATAGGCAGAATATCGGACTCGTCAGTATTGATATCACTCTTTTTCTTCGCTGCGGTATAACTAAGGTTTAAAGAAGTTCCCCACTGATTAATCGAATCATAATTCAATCCAATCACGGCATTCCATGGATTGACATCGTTCAGAGGTTTACCTTCGCCATCTTTTCCTTCCGTATAAGCGGCCGCAACTCGCGAACTGAAACCTTCAACAGGCATAAAACCATCCCACGACAGACGATTGGATAATTCAATGCCTTTAATCACTGCCTCTTCGACATTCACGTATTGAATGATTGCAGGATTCATTGGATTTCTCATTTCACCAGAGACTTGCTTAGATTCAATAAAGTTATCGTAATCACTGTAGAAAACAGCAATTTCACTCTGTGAAATATCGTTATTGTGTCTCCAACCTAATTCGTACGAGATACTTTCTTCAGCTTTCAAATCCGGATTTGGCTTATTGATATAACCATGATTCGGGTTACCGAAAGAGTAATAGAGCTCTTTAAATTCTGGAGCGCGGAAACCTTGACTCACTTGAGCAAAAATTCGGTGTTCTTGGTTTAATTTGTAGATCGCCCCTAAGCGCCCCGTCACTGCTGAATCAGAAAACTTGGTGTAATCACTTTGGGCATTGCCGCTTGGGTTGGCAGTTGCATCACCTGGATCGGTGTTAAATGAGTCAAAGCGTAATCCTGGAGTAATAATCCAATCACCCATGGTAATTTCATCTTGAACGAACAGACCATAGCGACTTTCACTGGCACTCGGCATATAGAAAATTTCTTTATCTGCGCCTGGATTATTGCGTTCTTTATTGATGTTTTTTATGTCTTTATCTTGGTAAGACATACCATAAACAATGTAGTGTTCGGTCGAACCTAGTGAAAGGAATTTATCTAACTGAATATCAAACTGGTAACCTTTATCACTGTAGATATAGTCTTTGGTTTGAGCGATAGGAATGGCCCCTGGATTGTTAGGTTCAACCGTTCGATTTGTTAGCGCGCTTTCATCTTTATTGAGATAGCTCAATTGCCATTCAATCGCATCAGCGATTACAAGATCGCTCCCCCAAATATGTTTGATGCCAAGTTGATATTGTTTAGTTGTGTCATTACTCGATGCATTTGAGTAGCTTGAGTAACGATTCGACTCGTAAGTCTGCTGCCCTGTACTCTCATTGCGAATATAGTTACCACTGAACTCGATTCTGTTGGCTTGATTAAGTTGATATTGCAACTTGACCAATAAGTCATTAGCTTCACTATCCAACGATTCCGGACTGCCAAAGTTTTCTAGTTCTTTACCATCTCGTCGCGTATAGGCCACAAGTGATTCTAATTCTCCGACCTTGTTCGCTAGAGCGACAGATTCACTAAACGTTCTATCCGCTGAGGAGTAATTAAATTTCGCATGACCACCAACATCTCGCCCTTGGAGGAAATCGGCAGGATCTTTGGTTTCAAAAGCAACGATACCGCCAATTGCATCCGAACCTTGCAATGAGGAAGCCGCACCTTTAACCACTTCAACAGATTTCAATAAATCTGTATCCACTTCAACTCTTGATGAATTGAGAAACGTGCCACCAGAATCAAATTGATTCCCTTGTGATACTCCATCAACCAGTACTTTGATACGGTTTCCTTCAATACCGCGGATATTAATGCCCTGCACACCTTGACGAGCATTGGTTTCCACCGTAACACCCGGAGTATATTTGAACAGGTCATCAAGACCTGTAACCATATCATTTTCAATCTCAGTATCTGTTATAACAGATACTGAGGCAGCAACATCGTCTAGTTGGTTGTTTGTACGTGTCGCTGATACCACTACTTCATCGAATGAGTAGACTTCTTCTGCCAATGTTGGAGCAGATAAAACAGCGCTGATTAACAGCGCAAGTTGAGTTTGCTTTATCATCAATATATCCATTTAGAATGATTAAAAAACTCCCTCGATTTAGAATATTATTAATAGGGAGTCTGAGAGTTCCGCAAGGCGCAATTATGCCGTACGGGCTTTTTCGGCTTGAACGTGTCCTTCGGCGAGATGAACAAAATCCAGTAAATCATTACCCGAAATTTCAAATGCCTGGCCGAATCCTTTTACATAACGTCCCGACTCTGGCGTCAGACGATACAAATTAAAGTCCCCAAGCTGGCTTAGGTTGTCGATGATCTCGCCAAAACGAGCTTGTAAAGCCGCAACACCGCGTTGCCAAGTGGGTGAGTGTCTTTTAACCAATTCTGCTGTGGTGTCGAATGTTAAACGCTTACGCGCATAGATCTGTTTTGCTTCACTCTCGTCTTGCACCATCATGATCGAGACATTGCGATTGGTTTTGAGATTACGCCCATGAGAGGCGATATCACTCACCAAGATATAATAGGCTTGGCTATCAAAAGCGAACGGTGCGTAAGTGGCATTAGGAATGCCTTCTGGGCTGATCGTTGCAAGCTGAAGTGTTTGGCGAGAATCTCTAAATTCTTGTACTTCTGGCTCTAAACGATTTTGTAGACGCTCTCGACGTACCTCTTCTCTTTGAGAGGTTTGGGCTTGATTATTTTCTGGCTGACTTTCTAAACTCATGCGCTTAATTGCTCCTTCATTTTGCCAAATTCGATCACTTGTTCTACGAGTAGTTGACGCTTTTTGTCACGCCCAACATAGACTTTAAAAATGCAGTTACCCTCAGCATCGAAAAAACCAATATAGTGGCTTTCCATACGACGAAATGGCTTACTAACAAACGCGATATGGGCAACTAAGTCGAGGCGCAAGTGACCATGCAACTCACCTTCTCTCCCCATAAGATTGTAGTAACCATGGGCTTCCTTTCCTTTTGGAAATGGGGCTTTAGTTTCAAATATTGACCCAAACGAGTGGACAATCGTGGTAACGTTTCCCCAAGCAGGCAATTGCTCTAAGATCGCTTGAGCATGCTGTCCATCAACCTGCGTCAACATCGCTTCTGGCAATGCAAAGGTGATCGCGCCTTCGCTCAATGCAAGTTGCTGAGACATTTCAGACACTGGCGTGGCGGCATCAAGAGCCAGTGCTGCAGTTACTTTCTGTTTTACTTCTGTCATTGAACATGTGCTGTACATGCTTTCTCCTTAGGTTCGAATTTATCTAACGGTTGTTAGCCAGCTAAAGCCAAGCGATTCGCTTGATCGTTCTGGATAACTTTAATGAGATTCGTCGCCAAATTAACCGACCAAAATTGGCCAGCTTGTGTGAGTGCAACCGCCTGTTCGGTTATCGTCACAAGTCCCCGTAACTGCCAAGCTTCAAATAGCGGCATCAATCGCTCAAACCATGGGATAAAGTCATGTTTTAGCAACACTCCTAGGTCAAATGCGGCTTTGAATTGGTTCAGAGAAGCGTTGTTTGGGTCACTTTTAAACGCCATACCAACAGGGAACTGCTGCTGTTGAATAGCCTCGATGTATGCATTCATATCGCGGTGCTGCATCGCACTTATGCCATTGAAATTACCACCCGCACCTGCACCGATAGGCAATACTTCCGCATTGGTTTTCGCTAAGCTGTTATAAATACTTCGCTCACGATTCGTTGAAGCCCAATGGTTCACACTCAAGCGACGTTGATGAAAACGGGCCATAAAGTCCGCTCCCATTTTGTACATTTCAGCTTTGGTTGCCGTATTGGCGGGTTGAGGAAGTTTCCCCTGTTCGATCAAACGTGCCATTGGCAAGTTTTGCAATTCAAGTAATTGGTAGAGATCGACACCATCAACGCCTGTTTCGAGATACATCTGCAAATCACTTTGCCAAATGTCTAGCGTCTGATATGGCAAACCATAGAGCAAATCGATCACGATAGGCGCAGCGTTATAACGCACCATCTTTTGTAACGTCTCAATGACTACGTCGCCATCATCAAGACGTTTAGCCGCCCGACGAACCTTGCTATCAAAGCTCTGCACACCTAGAGAAAATCGGTTAAATCCCCCTTCAAGCGCTGACTCAAACTTTGCCTCACTAAAGCGGTTCACTCGGCCCTCTAAGGTAATTTCACAGTCCGGTGTCAATGGGAAGTACTGGCGAATCATCTGGCCTAGCTGTTTGATTTGCTCAGCACTTAGATCCGTTGGCGTACCACCACCGACGTAAACGGCTTGAAAAGGCATGCTTTGTGTCCAAACAAATGCAGATTTACGCTCAATCTCTAACGTTAATGCAGCAAAGTATTCGGCGATCAATGACTCACTCGAGGCGTACTGGAAAAAGTTGCAGTAGGTACAACGAACTCGACAAAAAGGAATATGAATATAGAGACAGCGTGCTTTGTTCATCGCTGGCGTATTGAGCGCATCTAAAACGCTATCTTGTGTTTTACTTTGCGCTACAGGTACTGAGCCCCCACCAACATGAGGGCCCGTTTTACCGCTAAAAGCAAAACGAAGTGGATCGGGAGTATTCCGACCAACGATAGATTCATCATGACTATCAAACGTAATTACGTCAGTAGCAGGCACATCTAAGCGAGCGACCTCTATAGGGGAAGCTCCTGAGGCGATTGGATTCATAGCGTCTTCATGGCACCTATTTCACTGCACACAAATTGACGAAATGTCAGCAAAAGCATTCAGATTGCTTACTCACTTAGTGGAGAAATGCATCCTGCTGCCGTGCCATGTTCGACGTGAAACTTGTGGGTGAAATCTTATAAAGAAAGTTGTAAATAAGAATTATTCTCGACATAATATAGATCGCAAGTGATAATGCAAATGATATTTGATCTCATTATTATTTAGTGGATAATAGGTCTCGTTGTTCGGTGTCGGTTTGCTTTCTCACACCATTTTATTACGTCAATTGTTTGTGGGTTTCCTCATGGCAAAGCTTCGCTACTTCATTGCTGGATTGATTGCATGTCTTATTCAAGGCGTGGCGTTGTCATATGCTCCACAAGAGAAAATTCTGCAGGTATCCATAGACCAAGGTATCAATGCCGTGCAGATTCAACTGCTTGCCCAAGCGGCTGCCAAACCCATTGAACAAACAAAAAGTCACCTTGATGACATCAGCAAGCAACAAGAACTCGAACGCCCAACAGAGCCGGAAAAGCCGCAACAAAACAAGCTGAAGACGAACGCTAGCAAGCCTAAACCTGTCGTGGCAAAAAAGCCTACGCTAGAGCCTGCAAAAACGGAGACATCAAAACCTGCTCCTCTAAAGCATCAGAAAACGGTTATGCCAAAGAGCAAGTCAGATTCTCAAATAACCAATGTGAAGAAGATTGAAAAATCAGTCACTAAGCAAGACATTCCGCCACCAGCTAAACCAAAACTGAAGCCGCAAGAAAACGCAAAAAAAACCATCGAACAAACCGATGAAATGAACGCCGATCCACACCAGAGCGCCGCACAAAATCGTGAACCGATGCTCGTAAGTAAGCCGCAATTCAGTGCCAAACCTGTTCCCGTTTCTTATCCAAGGCTCGCACGTAAAAAAGGACTCGAAGGGAAAACATTGATTGAAGTATGGCTCGATAGAGAAGGAAAACAGGTTAAGCAGAAAGTTATCTCATCCAGCGGCCACTCCATACTGGATCAGCGAGCATTGAATACCATCAAGCAATGGCAATTTTCACGCCGAATAGAGCAAGGCCAAGCTATTGCTCATCGTGTGCAAATTCCGATTAATTTCAAACTACAGTAGTACAACAAATCATGATGCAAACATTGAGTCATCTTCAAAGCCAACTCGGTATCATGACATGGCCACTTATCACCATGTCATTTCTCACTCTGGTTATCTTAATTGAGCGAACCTTCTACATGCTGCTCAATGGTCGAACCTACACCAAACAAATTTTGCAGCAGGTGCATAAACTCGACTTCAATCATGCGGATGAAGTGGATCGTTTTATTACGCAAAAATTAAGTGGCCGCCAGCTCGCATTCCAATCCATGCGTATGCTACTTAACCATCGTCACTTCACTAAACCTTTGCGTGAAGAGGCGGTCAGTATTTGGCTATTTAAGAAACGCCAGCAATTTCGCTCTGGTATCCGTTTGCTATCGATGATTGGTGTTATTAGCCCGCTCATCGGTTTACTTGGTACCGTGTTGGGGTTAATGGAGATGTTCAAAGGTATCACTTCAACTCAAGGGGCAATTTCTCCGGCAAATCTAGCCGATGGTCTCGGCCTTGCGATGACCACCACCGCCGCGGGTTTATTGATTGCCCTACCCGCTATTATGGGAGCGCAACTGCTCAGTATGTGGGTGGAGAAAACCTTAGCCAAAATTGAATACACGCTCAATCATAGCAATTTACATATCGAAGGTATCTCGGTAGACCCTTGTGCAGAAAGTTGCTGTGATAAACAAGAATGCGCTAAGCAAAAAATCTTTATCACGCCTACCACTGAAGAGGTGGTTTGATGATTCAATCACATTCCCAATTCAGCGATGAGGAATTTAAACCCGACTTAACTCCGATGCTCGATATCATCTTTATTGTGATGGTTTTTCTGTTACTTACTGCCAATGTTAGTGTGCAAACACTCAATGTCGACATTCCTAAAACAGAAGAAAGCAACACACTGACCCGACCTGACAAGCCGGTGATCTCTGTAGCGATTCTCTATTCAGATGACCGTTCTGAGTCGGCGAATCAGTGGGCTGTCGATGGATCAGAATTTCACGATTGGAAACAGTTTACTGCGGCGCTACTCAAAGCTCGTAATGAAACCCCCGATAAAGCGATTGTCATTGCGGCGGATAAGAAAGCCAACGTCGAATCCATGCTTAACTTACTCGCTTTTATGCAAACAAATCATATCTCCGCCACAAACATTGTTATGGAAGAACATTAATGAAAAAGCTCGCTTTTGCTTTTGGCCTATTGGTAGCATCAAGCTCTCTAATGGCACAACAACACACCGAGTCTCAATCCGCGCAAACGAATCGCATTATTAGCGCAGGCTCTAGTATCACTGAGCTTATCGTTGCCTTAGGAGCAAAAGAGCAGTTAGTTGCACTCGACGTAACCAGTAAAAAATACAACCAGGATGAGAAGCTGCCACTGGTCGGTTATCACCGTCAACTCTCTGCCGAAGGGTTAATGGCCTTATCGCCAACTCACCTAATTGGTTCGCATGAGATGGGGCCAGATAGTACGTTAACACTGCTTAAAAATGGCGGAATTGATGTCGAAACCGTTCAATCTGGTGATACTGAGCAAGATCTCTTTAATCGCATCGATAAAATCGCTGCGATTACCGGCACACAAGACAATGCGGTAGACCTAAAAGCTTCAATTCAGTCAAAACTCGATACGATGCAGCAACGAGATGTTGCGGATGCACCAAAAGTTCTGTTTGCGATGCTCAGCAAAGGACGTCCGGCAACGATTGCTGGTGATAAAACCACTATTGATGTCATCGTTAAGCTCGCTGGCGGGCAAAACCCTGCCAAAAGCATGATGAGCTCATACAAACCTGTCTCACAAGAAGCAATGGTAGAGATGCAACCCGATTATCTTTTGGTCACCAAACGTGCATGGCAAGCATTGGGCGGTAAAGAAGGTATTTTAAAAGAGTTTCCATTATTAGCAGCGACCCCCGCTGGAAGCCAAGATCGTATTATTGCCGTAAATGGCAGCGCAATTATCGGTGGGCTGGGTATCGAGAGCTTGGTACTGGCTGATGACCTGTTCAATCAGTTTCACCCCAAAGAATCACAGTAACGATTCACAATGGCAGTTTCCACAATGACAGCGTCACGTCTACTTAGCGCAAAATCACTGTGTATTATCGCAGCGATTTCTCTTTACTTTGCCACGGTCGCATCCATCAGTGTTGGTCCGATGAATATTGGCTTTTTTGATAGCATTAAATCACTGCTACCTAACCTCTTTTTTTCCAGTACCAAGGCTGATCTACCGCCTCATATCACTATGGTCGTGCAACAAGTGCGTTTACCTCGCACTTTGCTCGCGATCGCCGTTGGCGGCATTTTAGCGATTAGCGGCGCGGTAATGCAGGGTTTATTTCGCAATCCATTAGCGGATCCGGGAATTATCGGTGTCTCATCGGGTGCCGCGCTTGGTGCCGCAATCGCGATCGTTCTGTTTGGTGAACTCGCGACCCATTATCCGACTTTACTATTATTTGGTACGGTTCCCGTCTTTGCCTGCCTTGGAGGTACGGTGATTACCTTTGTCGTCTATCGCTTGGGAACTGGTGCCAATGGCACATCAGTGACCATGATGTTACTGGCAGGGGTTGCGATCGCCGCCTTAGCAGGCGCGGCCTTAGGTTTACTTAACTATTTTGCCGACGATCAAGCATTACGTGACCTGTCATTATGGACAATGGGGTCTTTAGCGGGAGCGAACCCTCGCGGTCTATGGCTGGCCTTCATTACTCTAGCGATACTGTTCATCGTTTACTACCGCGACGCAGATAAACTCAATGCGATGTTATTAGGTGAAGCCGAAGCTCGCCATATGGGCATCAATGTGCAATCACTAAAACGACGTTTAATCATTCTTGCCGCTGCAGGGGTGGGTGTCACCGTTGCGCTAGCCGGTATGATCGGCTTTATAGGGTTAATTGTGCCACATCTAGCTCGAATGCTCATTGGACCCAATTTTCGTTCTCTACTACCTGTAACCTTGCTTATGGGTGGTTTGTTACTTTTAGTCGCCGATATGCTCGCTCGCACAGTGGTTGCCCCATTAGATATGCCCGTAGGTATTGTGACCGCTTTACTGGGCGCCCCCTTTTTCATCTGGTTGCTTATCAAACAAAAGGGGCGTTTATAATGTTGTCTCTGTTTTCATCCCATCAAGCTGCTCAAGGCCATTCGATCGACGAATATCGCGCACAAACGACGGTCGCCATACAGAATTTATCCATCGCTTTAAGTGGCCGAACCATTCTAGATGACATCAATCTGTCTCTCAATCGAGGTGAATTTACCGCGTTACTTGGCCCTAATGGCACTGGCAAAAGTACATTGCTGAAATCACTTACCGGGGAGATTAGCGCGCGAGGTAATTTTGCATTATTCGGCCAGCCACGTGAACAATGGCGTTCAAACCAACTCGCAAAACACTTTGGTGTATTACCGCAAAGTAGTTCTTTGTCGTTTAATTTTAGCGCGCGTGAAGTCGTTGCACTGGGAGGGCTGGGGCTGTCGATGTCACGCGAGGAACTAGATGGTGTGATTGATGGTTATATGCAACAGACCGATGTTATCCATTTAGCCAACCGAGATTATCCAACATTGTCAGGCGGAGAAAAGCAGCGCATTCATCTCGCCCGAGTTCTAACGCAACTTGAACAAAGTGGTAAGAACAAGATTTTACTCCTTGATGAGCCGACCTCAGCTTTGGATATCCATCATCAACACAGCACACTCGCGCTCGCACAAAAATTGGCACAACAAGGCGCTACCGTCGTTGCGGTATTGCATGATTTGAACTTAGCCGCCCAATACGCCGATCGTATCGTGATCTTAAATAATGGTTCTATCGTTGCTGATGATATTCCCGAAAAAGCGCTGAGTTCTACTGTCATTGAACAAGTTTATCAACACAAGGTGTCGATCATCACTCACCCAAGCCTAGGACACCCAGTAGTGATTGCGGCTTAATAGCCTGACGATTGAGCAATGTACTTCTTCTACTCGGTTAATAAACCACATTGATATCAGTCCAATTTGGCAAAGTATTGAAATATCGATAATACTTAAACAAAAAGCCGAGGAGGAATACGATGGGAGAAAAAACCAAAGTAAAAGTCATCGCCGAGACGGTATTGATTGATGGTGTCTACCAACCCGACCAGCGTTCAGGTGAAGATAGACGTAAAAATCGCCAAGCAAAATGGCGATTTTACGAACGTAGGCAAGGGGGTTGTGACCCGCGAAACGAAGGAAAAAA